>JAJCXZ010000092.1 GCA_029263175.1 Acidimicrobiales bacterium | reverse complement strand
GGTCGAGAGAACGACGGCCAGCGGTTCGAGATAGATCGTGGTCTTCCCCCCGAAGCCGCCACCTATCTCAGCAGGTGTCACCTTGAACTGCGACACGTCTCGAGCGAGAACTGCAGCGACCTGGGCCCGGATCGAGAAATGACCCTGCGATGAGACCCACACGTGGGTGCGGCCGTCCTCGCTGGCGTCGGCCACAGCGGCGTGGGGCTCGATGTAGCCCTGGTGAACCGGTTTGGTGGTGAACTCCCGCTCGACAACCACATCAGCCTCGGCGAAACCGATCTCCAGGTCACCACGGTCCATGGTCATCGTCTTCGCGACGTTTCCACCACCCTCATAACCCTCATGCAGCACCGGCGCTTGCGGCGCCATGGCCTCATCAACGGTGAGCACGTGAGGAAGCAGCTCATAGGTGACTTCGATCGCGGCTGCCGCGGCACGGGCGAGCGCTCGCGATGTGGCCGCGACGGCCGCAACGGGGTGCCCGTGATACAAGACTCTGTCCCGAGCCATCACGTTCAAGGATCGATCGACCATGCCGACGTCGGCATCGGTGTCGCGGAGATCGGGCAGATCGGCGCCCGTGATGACGGCTCGAACGCCAGGCATCGCCTCGGCGGCCGCGGTGTCGATCGACAGGATTCGTGCGTGAGGGTGCGGCGAACGGGTCACCGCCCCCTCCAACATGCCCGGCAACATCAGGTCGGCGGAGAACCTCGCCCGACCCGTGACCTTCTCGACCCCGTCAGGTCGGATCGATCGCGTGCCAACCCATTTGAAACCTTGCTGCACATCCGTCATGCCGACGAACCTACTGCGCTGCCCTCGCCCGAAGACCAATGCGCTCGTTGAGCGTCACCGACCCGCCCTCCTGCTCCACCCATCCGAGGGTGCGAAGCTTGCGGAACGCCTTCACCACGGCTTCGCGCGAGAGGCCGCACCACTGGGCGAACTCCGCCTGGGTGAGCCGCAGCTCGATCGAAGTCGGCTCGTTCGGCGGCGCCCCGGACCGCGCCGCGATGTCCTCGAGTCGGTGACAGACCCGACCGAGCGCATCGGCACTTGCGTACTCGAGTTGTCTGGCGTTGGACTCCCGGAGCCGCTGAATGGTCACGCGGAAGAGCTGGCGCATCGATCCGGGCTTCTCCAAGAGGAAATCCATGAACACTTCCGAGCGCACCGCGGTGACGCTCACGTCGGTGAGCGCCACCGCTGTTGCCGATCGTGTCGCTCCATCAACCGCCGAGAGCTCTCCGATCACCTCGCCGGGTCCCACCACATCCAACACCAGCTCCGTGCCATTCGACGCGGTCGTGACGAGTTTCAGTTCGCCGGATTCGATGAGGAGTACGTCGTACGGCTCGTCGCCCTCCCGAAAGAGCGTGTCGCGTTCGATCAGGGTTCGCGAGGAGCCAAGGGCCCGGAACTCCTCTCGAATGTCGTCGGTCAACCACTCGCCCATGGCGGGATCATTGCCGAAGTCCTGCGGTGCCGTCGAATAGCTGACTGAGTATTCGTACCCAGCCGCCTGGGTCCCCGGACGCTGCGCTCCGCGATCTCTGACGCGATGGTGATGAGACACGAAACAGGGGGAATTACTCATGACTGCCATCGACCTCAGCCAGTTCGCTGTCTTTGCCAACTGCACCAAGAAGGATCTGAAGAAGATCTCTCGGCTTGCCAGCGATCTCTTTGTCGAAGCCGGGCGCCAAATCACCACCCAGGGAGCCCGAGGGCGTGAATGCTTCTTCATCGTGTCCGGCGAGGTTGACGTCGAACGCGACGGCAAGTTCATCGGCTCGATCGGCGAAGGCGAACTCGTGGGCGAGATCGCGATGATCGTCGGCGACCACGAACGTACGGCGACGGCAAAGGCCCGTACCGACTGCCAGGTGCTGATCTTCTCGCTCGAAGAGTTCGGTCAGCTGCTGACGGAGCACCCCGAGGTCGGCACTCGGATCGAACAGACCGCGGTCCAGCGGCTCCGCGACGATCTGGCGGGCGTTACCTCCTGACGCAAGCCGATCACTAACGCACGCTGGGGTCTGTCCCCAGCGTGCGTTAGGCGTTCAGCGGGGGTTCGTCGGGTTGTACGTACTGCCAGCCGAAACGACCTTTGATGCAGAGGTGGCCGTTGGTGACGGAATGATCCGACGGGGATGTGACCTTGATGATCTTTTCGTCCTGGGTGTGGAGCTCCAGGTTGCAGCCCACACCGCAGTACGAGCAGATCGTACGGGTCACGTCCTGATCGTCGGGGCGCCAATCGTCGGCCGCCCGCAGATCGAACTCGGTCTTGAACTGGATCGCTCCCGTCGGACAGACGCCGATGCAGTTGCCGCAGTAGACGCAGGCCGAATCAGGCAACGGGGTGTCGTACTCCGTCGAAATGCGGGCGCCGAAACCGCGACCGCTCACCGCGATGGCAAAGCTGTGCTGAGCATCGTCGCCGCATGCCGAGACGCACTTGTAGCAAAGAACGCATTGGTCGTAGTCACGGATGAAGAGGTTGTCTTGGATCTTCGGGGCGTCGCCCATTCGAACGGCCGGCATCTCGTACTGGTCGTAACGTTCGGGCTCAGCGCCGTAGCGCTGCATCCATTCGTGAAGCTCGGGCGCCTGTTCGAGATTGACGCCGGAACCGAGGAATTCGAGCACCATCTTGCGGCTGTGTCGAACGCGCTCCGAGTCGGTCTCGACCACCATGCCTTCCTCGGCGGGGCGAGCGCACGATGGCACCAGCGCCCGGCTGCCCTCGACCTCGACCACACAGACGCGGCAAACGTTGACCGGTGTGAGATTCTCCGCCCAGCACAGCGTCGGCGTGTCGATCCCCGCCGACTCACACGCCTTGTGGATCGATGTTCCCGCGGGGACCTCGACCGCCTCACCATTGATCCTGAGGGCAACCTTCGTTTCGAGAATGGTCATGATTCCCCACTTCCGCGGGCTGCCCCGGGGACGAGACCCAGCGCGATCGCGGAGTTGATGGCAGAAGCGGCAGTGTGGCCGAGACCACAGATGGAGGCGTCGACCATCACCTGAGCGATGTCGTCGACGAGCGCCAGACGTTCGGACGTGAGCGACCCCGTACGTTGCAGCTGAACCATCGTCTCGTTCTGGCGGACCGTGCCGACCCGGCAGGGCACACACTGACCACACGATTCGTTGCGGAAGAACGCAGAGATCCGCACGAGCACATCGACCATGTCGATCTCGGTCGTGAACGGCATGATGACACCCGAACCGAGGGTCGTCTCGCGTTCGCGAGTGTCTTCGAGCGTGAGCGGCATGTCGAGCGCATCGGGGCCAACGAAGGAGCCGGCCGCCCCACCCATCAAGATCGCAGCGAGCTCGCCGTTTCCGGTCAGGCCTCCGGCCAGATCAATGACCTGGTCAAGGGTCGTGCCGAACTCCACCTCGTAGACACCCGGCTTGGCGATCTGTCCGCTGAGGCAGAGCAGCTTCGTACCAGGGGAACGCTCCGTGCCGCGGCTGCGGTACTCCTCGGCGCCGATCAACAGGATGTCGAGTGCGTTGAGCAGCGTCTCAGGATTGTTGATGGCGGTGGGCTCTTGGAAGAGCCCATGGGTGGTCGGGAACGGCGGCTTGCTCCGGGGTTCGCCGCGGAAGCCTTCGAGCGACGCGAACAGGGCCGTCTCTTCGCCGCAGATGTACGCGCCGGCGCCGCGGCGCAACTCGATGTCGAATGGGTGGCCCGATCCGGCGGCGTTCCCGCCGAGCAGTCCGGCCTCGCGACATTGAGCGATGGCGTTCTCGAGCCGAGCGGTGGCCAACGGGTATTCACCGCGGATGTAGATCCAGCCGTTCTCGGCGCCAGTGGCGAAGCCGGCCACTGTCAGCGCCTCGATCAGGGAGAAGGGATCGTTCTCCATGACGAACCGGTCCTTGAAGGTACCGGGCTCGGATTCGTCGCAATTGGCGACCACATGCTTCGGACGCCCCTGCTCAGCGGCAACGGCGCGCCACTTGATGCCGGTGGGGAACGCGGCACCACCGCGTCCGGACAGGCCGGAGTCGGCGACCGCGGTGCAAACGGCTTCGGCACCCATGGCGACGGCTGCCTCCATGGCCTCGTAGCCGCCCTGCTCACGGTATGAGTCGAGCGAGGTCGCGTCGACCACGCCGATGCGCTTCAGGAGCCGCAGAGAGGAGTCGCCCTGCTGATGGAATTGAAGGGGCTCGCTGTCGGCGGGGACAGAGTCAGGCCCGGCCACCCCCTGAACGAAGATGGCCGGGGCCTTCTCACATTGACCGAGACAGGGCGACTCGTGGACGTTGCCACCTGACGCCTTCAGCTCCGCGATCTTCTCCGCGCTGCCCGCAATCTGGCAGGCAGCGTCGACGCACACGTGGGTGACATCGCCGGCGTGTCCGGGTTCTTCGACACGAAACATCTCGTAGAAGGTGGCGACGCCATAGGCCTCTGCCGGGGGTACCTGCAGGGCCTCGCACACATGGTTGAGACCACCAGGGCTGATCCAGCCCTTGGCGTTCTGGAGGGCGTGAAGCGCAGGTAGGAGCAAATGACGATGCCCGTGACGCTTGGCGGTGCCGGCCCGGACCAGGCGCTCGGATTCGTGCAGCACCACGAATCGACCACCGAGCGCGGCATCAACCGCGGCGATCTCGGCGGCGTCAGCGGTGTCCTCGGAGATGTACAGATCAGCCATTGGTGCTCAGCCTTCACTCCGTGGACCAAGGAGCTTCTCCACTCGGATGGATGCGGCTTTGAACTCGGCGGTGCCGGAGTCGCGGTCCCATTCGTCGTTGGTTATCAGATTGATGTCGACCAGATCCGGGAAGTGGAACGTGGTGAAGGTGAGCCCGATCGGGATATCGGGCTGAACCCGAACGTCCATCTCGACGGACCCACGTGGCGATGTGACGAGTACTCGTTCGCCGTTCTCGATGTTGAGCTCAGCGGCATCAACCGGGTTGATGTCGAGGGCGTCGCCATACCGAATCGGGTTCTCGAAGCCGCCGGATTGCACGCCGGTGTTGTACGAGTCGAGAGCGCGGCCGGTGGTCAAGCGCAGCGGGAACTCGGCCGTGAGTTGCTCTTTCGGGCCCTCGTGTTCGGTGACAGAGAAAGGCGATGGATCGCGACCTCCGAGGTCGTCCTCCCACAGCCAACCATGCAGGAACGGACTGCCCGGATGGTCGATCGTGGGACACGGCCACTGCAGGCCGCCCTCCGCCTCGAGACGATCCCAGCTCATGCCCTGATGCAGCGGCGAGAGCCCGCGGAGCTCGTCCCACAACTCTTCGGGGGTCGGGTTCCCCCAGTCGACACCGAGCCGACGGGCAAGCTCGCCGATGATGTCGTGATCGTGGCGGCACTCCCCTGGAGCCGGCACGGCTGCGCGCACTCGCTGCACACGCCGCTCCGATGAGGTGACAGTGCCGTCGCACTCGGCCCAACCGACCGACGAAGGCAGTACGACGTCGGCCAATTCCGCAGTGCGAGTCATGAAGATGTCCTGCACCACGAGGATGTCGAGGCCGGAGAGCAACTTGCGGGCGTGGTCGACGTCGGCCTCGGAGTCGGCAGGGTTTTCGCCGATGATGTAGGCACCCTTGATCTTGCCTTCGTCCATCGCTTCGAACATGAGCGTGAGATGGATTCCGGGGTTGGGATTGATTTCCATCCCGTAGACGGCTTCGAACTTGGCGTGCGCCTCGGGGTCACCGATGTCCTGGAAGCCCGGGAACTTGTTGGGAAGTGCGCCCATGTCGCCACCGCCCTGCACGTTGTTTTGACCACGCAGGGGCACCAGCCCCGAACCCCAGCGACCGACGTGGCCCGTGAGCAGGGCGAGATTGCACAGCGACTTCACGTTGTCGACGCCGTTGTGGTGCTCGGTGATCCCAAGTGTCCACAGGATCTGTGCCGTCTCGGCGGTGGCGTAGGCATGCGCCATCTCACGAATCGCCTCGGCGGGAACGCCCGTGATCTGCTCCGCGTAGTCGAGTGTGTACGGCTCGACGTGCGCCTTGTACGCCTCGAATCCCTGGGAGGAGTGAGCGATGAACTCCCGGTTCTCCAGCCCAGCCGCGATGATCTCGCGGCCGAGTGCGTTCGCCATTGCGACATCGGTGCCGACGTTCAGCCCGAGCCAGACATCGGCGAACTTGGCCGACGAGGTACGGCGAGGATCGACGGCGTACATCGTGGCGCCGTTGTCGAGCCCTTTCAGGACATGGTGGAAGTAGATGGGGTGCGCTTCACGCGCGTTGGAACCCCATAAGAGAATGACGTCTGTCTCCTCGACCTCCGTATAGGACGACGTTCCGCCGCCTGCTCCGAACACTGCCGCCAGACCGACGACACTTGGAGCGTGTCAAGTTCGATTACAGGAGTCGATGTTGTTCGACCCCATCGCGGTGCGAATGAACTTCTGCGCCGCGTAGTTCATCTCGTTCGTCGATTTCGAGCAGCTGAACATGGCAAACCCCTCGGGGCCAAGCTCATCTCGAATCTTGCCGAGCCCGGTGGCTGCCCGTTCGAGGGCTTCCTCCCAGCTGGCGGGGCGGAGCTCACCGTTTTCGCGGACCATGGGGGTGGTCAGACGGGGCAACGGCTCACTGAAGCGTTTCTTCTTGCCTTGTTTGTTGCCGCGTGAAGCGGATGCGTTTCCCACGAAACGGAACGGTACCGCAATGCGGAACCGAGTGGCTCGCGCCGCGGCTATTTCTGAACGGGCCATGCACCCGGCGCGGTACGGTTGGCGGCCATGCGCTGGTCGAACCTGCACACACCCACCCTCCGAGATGCTCCCGCTGATGCGGAGGCGGCCAGTCACAAGCTCCTGGTCCGCGGCGGGTTCATCCGCCAGCTCCACGCCGGCCACTACTCGCTGCTGCCGCTCGGCTGGCGGGTGTTCACCAAGGTCGAGGCCATCGTCCGCGAAGAGATGGACGCCGCCGGTGGCCAGGAGTTCCGCCTCCCCGCCATGCACCCGGCGTCGATCTGGAAGAAGTCCGGTCGCTGGGACGTCATGGGTGACGAGAAGTTCGTTGTCATCGATCGCAAGGGGGCCGAGAACGTACTCGGCATGACCCACGAAGAGATTTTCGCAACGCTCGCTCAGGAAATCACGTCCTACAAGTCGTTGCCCCAGATCTGGTATCAGATCCAGACCAAGTTCCGAGACGAACCCCGCCCCAAGAGCGGATTGTTGCGGGTGCGAGAGTTCACGATGAAGGACGCGTACTCGTTCGACCTCGATGAAGCCGGGCTCGACAAGAACTTCGATCTTCTCCGCGACGCCTACGTCCGCATCTTCGACCGGCTCGACCTTCCCGCCATGCCTGTCGAAGCGTCGTCCGGAGCGATGGGCGGTTCCGGCTCGACGGAATTCATGGTGCCGTCCCCCGCCGGCGAAGACGACGTGGTGCGTTGCAACAGCTGCGACTACGCCGCCAACGTCGAGCGGTCATCGTCGGCCCTACCGGCAGTCACTGATCGCGATCTCCCTGATCTCATCAAGTTCCCGACACCCGGGGTCCGCACGATCGCCGCCCTCGAAGCCGTCGAGGGCGGTGCCCCTAGCCATCAGCAAATCAAGACCATGGTGATGGTGCTCGACGGTACGACCACCCTTGCGCTCGTACGGGGCGATCACCAACTCAACATGCAGAAACTGCAGGACGGCACCGGCGCAACCGATGTCCGCCCCGCCACTCCCGAGGAAGCCGAGGCGGCGCTGGGCGCCATGCCCGGCTCACTCGGAGCGGTCGGTGTCAAGGGTCTGCGCATCGTTGCCGACCCGGTGCTTCAGGGTCGTGCCGGTCTCACCACCGGGGCCAACGAAGACGACTGGCACTACCGCGGGGTCAACATCGAACGCGACGTCGCGGTCGATGAATGGATGGACCTACGCGACGTCAGTGCCGGCGAAGCGTGCATCAGCTGTGGCGCGCCTTTGGAGATCGTGCGCTGCATCGAATCCGGCCACATCTTCAAGCTCGGCACCATGTATGCAGAGGCGTTCGGCGCCCACGTCATGGATCCCGATGGCAATCAGCGTCCGCTCGTCATGGGCTCATACGGCATCGGCATCGAGCGAAACGTTGCCGCCATCGCCGAAACCCACTACGACGACAACGGACTCATCTGGCCCGCCGCGGTCGCTCCGTTCGAGGCGGTCATCACCGTCGTGAGTCTCAAGGACGAAGCATCCGTCGCCGCAGCCGACGCGCTCTACAGCGAACTCAAGGCCAAGCGTATCGATGTCCTGCTCGACGACCGCGACGCCCGCGCCGGCGTGAAGTTCGCCGACGCCGAACTGATCGGCATCCCCTACCGGATCACCATCGGACCCAAGGCACTTGCCGACGGCGAAGTCGAGTTCACCGTGCGGGCAGACGGTGAGACCACTCGCGTTGGCCTCGACGCGATCGCTGATCAGCTCGTCGCCGCGCTCACCGGCTGACGGCGTTACAGCAGGTCACGAGTTGGTGCCCAGCGTGTTGCCGTCCACAGCCACGATGAGGTCGTCCCAGTGCCAGGTGAAGGTCGGCTCGCCGTAGGGAAATCCGAACTCCGACTTGAGCGGCGTGTAGCCGTGATCCTTGAACACCACCTTGACCTCGCCATCGGGGAATGACCCGTTGGCGGTCACGGTGCGATAGGAACCGTTTTCCTGCTCCTGACCGAAGGTCACCGTGCCGTTGCCGTTGTCGCGGAAGAAGTGGGTGCGGCGCTCTCGGATGCTGGTGCGTGCCGGGTCTGAGCCCGGAGCGCCGTCGCGGACTGTTTCGTTGCCGTCCGGCGTCGCAATGATCAGTTGGCCGTTGAACGACGACGTGCCGATGGCGTTCAGGCCCGGGTACGACATGGCGTCGCACGGGAAAGCGAAGGTGACGACGAGGCACGGCAGCGACGGAACCGATGCGTAGGGGTCCCAGTTTCCGGCCGGCACGACCATCACTTCGGTGAACTGACGGTTGCCGAGATCGGTGATATTGACGTCCCAGCGGACCTCGTTGACTCCAGAGAAGCTCTGGTTGGGAGTCATCCAGGCCCAGGAATAGCCGGCAGTATCGCCGATCGAGGTCATCACATGCCCTGCGTCGGGATTGCCGCCCGGGTGACACATGTAGATCGCGTCTTCGGGATTGTCACGATGGATCGTGCGCTTCTCTTCGGGCGCCGAACAGTTCACCCCACCGGTTGAGGCATGATCGCCTTCCCAGCTGTACTGGCTGACCACGAACTCATCGCGATGATGCACTCCAACCGACAGTGTCGACATGGCGTTGACATCGATGAAGTCCTGTTCGAAAACCTTGACGCCGTAGAAGTCAGAGACACCCGTGGCCTCGCACACACCTCCCGGTTGCACCACGACGTGCGGCGAGCCGGCGAAACGGTAGAGGAACGTGGCGAACTCGGCGCGGCTGAGAGCCCGGTCCGGCGAGAAGGTCTCCGCAGAAGTGCCCGTGGTGTAACCCCGGTCGACCATCCAATCGATCGGACGGGCGTAGAACCTCGAGCGGTCGACATCGGTGAACGCGCTGGCAGGCGCTGATCTGGAGCCATCGAGCCGCCACAGGAACGTGGCCAACTCACCGCGGGTGATGATCCGGGCCGGCGAGTAGGTCGTGGGGGAGGTACCCGTGGTCAAACCAGCGCCGTACATCCACGAAACGGCGTCGCCGAAATAGTCGCCGCTGGACACATCGGTGAAGGGATGGCCCGATCCCGCGGGCTCTCCCAGATAGCGCCAGACGAAGGCGGCGAGTTGGCCGCGATCCATGGGCTGGTCGGGCGAGAAACACCCGGGGCTCGTACCGGTTGTGAGGCCACTGTCCACCATCCACTGGATGGCAGGGGCGGCGAAATCGGTGGATGCAGTGTCGCCGAAACCCGACGATCCGGCCGCCGGCGAGACAAGCACCACCGTGAATGCACAGGTCGCCACGATGGCAGTAATCCGCTGACGGAATCGATTGCTCGTCATACAAGGACCCTTCCAACCCGCACACTCACCGTAGCAGTACTACGATTGTGTTACGACGATGGTTTTCCACACTTTGTTAGGGATCCATCGACCTCGGACGGCCCAAATCAAGAAAAAAGCGCACGCAGAGTGACAGTTCTGTGAACTTCTGCGGGTCAGCGGGCGGGGTCGGTCAGCACGGTGAGGTTGTCCCAATGCCAGGTGTAGCGCTCGCCGAGGGGACCGAGATCCTTGTCCGGCGTGTAGTTGTGATCGGCGAACACCACTCGCACCGGCCCCTCGGGGAACGCACCCGGACCGGTGAGTTCGTGGAACGACCCGTCGGCGAGTTCCAGGCCAAAGGTGAGCGTGCCATCGCGGTTGTCACGCAGGAAGTGTGTGCGTCGTGTCGTCACCTCGAGCGACGCCGGGTCGTCTTCGTAGATCGTGTCGTCGAAACAAAACCCGTCGGTCTCCAGGTGGCACAGGATTCCCGACGAGCCGTCAGCGCGAAAGCCGTCGGGAAACTCGGGTGTGGCGACCGCGGGACGGCCGGCGAAGAACGAAGCCCCGACGGCGCCGAGCACGTCGTAGTCGTCGGTCTCACACGGCAGGTCCGGCACACACGGCAGGTTCATCGGGTCGAACTTTGCCGCCGGGATGAGTTTCACTTCGGGGAACTGTCGGATGCCGAGATCGGTGACGTTCACATCCCAACGAACCTCCACCACCGACTCGAAGCTGAGCCGGGGCGAGAGACTCCCGATCGAGTAGCCCGATGTGTCGCCGATCGAGGTCATCACGTGGGCCTTTGCCAGATCACCACCGGGCACGCAGCGGTAGCTCCAGTCGTCGTTGAACCCATCAGGCAGACCCCGCTCGATGAGACGACTCTCGTTCGGGCCGCTGCACTCGTCGTCAGGACCGGTGACGACATGATCGCCGGGCCAACTCTCTTCGGCGATAACGAAGTCGTCGCGGTGATAGATGCCGAGAGTCAGACCCGCCATCGCGTCGGCGGACTCGAAGTCCTCCGAATACGCAACGCCGGACTGTTCCGGAACCGCCGCATCGACGGGCTCGACCACGATCTCTGGGCGTTCCGCTCGCTCGATACCATCGTCGGAGGGCAACGAAGAAGCGGACGGAGCCGGCGGATTAGGCGCTACCTCCGCCTTGCCGCCAAGGGCGATCTTGCCGTTGCCGTCAAAGACTCGGCCCCCGTATCGGTCCAATCCGTACGCGCCGACCACCCCACCGAGGATGCCCAGAAGTAGAAGAACCCACGGCCAGCGACGACGCCGAGCGCGGTTGGCCGTCAGCGCGGCCTCTCTCTCGCCCGTGTCGGCTTCGTCGACCACTCTCGCTCCTCGTCCGGCCATGACAGTACTGGCCCTGGCCGCCTTGATCCGGTCACTGTTCCACATCGTGGAACAGGGCTGTGTCAGGTATCGTCGGCACCATGTCCGTCCAGTCGATCGAGCGAGCGTTTGCCCTCCTGCGGGCCCTTGCTGTCGGCCCGGTCGGTGTCACCGAACTATCCGAGCGGGTCAACCTGCCCAAATCGACGGTCGCCCGGCTTCTCGCCGCACTCGAGACCGAAGGCGCCGTCGCCCAGGTCGAGGTCGGCGGCGAATACCGGCTCGGCGAGGGTCTACTCGACATTGCTGGAGCCACACAACCAGGCCGGAATCTGGTGGCCACTGCGCGCCCGCATCTACTCGAACTGACCGACTCCTTCGGAGAGACCGCGGGACTTTCGATCGAGTCGGAACGCGACGTGTACTACCTCGATCATGTCGAGGCAGAAGGCGACGTTCAGGTTCGCAACTGGACCGGCGAGACGTTGCCGATTCATTCGGTGCCATCGGGGTTGTGCATCATGGCGCACTGGCCGGCCGAGAAACTCGACAGCTACCTCTCGGATCCGCTCGAGTCACCGACCGCCTGGACCCTCACCGACCCGGACGCGATCCGAGAGCGCGTCGGCATGATTCAAAGCTTGGGCTATGCGTGGGGCTACGAGGAGGGGGTCGACGGGATCAACTCCGTCGCCGCTCCCATTGTGCTTGCCGATGGCGTTGTCGAGGGTGCGATACACGTCCATGGTCCCGCATTCCGCTTCCCGAACCCCGATCGCACCCACGATCTCGGTGTTCGTGTCATCGCTGCTGCCGAGAGCATCGCCGAACATCTCAACGACTAGTGCACAACGGGTACGAGCTCAGAACGTGCTGGTCCCGTCCGAGCGGTGCAGGGCACTCAGACCGGCGAGCACGCCGACGATGATGAACGTGCGAACCAGCAGGTTGAAGAACCAGTAGAGGGCGATCCAGGCATCATCGCCTTGCCATGTCGACCACGCCACCGCTGCCCCGAGCACCCCGGCAACGGCCACGACGGCGGTCGCGATTCGAAGCGGTTCGGCGTAGGGATTGCCGGCGCCCGATGGTTCGACCAACGATTTGGGATCGGTCTTGGCCGCGGCCCGGGCGAGCATGATCAGAGCGACCGCTGCAGCGGTGTGCATCGAGGCCTCGAGGAGGTGCCAGAGAGCATCGCCTCCCGAGAAGTCGCTGTAGAAGATCATCCCGAACAAGACGTGGATTCCGCCGAGTAGCGCAACGGCGGGGACGGACTTGTCGAGAAGGGCGGCCGGATCCTTGACCACGCCCGCGTAGGCGTCGGGCAGTGCAGTCCCTTCGCCATCCGTCGGAGGAAAGAGGCTGTTGATGATGATGTCGGCAACGATCAACAGTCCGAAGGCCACGACAACTTCCATGAGCACAAACGCCGTGTCGTTGAGAGCGAAATCCATCGCATCGCCCTGGGTATCGAGGAACCGCATGAGCGCGAGGATGAGTCCAAGGATCGGGGTCAACAGCAAGCCGGCTGAAACGATGGTGCGTGCGGTCGGGGCGAAGGCCCATGCACCGGCGTGGCGGCTGGCGGCAACGGCGGTGAGTGTCACCACGAAGGCGGCGATCACCAGCAGGAAGAGTGTGTCGTGGAGCAGGATCCTGACGGCCTGCTCGGCGTCGTCTCCCACCTCGTTGATGAACGCCACGACCGCCTGGAGAACCGCAACCGCAATGAATCCCGTGATGATCGGCTGCATCTGAGCCCGCGGGTTCGCTCGCCAACCGTCGACGACGCTGGCGCCGGGCCACGATGACATCGGCGCGGGTAACTGGCGGTCAACGACCATCAGAAAGGCCGAAAGAAGAGCGACTCCCGTCAGGATCGTCTGGGAATCGGTGGCGATCCCGCCGAACTGAGCGAGAGCATCGCCGTCCCAGGCAACGACGTCGGCAATCAGGTGCGCAATGCCGAACACGACAACGCCGGCAAGCGCGAATGTCATCAACGCGACCGGGTCACTCCACAACTTCTTCATGGGTCCAGTCTTCCCCAAAAGCGAGGAGGGAGAAAGTGTCAGGCCTTGCGGCGCTTCACTTCCTCGATGATCGCAGGCACAACCTCGTGCAGGTCGCCAATCACGGCCCAGTCGGCCTTGACGACCATGTTTGCTTCGCGGTCGGTGTTGATCGCGAGGATGTGCTTGCTGGCCATCGCGCCGACCCAGTGCTGAATGGCACCCGAGATGCCGGAGGCGATGTAGATCTCCGGGGCGATTCGGGTGCCGGTCTGACCGACCTGGTCGGAGTGGGGACGCCAGCCGAGGTTGGTGACCGCTCGCGAACACCCGACCCGGCCACCGAGCAGGGTCGCAAGCTCTTCGAGTTGGCCAAAACCGTCGGCCGATCCCACGCCGCGGCCACCACCACAGACCACCGGCGCGGTCGGCAGGGTCACGCCGGCTTCCTGGACAACGCGGTCCTTGACCATAGTGATGAGGTCCGAGGCGTCGAGTTCTGCGTCGAACTCCTCAACGTCGGGATTCTGCTCGTCACCGGGCTCGGATGCGACCGAATGCAGACCACAGGTCAGCAGCGGCGTGTCGGCCTCGAGGGTGACGTCCTCCAGAAGCGAGCCACCCCACTGCACACGGGTGATCAGCCAGTCGTCGCCGGGGGTCGCGTCGAGAGAGTTGGCAACGAACGGCGCATCGAGGCGGGCGGCCGCCTGCGCCATGACTTCGTTGCCGCGGCTTGATCCGCATGCCAGCACAGCATCAGGCTCGAGCGACTCGACCATCTGGGCCACGATCGACCCATAGGCGTCGGGGCTGTAGTCGGTGAGTTCGACCGGGGCGGCGACGTGGACCGTCTCGGCTCCGTACTGGCCGGCGGCTTCGACGAGGGAGTCTTCGCCGCTTCCGATCAGCGCGGCCTCGAGATCCTCGCCCATCTTCTCGGCGAGGGTTCGACCAAAGGTGAGTGCCTCACGTGCGGCTTCGACGAGGACTCCATCTTCGTGTTCGAGAATGACGAGGAGCATCAGAGCACACCCAGTTCGTCGAGCACATCAACGACCGCGGCGGCAGCCTCCGCGCCCGTGCCGAGGATCACGGTCTCGGAGACGGCTTCCTCCGGTCGGTGGAGCGTGATGCGGGATTGACCACCCTCATCAGCATGACCCGCGAGCTTTGCGATCTCGATCTTCTTGGAGGCGAGGCGACCCTTCATCGTCGGGTAGCGGGGCAGGTTGAGTCCTTCCATCACGCCGAGCACGGCGGGACGCGGAATCTCATAGACCTCGAAACCACCGTCGATCTCTCGACGAGCAGTGATCGTGCCTTCACCGGATCCATCGCCACTGGCTTCGATGCCCTTGATGCCCTGGACCATCGGACGACCAAGGGCGCGCGCCACTCGCACGCCGACCTGGAAGCCGCCGGCGTCAGCCGACTCGTTGCCGAACAGGATCAGATCGAACCGACCCCTTTCGGCTTCAATTCCTTCGATCGCCGTGGTGAGAGCGGCGGCCGTGCGCTGAGGATCCCACCCGTTGCCGTCGACCTCGACGAGCACGCCGTGGGCGGCACCCACCGAGGCGGCATAACGGAGCTGTTCTTCGGACTCACCGGGGCCGAGTGTGAGCACCGTGACCTCGCCGCTGTGCTCTTCGACAAGCTGCACGGCTCCCTCGACGGCGCACTCCTCATGCGGGCTCGTGGTGAACCCGAGGTGTGCGGCATCGACGTCGGAGCCGTCGGCCGTCACGTTGATCTTGGCGCCAGGAGCCGGCACCCGCTTCACACAAACAAGAATCTTCATGATCATCCTTTGGTGGAGCTGGGTCAGCTCTTGAGACGGGTGTCTTCGGGATCGAAGGCGGAACCGCTGCCGACAACCTTGCAGGGGTAGAGCTCGTTCATGTACATGACCTGCAGGTCGGTACCCGGCTCGGCCAGCTCGTTGGTGACATATCCCATGAGCAGGACCTTGCCGATCGACGGGGCGTAGCCGGCGGTGGTGACGCGGCTGGCGCGGCCGTGGCTGTCGATGATGCGGTCGCCGAACATGTCGAGGATGGGCTCGTTTCCACCCTGCATGTAGCGCTTGCGGCCCTGGCTGTCCGTATTGTCCTCGACGGAGAGGGTGACGCACTGAACTTCGGCACCGGCTTCCCGGGCGGCCAGGTAGGCCTCCCGGCCGATGAAGTTCGCCGCTTTGACCTTGGGCCGGGCGAGACCGGCTTCGAGCGGGTTGTACTCGCTCTCGAGTTCGGCACCGACGAGGCGATAGCCCTTCTCGATACGGCCGGAAAGGCTGTAGACACCGCCACCGGTGGCTCGGATCCCGTGGTCTTTGCCTGCTTCCAGAATGGCGTCCCACACCACGGTGGCCTGATCCCACGGGATGTAGATCTCCCAACCGGTGTCGCCCACGTAGGAGATGCGGAACAGCTTGCACTCCACACCGGCGATGGTGGCGTCGAGGTACGAGCCGTAGGGCGAGCCAACCTGCGAGAGGTCGTGGTCGGTGAGCTGAGCGAGGACGGCAGGGGCGTGGGGGCCCCAGAGACCGAGCGTCGAGAGCTCCATCGTGAGGTTGCGGAAGGTCACGGACCCGTCGTTGGGCATGTGCTTGCGGACCCAGAACTCATCGCGGCCGCCGTCGAAGACGCCGGTGACGATGCGAACGGTTTCCTCGCCGACACGCATCATCGTCAGGTCGGAGTGGAAGCCACCGTCCGGAGTGAGCCACGGGGTGTAGACCGAGCGGCCGACCGGGACGTCGACCTTGTTGACAGCCAGGTAGTCGGCGAACTCGACAGCGCCGGGGCCCTCGAGCTCGTAGATCTGGAAGGCGCTGAGGTCGATCAGGCCGCAGTTCTCGCGGAGGTTCAGGTGCTCACCGACCGTGATGGGGCTCCACCAGCGGTTGTCCCATTCGACCTCACGCTCGCTGAGGCCGTAGCGCTCGACGAGGTCGGCGTTGGAGTTGTACCACTGGGGACGTTCCCAGACGCGAGCCTGGAAGAACTCGGCACCCAGGGCTTCCTGGCGGCCGCGGAACGGGCCCTCGACGAGGTGGCGGCGATCGCCCCACTGCTCGGACGGGTGCACGATGCCATAGGTCTTGATGAACGACTCCTCGGCGCGGGCCCAGATGTGCTCGTCACTCTTCTCCTGCTCGTAGAACCGGGCGACGTCGGCGCCGTGGGAGTCGATGACACGGGGGTTGCCGTAGGTCATCCACTCGGCGACGACCTGACCCATTCCCGGGCCCTCCTTGACCCAGACAGCGGCGGCCGACCACAGGTTCTCGACGTCGGGGATCTCACCGAGGCACGGCATGCCGTCCGGGGTGAGCGACAGGAGGCCGTTGATGGCGTATTTGATCTCGGCTTCACCGAGCATGTCCATCAGTTCGATGGCGGTTTCCATCTGGTCGTCGAAGTCGTCGGGTGTGAACGGCATCTCGGTCGGCGAGAGAGCGGCCTCTTCGTTGGACGGGATCTCGTCGGGGTGGTGCAGGATCGCACGATGGCCGTAGGAGCCGACTTCCATCGAACCCGAGGACTGGCGCTCGTAACAGAACGTGTCCATGTCACGAACTATGGGATAGCCGATCTCGTTGTTGGTCTCGGCGAGGATGTCCATCGGGCCGACGTCGGCCATCTGGTGCACGGCAGGGACCAGGGGGATGTAGGTATCGGCCATGTAGGCGATGCGGTTGGACCACACACCACAGGCGATGACCACGTGCTCGGTCTCGATGGTGCCCTTGTTGGTCACGACGGCGGTGACCTTGCGACGACCGTTGGGGCGCGGGGTGTCATCGGTGACGACGTCGAGGACTTCGGTGTTGGCGAAGACCTGGAGGCCGGCGGTCTCGATGGCCTCCTTGCGCATCACCGTGCCGGTCTCCAGCGAGTCGACCACCGAGACGGTCGGGCAGTAGAAGCCGCCGAGGATGACGTCTTCGTTGACGAAGGGAACCAGTTCCTTCACCTCGGCCGGGGTGAGCAAGTGTGCTTCGATACCCCATGCCTTGGCCGAGGTCATACGCCGCTGGAGTTCGTCCATGCGATCCTGGGTGCGGGCGACCTCGATACCGCCGGAGTCGACCGACAGATTCATGTCGCGGTACTGGTTCGCGCTCTGCTCGCCAAGCAGAGCCATCTCCTTGTTGTGATCAACCGGGAAGATGAAGTTCGATGCGTGACCGGTGGAGCCGCCGGGGTTCGGAAGCGGACCCTTGTCGATCAGGACCATGTCCTTCCAACCAAGCCGGGCAAGATGGCCGACCACACAGTTGCCGACGATGCCGGCGCCGATGACGACGACTTTGGCAGTGGTTGGAAATGCCGCGCTTGGGAGATCACTCACGAGGGGTCCCTACTTTCTAACGTGTCTTGACAGGTTGATATATCACCCGTGTATCATCAGAATGCTAGAACACGGACACACATGCGGCAACCCTCTCTTTCTCTCAGCGAGCAGGCATACGAGCAGATCCGCTCGATGATCGTGCGCCTCGACTTCGCCCCGGGCGACGTCCTACGCGAGGACGCCCTTCAACAGCAGCTCGACATCGGGCGCACTCCGATCCGCGAAGCACTCCAGCGTTTGGCTCGCGAGCACTTCGTCACGGTGATCCCCCGCCGCGGCATGTTCGTGTCCGGCATTGAAGTGAGCGAACTCTCGATGCTGTTCGAGACCCGCACGGTCCTGGAGCCCTACGCGGCTCGGCTGGCTGCAGCCCGCGGCACCGAAGGGCACTGGAAGGAGATGCATGCCGCGCTCGATGGCGTGAGCAATGCCAGATCCGCCGAAGAGCTGATGTCGATCGACCGGCGCTGCCACGAGCTCATGTGGGAGGCGGCCGACAATCGGTTCCTCCTCGACACACTCGACATGCTCTACGCCCAGAGTGACCGCCTTTGGCACCTCTATTTGTCTGAGGTCGCCGACATGAACGAGGCCGTCGATGAGCACGCCCGTATCCTCGACGCACTCAGTGCCGGCGACGGAGACCGCGCCGGCGACCTCGTCGAGATCCATCTCCGCAGCTTTGACGCCGAGATCCGGCACGCAGTGACCGAGCGCCTCGAATCGCCACTGGCCGGCTGAATCCGTCATCTTCGGTGGATTGACGCCGAAAGGAACTCGGGAGTGTGTGACCGGCGAAGAGCTCGGTCGCGCCGACAGTGTCATGACAGCTTCAACAGAATTCACCGAGCCGGTCGAACTGACTGTCGTCTTCACGACCCACAACCGCGCCGATCTGATCGATGAAGGATTGGCGGCACTCGCCGAACAGGCTTGGGACGACGGATGCTGGGACATCCTCCTCGTCGACAACCTCTCGACCGACGACACGCCGGAAGTGCTCAAACGATGGGTCGAGAAGATGCCAGTGACGACGCGGGTGATCTCTGCCCCCGGCGGCCGCGGCCCCAGCTTTGCCCGCAACGCCGCCGTCGCCGCCACCACCTCTACCTCCGTCGCCTTCGTCGACGATGACGATCTTGTCGCCCCGGACTGGGTCGAGGCCATCGGGGCCGCCCTCCGTTCCTCCCCGTTTGTCGGCAGCCGCCACGACTTCGAACGCCTGAACGACCCCGCCCTCGCAGCGAGCCGCCTCAACCAGACCATGGAGCTGGCTTCCTTTCACGACGTCGCCGTCGTGAGCGGCGCCGGGATGGGTTGTCGGCGATCGATCTGGAACGAGGTCGGCGGAAGCAATCCGGATTTCCGGACCGGTCAAGACATCGATTTTGCGCTCCGGGTCTCCGCGCTTGATGATGTGTCGGCGACCTTCTGTCGGGAGGCGGAATACCACGTTCGCCTTCGCGACGGGATCCTGCCCTCGTTTGAGCAGGGCGAACGTTTCGCCCGCGCTTGGATCCGCCTGCACAAGGTCCACCCCGATGCGGTTGGAGCCAAGCGCCTCAGCCTGCGCCGATGGTTCCGACGATGGATTGCCCTCGGTTTTCGCATCAGGAAGCTCGGCGACCCCACCCAGCGTCTCCGATGGGCGTTCGACCTCGGCTACGAGCTCGGCCGCCTCAGGGGAGCAATCGTCTATCGCACGTGGGCCGGTGAATGACGTGACCGAGTCACCGACTCCCGAACTCACGCTGATTGTGACCGCTCACAATCGAGCCGACATCATCGAGGACACGCTTGAGTCGCTGGCGAACCAGGACTGGGCCGATGGGACCTGGGACGTCGTGCTCGTCGACAACGACTCAACCGATGCAACGCCCGAGATACTCCAACGGTGGGCCGCCAAGATGCCGGTCGCGGCCCGAGTGATCGCCGCCACTGAACAACACAACCTCAGCTACTCCAGAAACGTCGGCGCCGCTGCGACTCCCGCACCCAGCATTGCCTTTCTCGACGACGACGACGTGATCGGTGCCGGCTATGTCGCCGCGATCGGGAACGCCCTACGGACTTCCGCCCTCGTCGGCCCTCGCCACGAACACTCGCTTCTCAACGACGCCAGCTCAGCTCGCTTCCGCGGCAACTTCCAGACCACCGAACTCGGTGAGGTTTTCGGTGCACCAATGGTTTCGGGAGGGGGCTTTGCCTGCCAACGATCCCTGTGGACCGAGCTCGATGGACAATGCGAGGCAACCGGGTATGGCGGCGAGGACGTCGAGTTCTCGCTCCGAGCCAACCTGATCGGCGTAGAACCAGCGTTCGTCGAGGACGCGATCTACCACGTCCGCCTCCGCGGCGGGATGCGGTCAACGTTTCGCCAGGGACGCCTCTTCAGCCTGGCTCGAGTTCGTCTCTATCGAGAGTTCGGGGAGCGCTTTGATCAACGGCCCGACTCGCTCACTCGTCTCCTCAGGAACTGGGCGGGAATGATTCTCCGCCTCCCCTCCGTCCGCAGGCCCGGTCCCCGTCTTGTGTGGGTGTGGCAGCTCGGCCGCCGTGTCGGCCATCTCCACGGGAGCATTGCCACTCGGACGTGGTACCCGTGACCCCATCCAATCCAGAACTCACGATCGTCGTCGTCACCCACAACCGCGCCGACCTCGTGGATGAAGCGCTGGCCTCCATCGCCGAACAGACATGGGACGACGGCGCTTGGGACGTGCTCGTCGTCGACAACGATTCGACCGACGACACCCCGACGGTGCTCGATCGTTGGGTCGACTCGATGCCTGTGCCGATGACCGTGGTCGAGGCTACCGAGAAGCACGGCCCCAGCTATGCCCGCAACACCGGGGTCGCCAGCTGCACGGCTCCTCACCTGGCCTTCGTCGACGATGACGATGTGGTCGGGCTGGGATGGGTCGCCGCCATCGGTACAGCACTCCGAGCGGAGTCTCTGGTCGGCAGCCGATACGACTACCGCCGTCTCAACTCTGAAGATGTCGCCGCTGCCAACGACGTGAACCTCGAACGTCTTCCCGAAATCGGTGGGACCCCGGTGGTGTCCGGCGCCGGTATGGGTTGTCGTCGAACACTGTGGGATGACGTCGGCGGCAGCAACGACGAGCTTCGCTACGGCGAGGACATCGATTTCTCCCTACGAGCTGCAGACCGTGGAGTCCGGGCCGCATTCTGCCCGGATGCCGCTTATCACTTCAGGCTTCGAGCGGGCACGAAGGACGCCTTCGCTCGGGGGCGACATCATGGCCGCGCCTCGGTCGACTTGTACTTGCGTCACGGGCGGGCCCGTGGCGAAGAGGCAGACAGATTGGGGCTCCTCGCCCGCGTCTGGGCCGGCTATGTCCTGCGCATGCCAGGCATGGTCACGCGCCGGCGGCGCACGGTCTACGCGGAACAGCTAGGGCGTCGAGTCGGACGGCTCCAGGGCAGCGTGAGCGAACGCGTTTGGTACCCCTGAACCAGCGTCTTTCGATTCACAATCGCCCCGAAATGGCCGATGTGATCAGCGACGCTCTCGACGGGCGCGTTGGACCCGTCGGAGTTGCTCACAGGACTCCCATGGACATCAACCCCAAGGCACGGACGTCAAGCGCGGTTCTTCGCAGCGCGCTGCGTCAAAAGCGATTGATCGGCTTCGACGGGTCGCTGCTCTCGGTCGTGACTGTGGTCTCGCTGTTGGCCGGCGCCTGCCAGGCCGCACTCCTCCTTGTCATTGCGAGCGCGGCATCGTCACTCACCGGCGACTCCGTCCTCAGCGGTGGCTCGCTCGGTCCGTTCACCGACCAGGATCTCACGACCGGTTCTTTGGTCTGGATCGGCCTTTCGCTGGTGGCCGCGCTGGTTGTCCTGGAAGTCATGATCTCCTGGAGCCAGGCCTCACTGCAGTCCCGCGCTCAACAGTCGGTTCGTCGCCACATGCTCGACACCTACGCCCTCGCTGGGTACCACGCCCAGAACGAGCTTCCCCGTGGCGATCAGCAGCACATCCTCAACTCACTGACGGCTCAGGCATCGACCATCACGGGACTTCTCGGCAACGAGCTGGTCGCCATCACGAACTTCTCAATACTCGCGATCTCAGCGTTCGTCTTGAGCCCGGTTGCCGCGATGACGGTCGTCGGCGGCCTTGTGGTCATGCTCGCCGTACTGCGCCCCATTCTCCGGATGGGCCGCACCTCCGGCGATGATCACACTCACGCAGCGCGGCGCCTCAGCGCCGCCGTGGTCGAACGACTCGAGATCGCGCTCGAGGTGAAAGCCTTCGGTGTCGATGCGGGCGTCACCGAGACGTTGAAGAACGAGGTCGACGAGGTCGCGTCGAAACACCGCCGTCTCCGATTCCTCGGGCGAATGAGTTCGGTGACGTATCGCGTCGGAGCCATGGCGTTGGTCCTGGCCATGCTCGGCGTCATCGACACGACGGGTTCGACCAACTTTGCCGCCCTCACCGGCGCCCTGTTGATGCTGCTTCGTTCCCTCAGCTACGGCCAGGCTGCGCAAGCCTCCTACCAGCTCATCAACGAGTCGTTGCCGGTGGTCGATCAACTACGGGCCGAGGAGCAGCGCTTGCTCGCGGAGGCAATCTCAGCCGCCGCCACAATCGAGCCCGACGAATTCGGCACGCTCACTTTCGAAGATGTCGGCTTCACCTACGCCGGGAGCAGCGAGCCGGCATTGAGCTCGGTCTCGTTCACGATCGAACCGGGCGACTTCGTGGCCGTTGTCGGTCCCTCCGGATCTGGCAAGTCGACCGTCATGTCCCTGCTCCTTCGACTTCGCCGATCGACCAGCGGGATGATTCGACTCGGCGACCACGACGTTCACTCGATCGACTCGACCTGGTGGCACCGTCAGGTCGCGTACGTTCCCCAGGTCTCCAAGCTGCGTTCAGGAACGGTCACCGAGGCCATCCGATTCCACCGCCCGTGGATCACCGACGACGATGTCCGCCGTGCAGCCGAGCTCGCCCAGATCGCCCAGGAAATCGACCTGTGGGTTGACGGCTACGACACCGAGGTCGGCCAACTCGGCGATCAGCTCTCCGGGGGTCAACGCCAACGCATTGCATTGGCACGCGCACTCGCTGGCAAGCCCACGCTTCTGCTTCTCGACGAACCGACCAGCGCTCTGGACCCGACGTCCGAGCGCCTCATCGGCGACTCGCTCGAAACGATCCGTGAACACACCACGGTGGTCGCCATCACCCATCGAATGCGCACCGCCGAGAGCGCGTCGAAGGTGCTCTACATTCGCGACGGCGAGCTTGTGCCTAGCCAAGGTGACACCCGTGTCGAGCTCGAACGAGCTCTCTCGGTGTAGCGCGAATCAGAGATAGAAGACGCGGTTTTCCACACTGCCGCGGACCTGTCCGAGTCGGTTGGCCAAGACCCACACCCATCGAGCCCTGCCCGGCCCGGTGACAACACCAGGCAGGTTGACCACAAGCCACGCCCACGACTTCGCCCCGGCGAAGCGGCCAGGCCGTTCCTCCCCGTGATCAACGAGGTTCCGCACGATTCGGCTTCGTCCTCGGCCGTAGCCGTGACCCTGCTTCCAGAGGCTTCCTACATCGGTGCGATAGCGGTACTCCACCATCAGATCGGGCACGCCGACCACATCGATCCCAATGCGCCGCGCCTCGAGCGAGAGAGTGACATCGTCGACTGGATACACCCCGAGCGGGAGAGGGCCGAGCGCTTCCCACGCTGATCTGGTGATCCCGTAATTGTTCCCGCGGATGCAAGGGAAGAGTCCCTCGAAGTTCCCGGTCAGGTTGTCGGAGCTCATGCCGCGAGAGTCCGCGAGCCACGGTTCGTTCAATGCCACGAGGTCGAGCGGACCGGTGATCAGATCATGCGTCGCAAGCGCATCGGCGCCGGCCTGCACCCAGCCGGGCATGACAATGTCATCGCCGTCGGTGAAGAGGAAGGCATCAGCCGCACTGGCGGCCACCGCCGTGTTGATGGCGTGTGACTTGTCGCCGATGTCGTCAGCAGAGACCAGCCGCAATCGGGGCCACGCTTCGGCGCGTTCGGTGACGATGCGGGCGGTGTCGTCGGTCGATTGATTGTCGGCAACGATGACCTCCCAGTCACCATCGAACGCTTGATCCTGCATCGCATCGAGCTGAGCGCCAAGAGTTGCCGCTTCGTTTCGCGCGGGGATGATGACGGCCAATTCCACTGGATCACCGTACGCGCCCGACACACGTAGCTGGGTCCATACCTTCCCCACTGAGTGCGCGTGAGCCCTTGGCTGATTCCACGATGTGGAACGCTTCCATAATGCGGAACGGACTGTTACGCTTCCCGCACGGGGCCCGGAAGTGGGCCCGTGACCTTTTCTTGGGAGTAACTGATGTCTTTCCCCTCCGATCTCGAGATCGCCAGCAAGGCCAAGCTCAAGCCCTTGACAGAGATTGCCGCCGGTGCCGGCATTCCCGCCGAATGCCTCGAGCCCTACGGCGCTGGCTCGGCAAAGATCACCCTCGACGCCATCGAGAAGATGAGCGACCGACCGAAGGCGAAGTATGTCGTCGTGTCGGCAATCACGCCCACCCCACTGGGCGAAGGCAAGACCACCACCACGGTCGGCCTCGGTCAGGCGTTCCAACACATCGGCTCGTCCGCCACCATCGCCATTCGACAGCCGTCGATGGGCCCGACCTTCGGCATCAAGGGTGGCGCGGCCGGCGGCGGTTACAGCCAGGTCGTGCCGATGGAGTTGTTCAACCTCCATCTCACCGGCGACATGCACGCCGTCACCGCAGCCCACAATCTCTGTTCGGCGATGGTCGACGCCCACCTCTACCACGGCAACGAAGCCGGGTTCGATATTCACAACATCACGTGGCGCCGAGTGCTCGATGTCAACGACCGTGCGCTGCGCAACATCACCATCGGGCTCGGCGGCAAGATGGACGGCATTCCGCGTGAGACCGGCTTCGACATCACCGCCGCCTCCGAGGTCATGGCCGCCCTTGCGCTCGCCACCGACCTGTTCGACCTTCGCGTCCGCATGGGCCGTATCGTCCTCGGCTACACCAAGTCCGGGGAGCCCATCACGGCCGAGCAGATCGGCGCCGCGGGTTCGATGACCGTCATCCTCCGCGAGGCCATCAAGCCCAACCTCATGCAGACGCTCGAGAACACCCCTGCGCTCGTGCACACCGGGCCGTTCGGCAACATCGCCACCGGCAACAGCTCGATCGTGGCCGACCGCATCGGCATCCACACCAGCGACTTCCTCCTCACCGAGGCCGGCTTCGGCGCCGACATGGGCGCCGAGCGCTTCTTCAACATCAAGTGCCGCTACTCCGGTCTGGCCCCTGACGCCGCCGTGCTCGTTGCCACCGTTCGCGGCCTCAAGGCCCACTCGGGTAACCACCGCATCGTTCCCGGCAAGCCCCTCCCGCCTGCAATCCTCGAATCCAATCCCGACGAGGTCCACCAGGGTGGCGCCAACCTGCGAAAGCAACTCGAGAACATGCAGATCCACGGCTGCACACCAGTCGTCGCCATCAACGTCTTCCCCGGAGATCACGACGAGGACATCGCCGCCATCCACGAGATCGCGTCCGAGTTCGGCGCCCGTGCTGCCGTGTCCACGCATTTCTCCGACGGTGGCCGCGGTGCCTGTGAGTTGGCCGAGGCCATCAAGGAAGCAGCCGAGGAAGAGTCACAGTTCCAGGTGCTCTACCCCGATGAGGCGAGTCTCAAGGAGAAGATCCACGCCGTGGCCACCAGGGTCTACGGCGCTGACGGTGTCGAGTACACCCCGGGGGCCGATAAGCAGCTTCAGACCTACACTGACGCCGGTTTCGGGCATCTCCCCGTCTGCATCGCCAAGCAGCACCTCTCTCTCAGCCACGACGCCAAGCTCAAGGGCGCACCGACCGGTTGGACGCTGCCCGTACGTGAGGTTCGTGCTTCTGTCGGTGCCGGCTTCATCTACCCGATCTGCGGCGATATGCGCACGATGCCGGGACTCGGCACCACCCCCGCGGCGATGGCCATCGACATCGATGCCAACGGCGACATCATCAACCTGTCGTAGTCCGACAACAGACCTTCCTTTCGCAGGACGATTCGATGCTCCACAAGATTCCCATTCTCGGTGGCCTGTTCGGTCACCGCGACGCAGACGAAACCGAGGAGTCGACCGCGCACCGGCTGGCCCTCATCGAAGGCATGACCTTCGAGGTCATTCCGCTCAAGTCTCTGACCGAGGCAGAAGCCGCGTTGCCGGCGGGCGCCAAGGTGTCGGTCACCGCATCACCGGCCAAGGGCCTCGAGGCAACGCAGGAGATCACCGAGCGCATGCTGGGTGCGGGTCTTCAGGCGATTCCCCACATCTCGGCGCGGATGGTTCGAGATCAGTCCCATACGAAGCAACTGGCCGGATGGCTTCGCGACACCGGTGTCGAAACCATGTTTCTTGTCGGCGGCGACATGGATCCCCCGGGCGACTACAAGGATGCGGTCGAGTTCCTGGTTGATCTTCTCGACTGCGATCACGGCTTGTCCACGATCGGCGTGACCTCCTATCCCGACAGTCACCCCCTGATCGACAACGAGAAGCTGCACGCCGCGCTGCACGCCAAGCAGCAGCTCCTCGCCGACGCCGGGATCGCCGGCTACTGCTCGACCCAGATGTGTTTCAATCCGTCGACCATCTCGAAGTGGATCAGGGACGAGCGGGCCGCGGGTATGACCCTGCCGATCCATCTCGGTCTGAGCGGCGTCGTGGATCGCACCAAGCTGCTCACCATGGGGGCTCGCCTCGGCATCGGCCAGTCGCTGGCGTACCTGCGGAAGAACCGCAAGGCGATCACGTCGATGATGACGACGGCGCACTACGACCCCAACGATCTGCTTCTGCCCTTGAGCCGTGACCTGCTCGATCACGATGTGCAGGGCTTACACGTGTTCACGTTCAATCAGGTCGCCGCGACCAACGAGTGGAGACTCGCCGCTAGCTGAGCTGTCGTCGCACCTCGGCGAGGTGCAGGAACGAGCCGGTGACGACCACAAGGTCGCCCGGCTCGCTTTCATTTTCGACCACCGCGGCGAGATCACGGGTCGGGGTCTCGACAACACGGCAGGCGGTCGTGGCCCGGAGGGCTGCAGCGACCGTGGCGATGGGCCAGCCGCGCGGTCCCGGTTCGCCGGGCCCGGGCCCGAACGTGGTTGCCGCCACCGACTCACCGAGCGGTGCGATGGCTGCGGCGCAGGCCTCGAGGTCCTTGCCCGCGCCGACTGCGGCGATCACGAGCGCCGCCCGCTCGGGAAGGGCGGCCGAAAGTGCTCGCAGTTTCATCGGGTTGTGCGCGCCATCGAGTATCACGCGCCGACCGCGCAACTCGGCTTCTTCGTACCGACCGGCCAGCTCGAACGGCGCTGTCGCTGACGGGTATCCGAGCAGCCCAAGCGCGGCGCGAGCGGTGGCGGCGGCGTCGAGCCGGAAGTCACCCGACGCCTCGACCTCGACGAGTTCGACTCCTTCGCATTGCGCAACACCGCGGACGACATCAGCTGCGGCAGCCGATGGCTGGGGACCGAGGACAGCACGGCGACGGCCGACGAGTACAGCCGCCTTCTCTTTCGCGATCTCCTCCACGGTCTCGCCGAGGACGTCCGTGTGATCGAGGCCGATAGCGGTGATGAGAGTGAGCACATCCTCGCGACCAAAGACGTTGGTGGCGTCGACCCGGCCGCCGATCCCCGCTTCGATCACCAGCCGGTCAACGTCGAATCGGCGGCCCAGCTCGATCGCCGTGGCGGTGGTGGCAGCGAAGAACGTGGGACGTGTGCTCATGCGGTGGGCGACGGTTGCCACGGCGTCGACCGCTTCCACGACGTGCGCCCACTTCGGGAGCGCAGCGTCGACGGTGAAACGTTCGCGGATGTCGTACACATGGGGGGAGAGGTGGGTGGCAACCGTTTCGCCGGCGGCGATCAGGCCGTTGGCGAGGACTGCAGCGGCCGACCCCTTGCCGGCCGTACCGACGACGTGAACCGCGGGTCGAAGATCTTGCGGGTTGTCGAGGTACCCGAAGAGTTCTCTCGAGAGCTCATGAGCGGCTTTGCCGCGCGGTGCGTGTGCTCGGATCAGGGAGTACAACCAGGCGATCGCCTCGTCCTGGGTTCGAATCTGCATCTGGCGGGCACCTCATGTACAATCAGTTCCGCTATACGGAACCGTTCCACCATACAGAACGATACGAAGTGGTGGGCTTGGAGATTGCCTCGTGAAAGTCTTGCTTGCTGACTCACTGCCCGCGTCTGCGGTCGATCGACTGATCGCCGCTGGTGATGAGGTCGAGTCGCGCCCCGAACTCACCGCCGACACGCTGCCCACTGCCATCGCCGGATTCGAAGCCTTGGTGGTTCGCTCAACCGAGGTCACCGCGAAATCCCTGGACGCCGCCGACCGCCTCGGACTGATCGTGCGGGCCGGTGCCGGCACCAACACCATCGATTGCACCCGGGCGGCTGAGCGCGGTGTGTTCGTCTGCAACGTGCCCGGGAAGAACGCTCTCGCCGTCGCTGAACTCACCATGGGGCTGCTGATCGCCGTCGATCGCCACATCGCGGCGGGAACCGCCGACCTTCGGGCCGGTGCGTGGAACAAACAGACCTACAGCAGGGCCGCCGGACTGGCCGGGCGGCGCATGGGCATCATCGGGGTGGGCGACATCGGACTCGCAGTCGCCGAACGGGCATGGGCGTTCGGGATCGACGTGGTCGCCGTAGCGAAACCGGACCGCTCCGAAACCGCCATCGCTCGCGCCGAACGTGCCGGCATCACCTATGTCAACGATCTCGCGGAACTCCTCGCCACCTCCGACATCGTGTCCCTTCACGTCCCCGGAGCGCCCGACACCAAGGGCCTCGTCGACGCTGACTTCCTCGGCCAGATGAAGGACGGCGCAATCCTGCTCAACACCTCGCGCGGCGACGTGGTCGACGAAGCCGCGCTGATCGCCGCCATGAACGAGCGGGGGTTGCGCGCCGGGCTCGACGTCTTCGTCGATGAGCCGGGTTCGGGCACTGGAGAGTTCGAGAGTGCACTTGCCGCCCATCCATCGGTGGTCGGCACCCACCACATCGGGGCCTCGACCGAACAGGCCCAGGATGCGGTGGCAGCTGGCACGATCGACGGCATCAATGCGTATCGATCCGGTCGACCGGTTCACTGCGTCAACCTCGATCCCGTACCCCACAAAGCCGCGAGCCTCACGATCCGCCACAAGGACCGGGTCGGCGTTCTGGCGTCGGTTCTGGCGGTTCTGCGCACCGCTCAGCTGAACGTGTCAAACATGCAGAATCAGGTCTTCCTCGGCGCCAAGGCAGCCGTCGCTTCGATCGACGTTGGCCACCTTCCCTCGGATGAGGTCATCGCCGAACTCCAGTCCCTCGACGACGTGATCTACGTCTCCATCACCCGCACGTGACACGACGCCGCCTCTTCGAGCCGTTCGCCGGCTGGCTGATCAAGCACGACTGGGCATCGAGCGTCATTGCCGGTGCATACGACTCCAAGTCGCCCGACCAACGTCGTCGAATTGTCGAGGACAACCCCTACTCGTACCTCGGAGTCACTCGATCTCGAGAGGATCTCGAGTACGGCGATGATGCGACGGATGAAGATCTCCTGCAACGAGGCGCTGACACGCTCACCACCATCCTCGAGGCCGAAGCATTCGAGCCGACGGGCCGGCCCACCATGTACGCCTATCGGTTGACTGCCGACGAGCACACCCAGATCGGTGTCGTCGGTGCTATGGACGTCGGCGGCTACTCCGACGGACGCATCCTCACCCACGAGAATGTGCGCCCGTCTCGCGCCAAGTTGCTCGGCAACCATCTTCACTGGGTGGGAGCGACGTCGTCGCCGGTCACCCTCACCTACCGAGCTGACCCGGTGATCCAGCAGATCCTCCACGACGTCACCGTTGCCACAAAGCCCGACGTCGATCACTTCGTCGAAGGCGTACGGCACCAGGTCTGGGCGTTGGAATCCGACGACGCCGCGGTCATCGCCGAGCAACTCGCCGAGGCCGTCATCTATGTGACGGACGGACATCACCGATCCGCGGCTGCGCTCGCCGGTGCGGCCAAGATGCCCGAGCTCGAACAATTCCAACGGACGCTCGCGGTCGTGTTCCCCGACGATGCCCTGCAGGTCGATCCCTTCCATCGCCGCTGCATGGATGCGCTCGGTCGAACCCCCGACGAGATCATCGCCGCATTTGCCGAACGCGCTGACGTCGAAGCGGTCGATTCGAGAGACGCCGCCCTCCCCCGCGACAAGGGTCAGGTGGGCGTGTACATCCAGGGTCGCTGGTGGCGCCTCCGGCTTGCGCCAGTGGACCGTCCCGGTGCGTTGGCCCACCTCGATGTGGAGCGGGTTCGCCGCGACCTCATCACGGGTGTACTCGGTATCGACGAACTCGCGCCCAACAGCGGTATCGACTACGTGCCCGACCCCGCTGGTCTGGACGAGATCGTTCGTCGGTGCGATCTCGACGGCGCGGTCGGCCTGTTCCTTTTCCCGACCTCGGTCGCCGAAATCATGGCCGTCGCCGAAGCTCATGAACTGATGCCGCCGAAGTCGTCCTATGTGGCACCGAAACCACGTTCGGGAATCTTCCTTCGCATCCTCGGAAGCGGCGCAACCGCCCATCTCGCCCCGAGTTAGGAGAGCGCTCCCTGCATACGGGCCGCGTGGAGGGTGTTCTCGAGCAGGCAGCCGATGGTCATGGGACCGGTGCCTCCGGGCATCGGGGTGATCGCTCCCGCGATCTCCTGAACGGAGTCGAAGTCGACGTCGCCCTGGATTCCCTCGGCGGTGCGCGAGATTCCGACGTCGAGAACGGCAGCTCCCGGCTTCACGAATTCGGCCGTGACCAAGCCGGCCACACCAACCGCGGCGACGATGATGTCCGCTTCGCGACAGATGGCAGCGAGATCACCGCTTCGCGAGTGAGCCAGCGTTGGGGTGGCGTCACAGCCCTTACGGCCGAGCAGGAGCACCTGTGGGAGTCCGACCAGGGTCGAACGCCCGATGACCACGGCCCGCTTGCCGCTCGTCTCCACGCCATAGCGTTCCATGAGCCGCATCACGCCGAGCGGAGTGCAGGGGACATGGCCGTCGCCGCCGCGAACGAGACGACCCATCGACCGCTCGGTCAAGCCGTCGACATCCTTCTCGGGAGGAATCAGAGCAAGCACTCGCTCGGCATCGAGACCATCCGGTAGCGGGAGCTGCACGAGGATGCCATGAACGTGCGGGTCGTTGACGAGATCGAGAACAGCCGCCTCGAGGAACTCCTGGGTGACGTCGGCCGGCAGGCCGACGTGGCGCGACATCATGCCCGCCTCATCAGCCTTCTTGCGCTTGCTGCGCACATAGATCTGGCTCGGCTTGTCGTCGCCGACCAAGACGGTGGCAAGGCAGACGTGGGGATTGCCCAGCGCCGTGATGCGCTCGTTGAGCTGGGCGACAATCTCGTCGCGGAGACGCTTGCCGTCCATGAGGATTGCGCCACCGGGCGTGCGTTCGTAGTCGCCGGAGGGCTTGATGTCGTTTGCGGTCACGGCCGGAAACCTAGCGCCTGTGTGTCCCACACGGGCGACCTACTGTGCGTCCTCATGAATGGTCCTTTGCATGGTTATCGAGTCCTCGATCTCTCCCAGGTTCCTCAGGTCCTGCACAACGACATCGTCGTGGAATGGGATCACCCGACAGCTGGTCGCCTTCGCCAGCCACTGCCGGCAGCCCGATTCTCGGAGACGCCTGGGGAGTTCCGGGCAGAGATCGGAGTAACCGGCGAGCACACGGACGAGATTCTCGGCGAACTCGGCTACGACCCCGCCGCGATCGCGATGCTCCAGGGGGTTGGCACCGTAGCCTGACTGTTTGGTGCACTCCCTTTACCGCTGGCAACACGACGCGCTGATGGCGTGGCACAAGTGCGGCCGACGCGGCGTAATCGAAGCAGTTACCGGCTCGGGCAAGACCGATGTGGCCCTGACCGCTATTGAAGACGCTGTCGGCCGCGGCCTGTTCGCGCTCGTGATCGTGCCCTCGCGGGTGCTCATGGAGCAGTGGCACGAGCGCTTGACCCGCTGGATGCCCGATCATCAGATCGGTCGCCT
>JAJCXZ010000091.1 GCA_029263175.1 Acidimicrobiales bacterium | reverse complement strand
CTGAAGTGCCATCCACGGCGCAGTAGTTGAAACCGTCGCTCGAGAGCGGTTGGGCAGTGGTGTAGAGCACCGCTGCTCCGAGCATTTCGACGCGGTAGACGAGACCGTCGGAGCTCTCGATCACCCGTTGGACCACTCCGGTGCCGTCGCTGCCGAGGTCGATCTCACCGCCGGCGATCGCGGCGGCAAGGTCGCCGGGCTGATCGAACCGGCTGATTCCCGCACCGGAGCCACCAACGTTGGGCTTCGTCAAGAGGGGAAAGCTGACCGCCTCAGCCGCCTGCATCGCTGCGGCGGGATCGCCGATCGCCACGGTTGCCGGTGTGTGCATCCCGGTCTGCGCAAAGAGCGCACCCTGCAATGCTTTCGAGGAACCGATGCGCTGAGCAGTGGATCCGTTGATGACCGTCTGCCCGTGCAACTCGAGCCACGACAGGAGTTGACCCGTGCCCGCCACCACCGCCGCAGAACGCCCAGCCGATGGCATCGAATTCACTCGATTGATCCATCGGTCGAACGGTGGAGGCGACTCGTCTGCGCGCCACTGAAACGTCGCCACGTCGATGGTCTCGATCTCGACACCTCGCGCCTGGATTGCGGCTGCGGTGGACCGGGTCCAGGTCGGATGCTCGTAGAGGAAGGCGATCTTCATGCGGCCGCAAGACTAGAGCCTCGATCCCGTTGAGAGGGAGAAGCCCTGAGCCGCGGCAGCCGGCGACTACGCCTCGCGATAGACCTCATCGGCCTTCGCGGCGCGATTCGGGAGAACCTTCCAGAGCAGGCGGGCGACTCCGTTGCTGAACTGGTAGGTCCTGTCTCCGTCGATGATGGTGTGCTTCGGTGATCCGGCGACCCCTCGTTTGCCGGTGCTGATCGCGAACGCGCATTCGCCGTCGTATTCGAATTGGGAGCTGTCGTCGGTCATCCAGGCCTCACTTAACTGTTTGGTTTAGTTATCCGAATGGTTTACCATCAGATCATGCAGGCCGCAACTTCAACCACCGAACTTGAGGCGCCCGGAGGCGACGACGCTCTGGATCGTGTCTTTCGAGCCCTGGGCGACCCCACTCGTCGTTCGATCATCACCCAGTTGACCCACGGAGAAGCCACGATGAGCGAGATCGCCTCCCAGTTCGACATGACCCTGCCCGGTGTCTCGAAACACGTTTCTGTTCTCGAGGATGCGGGTCTCGTTCATCGCTGGCGCTCGGGCCGGACCCGCCTGTGCGCGCTCAGAGTCGACAGGCTGCGGGCCGCCGACGCATGGATCCGGGAGGGTACGGAGTTCTGGGAGAGCACCCTGGAGGCCTTGGCCAACTTCGTCGAGGACGAAGACACGTGACCGCTACTTCCACCCAGCTCGAAGTGAGCCGGATCATCCGCGCCGACCGAGAGCGCGTGTTCGACGCTTGGACCGATCCAACCAAGATCATGGCGTGGTGGGGAGCCGGCGGAGTCACATGTCCGGAGGCAGAGATGGACGTCGCCGAGGGCGGAACCTACCGGATTGCAAACCTGACCCCGTCGGGCGAGACAATGTGGATCAGCGGAACATTCAGTGAGGTCGAGCCGCCGTCTCGTCTCAGCTACACCTGGGCCATGGAGCCGATCGACGAAGCCACCCAACACAGCAATGTTGACGTGTCCTTCGAGAAGACCCCCGATGGCACGCTGGTGACCGTGGTGCATACGCGTCTCGCGAGTCAGGAAGCACGCGATACCCACCTCGCGGGGTGGAATGGCTGCCTCGACGGTCTGGATGCCCTCCTCGAGGCCACGCGTTAGGACGACGTAGCGACGGCGAACACTCCGGGTGCCGCGCTCGTTCGAACTTTCGCGCGGAAGCGGGTTGACATATCCTGTGTGTCGCCGGCGGTTCGGCCCCCGAGGAAACAGATGAACGCGACAACCGGGCCCCCGAGTCGCCCGATTCGTCCCACCCGCCATTTGCCGCTGGTCGGCGCGCTGCTGGCCGGATGCCTGGCCCTGGCGGCCGTGGTGAGCTCGGCACCGGCGTCGGGAGTGGCCGGGTTCGGCGACGTGGCGGCGGAGAAGTTCTACACGCCTGCGGTGCAGTGGATGGTCGATCACAACATCACCACCGGCACGAGTGCCACCTGTTTCTCGCCCGACGACACGGTCACCCGCGGTCAAGCCGCAGCGTTGATCTGGCGCATGGAGGGCGAGCCGGCGGCCCCGGCCCACCCATTTGCAGACGTCATCGCCGACTGGCAGCAAGGTGCGGTGTCGTGGATGGCCGACGCGGGAATCACCACGGGCACGTCACCCAGCACGTTCTCTCCTGACGATCCGCTCACCCGCGGCCAACTCGCCGCCTTGCTCTATCGCCTCGCCGGGCAGCCGGTCACAGGGACTCATCCGTTCTCCGACGTCGCTCGCCCATGGCAACAGGCCCCCGTCGCCTGGATGGTGGCCATGGAGATCACCACCGGGACGTCGCCCAGCACCTTCGCTCCGGAGGCCACGGCCACCAGAGCAGAAATGGCCACGTTCTTGTTCCGCTACAAGGGATCGCCGCCGGTGACGATTGACCTCACCCATCCCACTTCGCCCGTGTGCGCGGGCCAGGTATCGAGCCCGAATCCAAACCCGACAACCACGGCTCCGATCGTGAGCACGACGACCACCACCACGACCACGACGGTCCCGATGGGCGAAGAGTTGATCGTTGCCTTCATCGGCGACCAGGGCTCGGGTGCTGATGCACGCGACGTCCTCGAGCTCATCGACGCCGAGGGTGCGACCATGGTTCTGCACCAGGGTGACTTCGACTACGGCGACGATCCCGATGCATGGGACGACCTGATCACCGATGTGCTCGGCGCCGACTTCCCGTACTTCGCCAGCGTCGGCAACCACGACACCGTGGCTTGGAGCGGATCCGGGGGTTACCAGGAGAAACTGGCCGAACGGCTGGCGAGAGTGCCCGACGCATACTGCACCGGCGAGCTCGGTGTGAACACGAGCTGCACGTTCCACGGACTGTTCTTCATCCTTTCCGGGGTCGGCACGCTGGGATCCGACCACGCGACGTTCATCGAGAACGAACTCGCTGCCACCCCTTCCGACTGGCGGATCTGCACGTGGCACAAGCTCAACCAGGAGATGCAGATCGGCGGAAAAACGAGTGAGGTCGACTGGGACGTCTACGAGGCCTGCCGCGAAGGCGGGGCGATCATCGCCACCGGTCACGAGCACAGCTACGAACGCACACGGACACTCATCGACATGAGCGAGCAGATCCTCGACCCGGCATGGCCGATGGCCGATGAGGTTCGAGTGGCCCCGGGGGCCACGTTCGCCTTCGTCTCCGGGATCGCCGGGAGGAGCATCCGCGATCAGACACGATGCCTGCCGACCACCCCGCCGTACGGTTGCGGAGGGGTGTGGGCCAGCATCTACGCCAATCAGCAAGGCGCCAATCACGGCGCCCTGTTCTGCTCCTTCGGCGTCGAGGCGACGGCTGACGAAGCCAGTTGCTGGTTCAAGGACATCGACGGCAACATTCCCGACGCGTTCACCGTGACCAACCAGAACTGACACTCGAGGCGGACCTCGTGCCGACGTGGCTCTATTCAGCTAGGAGCACGCGCTCACGATGGCCTCTCGGCTGGGGAGGGTGGCAGCCGACCCCGGCCCGGTGGCGATGAAAGAGTCTGCGGCACACAACCTGGCCACCGGACCAACGCCCCGCTCCAGCAGGCCGATCGCTATCGCTTCGCTGGCAGACCCACTCTCCCGACACTCATCGACAATAACCACACGCGCGCAGTCGGCTACGGCGTCAGCCACCGCGTCCAACGGCAGCGGCGACAGCCAGCGAATGTCGACGACCCGTGCAGCGACGCCCCGCGTCGCCAGGTCGGCTCGAGCCTGGGCCGCCAGGAAGGCACCATTGCCGTAGGTGACGATGGCGACGTCGGTCTCGGTGCCGTTGACGGCGATGGAGCCGAGCGGGGCCGACGGCGCCGAGGCCGCGGGTTGGTAGCGGTGAGCCCAGAGGCGGTCACCGTCCTCGAGGAGGTCAATGGTGGCGTAGCGGGCGATCGGCTCGAGGAAGGCCACGATCCGCTGTTCTTCGCGGGCCAGACGAACGCACTCCCGAAGCATGGCACTGGCGTCAGCCCCATTGGAGGGGCACGCCACGATCAGGCCAGGGATGTCGCGCAGAACGGCGATCGAGTTGTCGTTGTGGAAGTGACCTCCGAACCCGCGCTGGTAGCCCAGGGCGGCGATACGAACCACCAGTGGGTTGGTGAACTGACCCGCCGAGAAGAACGGAAGGGTCGCCGCTTCTCCCCGGATCTGGTCCTGCGCGTTCTGGTAGTAGGCCAGGAACTGGATCTCGGGAATGGGCACCATCCCGTTGTGGGCCATGCCGATGGCCAACCCCAGAATCGACTGCTCGTCGAGCACCGTGTCGATCACCCGGTGGGGGCCGAACCGGGCTTGGAGCCGCTGCGTCACGCCGTAGACCCCACCCTTGACGCCGATGTCTTCCCCCGCCAGCACCACCTCATTGTGCCGGTGCAGGATCTCAGCCAGCGTCCAGTTGAGCAGCTTGGCCATACTCTGGGGCTCGTCCATGGCCCGCAGTTGCACATCGTCGAATGGCCCGGTGTCGAACGGCCCGGTATCGAACGGGTCGCTCTGGTCGATCGAGTTGGTACGGGCGGGAGGAATGATCGAGCTCATGATCGCGTGGCGGTCGCGCAGGAGCGGCGTCGTCGAGGCCTCATCCGCCACCTTCTCCACTTCTCTCTCGACCTCGTCGTAGATGGCGAGCACCTCGTCGGGTAGCAGGCCTCCCTGATCCACCAGGATCCGCGCCGTGTGCAGCAGCGGGTCGTTGGCCTCCGACGATTCGATCTCGGCGCTCGATCGATAGACGGTCTCCACATCGGCCCCGGCGTGGCCATACAGCCGGACGCAACTCAGATGAAGGAAGACCGGGCGTTTGGTGCGCCGGATCTGCTCAGCGGCAGCGACCGTGGCTCGGTGGGTGTCGACGATGTCGAGTCCATCGCCGCGGAGGTAGTCGATACCGGCTCGACCGGACATGCTGGCTTCCACCCAGCCCGGAGGGGTGGGGACCGAGATGCCTATGCCATTGTCCTCGCAGACCATCAGGAGTGGGAGGGGCACGCCTTGATGAGCCGTCCACCCAGCCGTGTTGATCGCGGCTTGACAGGAGGCGTGATTGAGTGACGCGTCGCCGAAGGAACAGACCACCAACCCGTCGTCAGGAATCGCCTGGTGCTCGGGGCGAGCTCGACGGGCCAGCCCGATCGAATACGCGGCACCGACTGCTTTCGGCACGTGCGAGGCGATCGTGCTGGTCTGGGGCGGGATGGCCAGCGCCCTGGATCCCAGCACCTTGTGCCGGCCACCGGAGATCGGGTCATCGCTCGAGGCCATGAGGCTCAGCACCAGGTCGCGCACGGGTGTCTGGCCCTCGACCTGGCGGGCCCGTTCGATCTGGAAGGCGGCGTCCCGATAGTGGAGGAAGGCCATGTCCGTCGGACGAAGCGCGGCCGCCACAGCGGCCATGCCTTCGTGGCCTGACGACCCGATCGTGTAGTAGCCGAGCCCTTTGGCCCGGAGCCGGCGAGCGAGTCTGTCGACGTGTCGACTCGTGGCCTGGCTCCGGAACAGGGCGACCAGATCGGCAACGTCCGGCACTGCGGCTTTCGAGTCCACGACCCTGCCCGGGAGAAAGTCGGCAGTGGCCACTCGCCGCCGGAATGCCTGATGCACCCGCTCGACTGGGTCGTGCGAAATGGGTTCCGGGGTCACCACTCGCTCACCTCGTCGGGATACCGGAACCAGCGGAGATGTTCGAAGTCGCCGGTAGTGGTGGGCACACCGATGGGGTCGGGTTGGGCGTCGGCCAGTGCGTCGACGAGCTTCCTCGCCTGATCGAGGTAGTCCGGCAGCGCCCCCTCCGGCAGCGGGCGCTGGCGAGATGGGAAGTTCATCTCCCCGGCTGGATAGGTCACATCATGAAGCGACAGGGGTGGTGCGGCGAGCCCGTCGCGGTGTCGCCAGAGCCCGCTGTCGGGTTCGAAGCGGTAGTAGGGCAACAGAAAACGGCCGCGGTCGGCCACGAGGGCCACGGCTTCGATGATGTAGTCCAGCGTCTCGTCGTCGATGAAGTAGTTGAGGTTCACCCTCACCCAGCCGGGCTTGATGCCTTCGCAACCGCGGGTGATCTCCCGTTCGAATTCGTGGGACAGGTCGAGATCGATGCCGAGCAACCGGTGTCCGTACGGGCCCGCGCATGAACAGCCACCCCGAGACTGGATGCCGAACAGATCGTTGAGGACGGCGACCACGAAATTGTGGTGCAGGAAGCGGTTACCGGGAGGTTCGCCCGGTGCCTCATCTCGAACCACGAACGACACGATGGAGAGTCGCTCGGCCGAATGACTACCGAGGATCTCCATGCGCGGATGCTGATCCCACGTGTCCATGGCCCGACGAATGAACGTCTCCTCGCGAGCCCGGATCGTTTCCGTACCGACAGCTTCCTTGAGCTGGAACACCAGCCCTGCCCGGATCGACCCGATGATGTCGGGGGTGCCGCCTTCCTCACGGTCTTCGATCGAAGCCAGATAGTCGTGTTCGAGCCGGTTGACGAAGGCGACGGTGCCACCCCCGGGCACATCGGGGACACGATTGCTGAACAGTTCGCGTCGCGCCACCAAGAGGCCGGGGGTGCCCGGTCCGCCGATGAACTTGTGCGGCGATACGAAGATCGCGTCGAGGTAGCCGGGCCCGGACTGCGACGATGCCATGTCGATCTCGACGTAGGGGGCCGCGGCCGCATAGTCCCAGAAGGCGAGAGCGCCGTACTGGTGCAGCAGGGACGAGATGGCAACCGTGTCGGTCACGATGCCCGTGACGTTGGACGCGGCCGAGAACGACCCGATCAGCTGTGGCCGACCTTGATGGCGCTGGAGTTCCAGTTCGAGCTGGGCGGCATCGATGTGGCCGTCGGCGTCCTCGGAGATCGTCACCACATCGGCGATCGACTCCCGCCACGGGAGCTCGTTGGAATGGTGCTCGTAGGGGCCGATGAACACGACGGGTCGTTCCTCATCGGGGATCTGGCTCGAAAATCCGAACCGGTCATCGAGCACCGAGGGGATCCTCAGTCCGAGCACCCCGACGAGCTTGGCGATGGCGCCCGTGGACCCACTCCCGCAGAAGAGAACGGCATGCTCGTCGTCGAGGGCACCGGTGCACCTGGCCACGATCTCGCGGGCATCAGCGCGGAAGCGGGAGGTCTGCAGGCCCGTGCCCGACGACTCGGTGTGGGTATTCGCGTAGAGCGGCAACACGACGTCGGAGATGTAGTCCTCGATCATCGCCAACGAGCGCCCCGAGGCCGTGTAATCGGCGTAGACCACCGGTCGAGGCCCGAAGGGGCCTTCGACCATCTCGAGGAGTCCCAGTACGGAGGCACGGATCTGCTCGATGAGATGATCTGGATCCGTCGTCACGCTGTCAGCGTAGTCATCGCCGCCACCGGCACCGGCTCTCGGCAAGGCGCTCGGAACCACCGTGCCGCCCGTGGAGGCATGATTTTGGACTTGTTCGCCGGTGACCGCTGCTCCGACGCGAACGGAACCGATCAGGCCGACGAAGGGACCGTTTCGGTCGTATCGGCAACCGAGCGTCCGAGCACTTCCCAGAAGAACCTGGCGATCACGAGGCCGCATACGAGCATGGTGGCGTGGAAGCCCCATTCGATAGCGGCCAGCGCGCCGAAGTTGTTCTCCTCGATGGCCTGATGGAACGAGCCGTGCGGCCACCAACTCACGAGCGCCCAGACGATCGCGACAAACGTCACCCGGGTGAGCCGCTCACCCGCGCCCAACTGCTTCAGCAGCGGCCGGCCGAACAACGCCATCGCCACACCGAGCCCGAACACGGCCGCCTCAAGAATGGAGTAGACGACCAGCGCCGCAAGTGCCCCTCCGGTCGGGTCCTCGCCCTCGGCGCCCCAGAAGCCACCAAGTGGGCCCTGCGGGCCCAACAACACGACGGCGACTCCGACCACCACCGTTACCGCGATCCAGTGCTTTCGCTGAGCTTTCATGAGCTCGACCTCGCTTGAGAGAGACCTTCTGTCGCATTCTTAGATGAGAGATAGTCTCTCGTCAACCCATTTCTGAGAGGATTTCTCTCGCTAGTCTGCTGCCATGCCCTTCGATGAACCCGTCACCCGTGCAGGGCAGAAGCAACTCACCGGCAAACGCATCATCGACGCGGTCGTCGCCCTGATCGAGAAGCAGGGCCAGTTCACGGTCGCCGAAGTAGCGACTCGATCGGGCATCTCGCCGGCGACGATCTATCGCCACTACCCCGACCGCAAGGCATTGCTTGCCGCGGTGGCCCGCGAAGACACCCACCTCCGCGACGCCCAACCCCAGACGATGGCCGAATGGCGCGAGCTGTTGTTCGAGGTGTGGAGATGGCAGGAGCAGAACTTCGATCGCATCCTTGCGGTCTCGTCGACCCCCGTCGGTCGCGAGATGCGGGCAATCCGAATTCGCGATCGGCTGCCAAGGCTCGCCGAGGCACTCGCATCGATGGGGATCGACCCGAACACGCCCGCGGGCAACCGGATGCTGATGCTGTGGCTGACCGTCCCCTCCTCAAGGGCATTCCTCGACTTCCGTGAAGTATTCGGGCTCAACGCGGACGAGGCATCGGAGATCGCAACGTGGGCAGTCACTGCCCTCATGCGGGCCACACGAGAAGAATGGGAGATCGGCCATGGGCTCGATTGAAACACCGACACTCAACTGGACACCCCCTGGCCCTGGCGAATGGAGGATCGGTCGCCACATCACACGGCCATTCACCCCAATTGCCGCTCAGGTACACCCGCCGGCGTTTCGAGAAGGGTTCGCTACCGGTTTCTCCCGACTTGGCGTCCCACTGGTGACGATTGACGAACAGCTTGTGAACGGCGTTGCGTACAGCCGCGCCGTACCCCTGATCGACAAGCCGGGCTCGACCCCTCCACCGGTCATCGTTTTGAGACTCGCGATGCGACTCCACCCAGAGTTCCGTCGACGCAACAAGCGGGCGACGACCGTGCTCGAGGAGCAAGGCTGGCGCCAGTGGATCGAGCAATGGCATGCGCACGATCGACAGATGTGGACCGCAAGACACACCGAAGTCCAGGAAGTCGACGTCAGTTCGCTGGACGGCGACGGACTCGCCGCTCACCTCGACGAGACATTGGCGAATCTCGGTGCAGCGTTGACCGCTCATTTCGAGCTGGCCCCCGTCCAAGGCTTCGGTCTCGGCCAACTCCTGGTGGAAGGTGCAGATCGGTGGTCGCTGACGCCGAACGACGTCGCCTCGGTACTCGCAGGCGCTTCGCCCGGTACCACCGAGGCGATCCGCGCTCTCGACCCACTCCGCAACGAGCTTGCCGGCACGCCGGTCGATTCACTGGACGAGGTCCGGGCGGCATCACCCCAGGCCGCTCAGCTACTCGAGACGTGGCTTGATCGCCATGGTTGGTGGATGCTCACTGGCTACGACCTCGAAGCGCTAACGGTCGGTGAGATGCCCTCGGCCGTGCTCGCAGCGCTCCGCCAATCCAACGCCCCTCAGGTCGACGGCACCGCGGCGATCGACGCCGTGCTCACGAAGGTGCCCACCCAGGACATCGGCCGTGCCCGCGAGCTCATCTCGGTGGCGCGCCAGTGCCTGGCGCTCCGCGATGCAATCGGACCATGCACGGCCGAGTGGCCATTCGGTCTCGTCCGGCGCGCCGTGCTCGAAATCGGCAACCGGTCGGGTTTTGCCGAGCCCGACCACGCCGCGGAGGCGACAGCGGACGAACTTCGACGCATGACCCGTATGAGCAATGGTCCATCCGAGGACGAGTTGGCCGCCCGCCGAACTCGACGCTATGAGGTGGGGAGGAAAGGTATGCCCGAACTGCTCGGAGCGCCCGAGTCGGCGCCACCTGTCGATGCCATGCCGCCCGGCCTCGCTCTCGGCACACGAATCGGGTTGGCGTTCATGGAGTTCGAGTGGGGCGCACCCTCAACCGAGTTCACCGATGACACGACAGTCGCACGAGGCGACGGCATCGGCAGCGTGACGATCTCTGGCCGAGCGCGGGTGATCTACGAACCACGCGCTGACCTCGAACTCGAACCGGGCGACATACTCGTCGCTCCGTGCACCACACCAACTTGGAGTCTGCTCCTGACCCAGGCCGCCGGACTCGTGGTCGAAGAGGGCGGGCTCGCCGCCCACGCAGCGATTGTGGCTCGAGAGCTGGACATCCCTGCCGTCGTCGGCGCGCGAGGCGCCTGCCAAACGATCCCCGACCGGGCTCGGATCGAGGTTGACCCGTCCAACGGTGCGGTGCGCTTGCTAGCGGAGTGAACGTGCTCACAGGGGGACGGAGATCTGAGGGCAGTCACTGACGCCGAGCCAGAGGCACGAGACATGCGCTCCGCCTCCAAATGGGCTTCATCCGTCGGTCCCGAACACATCGACCGGTGAGGTTTCCGCCATCTCAAACGCGGTGGGGTCGCCCGGGGTGGGCCCCGTGATCGCCCACGTCACGCCGAGGTCTTCAAGCAACCGGTACGACAACTCCTCGGTCGGACGGGCGATCACGTCGAACCCGTCGAGGGTGCCCCGCTCCTGGGCAACGAGGTCCAACATCGCCCGAAGATCGGTTTCGTTCACCTCGATCGGGTAGAGGCCGTCGTACCGGGCGGCTCGCAGCACCGGCTTGCGGGCCGATCCGCGGGCAGCGAACCACATCGGGATCCGGGGTCGCTGCACCGGTCGGGGTAACGCCGTCACGCGGTCGGCGATGAAATGCTCACCGTGAAAGTCGACCCCTTCACCGGACCACAAACGAGTCAACAGTTCGGCACCCTCGTCGAGGCGGGCGCCACGCTCGCGGGCGTCGACCACCTCACCGAACGCGCTCAGCTCACGGGTCGTGTCGACGCCCAAGCCGAGTCCGAGAGTGAGGCGCCCACCGGACAGGTGATCGAGCGTGGTGCATTCGCGCGCCAGCTTGATCGGTCGGCGGCGCGTAATCGGGGTGACCATGGGCCCGAGCCGGACTCGTTCGGTCGCAACGGCCATGGCCGCCATTGCGACCCACGGGTCGGCCGTCTCCTGCGGGTCGGTCGGCCGGCGCAGCACGTGGTCCCACAGAAAGACTGCGTCCCAACCGGCTCGCTCGGCGGCGATCGCCATTTCGACAAGCGCGGCTGGGTCGGCCAGGCCTCCGTACGGTGGAATCGTCAATGCGTGTTGCACGCCCACAGCCTCGCTGATCGCGCCACCGCGGTGTGTGACGGAGCCAACGCATGCGCAGACCCGAGACGGCCCGGGTGATGGCCACCGACGAAGGTTGACATTTCGAATGGCATTCGACAAGATCAAATGATGTTCGATACAACCGACCGATGTTCGAGAGAGGCTCAGGTGCGGGATCGGGTGCGCGAGGCACGGGCCGACGCCACCCGTGAAATGGTGATCGAAGCCGCCTGGGATCTGAGTCGGCGAGAGGGGCTGACAGGGTGGTCCCTGCGCCAACTCGCCGACGAGGTCGGTCTCAAGGCGCCGACGTTGTACGCCTACTTCGACTCCAAGCACGCGATCTTCGACGCCATGTTCTGCCAGGCCTGGCGTGCCTTGGGCGAACTGAGCGCGACCTGGCCCGTCGACACCGACCGACCGCGCGCCTCGCTGCGCGCCGGGGCTCGCAGTTGGTTCGCATTCAGCACCGCGGAACTCGTCCGCTTCCAGCTGATGAACCAGCGCATCATCAACGGTTTCGAGCCCAGTCCCGAGGCCTATGCGGCGTCGGTGGCCAGTTACGAGCACTACACCGCGCAGTTCGCCGCGGTCGGGATCACCGATCAAGCGCATCTCGACCTGTGGACGGCGATGTGCAGCGGGCTGGCCAGCCAACAACTCGCGAACGACCCGGGTGGGGAGCGATGGGAACGCCTCGTCGACGACGCAGCCGAACTGTTCTGCAACCACGTCGGGCTCCCGCCCGACCCACCACTCATGGAGCAAGGATGACAACGACCGAGACTGCCCCGATCAACATGCGCGGCCTGCCCCCGCTCACCCGCAAGGAAGCGGCCGAGCTCGGCCGCGTCGAATATCTCCGCTTCGCGGATGCCCTCGCCTCGCTCGAACCCGCCGACTGGGCCCGCGACACCGACTGCGACGGGTGGACCGTGCGGGACCTGGCCGGCCACCTCTGTGGTGCCGTGATTACGGCGACGGGCATCCGCGCCCAGATCGCCGAGCAGAAGCAGGTCAAGTCTCGTCTGAAGGAGTCCGGCGAGAACGAGGTCGATGCCATGACAGCGATCCAGATCGCCAAGGTGTCCGCGCTGACTCCTCCCGAAATCGTGGCGCAGATCCGCTCGACGGCCGACGCCGCCGCCGCCGGTCGAAGGCGGCCGCCGGCGCTGATGGCCAAGGTGATGAAGATCCCCGTCGCCATGAACACGATCGACGAAAAGTGGAGTCTCGACTACTTGCTCGGCACGATCCTCACCCGCGACACCTGGCTGCACCGCGTCGCCGACCTGGCCCGAGCCGTCGACCGTGCTCCGGTGCTCGATGCCCACGACCAGCGGATCGTCGGCGACGTCGCCCGGGAATGGGCGAGCCGCCATGGCCAAGCCGTCGAGCTCGTCCTCACCGGGCCGGCCGGCGGGCACTACGTGGCGGGTGACAGCGGGCCAGTGCTCGAACTCGACGCGGTCGAGTTCTGTCGCATCGTGTCACGGCGCTCTGAGCCGACGCATCCTCTGCTCGAGACAGAAGTTCCGTTCTAGGAAGCTGTTCGCCGCTACTGCCAAGGCTGGTCAGATCATTCGATTCGCATCCCCGACAGAGCCCGGCTGATCACCAGCTGCTGGATCTGCTCGGTGCCTTCGAAGATGTCGTGGATCTTGGCGTCGCGGTGCCAGCGCTCGACCGGGTACTCGCGGGTGTAGCCGTAGCCGCCGAGGATCTGGATGGCGCGTTCGGTGACCCAGGTGGCGGTGCGGCCGGCCTTGAGCTTGGCCATCGACCCCTCAGCATGCTTGTACACACCATTCTTGCCGAGCCAGGCGGCCTTCCAGACGAGCGCTCGACTGGCCTCGATCTCGGTGGCCATGTCGGCCAGCATGAAAGCGATGGCCTGGTTCATGATGATCGGCTTGCCGAAGGCGTGGCGTTCTTTGGCGTATTCAGTCGAGTATTCGAGGGCGGCACGGGCAACGCCGAGCGCCTGGGCGCCGACGGCGGGGCGGGTGGCTTCGAATGTCTGCATCGCGGCCTGGGAGTTGCCGGGCTTGCCTTCGCGGACCCGGGCGAGGCGCTCGTCGAGCTTGTCCTTGCCACCGAGCAGGCAGTGACCGGGTACACGCACGTCGTCAAGCACGACCTCAGCGGTGTGCGACGCTCGAATGCCGTGCTTCTTGTACTTCTGGCCCATGGAGAGGCCGGGAGTGTTCGGGGGGACGATGAAGGAGGCGTGGCCCTTTGATCCGAACTCCGGCTCGACAACAGCGACAACGACGTGAATGTTGGCGATCCCGCCGTTCGTGATCCATGCCTTGGTGCCGTTGAGGACCCATTCGTCCTTGGCCTCGTCGTAGACGGCACGGGAGCGATAGCCGCCGACGTCGGAGCCGGCATCGGGCTCGGACGCACAGAATGCGCCGACCTTTACATCCTCGGCGGTGCCGTAGCACTGGGGTACCCACTCCATGAGCTGCTCTGTTGTGCCGGAAGCAGCGATTCCTGCGGCAGCGAGGCCAGAGCCCATGAGGGCCATGCCGATACCAGCGTCACCCCAGAAGATCTCCTCGATTGCCATCACAGTCGAAATTCCGGTCGGGTCGTTCATCATGACCTCGGCCATGAACTCCCAGCCGTAGAGACCGATCTCGGCAGCCTGCTGGACGACCGGCCACGGGAACTCTTCCTTTTCGTCCCACTCTTCTGCGTTGGGACGAATCACGTCGACCGCGAACTCGTGAATCCACTTCTGGAGTGCGAGCTGGTCCTCGTTGAGCGCCATGGAGAAGTCAGACATGTTGATCCTTCAGAGGTGACGGGCCGGCAGGCGGTACTCGAGATGTTACCGCCGAGTAACATACAACTGAGTGACAGGTTCCCCACCATCGGTCGAGAAACTCCTGTCTGGACCCGTTCCGGACCATTGGCCCTCAGTTTTCGGGTCTTTTGATCGATAGAAGAGCGATGTCCGATCGAGACTCGCCGACACGGCGCCTGGTGACCATAGGCATTCTTGCCGCAGTTGTGGTCGGCGCGGGCTCAGCCGCCACAGGTGCGGCGCCCGAAGCCTTCGACTGGCCGTTGCGCGTGGCGATTCCGGCGGCGCTCGCCGGCCTCGGTACTCCGCTTCTTGCCCAGGTCTTCTTCGGTCGTCGACTCGATGATGCTCGTCGGCACGCGAACGAACGCGTGGCCGAGTCGAAGCGGGCGCTGCATGACGAACGCGCAGAACGACAGATGCTGCGCGCACTGGACCGAGCGCTCGATCAGGTCGTGAACGAACGTGAGGCCATCGACGTCATCCGCGAGTCCTTTACCAGGAACTTCGGCAAGCGACCCGTGGAGCTCCACCTCGTCGACTCGGTCGAGCCGGTTCTCACCCTGAGCGTGGCCACCGGAAAACACCAACCCGTCGCCGGCGATCGCAGCTCGCCGTGGGACTCACTCGCGGCGCGCACCAACGCAACCCTCACCTACGAGACCACTGATCGTCTCGACGTCTGCGGCCACCTGAAATCTCGTCTCCCAAAGCCCATGTCGGCCATCGCCGTGCCGCTGAACGCCACATCACAGCTCCTGGGCGTGCTCTATCATTTCCGTCCCCCGGGCCAGCTCATCGACCCGAGGCTCGTCGATCATCTCGAAGACATCGCCGGCATCATCGCCGCTCGCATCGCCGTCATCCGCACCGCAACTTCTGGCCCACAGGCCGACGCCGTCGATCGTTTGACCGGCCTGCCTGACCGTGCAGCCATGCAGGAGCGCGTGCTCAGGCTTCTCAAGGAGCGCCAGAGTTTCACGGTCGCTGTCGCTGACATCGACGGGTTCAGCCGCCTCAACGACTCGCTGGGTCGCCAAGCCGGTGACAATGCCCTGCAAATGCTCTCCCGCGTGTCTCGCCGCACCATCCGCCCCGAAGATGTGGTCGGGCGTATCGGTGGCGACGAATTGTTGTTCATTCTTCCCCGCACAACGCCAAGCGATGCCACCCGAGCCTTCGAACGGTTGCGTGAAGAACTCGTGCTCGCACAGTCGGAGGATGAATCGGAGCCGTTCACGTTGTCGATCGGTGTGATCGGCTCGTCGTCGGGGGGAACGATCGAGGAGATTCTCCACCGGGCTGCCGGGGCGCTGAACCATGCGAAGACCCAGGGCGGCAACCGCGTCATCGTCGCCCAGGCGACATCCAAACCGGCAAGCTGACGTTCGACCCTGCCCGTCGATCATCTGATCGGCCAGGCTGGATTCATGACCTCCTCTCGACCCAGCCTTCGCTTCCTGGGTGCCACACGCACGGTCACCGGAAGCCGGTTCCTGGTCGAATACGGCGACGCACGGGTGCTGGTCGACTGTGGGCTCTTTCAAGGGCTCAAGGACCTACGGAAACGAAACTGGAACACGTTCCCGGTTCCTCCTGAATCCATCGATGCGGTGGTCTTGAGCCATGCCCACATCGATCACAGCGGGTATCTGCCGGCCCTCGTGCACCAAGGATTCCGGGGGCCGGTCTACTGCTCGCCGGACACCGCAGCGCTGACCAAGATCCTGCTCATCGATTCGGCGCACCTCCAAGAAGAAGAGGCCCGGTACGCGAACAAGAAGGGCTACAGCAAGCACTCGCCGGCCTTGCCGCTCTACACCGATCGGGACGCGCAAGACGCGATCAAGTTGCTCGCACCGCAGCCCTTCGACCGACCATTCCCCATGGCAAGCGGCATCGAAGGGCATCTCCGCTGGGCAGGCCACATTCTCGGAAGTGCATCGATCGCGATCGACATCGACGGGCCCGGGGGCACCCGCCGTGCGTTCTTCAGCGGCGACGTCGGTCGACCCGAGCACCCGATTCTCAAACCGCCGGCACCACCGCCGGCGGCCGATGTCATGTTGATCGAATCGACCTATGGCGACCATCGCCACGCGACCGATGATGACGATCTCGCTGTCTTCGCCGAGGCGATCTCCACCACGGCGAAGCGGGGAGGCATGGTGCTCATCCCGGCGTTCGCCGTTGACCGCACCGAGGTCGTACTCGACGCGCTCCATCGGCTCGAACGAGAAGGGCGAATCCCCGAACTGCCGATCTATGTCGACAGCCCCATGGCGCTCAACGTGCTGGGCCTGTACCGGCAAGCGCTTCGCGACGATCACCCCGGTATCCGCCCCGAGATCGTCGATCACGATCCATTCGACACAGCGAGGGTCACCGAGTGCCGAACGGTGCAGGAATCGATGGCCCTGGCATCGCTGTCGTACCCCTCGATCATCATCTCGGCGTCAGGAATGGCGACCGGTGGTCGGGTGCTGCATCACCTCCGTCGTCTCCTCCCCGACCCGCGCAACACGGTGATCCTGTCCGGCTTCCAGGTCGAGGGCACCCGGGGTCGTCGCCTCGCCGATGGGGAACGGACCGTGAAGATGTTCGGCACCTACGTTCCCGTCCGAGCCGATGTCCACCAGCTCGAGAGCTTCTCCGTTCACGCCGATCTTCCCGAATTGTGCGACTGGCTCGGAGCCGCTCCCGCTGCACCCGACGTCTGCTACCTGATCCACGGGTCAGAGGACGCAAGCGCTGCGATGCGCGACGCAGTCGACGACCGCTTCGGCTGGACCGCCGTCGTCCCGAGGCCGATGGAACGGGTGATCATCTAGCCGGGACATGCGGGCTGGCGAAATGGACCTTCGCCTGTGGGCGGCGTCCCGCCGGGAGCGCACCATGAAGGTATGACCAGTCTCGGTGGTTCAATCCGCTTCTTCAGCGAGATCGGCATTGACGACGTGCCGCTCGTCGGAGGAAAGAACGCATCGCTCGGCGAGATGTATCGCGAGCTCACTGCTCGCGGCGTGCGTGTCCCCAACGGATTCGCGGTGATCGCGCCCGCCTTTCGCGACACCCTCGACGAGAAAGGGATTCTTCCGACGTTGCACGAGATCCTCGACCCGCTCGATCGCGATGATGTCGAGGACCTGCACACACGCTCCTCTGCGGCGCGCAAGGTCGTGTACGAAGCCGGCCTGCCCAAGTGGCTGGAGGCCGACATCGTGGCCGCCCATCACAAGCTGCTCGCCGAGTACGGATCTGACCTCACGCTCGCGGTGCGCTCGTCGGCCACGGCCGAAGACCTTCCGGAGGCGAGCTTCGCCGGCGCCCACGAGACCTACCTGAATGTGGCTGGGGACGAAGCGCTGCTCGACGCGGTCAGGCGCTGTTACGCAAGCCTGTTCACCGATCGCGGCGTGCATTATCGAACCGAACACGGCTTCGGCCAGTTCGACGTCGCCCAGTCGGTCACCGTGCAGAAAATGGTGCGTTCCGACGTTTCGAGCAGCGGCGTCCTCTTCACCCTCGACACCGAGTCCGGATTCCGCGACGTCGTGTTCATCACAGGCGCGTACGGTCTGGGTGAAAACGTCGTACAGGGTGCCGTCGACCCCGACGAGTTCACCGTGTTCAAGCCCACGCTCAAGACCTTCCCGGCGGTGCTGCGGCGCAAGCTCGGGTCCAAGGAGATCCGCATGGTGTATGCCGATCCGAAGGCCATCGAGGCGACCATCAACATCGACGTGGAGTTGGATCAGCGGCGCCGATTCTGTCTGACCGATGATGAGGTGATCACCCTTGCCGAGATGGCCGTCACGGTTGAGGAGCACTACTCGGCCCGGGCCGGCGAGCCCCGCCCCATGGACATCGAGTGGGCGAAGGACGGACTCGACGGGTTGTTGTATCTGGTCCAGGCCCGCCCCGAGACCGTGGCTGCCCGCCACATCGGAACCGAGCTGGAGACGTTCCGACTGGAGGGCGACGGACCGACCCTCGTGACCGGCCGCGCCGTTGGCGAACGCGCTGCTGCGGGACCCGTTCGGGTCATCACCTCCGCCGATGAGTTGTCCACCGTCCAACCGGGCGATGTGCTCGTAGCCGACACCACCAACCCTGACTGGGAACCGGTGCTGAAGCAGGCAGCCGCCGTGGTCACCAACCGCGGCGGGCGTACCTGCCACGCCGCCATCGTGGCCCGTGAGCTCGGCATCCCCGCCGTCGTCGGCACGACGGACGCCACCGCCTCGTTGACCACCGGCCAGCTCGTCACCGTCAGTTGTGCCGAAGGCGATGTCGGACGGGTAATCGACGGCAAGATCGCCGTCACGATCGACCGGGTTGATGTCGGACAACTGCGCCGGCCGCGGACCAAGATCCAGATGAACGTCGGCAACCCCGACCGGGCCTTCCACCTGGCGTCGATTCCGAATGACGGAATCGGCCTCGCCCGGATGGAGTTCATCATCAATGAACACATCGGCATTCATCCAATGGCGCTCGTCCACCCTGAGCAGCTCGACGACGCCACCCGGGCGAAAGTCGAGGCGGTCATCCCCGCCGATGAGTCACCGGTCGAGTTCTTCGTCCGGCGCCTGGCCGAAGGTATCGCCACGATTGGCGCCGCCTTCTGGCCCAACGAGGTCGTCGTCCGCATGTCGGACTTCAAGACCAACGAGTACGCCGCCCTGCTCGGCGGTGCCGGCTTCGAACCAACAGAGGCCAATCCGATGCTCGGCTTCCGCGGCGCCGCTCGCTACACCCATCCGGCATACCGCGAAGGGTTCGCACTCGAGTGCGAGGCAATACTGCGAGCTCGAGACCACATGGGCCTCACCAACATCGTTCCGATGGTGCCATTTTGTCGACGGGTGGAGGAAGGACGCGCGGTGGTCGAGGAGATGGCCGACAATGGTCTACGACGCGGTGACAACGGACTGCAGATATTCGTGATGTGTGAGATCCCCAACAACGTCATCTCCCTCGATGCCTTCGCCGAACACTTCGACGGGTTCTCCATCGGATCCAACGATCTGACGCAGCTCGCACTCGGGGTGGACCGGGACTCCGAGATGGTCGCGTTCGATTTCGACGAAACCGAACCGGGAGTGATGGAACTCTTCCGTCTCGCAATCGAAGGATGCAAGCGCACAGATCGGCACTCGGGATTCTGCGGGCAAGCACCCTCTGACAAGCCTGAAGTCGCTCGTTTCCTGGTCGAAAACGGGATTGACGCGATATCGCTCAATCCTGATGCCGTGGTTCGCACGACCCTGGCCGTGCTCGACATCGAGGCTGAGCTCGACTGTTGAGCGACCGGACTCCCGACACGGCGGCGCGCGCTGCCCCACACGCGGCGAGAGTCGGATCGCTCGCTGCTGAACTCGATGTGGACTTGGCGGCCGGGCTCGACGACGCCGAGGCGCAACGTCGGCTACGCGTCGACGGCGCGAACGAACTCGATGCGCACGAGACTCGCAGCTGGTGGTCCCGGATCGCCGCACAGTTCACCGACCCGCTCGTTCTGCTCCTGCTCGGAGCGATCGCGATATCGCTCGTGGCGTGGTGGTTGGGGGAGGAAGGTGGGCTCCCGGTCGATGCCATCGTCATCGCGGTGATCGTGATCCTCAACGCTGGACTCGGTGCAGTGCAGGAAGAACGAGCGGAAGCCGCAGTCGCCGCGCTGGCCAAGATGGCAGCCGCGCAGGCGACCGTCTTGCGGGACGGGCGACGATTGTCGATCCCGACCCGGGAGGTCGTGGCCGGCGATGTCCTTCTCATCGAGGAGGGCGATGCGATCGCGGCCGATGCGCGGGTAGCGGCCTCCGCCAGTTTGCGTGTTGCCGAGGCGTCCCTCACGGGTGAGAGCGAGGCGGTGGCGAAGTCGACTGACCGAGTCGGTCGCGACGCCGCCCTCGGTGATCGCACATCCATGGTCTTCGCCGGCACTGCAGCCGTCGCCGGTCGTGGCACCGCAGTCGTGACGGGCACAGGCATGACCACCGAGGTCGGGCACATCGCCACGATGCTCAGCGAGACCGAACGGCTCCCGACTCCGCTCGAACGCGAGATCGCGCACGTCGGCAAGGTGCTGGGAATCGCCGTCGTCCTCATCTCTCTCGTCGTGATCGGCGCCAGCTTGGTCGTGTCCGACATCAATGGGGCGTCCGATGTGATCGAGGTGCTCCTGATCGGCGTGTCGCTGGCCGTCGCCGCGGTGCCCGAGGGGCTTCCTGCCGTCTTGTCGATCGTCTTGGCCATCGGGGTTCAACGCATGGCGGGCCGCCATGCGCTCGTGAAACGACTTGCGTCAGCGGAGACCCTCGGTTCAGCCACGGTGATCTGCACCGACAAGACCGGCACGCTCACCCGCTCTGAGATGACCGTTCGGGAGGTCATCACCGCCGACGACAGGATCGGGATCGATGCGGTGGGGTACGATCCCACGCTCCTCGTCTCTGACCGGGCCGGCCACCCGGGCATCGTCGCCGCGCTCGCCGCGGGCGCCCAGACCTCGAACGCCAGCGTCATTCACTCCGACTCCGGGTGGAGTGCGGTGGGAGCTCCCACCGAGGCCGCTGTGGTTGTCGCCGCTCGGCGACTCGGCTGGGACGAATCCACGGTGCCCACGCGCCTCGACGAGATCCCGTTCAGTTCCGAGCGCAAACGGATGAGCGTGCTGGTGGACGGCGCCCATGGCCCGCAGCATCTGGTCAAAGGCGCACCGGATGTCGTGCTCGACCTCTGCACCCACGAATTGCGCTCTGACGGCATCTCGATGCTGAGCGATGATCGCCGCAAGCACTGGAGCAATGAGGTTGACCGTCTCGCCGACGGTGCGATGCGCACGCTCGCCATCGCCGGGCGTCACCACTCTGGCGAGAGCCTGTCGGAGGCCGACGAGGCCGGCCTCACGATCTTCGGCGTTGTCGGCATCATCGATCCGCCGCGACCCGAGGCGATTGCTGCTGTGCGGGAGACGCATGCGGCCGGCATTCGAGTCGTGATGATCACCGGCGACCATCCACGAACCGCTGGTCAAATCGCAGCTGACATCGGTATCGCAGCCCGTGGCGCGCGGGTCCTCACCGGCCCGGAGCTGGAAGAAATGGACGACGAGGCCCTCGCCGAGGCGGCGGCATCCACTGATGTATTCGCTCGGGTTGCGCCCGCTCACAAACTCCGGTTGGTTGAAGCGCTGCAGGCGCGCGGCGAGGTCGTGGCCATGACCGGCGATGGAGTCAACGACGCGCCGGCGTTGAAGGCAGCCGATATCGGAACCGCCATGGGCATCACTGGCACCGATGTGGCCCGTGAGGCATCAGACATGGTTCTGACTGATGACAACTTCGCCACCATCACCGCCGCGGTGGCGGAGGGGCGAAGCATCTTCCACAACATCAAGAGCTTTCTGCGCTACTTGCTCTCCTCCAACATCGGTGAAGTGTTCACCGTTTTCTTCGGTGTCGTGCTCGCGGGAGTGCTCGGCTTGACCGGCAATGCCGCGGTGATCGCCCCGCTCACGGCCACACAGATCCTGTGGATCAATCTGCTGACCGACACCGGCCCGGCACTTGCACTCGGCGTCGATCCCGGCGAACCGGATCTGATGCAACGCCCGCCCCGAGCGCTGGGGTCCCGGGTGATCGACGTCCCGATGCAACACGGGATCGTGCTCGTCGGCCTGATGATGGCGGTCGCCACACTCGCCACGCTCGACGCCTACTTGCCCGGCGGCCTGATCGACGGCTCCTCGAGCCTCGACAAAGCACGTACCGCAGCGTTCACGGTGCTGGTGCTCGCCCAACTGTTCAACTGCTTCAGTGCCCGGTCCGACACGGTGAGTGCATTTCACCACTGGGCGATCAATCGCTGGTTGCTCCTCGCCGTCGCCGGATCGGTGGTCCTCCAACTCGCGGTTGTCTACGTGCCGTTCCTGCAAGAGGCCATGGGCACGGCCAGCCTCTCGGCGGCCGACTGGGTCATCGCGGTGGCGATGGCGAGCTCGGTGCTCTGGATTGCCGAGGTCCGAAAGTGGCTGCGCCGACGGGCTACAGCAACGACGCGATCAGCCGTGCGGCACCGAGCGTGACGGCTCCTTTGAAGAGCCAGTTGAGCATCCCGGGCTTGGCTCGATGGAGAAGCTTGGCCCCGACCCTCGTGCCGACGATCACACCGACGACGCCCACCAGGATCATGGGTGTGTGTTCGCGGAACGCGAACCCCGCGATTCCGAAGACAAGGATCTTCGCTGTGTGGTTCATCACCTGAGCAACAGCGAAGGTGGCGACGAACGTGATGTGGTCCCGGGTGGCGGTCTTGAACGCAGGTGCGATGAGCGGACCGACTGCGCCGATCGGCGGGTTGGTGACACCGGCAACGACGCCGACGAGGGCAAAGCGCTTGCCGCCGCCTGGTCGAGGAGCGAGCCAGTTCGTGGCCGCCGGCCACCACACGGCGACGAGGGCGAACACGCCGATCAGCGCCCGTCCCCCGTCGCGAGGGATTGCGTCGGCGATCAGAAATCCGATTCCGATCGCCGGCAGCAGCGGGACGACATACCACCGCAGAACCGACGCGTCGACCTTGTCACGAAGGGTCGCTGCTCGAGTTCCGTTCGAGGCGAGTTGGATGACGCCATGAGCAGGGATGGCGACCAGCGGATCAACGAACTGAAGAATCGTGATGAGCAGGATCAACCCGCCACCGGCGCCGGCCACCGCGGTGATTGCCGCAGTGACAACGGCCGCCATGGCCAAGATGACGAGTTCGGATTCACTCACAACTTGTATTGTACTTGTATTCTGTTCGTTGTCCAGGGAACCACTCTCGTCGCCCTGAATACGTCGGCCTCTCGGGTAAATGGGCGATCAGCCCGTCGGGAGGGCCGGTATCCTCGACATCCATATGAGCACCGCGTCGATTCCCGAAAAGCCCGACCTCTCCGGACTCGAGGACAAGTGGGACGCGGTATGGGACGACTCGGGCATCTACCACTTCGATGCCTCGAAGTCGCGTGAAGAGGTCTTCTCGATCGACACACCCCCGCCGACGGTCAGCGGGTTGCTGCATGTCGGCCACGTCTTCTCCTACACCCACACCGACACCATTGCCCGCTACCAACGCATGGCCGGCAAAGAGGTCTTCTACCCCATGGGGTGGGATGACAACGGCCTTCCCACCGAGCGGCGAGTCCAAAACTACTACGGCGTCCGCTGCGACCCATCGCTTCCATACGACCCGACCTTCGAGATTCCCGAAGATGCGGGTGATCCCGGCGCGATCAAGAAGCGTCGTGAGATCTCGATCAGCCGCCCCAACTTCATCGAACTGTGCACCACGCTGACGGTTGAGGACGAGAAGGCCTTCGAAGGGCTCTTCCGCCGCCTTGGTCTGTCGGTCGACTGGAGCCGCACCTACGAGACGATCAACGACCAGTCCCGTCGCATCTCGCAGCTGGCGTTCCTCGACAACCTCGCCAGGGGGCAGGCCTACCAGGTCGAAGCGCCGTCCCTGTGGGACGTCACCTTCCAAACCGCTGTCGCCCAGGCCGAGCTGGAAGACAAGGAAATCCCCGGCGCGTACCACAAGCTCCGATTCGCCGGCACCGAAGGCCGCCCCGACATCTGGATCGACACCACCCGCCCGGAACTCGTTCCGTCATGCGTCGCTCTGGTCGCCCACCCCGACGACGAGCGCTACCAGCCCTACTTCGAAACCGCCTCTGTTGTCTCGCCGGTCTTCGGTGTTCAGGTTCCGGTCCTGGCCCACACCCTCGCCGATCCTGAGAAGGGCACCGGCATCGCCATGATCTGCACGTTCGGCGACACCACCGACGTCACCTGGTGGCGCGAGCTCCAACTACCCGTTCGTACCGTCATCGGTCGTGATGGGCGCTTTGCCGCCGAGACGCCGGAGTGGATCGTCGGCGATGCCGCAGGTGAGGCGTACCAGCGTCTCGCCGGCAAGAAGGTCGCCCAGGCCCAGGAAGAGATCGTCAGGATCTTCAGCGAGACCGGCGAGACGGAGGGTGAGCCCCGCAAGATCACCCATCCGGTCAAGTTCTTCGAAAAGGGCGACAAACCGCTCGAGATCGTCAGCTCCCGGCAGTGGTACATACGCAACGGTGGTCGCGACACCGATCTCCGCGAGGCCCTGGTTGCCAGAGGTGACGAGATCAACTGGATCCCCACCTACATGCAGTCCCGGTTCGCATCCTGGATCGAAGGCCTCAACGGCGATTGGCTGGTCTCCCGCCAACGTTTCTTCGGGGTCCCGATCCCACTGTGGTACCGGCTCGACACCGACAGCGAGCCGATCTGGGACAACCCGCTCGTTCCCTCCGAGGATCAGCTGCCGATGGACCCGTCGACCGACGTCCCCGCCGGCTACTCGGCCGATCAGCGTGGCGTAGCCGGAGGCTTCATCGGCGAGCCCGACATCATGGACACCTGGGCCACGTCGTCACTGTCGCCGCAGATCGCGTGTGGTTGGCGCACCGACCCCGCACTCTACGCCGCCACCTTCCCGATGGACATGCGGCCGCAAGCTCACGACATCATTCGCACCTGGCTGTTCTCCACGGTCGTACGTGCCCACTTCGACGCCGACACCGCGCCGTGGCGCAACGCCGCGCTCTCCGGTTGGATCCTCGATCCCGACCGTAAGAAGATGTCGAAGTCGAAGGGCAACGTCGTCGTCCCGACCGACCTTCTCGAGCACTACGGGTCCGACGCCGTTCGCTACTGGGCATCCTCTGGTCGTCCCGGCACCGACACCGCTTTCGACGAGGGCCAGATGAAAATCGGCCGTCGTTTGTCGATCAAACTGCTCAACGCCTCCAAGTTCGTCCTGGGCTTCGGCGAGGGTCTCGCCGGGGCCGATCCGTCGGCGGTCACCGAGACGCTCGACCAATCGATGTTGGCCAAGCTGGCCGACCTCGTCGATGACACCACTCGTGCCTTCGAGGCATTCGACTACGCCCGCGCGTTGGAGCGCACCGAAGCGTTCTTCTGGTGGTTCACCGACAATCACATGGAGCTGGTCAAGGCCCGCGCCTACGGCGAGTACGGCGACGACCGTGCCGCGTCGGCGCATCACTCACTGCGGATTGCGCTCTCGACCATTCATCGCCTGTTCGCCCCGTTCCTTCCCTTCGTCACCGAGGAGTGCTGGAACTGGTGGCAGGACGGTTCGATCCATGTTTCAGCGTGGCCCGAGGCCGACCAACTGCGCACCGCGGCCGCCGGCGTCGACGGCGACGCCGCCGACGTTGCCGCCGAGGCGCTCTCTGTCGTCCGCCGAGTCAAGAGCGAGGCCAAACGCAAGTTGCGCACCCCGGTCGGCTCAGCCACGTTCTCCGCTACCGCGGCACAGCTCGCATTGCTCGACCTCGTCATCGACGACGTCAAGGCTGCCGGCATGGTTGCCGCCGTTGCGCCGGGGGTCGCCACCGAAGGATCCGAGATCACCGTCGCCGCCGAACTCGAGCCCGAACCGGTCGAGGAATAGTCATGGGTGCCGGCGATCGTGATCGCTGGAACGACAAGTGGGCTGAACGGCGAGTCGGCACCAGCCACGGGTCGCAGCTCGTTGAACTCGTGGTGCCGCATCTGCCTGAGTCGGGCCGTCTGCTCGACGTGGCCGGCGGTGGATCGACCGACTCGTTGACGTTCGCCCGGTTGGGTCTCGACGCCACGGTGTGCGACGTGAGCGACGTCGGCCTGATCCAGTCCCGCCAGCGAGCCCTCGCGGAGGACGTGATCATCTCGACGGTCGAGGTCGACCTCGACACCGAACCCCTGCCGGCGGGTCCGTGGGACGTCATCACGGTCGCCAACTACTTGAACCGCGACCTCTTCTCATCGCTGGTCGACGCGCTGGGCCCGGGCGGCGTGCTGGCCGTGGTCATCGCAACGGTCACCAATTTGGAACGCTCGCCGAAACCCGCCCGCCCGTTCCTGGTCGAACAGGACGAGATCCTGGCCCTGGTCGACGGTCTCGACGTCGTCCACCACACCGAAACCTGGCGCTCGAACAACCGCCACGAAGCCCACCTCATCGCGAGGCGTGCATAGCCCCACCGACCCCACCCCGATCTCTGCCACCCCGCGCCCGTCAAACGCGCGGCAGGTGGCGCAGAAGCCCGAGATGGGACTCGAGTTCAGGGGTCGAAGGCGATCGTCGGCTCGAGTCCGCGCTGCTTCGTTCAAAGGGTCAGACCCGCCACCCGGTATGCGCCTTCGAGATCCTCATGATTGGTGTAGCAGCCCAAGAACGTACGGCTGCCGGTGAACGCGGTTCTGCCGTGGAAGCAGCGCCAGTTGTCGAAGACCAGAATGCGCCCCGGCTTCCAGTCGTGCCGCAACGCCCGCGCCGGATCGCTGAAGACCGCCCGGAAATCGTTGTAGGCATCGATCACCTCGTCGACGAGACCGTCAGCGGGCAGCAGCGGCGCACGGTCGTAGTTGTTGAACGACAACTGCACGAGCTTGCCGTCCTCGTCCACTCGGATCGGGGGACGCTCCGCCAGGAGGTGCACACCCGGTTCGATGTAGTGCGCTCGGATAGCGAACCGCGTGAGGAGATGAGCCGCCTCGGGGTTGGCTGCCCGGAAGTCACGGGCCGCGGCGAAACCGTCGATCAGAACACTGTCGCCCCCATCACCGGTGCGGATCTGCTGGGCGAAAAGGATCGTGCCGGGCGCATCATGGCTGTAGGTGCCGTCGGTGTGGACGTCAAGGGCGAACGTCTCGTACGCCGAGTCCATGTGTTCGGTGGCGCCCGACTTCATCTCCCAGAGATCGCCGAAGATCGAATTTCGGGGATAGCCGATTCGGGCGGCGAGCTTCCGCGTTGGTGTCTCGCCCAAAGCGGCACCGTCGAATGCCACCCAACCGAACGTGCGGAGATGGCTGAGCGCATCGACCCAACGATCGTCATCCTCGATCACCTCGGCATCGAACCACGTCACCGCCGGAGGCTCGCCCCAGAGCTCCAGCTCGGGGGGAATTGTGAACCCGGCGTCCGAGCGGACGGCCGGACGACGGCGGGACGACGCCAGCTTGCGCAGCGCCGCCACGTCGTGACCCGTGCGGGCTCCGTCGCTCCAGTCCACGTCGAGCCAATCCCTGTCGAGAGCCACTGCGAGCGGGGCGATGTCGCGATCGATGGCGAAGGTGTCGGTCAGGCGCTGCTTCGAGACCGGATTGAGACTTCCGGCGTCGTCGCCGTGATCTCGCAGCCAGCGGCTCGGCACGGCGAGATCTCGGTCGAGCACGACACACCCGTCGACTATGGAAGCACTGTGATCAGCCATGCCTCAGTCTGACGCCCAGACCCGCACTTCGGCACCCTGGCGCCAACGCTTTTCGGTATTGGAGCTCTGTGATGGGGGTCACGCAAGGTGGGTGACGGCTGACCACTGGCTGTATTCGCGCCGCCGCGGGACAATGGTGCGGGGGAATAGATGGATTGCAGCGCCTGCGGGACTGAGAACCGGACGACCGCAAACTTCTGCGCGGGCTGTGGGGCCGCGCTAAGTCGTTCGTGCGCTACTTGCGCCGCACCACTCATGGCGACCGCCAAGTTCTGCGACCAGTGTGGGACACCCGTCGACCACGCCGCCCCGAAGCCCACCGAGGACGATGGCGGAGCCACGCGCAAGACGGTCACGGTGATGTTCGCCGACCTCGTCGGGTCGACGGCGTTCGGCGAGAAGATCGACGCCGAGACCGCACGCGCCGAAATGAGCGACTACCAGCGCCTTGCCCAGGTGGTGATCGAACGCCATGACGGCACCGTCGCCAAGTTCATCGGCGACGGCGTGATGGCCGTGTTCGGTATCCCCGACATCGCCGAGGACGACGCCGAGCGAGCGGTACGCGCCGGAGTCGACTTGCAGACCGAGTTCGCCGGCTTCGCCGAGCGCATCCTCGATGTCCACAACGCCGACGTCGATCTCCGGGTCGGCATCAACACCGGCGAGATCGTGATGGCCGACTCCGACGACGACATGTTCGGCGATGCCCTCAACACGGCCGCTCGCATCGAAGGCGAATGCACTCCCGGCCGCGTACTCGTCGGTGAGCAGACCTGGCGCCTCACTCGATCGAACATCACCTACGAGGTGCTCGGTGAAGTCCACGTCAAGGGAAAGGACGAAGCGATCGCCACGTTCCAAGTCGTCGAAGCACCCGCAGCCGGAGTAGATCACGACGCCGGCACCCCTTTCGTTGGCCGCGGAGACGAGATCGAGACGTTGACGGCCGCCATCGACAAGGCCATCACCGAGCGAGCACCGATACTGGTCACGGTGGTCGGGTCGCCCGGCGTGGGCAAGACACGCCTTGCCGCCGAGACCCGGGCGATCGCGGCACCCCACGCCCAGTCGTTCGACCTGCGCGTGGACCGCGCCGGCACGGCCTCGTTCGGCCCCGTCGGTGACCTACTTCGTCAAGTAGTGGATCTCGAAGGCAGCGATTCAGGGACAACGATCACGGCGATCGAGACATGGATCGGCAACGACGGCGATGTGGGAGTCCTCGCTCCCCTGCTGGCCACCTTCGTCGGCGCATCGCCTGCCCGGAGTACCGAGGAGTCGTTCTGGGCCAGCCGCCGTCTCCTCGAAATCCTCGCTAGCCGGCGCCCCACGGTCATCGTGGTCGACGACATCCAGTGGGCTCAGCCGCTTTTCCTCGACCTCCTCGACCACCTGACCGAATGGGTGGCAGGACCCGTGGCGCTCATCTGCCTGGCCCGACCCGAGATCCGAGAGATCCGCCCGGCCCTGGCCGAGGTCGGCCGCCGAGTCAGCGAGGTGGTCTCGCTCGAGGGCCTCGGCGCAGCTGCCACCGAGGAACTCGCCGCCGGCCTCCTCGGCGCAGCCCTCCCGACCGAACTCGTCGCCCGCCTGCCCGAGTCCACGGACGGCAACCCGCTCTTCGTGCGTGAGTTGGTGCGAATGCTGGTCGACGACGGTGTGATCCACGAACGAGATGGCCGGTGGGAACTGGCGATCGACCCGGAAGCGATCGAAGTCCCCCCGACGATCCAGTCCTTGCTGGCCAGCCGCGTCGAGCGCATGCCGGCCGACGAACGGCGCGTGGTCGAGATGGCGGCGATCGTCGGATCCGAGTTCGCCCGCGGCGCCGTCGCTGCTCTCCTCCCGGCCGCCGAGCGAGCAGGGCTCGATGCCATCCTCGAGCGTCTCCGCCGCAAGGAGATCATCGACCCGACCGGCACCTACTGGGGCGATGAGCCGATCCTTCGCTTCCACCACGTCCTCATCCGCGACGCGAGCTACCGCCGCATCCTGAAGCAACGCCGAGCCGCTCTCCATGAGCAGGTGGCCGAATGGACCTCCGATGCCGCGGAGCGCTTCGGCGGCGAGCACGAGATCACCATCGGGTTTCACTACGAACAGGCGCACGAGTTTCGAAGCCAGCTCGGCGCAATGGACGACGACGCCGAAGAGCTGGGCGGCAAAGCGGCGCAGCTCTTCCAGATCGCCGGTGAGCGAGCCCTGGCCCAGGACGACCTCACTGCGGCTGGTTCGTTGGCCCAACGGGCGCTCGCCCGACTCCCCAACGACGCTCCGGAACGAGCCGACCTGTTGGTCGTCGCCTGCGAGGCGTTCTTCTCCTCGGGCAATGTCCGAGAGGCCGATCCTCACTTCGATGAGCTCCGCGAAGTTGCACTCGATGACGTTCGATTGACGGCGTGGGCCGACGCCTTCGCCGGCCATCGTGCGTGGCTCGCCGAACCGGAGCGACTCGGCGCGGTCGAACCACAGCTCGACAACGCCGCTTCGCTGCTCGATGCCCTCGATGACCAAGCCGGCGTCGCCAAGGCCCGCCTCGTGCGGGCAATTGTGCTCGCTCGTCTCGGCCGCGTCGGCGACGCCGAGACCGAACTCGACGCCGCGCTCACGGCCGCCCGCGCGGCCGACGACCGCCGTCGTATCACCGCCGTCCTCGGCGCCGCGCCCCTCGCCGCTCTCTGGGGTCCTTCCCCGGTTGCCCGCGCCGGCGGCCGCTGCCTCGACATCATTCGTCTCCTCCGCATCACGTCTGCCTCGCCGATGGTCGAGGCCACCTCGGTGCGGTGCCAGGCTGTGCTGGAAGCGATGAGGGGACGGTTCGATCAGGCCCGAGAGCTGATCGAGCGAGCCCGTGGGACGGTCGAAGAGCTCGGTCTGCGCCACGGCATCCTCGAGACCGACATGTTCGCCGGCGTGATCGAGCTCTTCGCCGACGACCCGGCGGCGGCCGAACCGTTCCTCCGTCGTGCCTATGCCGGGCTCGGCAATCTCGGGATTGGTGCTGATGCCGGCCAGGCGGCCGCCTTGCTCTCGCGGGCACTCGTCCTGCAGGGCCGTGTCGACCAGGCCGCTCCCCTTGCGGTCGAGTCGCAGGAACTGGCGGGCCAGAATCTCCAAACGGCGATCGCCTCACGGGCCGCCGGCGCGGAGATCGCCGCGGAACAGGGCCGGTTCGACGAAGCGATCGCATTGGCGGAGGCCGCCGTCGAGATCGCCGGAGGCACCGACCTCACGATCGATCACGCTCGGGCCGTGTCGACGCTTGCCGTCGTGCATGCCCGCGCCGGCAACGCAGCCTCGGCCGACGGCGCATCACGTCAAGCGGCGAGCCTCTATGAGGCGAAGGGCGCACAGCCGCCAACGGCCGCCGATGCCCCGGCGGCGACAGCGTCGAATGCCGTCGAATCGGTCGTTCCGGACAATGTCTGTGCCCGATCAGCCCGACTGATATCCCGCCTCGTCTGGAGCGGCGATCCGAGCTTCACGGGGCTCAGCGAGCCCGACGTGCGTTTCGAAGACTGTCGCCAGGGGATGCAAAGCGTCCTCGCCGGCACCGACCAGATGCAGGAGGCGTTCATTACGGCGATGGAGGGCCTGCCGGACTTCGGCCATCGAGTCGTGGTCATCGCGACGCGTGGCGAAGACATCGTCCTCGTCGAGTCATCCCTCGCTGCCACCGACGGCAGCGGAACAGTCCAGTGGTTCCAGGTCAACCAGCTGTCGGACCGCGCCAGACTGCAACGCTGCTGGGTGTTTGATACCGAATCCGAGGCGCTGGCGATGTTCGACACGCTCGCACTCTCGCCGGACGAGGCCCGACTGCGTGCCGCCTGGGAGGAGCTGGAGGCGCGAGTTCTTGCCACCAGGGACCCCACCAATCCAGATCACTTCGCGCTCGACAACGCGGCGACCCGAGGCATCCTCCGCGTGTGCGACCTGGTCAACGCCAAGGGTTGGGACGAAGCCTTGGAGCAGTTCGCCGAGGACTACGACAGCGTCGACACCCGTCAGATGGGGCACCCGTCGGTCGGCGCAAAGGATCGAATCGATGCCATGCGCTCTCGGGCCGAGTTCGGCCTCACCGTCACGGCCAAGCCGATCGCCATCCGCGGCGACCGGCTTGCGCTCGTCTCCTGGCGGATGGAAGCCGAAAACGGCTTCGTCAACACATCGCTGATCGTCTCGCGGACGGCGGCAAACGGATTGTCCGACTACGGCGTGTTCTTGGGGGAGGACGACATTCGCCCGGCACTCGACGAGCTGAATCGCCTCTATCTCGAGGGCGAGGGCGCGGACTTCGCCGAGCCGATCGATATCAGCACCAGATTCCGGCAGGCGAACGTGGACGGCGATGTCGCGACAGTTGAGAGGCTGGTCGATCCCGATGGGGTCTTCGTCGACCACCAGCGGCTCAAGATCGAGGTTCCGCTCCTTGCCATGCTTGTGGAGACCGCCTCAGCCGCCGGATTCCTCATCGTCGCTCGCCGCTATCTCCGCATCAGTCCCACAGCCATCCTTCTTGACTACCGCGCCCATTCGAATACTGACGGCCGCCACATCGAACAGGAGCCGGGCCTCTCGCTGATGAGTTTCGCCGCTGGCCGGCTCACCCGGATGGAACTCTTCTACTTCCACGACCTCGACCGGGCCATTCGCCGATTCGAGGACGTGTCCGGGAGTCCGGCGGTCGACCTCACTGCGGCCGAACAGGTCGCCCGGACCGAAGCGGCGGCGAAAGGACTCACCGTTGAGACCGTCGCGCGACGAGGTCAGCGTTGTGTCGCCTCACGTGTGGGCAGCGCCGAAGCGGCCCGCTATCGAGTGATCCGTCTCGATACCGGTGGCCAGGTCGAGACGACAGTTGCGTACCCGGCCGATGATCTTCGCGGCGCGCTCGACAAGCTCAACCAGCTCTACCTCGAGGGCGAGGGAGCACCGTACCGAGAGATCATCGAGTTGGCATGGTCGTTCAGCATTGCCGGTGAAAGCAATGCTGGGGATCGCGCCGACGCCCACCGCGACCGGATGGCAGACGATCTTGTCTTCGTCGACCATCGCCGCCTGGGTTTCGGCACGATGAATCGCGAGGGAAGCGCAAACCTGGCAGCCAGCTACGAGGCCGACCAGAACCAAGTCATCGTCCGCGACTACGTACGCATTGCCGGCGAGTCGATCCTGGTCCACGTGCAGACCCTCGAATTCGACGAGGCGGGCGGCCACGTCGAGTGGCAGATGTACACGCTCGTCCTCGGTACCGACGGTCTCGCCACCCGCATCGAGCTGTTCGACGTCGACGATCTCGATCGCGCCATAGCCCGGTACGACGAGTTGACGCGCGAACCGGCCGACCGATTCGGCAATCGTGCGTCTGCCGTTTGGGCGCGCCAGGTCGCGGCCATCAACGCTCAAGACTGGGAGGCGGTGATTGCGAGCTTCAGTCCGGCAGCATTCATCCACGACAGTCGGCAGCTGCGCCACGAGATCTACACGCCCGAGGAGCACGTCCACAGGATGAAGGACGCCGATGTGGTCGGCATCTCGCTCACTCTTCAGGCGATTCGAGGGGACGACTTGGCCCTATTCACGGCGGACATGGACCGGCCGTCCAATGGCTACGTCAGCCAGATGATCGCCGTCGCACAGATCGACTCTGCCGGGCTCGTGACGCGCGCCGAGTTGCTCGACCCCGAAGCGATGGGCGAGGCAGTCGACCGCCTCAGCGACTGGTGGGCGGAGGGCGAGACGCCGGAGCACGCCGAAATCATCCGACTGCTGACCCGCACCTCACACAACCTCGAGCACGGCAGGGCGGAGGAGCTCGCCGCGGACATGCTCGCGGACGCAGAGTTCGTCGACCATCGGGAGCTCGGATTGCCAACCATGGACCGGTCGGACGCGGCTGACCTCGTCGGCGAGTGGACCGACGGCCAGAGCAGCGAGCAAGTCTTCGCCACGGAATTCCACCGGCTCACCGGATCTGGCACGGTGGCCACAGGCCGCCACGTCACCCGCACCAACGACGGGTTCGAGGCCGAATCAGAGCTGGTCTTCATGACGGTGGTTCGTGACGGCAAGATCGCCCGCGGTGAATGGTTCGACGGTCACGAGCTCGATCGGGCCCTCGCTCGCTTTGACGAACTAACCGGATATGTGGCCGACAAGAACACTCCCCCCGACCGCGCTTCCGGCATCGATCGAAGACAGCACCAAACGCTCGCCGAGCAGTCGCACGCAAAGGCAATCGCGGCACTGACAGCAGGCGATATCGACAGCTATGCGGCGCTCCTCCGATCGGACTATGTCGACACATCTCTTCGACACAGCACCGGCGGCGCTCGTGTTTTCGCTCTGGCCGAACACCTAGATGTCATCAACGCGTTCGTCGCCGTCGGCTTCGATCGCTTCGACACCGCGGTCATCGCGTTTCGAGGTGAACAGCTCATCCTGGCCACGATCCGGTTCGCCACCGGGAATGACGACGAAATCGAGTTCCTCGCCGTCCTAGAAGTCGACGATGCCGGCCTGCAGAAGCGCCTCACCGCATTCGACACCACCCAGATGGCTGAGGCGCTGCGCCTCCTTCGTGAGTGGTGGCTCGAAGGTGAGGCTGCGCCATTCCGCGCTGCGATCGAGACGACCGATCGGGTCGGCGCTGCGTTGCGCCGCACCGATGGTGAAGGCATGCGCGAGAGCCTCACCGACTCGTTCACGCTCGTCGACCGCCGTTCGATCGGCTTCGGCGAGTTGACGATCGACCAATACCTCGATTCGCTCGCCGACATTCAGGGTCAGGGTTCATGGCGAACCAGCCCGAGTAGCTATCTCCGCGTGACAGAGGAGGGTGTGTTGCTCGAGCTCGTGAGCACGGTCAAGGGCGAAACCGGTGTCAACGTCGAGGGGCCTCGTCTTGTCCTCTTCATCCTCGATGGCGAACTCGTCGACCGCATGGAGTGGTTCGACGTCGATGCCGTGGACGCCGCTGTCGGTCGGTTCGACGAGCTCACGGCCCCTCGATGGGAGCTGGTCTGCCAGCTCGGTTCGACCCAGCCGGTGACCATCGAGCTCGACCGCGATCGATCTCGCGTCCGAATCGGATCACCTGATGGAGCAAGGGCATTCGACTACGCCGAGTTCTATGAAGCGCAGCGCCACGCGATCGAGCTCTGGTACGAGTCGGATCTGGATGGCGCTCGAGCTCGGAGCGTCGTCGACCCGCTCTTGGATCTCATTGATGCCCTCTACGCCCACGATTGGGAACGAGCCCGAGCCGCGCTGGCGCCGGACTTCGCCCTCAGCGTCAACAAGAGCGTGATCGGCCACGAACAGGACGCCGACGGCTTCATCGAGAGCATGCGCACCTGGTTGGAACTCGCGGGAGACGTAACCGCCGTTTCCCACGGCGTCCTCGCCATTTCCGAGACCGTGTGCGTGCTCGACACCGAACCACGCGCCGTCGATGCGTTGGGCACCGAGACGGAGTGGCGGTCGCTTCTGCTCGTCGAAGTGCATGACAGCCTCGTCATGCGCTGGGAGGAATTCGACGTCGACAGTATCGACGCAGCGCTCGCCCGATTCGACGAGCTGACAGTCCCGACAGACCGCCTGTCGAACCGAGCCTCGGCGACGGCCGCCCGAGCCCGAGATGCGTTCTTCGCTCGCGACATCGAAACGATGTTGGAGCAGTACGCGTCAAACGCCGTCATGCAGGATCGTCGAGCGCTCTTCGACACGACCTATACGGTCGAGCAGTGGCGGGCCGTCGCCGCTGATCTGATGGACAACGAGGACTTTGCCGCGTCCCTGACCGAGGTTCTGGCAACTCGCGGCCAGCATGTCTGCCTCCTCAGCACCACGAGCGAGCTTTCAGTCGAAGGGTTCGTGCACGAGCGGCTCACCATCTGTGAGGTCAACGACGCCAGCCTGATCACTCGCTACGCCTACTTCGAGCCCGAGCAGAGCGACGATGCCTTCGCGCTTCTCGACGGCTGGTTCGCCGATTCACTGACCGCAGACGAGGGAACGGTCTTCGAGGCACATCGAGAAGGAATGCGGGCCCAACAATTGGGGGACGAGACGGCGATACGCGCCCAGCTGCATCAGGACTTCAGCGCCACCGATCACCGACCGGCAGGGTGGGGCCGAGTCGGTGTGGACGGCTGGGTGGAGCTTCAGCTTGGATTCCACCGCCTGACCACTGGGCTACGGAATCGTCTGGTCACGGTCGGGGCAATTTCGCCGACGGCCTTGCTCGCTGAGATGCAGATCGCCGATGACAGCGGCAACGAGTGGAGCTTCCTCGGCGTCTTCTCCTATCGGGAGGCGATGGGCCGCACCGCCGAGTTCTACGAGACCACGGCGTTCGACATGGCTCTTGCGCGGTTCCATGAGCTGTGTGGGCTGGCGAACACGCACGCTGGACGCGCGATGGAGAAGGTCCGCTCCTGCATGGCCGCCCTCGATGAGGCGGGTCTGGCGGAGATCTACGGTGCCGATACTGAGTTCTCCTCGACCCGCCGTCTCGGTCTCGGGATCGTCACGGCCCGACAAATGATCGACGCCACGCTCGAGCTCATCCGCTCGAACGGTGAACCACAGGTCACGACCATCGCCACGCGTGGAGAGGACCTGATCCTCCAACAATGGCGATTTGGGCCCGAGCCGGAGTTCGCCCTCGAGTCGTTGGTCCTGTCACAGGTCGTACCCAGCGGCGCGGTGTCGCGGCTGATGAGCCTCGATCTCGACCAACTGGACCATGCCATGGTGCATCTCGACGAGTGGTTCGCCGACACTCTCGACCCTGAGGTGCTGGCGATTTTCGAGCTGCTGCTGACGAGCGTCGATCTCACCCGAGCTGACGAGGTGGAACCCCTTCTGCGAGATCTTGCCGGGCCCGATTTTCGAGCCATCGATCATCGACTTGGTGGGTGGGGAACGGTCGACCTCGATGACTACATCGACCTCCAACACAGCTTCCACAGCGAAACGGAGGGCTTTTGGAACCGTCTGAATGCCGTCCACTCGATCTCCGCCAATGGTTTCGTGCTCGAGCTGCAATTCGGCGATAGCTCCGACAACGAGTGGCGCTTCGTTGCCGTCTTCTCGTTGAGCAGGTCGGGATCTCTCTCAGCCGCCGAGTTCTACGACCTTGACGATCTTGACGCTGCCCTGGCGCGCTTCGACGAGCTCGCCATCGCCGCTCCGGCGCTACAGAATCGAGCCCTTCAAGCGATGAGCGCCTACGGCAAGGCGCTCTTCGAGGATCACGATCTCGAGGCCGCACTCGCCCTCTGGCACCCGCAGGGTGTCTTGGAGGACCACACGCTCATCTCTGCAGGTCGGCGGACCATCGACGACATGCGTGAGCTGCTCCGCGACGTTCTCGACCACAAGATGGTTGCCCGTGCAACCAGGGGCCTGCGCGCCACAAGGCTCGACCATCTGTGCCTGGCCGGCGACACGATCCACTTCACAGTTGATGGGTTCACCGAGCCCCGACTCACCGTTGTTGAGGTCGACGACGCCGGGCTCATACGTAGGGCCGCAGTCTTCGAACCCGAAGCCGAATCCGGGGCATACGAAATACTCGACCGCTGGTTCGCTGAGTCGCTCACCACCACGGGAGCGGAGTCGTGGCTAGCACTCGGGCGGGCGATGGCCGCGCAAGAGAGGGGCAACGCCGAGCTGAACTCGTCCGTCCTCGCGGCTGACTTTGTCGCTGTCGACCACCGGTCCGCCAGCTTCGGAACCGTCGACGCCGCTGGATGGATCGAGCTTCAAACGGCCTTCCCCGAGGTCGCCGACGGGTTCCACAACCGTCTGGTGGCCGTCCACGCCATGTCGGACACGGTGCTCTTCGTCGAGCCGGAGTTCGGCGACCGCGATGGAAACGAATGGCACGCCCTGGCTGTGTTCTCGTTCGAGGAAGAGATGCTGGCGGCCGCCGAGCTCTTCGACACAGCTGACTTCGCTCAGGCGCAGTCGCGCTTCGAAGAGCTCACCCGAACCACCCCCACCGATCTCTGACACCTCGCGCTCGTTCACCGCGCGGCAGGTGGCGCAAAAGCCCGGGTTGGGGTCAGCGGGGCGACAGGTGTTGGCGGACTTGATGGACGATCACCCCGGGTCGGTCGCGAAGGTCCTCGTTTGTATAGCGAAGGACCGTCCAGCCCGCGCAGACCAGGTCGTTTTGGCGGCGCCGATCGTCGGTGAAACGGTCGAACCGGGTGTGGATGTCGCGGCCGTCGTATTCCAGGGCGAGTTTGACCGCTGGAAAGGCCAGATCGATCCGGTAGCGGTTGCCCTGGGCAGTCAGGTTGTGCTGCCGGGCCGGTGTCGGCAGACCGGCCTCCTCGAGAATCCGGAGTAGATCAACCTCGGGGCCCGACTCGGCGTCGGAAGCGCCCGCGGGGAGGCTGTCCACGGCGAGATCGAGCTTGACCACGCCGTTCCGCCCGTGCTCGCCGACGCGGTGCCGAACCGCTTCGACCTCAGGAACGCTCACCAGACCGGCGCCGATGGCATGGTCGAGAAGTCGTCGCACCTCACGCTCCGGGAAAATGAGGCCGGCGTCGCAAATCGTCCGCGCCACCGTTGTTGCCCGGATGCCGGAAACGACCGTGATATCGCTGCGACAAAGGTCCACCGATCGATGAACCCGGGCGCTCCCGATGCGCCGGTTTGCCGGCGCTCTGATAGCCAACTCGATGCCGTCGAACCGAGTGCGAAGTCCCCAGAGACGTAGTGCACTTCGGTGGCTCGCGACGACCTGCGTCCCTGGCGTCAGTATCGCCGCAAGCAAACGTTGCTCCCAGCTCTCAGGCGCGCCCATGAGACGGACGACTCCCGGTCGCACGCTTTCCAGAATCCCACAGCGGACCATGGAGGCTTGGCTCGACCTGCTGACCCCTTCCTCGCGGAGTTGTCGGGTTGAGAGGAGGCCATATTGGCTCGCGGCCGTCCGAACGAGACTCGTCATGTCTCGCATGCCCGTCATCGAACCACCCGGGTGTGACAGCGCTCCCCAACCGGCGATCTCTGCCACCTCGCGCTCGCCAACTGTGCGGCAGGTGGCAGAAAAGCCCGCGGGGTAGGCCACAATGGGCAGGTGATCGATCTCCGTTCTGACACCGTGACCCGTCCGACCGACGCCATGCGCGCTGCAATGGCGAGCGCGGAGGTGGGCGATGACGTCTTCGGTGACGACCCGACCGTCAACTTGTTGCAAGACACGGTGGCCGAACGACTGGGGAAAGAGGCCGCTCTGTTTGTCAGCAGTGGCACTCAGTCGAACCTGTGCGCGCTGCTCGCCCACTGCGGTCGCGGCGACGAATACATCGTCGGCGACATGGCTCATGCCTATCGCTGGGAAGGCGGCGGCGCCGCCGTGCTCGGCGGCATCCAACCCCAGCCGATCCCGATGCACGCTGACGGTCTGATCGACCCCGACATCGTCGACGCATCGGTGAAACCCGACGACCATCACTTTGCTCGCACCAGGCTTCTCTGCCTGGAGAACACCAAGGACGGCCACGTGCAGTCAGTCGACCGGATGCGTGAGGCCACGCTCGTCGGCCGTAAGCACAACCTGTCGATCCACCTCGACGGCGCACGGATGTGGAACGGCGTGGTCGCCCTCGGCATCTCGGCCGAGGAGTTCACCTCCGAGTTCGACACTGTCTCGATGTGTTTGTCGAAGGGACTCGGCGCACCGGTCGGCTCAGTGCTGAGCGGACCCGCCGAGCTCATCCATGAGGCCCACAAATGGCGCAAGATGACCGGTGGAGCGATGCGCCAAGCGGGCGTGCTCGCGGCCGCCGGGCTCCATGCCCTCGACCATCATGTCGAGCGGTTGGCCGACGATCACGCCAACGCCGCCCGCCTCGCCGAGGGTCTCGGCAACATCGACGGAATCACGGTGGTGGATCAAGCCACCAACATGGTGTTCATCGAGGTCGACGGCGACGAGCCGACCCTTCAGGATCAGCTGCTCGAGCGCGGGGTGCAGACCATGATCACGACGGGCCCGCGCCGCTCGTTGGCGAGGCTCGTGTGCCATCTCGACGTCAGCAAAGACGAGGTCGAGACAACGATCCGCACGTTCTCCGAACTCGTAGCCGGTTAATCCTCGGCGGAGAGGTCGTCGATCAGACGCTGCACAGCGGTCCGCTCAATCCGCTCGGCGATCGTCGGGTGTTGGGTGATCAGTGTCCGGAACTCGTCGGCGGAGAACACCAGCACATCAGCGTCGGTCAAGGCGGTTGCCGTGGCGGTGCGGGTGTGGTCCGACGTGTCGAGGAGGGCAATCTCGCCCACGAGTCCCCCGGGCCCGATCTCGGCAACCTTCTCGCCGTGGCGGGCAACCTCGACGGTGCCGTTCATGACCACGAAGCACTCGCGGCCGCGGGTTCCCTCGACGGTCACCTTCCGCCCGGCCGAGATGGAGATCGGCGTTGAGAGCCGTTCGACCTCTCGGAGTTCCTTCTTGCCAAGCCCCGCAAACAGCTCGTGATCCCGGATGTTCATTCCGCTCATGGTGAAATCCCCCTCGTGTTCGACCGAATCCTGCCAGACGAGCAGGCTCCTTGCTCGCTCTTGGTCGAAACGGCGAACAGCCGGAGTTCTCGGCCGACACGGTGATCCTCGAAGGCCTGAAGCCCGATCCCGATTTGCAATGACGCCTTGACGCGACAAACCGCCGACACCTTCCAACTGTCGAACCAAGGGGGAGATCGAGGCTTCCACGCCTTCCATTGTCGGGCATTTCGCCCCGATCCCTCACCTGGCGAGGGGGTCAGCGATCACACCGGATAGACGTCTGGATTCACCACATTGATCGGCCGCTGGCCGGCCAGAACTTGGCGGGCATTTTCGATGGCTCCGGAGTACATCCGAACCCGACCCTTGTCGGTTGCGGACGCAACATGGGGGGTCACCACGACGTTGTCACGGTTGAGCAGGGTGTGGCTCGGGTTCAGCGGCTCAGGAGCGGTGACATCCAGCCCGGCCGCGTAGACCTTGCCCGAGTCGAGCGCGTCGGCCAGCGCGTCAGTGTCGATCACACCACCTCGAGCGGCGTTGATGATCACCACTCCATCCCTCATTGCGGCAAAGGCAGACGCGTCGAGCAGGTTCCGAGTCTCATCGGTCAGTGGAGTGTGCATCGTGATCACGTGGCTCTCAGAGAGCACCGTGGCGAAGTCGACCTGTTCATGCGCCGTGACCTCGACATAGGGGTCACAGACGATCACCTGCATGTCCATCGCTGCCACGATCCTGGCGACGCGGCTACCGATCCGGCCATGACCCACGACGCCGATCGTCAGCCCGGAGAGCTCGATCGCCTCGTTGGCTGCATAGAAATCCTGCCGCCCGGCCCGTAGCCGAGCTGTGTTGCTGGCCGTGAACTTGGTGGCTGCGAGCAGCAGGCTCATCGTGTGCTCGACAGTGGAGATGGTCGGCGCATCCGGCGTGTTGCACACCACGATGCCAGCGGTGGTGGCGGCGTCCAGATCCACGGTGTCGTAGCCGATCCCGCTTCGTGAGATCACTTCGATCGACGTTGCCCGGGCGATCCGATCGACGTCCCATGGGGCCGACCCGGCGATCGCAGCACGGCAGCTCGGCAAAAGAGACTCGTCGGGCCCGACCACCTCCCAATCGGAGCCGAAGAGTTCAGTCAGGTACGGGGGCAGCTCGCGGTCGACATAGATCCGTTCAGCCATCGATGGTCCTCTCCAGTGCGATTGCAGGATCGTAGTGTTGCCCACGATGCTGCTGGGATTCGACGTCGGCGGAACGAACGCACGAGCACTATTGATCGACGCTGCGACAGGCGACGTCGTTGACCGTGACCGCGAGCCGAGCAGGGGAAGCGGCGAGGACCTCGTCGCCACGCTGGCGCAGATGGCTGAGCGCCTCGTCACCCGCAACTCATGCAGCCTGTCGGCTGTCGGTTGTGGCGTGGCCGGCCTCGCCCATCGTTCGGGAGTCGTGCACTTCTCCCCGAATCTTCCGGGCGTGCTCGAGTACCCGGTCGGCCCGGAACTGGCCGAACGACTCGGCGTGCCGGTCGAGATCATGAACGACGCATCGGCGGGCGCGTGGGCTGAAGCGCGACTCGGTGCGGGTCGAGGCAGCGATGACTTCATCCTGGTCACGCTCGGCACCGGTATCGGTACTGGCTTTGTCTGCGGCGGTCGCTTGCTCGGCGGACACAACGGTTTCGCCGGCGAGTCGGGCCACATGGTCGTCGATGCCCACGGCCCGATCCATCACACGGGTCAGCGGGGTCCGTGGGAATACTTCGCCTCCGGCGACGGACTCGGGCGGCTCGGCCGTGCCGCCGCCGAGGTTGGGAGGTTCCCTGCCGCTCTCGCCGATGCCGGCTCGCCGGCCGACATCACTGGGTTCACCGTGGCGGAAGCGCTCGGCCGCGGCGACCACAACGCGGAAGAAGTGTTCGCCGAGTTCTGCGGCCACGTCGCATTGGGCCTGGCGAACCTCGTCCTGATCTTCGACCCAGAACGCATTGTCCTCGGCGGTGGACTGGTGAGCGTCGGCGAACCGCTTCGGACCGGGGTCTCCGGCCATCTGGACGAACTGATCCTCGGTGGGCAGTACCGCCCGTCTGTCGCGGTCGTTCTCGCCGAGCTCGGGGACGACGCCGGCGCCCTCGGTGCCGCCCTCTGGGCGCAGGAATCAGTCGACTAGGACTTGGCGCGACTTGCAGCCACCCGCGGCGGCTCGTTGGGCATCTTGGGGTACACGGGTGGCCAGGGAGCATCCGGAAGCCCGTTGGCCCAGTCGCGGTCGTGCCACTCGAGCAACGGGGCCAATGATTGAAGGTCGTCGTCGATGGCTGCCCATGCGTCGCCGTCAGCCGCGAGCTTGGCGGGCACCGTGGCAATCGTGAGCTCCTCGTGTTGAACCGTGGCCACCTCGTCCCATGTGATCGGCGTGGAGACCTGGGCACCGACGCGTGGGCGCACCGACCAGGCGCCGAACATCGTCTTGTGCGGCGCGTTCTGGTTGAAGTCGACGAAGACTCGTTCGCCACGATCTTCCTTCCACCACTCACAGGTCAACAGGTCGGGACGCCGCCGTTGCATCTCGCGAGCGAGGGCCACTGCCGCATAACGCACGGCCATCCCGTCCCACCTTGTCTGCAACCGAACGTGGATGTGGATGCCCTTGCTCCCCGACGTCTTCGGGAAGCTGAGGATGCCGAGCTCATCCAGTACGGCCTTGACCTCGTAGGCCGACTCGCGAATGTGTTCGAAGTTCGTGCCCGGCTGGGGGTCGAGGTCGATGCGCATCTCGTCGGTGATGCTCGGGGCGGCGGCCCGATTCGGCCACACGTGAAAGCCGAGACAGCCCATGTTCACGGCCCACACGATGTGGGCCATGTCTGCCGCGACGAGAGCGTTTGAGGTCGTGCCGTTTGGTGTGCTCACGGTCACTGTCCGAAGCCATGCCGGCGCACCCTTGGGCACCCGTTTCTGGAAGAACGACTTGCCGCGAGCGCCGTCCGGGTAGCGCTCCATCAGAAGCGGGCGTCCACCGACGGCTCGCAGGAAGGGCTCGCCCACCGCCAGGTAGTAGTTGACGAGATCGAGCTTGGTTTCCCCGCGCTTGGGGAAGAACACCTTGCTTGGACTCGTGACCCGCGCCTCGACGCCGTCGAGCTCCAAAATGACGGGATCTTCCTTGAGGCTCGGCATGACGCGACGTTAGCGCTCGCCTAGTGCCGTAGTTCCACGACCACGATCGTCAGCGCAGCGGCAGCGATGACAGCGCCACCAAACGCACCCAACAGCTCGAATCCGCCGGCACCCACCAACCCTCCACCGAGGAGGGGACCGAGTGAACGTCCCGCCGCCATGGCGGCCTGGGCATCACCGGCCCGTTCGGACGGATGCCTCGATCGCTCGGCCAACAACGCATAGATGCCTGGAACCGACATCCAGAAGCAGAACCCCCAGGCGGTGATGAGAACCCAGAACACCGACGGCTGATCCAAGAAGCCGAGCATCCCGGCGAAGACAGCCGGGAGCAGCATCCAGGCACCGGCAAGTGGTCGCCGTCCTCGCCACCGAGCCGACGGAATTCCTGCGGCGGCGTTGGCGGAGAACACGAGGGAGATCACAAACGGATCCAACCCGTATTGCTCGACACCCATGGCGCCGACATACACGAAGACCGCCGACCCTCCGAACATCACGAAGCCGAGCGCGGCGATGAGGACGAAGGCCTGGGGCACCGCTCGGGTTCGACTCGTCTCCTTCGGCGGCGGCGTGACGAACTGCGGGATGGCCACCAGTGGGATGAGCGCCAGTCCGGCAAGAAGCCAGAAGACCGCCTGGTCATCAGCCGCCGCCAGAACCACCCCGAGTAGTGGTGCCGCGGCGACGCCGGTGAGCGGACCGATGACCGCGATGTCGCCCGTGCGGTCGGAGTCGCCGAAGACCTGTGAGTAGGCCAACCAGGTCAGGACACCGAGGGCGAGGCCGGCAACCCCGCGGGCGCTGACAAAGGCCCAAAACGATGAAACCTCGGTGCTGGCCACGTTCGCCGATGCCAGGACAACCAGCGACAACACGAACAACCGGCGGCTGGGCTCGACGAGTCGTCCTGACGTCCATGATCCAATCACAAACGCCCCGAGCTGGGCTGCCGAGAACGCGCCGGCTCGACCTGTTCCGATGTCGAAGCGCTCCGAGATGGACGGAAGGATCAGCGGAGTCGCCACGAAGGTCGTCGTGGCGACAGCCGTGGCAAGAACGAGGCCTGTTTCGACCGTGCCTCGCAGCGTGGCGAGGAGTCGAAACGGTGCGAACATCGCTCGACCCTATCCCTGGCGTGTCATCGGCCCAGAACCCGCTTGATCAGGCGCCGGGCTTGAAGATCATCAGGTAGAGACTCACGAGAAACAGCCCGCTGAGCACCTGGCTGCCGAGGAGCATTCTGCCGGTAGCGGATTCATCGCCGGCGGCGACCGCCTTCTCACCGGGCATTACCATGGCGTGGAGCACGCCGTTCATGGCGATCCAGACAACGACGGCGGCAATGAGCCAGCCATCCTTGACCTCATACACCAGCTCGTCGTTCAGGTCCTTGGACATCCCGGCGACACCAAAGCCCAACAGACCACCGACGACCAGCGCCGAGCCATGAATCCGCATGGAGTTCTTGGCGATGGCTTCATAGACGGAACTGCGGGCCGAGTTGCCTTGAGTGCCGGCGTTGATCGTGCGCCCGACGAACGCCGGGGCGAGTGCAACCACAAACGCAAGGATGTGGAGCAAAAGCATGATGTTGTATGGCGTGTCGCCAACGGCTGCGAGAAGCATCGCGGCACCCTATCGGCAGGAATCTGCCCGCTGGCTAAATCAGACCTAGGCTGAATCCATGCCTGAGTACCGCTCCCGCACCACCACCCAAGGCCGCAACATGGCCGGAGCCCGAGCGCTCTGGCGCGCCACGGGAATGACCGATGACGACTTCGAAAAGCCGATCATTGCAATCTCCAACTCCTTCACCCAGTTCGTGCCCGGTCACGTGCATCTGAAAGACCTCGGTCAGCTCGTTGCTCGTGAAATCGAGGCGGCCGGTGGCATCGCCAAAGAGTTCAACACCATCGCCGTCGATGACGGCATTGCCATGGGCCACGACGGGATGCTCTACAGCCTTCCGTCGCGTGACCTCATCGCCGACAGCGTCGAATACATGGTCAACGCGCATTGCGCCGACGCACTCGTCTGCATTTCCAATTGCGACAAGATCACCCCCGGCATGTTGATGGCCACGATGCGGCTCAACATCCCGACGATCTTCGTCACCGGCGGACCGATGGAAGCCGGCAAGACCCGCCTCGCCGGTGTCGAGGTGAAGCTCGACCTGATCGATCCCATGATCAAGGCCGGCGATACCTCGGTCAGTGATGAAGACGTGCTCCAAATGGAGCGCTCGGCCTGCCCGACCTGCGGGTCCTGCTCCGGCATGTTCACGGCCAACTCGATGAACTGCCTCACCGAAGCGCTCGGCCTGTCGCTTCCCGGAAACGGCACCGTCGTGGCCACCCACAGCGACCGCGAGCATCTTTTCCTCGAAGCCGGCCGCCGCATCGTCGACATCGCCCGCAAGCACTACGAGAAAGACGACTACTCGGTCCTCCCCCGCTCGATCTGCAGCAAGGCCGCGTTCGAGAACGCGATGACCCTCGACATCGCGATGGGCGGATCCACCAACACGGTGCTGCACATCCTCGCCATGGCCCGCGAAGGCGAGATCGACTTCACGATGGCCGACATCGATCGACTGAGCCGCACGACCCCGGCCATCTGCAAGGTGGCGCCGTCGACTCCCGAATACCACGTGGAGGACGTCCATCGGGCGGGCGGCATCATGGCCATTCTCGGCGAACTCGACCGCGGCGGACTGCTCGACACCTCGCTCCCCACCATCCACAGCGAAACCATGGCGGCCGCGCTCGATCAGTGGGACATCATGCGCGACCCCTCGGCCGAGGTGGCCGAGTTCTTCCGCGCCGGCCCGGCCGGGATCCCGACCCAGACCGCCTTCAGCCAGAGCACGCGGTGGGACACGCTCGACACCGACCGTGAAGGCGGCTGCATCCGCACGTGCGAGAACCCGTACTTCAGGGACGGCGGACTCGCCGTGCTGTTCGGCAACATCGCCGAGGACGGGTGCATCGTGAAGACCGCAGGCGTCGACCCCTCGATCTTCTCCTTCTCCGGCCCGGCGCGTGTGTTCGAAAGCCAGGATTCGGCCTGCGACGGGATTCTCGATGAGTCCCGAATCAACGCGGGTGATGTGATCATCATCCGCTACGAGGGCCCCAAGGGCGGCCCCGGCATGCAGGAGATGCTCTATCCCACGAGCTACATCAAGAGCCGCGGCCTCGGGAAGGAGTGCGCGCTCCTGACCGACGGCCGATTCTCCGGCGGCACCAGCGGCCTCTCCATCGGCCACGCCTCGCCGGAGGCGGCGGAGGGTGGCGCCATCGGCCTCATCCAGGACGGCGACATGATCGACATCGACATCCCCAACCGTTCGATCTCGCTTCGCATTACCGACGACGAACTCGCGCAGCGACGAGCGGCGATGGACGCCAAGGGCGCAGATGGCTGGCAACCGGCCGAGCACCGCACCCGGAAGGTCAGCGCCGCCCTGCGGGCGTATGCCGCCATGACCACATCGGCGGACAAGGGTGCGGTACGCGACGTCAGCCAGATTCACCGATGAGCGATGAGTCCCGTTCCTCTGTGCGTGGGCCCGAGGCGGTCCGGCGTTCGCTGATCGATGCCGCTCTCCAGTTGATGTCGATGCGTTCGCCTCGCCAGATCTCGGGCCGCGAGCTCGCCAAAACCGCCGGGGTCAACTACGGCTTGATCCATCACTACTTCGGATCGAAGGACGCGGTGTTCGCCGCGGCGGTCACGGAGGCGACCGAGGAGATGGCGCGCCGATGGGCTGTGGCCGGACTTCTCCCACTCAACACCTCAGATGAAGCCGCCAGCTACCGCACATTCTCGAAGCTCGAACTCGAGGATGACGACTCGCCGGTCAAGGACCTACTCGAGCGAATCGTCGTCGGTCAGGCCGAGGCCCAGGGCCGCGAGACCACCGACAAGGATCTTCTCGCCGAGGTGGCGTTGTGTGCCGCCCTCCAGTTCGGTTGGGGGGCATTCGAGCCCGAGATCATCGGCGGTCTCGCCTCCTACGAAATCGATCTGCAGGACCTCCGGGACCGAGTATCGAAGCTGTCGATGCGTCTCGCCAATGGGCGGCACGCGTGAGCAGGGATTCGGGCAACGAAGCGTTCTGGGATGCGGCGGCGCCCCTCCTGGCCGAGGGACTCCTCAGTGAAGGCACGCTCATGGGCGGCCCGTGTGTGCGGGCGGGCAAGGAATTCGTCGGGATGCCGCATCACAAAGGCCCGGGTCTCGTTGTGAAGCTTGCTCGTGAACGCGTCGACGAGTTGATCGCCGACGGCGAGGGAGCGTCCTTCGCCCCCGCCGGGAAGGTCTTTCGGGAGTGGGTTCTGGTGGCGAGCTTCAGTGATGAGCGGGCGGAAGAACTGCTGCGCGAGTCGGCGAGCTTCGTCACCGGCTGAGGATGCCGATTCTGATCATCGTCGCGGCGGCCATGTTGGGCATCGCATGGATGATCGACCGCCGACGGCGGATCTATGCGGATCTCGGCACCACCCCGGCGGCGGCGGTGTACGCCGGCCGCAACGAGGTAAAGGGCCGGGCCTGGCACCCCGAACCACTCGTCAGCCATCTCACGCGCACACCGTCGGTTCGTTGGGACTACGAGCTGGAAGAGGAGCGCGAACACACCCGCACCGTGTCGTCGACAGACGCGGAGGGACACACCTCCACCCGAACCGAGACGTACCGAGAGTGGCACTCACTCGATCGCAAGAGCGGCGGGCACAGTCACTTCGATCTCGTCGACGACAGCGGCTCGGTTCGGATCGTTGTCGAAGGGGCGTCAATCACTGACCGCCAGAGTCACCGCGAGACCTTCGAGGAAGAAGATCGTCGCGGCTTCCTCCAGAAGTTCTTGTCGCTGGACAATCGCACGGGCCGGTACCGCGAGACGGAGAATCTCATCGCCGTTGGTGACATCCTGTACGTGGTTGGCGAGGCCTCGCTGCGCGACGACATCGTCGAGCCGCAGATCGCCGGCGGAACGCCCTTCGTGATCTCGACCCGGTCGGAGGAGTCGCATCGCCAGACGCTCGGGTTCCTGGTGCCGGTGTTTCTCCTTGCCGCCATCGGGCTTGCCGGAGTCGCCGGAAAGGTGGCAGCCGAGACCCCCGGAGCCATCGCCGGCGTGGCCGCGGTCATGGCCATCATCACCGCCGCTATCACCGTGGTTGTGTTCAACCGGCTCCAGCTCCTGGTTCAACAGGCGGCTCGAGCCTGGAGTCTCATCGACATTCAGCTCGCCCGACGACATGACCTGATCCCCCGGCTGGCGTCGGTGGCACGGGCCGCCACCGACCACGAACGGGTGGTGTTCGAAAGCATCTCGATCGTTCGTTCGGCGCTGATCGACGACGCACCGAATGCCACAACCGTGGCCCAGGCCGATCATGAGGCTCGTGAGCAGACGGACCGCATCCGGAAACTCCTCGCAGTCGTTGAGGCGTATCCGGATCTGATGGCGAGTGAGGCCATGTCCGACCTTCAGCATCAGCTCGCCGACTCCGAGAATCGAATCGCAGGCACGCGGACGTACTACAACAACGCCGTCATGATCCTGCAAGACCGACGTCGCACATTCCCAGGTCTCCTTGTTGCCCGGTGGGCGGACCCCCGGCGGTTCGCACTCTTCAATGCCGAAGGCTTCGAGCGCACCGTCGCGCCACTGACCTTCGACTTCAGCCCGAAGCCGGACTCCGCATAGCGAACCACTCCCACAACAGGTCGTCCCAGTCTTCCTGAGCAACGGGTGTCTCGGTCACGACTCCGGCGCGCGTGAACTTCAGCCGATCGCCCAAGAGAGTGACACGGTCGGGGCCACCATCGATGAGCCGCGTGGCGAATGGATTCTGAAGCCAATGACCGGACTCATCGGTCGACAACCGCTCGCTGGCGGAGTCGAAGTCGGACTGCCGGTGAGCGACCCGCTTGAAGCGGTAGCGCGCGGCAGGCACACCATCCTCATGCTCGGTCAGGGTCAGACCCTGCGGGCTGTTCAAGAACTCGAAGCTGCCAGTGCCGCCATCCTGCTCGCCGGGCTGATTCAGCACGAGAGGGCGGATGAAGGAGTCGCCGAAGCCGACGTCGACGAGATAGGGCTGGTCGAGTTCGACCTCGATGCAGAGATGATCGATCACCTGGTTCGGACCGCCGAGGAGAACGGCCGCACCCAGTCGTCGAACGGTGAAACCAAGCTCCTCCAGCAGCCATCCAAACGCCCCATTGTTCTCGAAGCACCAGCCGCCCCGGCCGCCTTCGACGATCTTCGTCGTCGACCACTCGGTATCAGTGCGAACGCCGGCGCGGTGGAACACGTTCAGGTTCTCGAATGGCACTGCTGTCAGGTGAGCTCGCTGGAGCCGTTCGAGGGTGGCGACGTCGAGATTGACGGCTCCGTCGAAGCCGATTCGAGCGAGATAGTCGTGAGCCGAGATCACAAAGATCCTTTCGACCGCAGTGCTCCTCCGTGCGTCAGCACGATGCAGGGGCCACACTCATGGCCATGAAGTTTGCGGCCCGTACGTCCGATCTCATTGACTCGCCCATCGGCGCCGCGTTCGCCATGCTCGATCATCGGGTGAACAACCGTCCTCTGCTCGACCTGTCTCAGGCGGCGCCCGGGTACTCCCCCGCGCCAGTCGTGGCCGACCGTATCGCCCAAGCCGCCGGCGAGCCCAACACGTCGCGGTACGCGCCGGCCGCGGGATTGCCGGAGTTGCGCGACGAATTCGCTGCTGACCTTCGACGTAGCTACTCCGCCAGCGACGTCAGCGCCGGCGATGTGACGATCACCGCCGGCTGCAACCAGGCCTTCTGCGCGACGGCCAACGCCCTCGCTCAACCCGGCGATTCGATCATCGTCGCCACGCCGTTCTACTTCAACCACGACATGTGGCTTCAGGCCGAGGGAATCGAGGTCCGCCACCTCGGAAGCAGCGACGAACTCCTGCCCGACCTTCAGCACGCGAACGAACTGATCGACCACACCACCCGGGCCATTCTTCTGGTGTCCCCAGGCAACCCAACCGGCGTCACCATTCCTCCCGAGCTGATCGCGGACTTCGTCGAGCTCGCAGATCGAAGCGACATCGCGCTGATCCTCGACGAGACCTACCGAACGTTTCGACCGACAGAGGCGCCCGCCCACGCCGTGTTCGACAACCCGAGCTGGCGCAGAACTCTGATCAGTCTGCACTCCTTCTCGAAGGACCTCGCCATTCCCGGTTATCGGGTCGGAGCGATCGTGAGCGGAGCGGAAGTTCAGCGAGAGACGTTGAAGATTCTGGACTGTGTGGCAATCAGCGCGCCGCGCATCGGACAAGAGGCGGCGATCACGGGGCTGCGCCACGCCGGCGGTTGGCGGCGGGAGCAAGCCCAACGGATCGCTCGTCTCCAGGACCACTTCGCAAAGGTGATGGCGACCGCACCAGGCGGCTTCGAGCTTGTGACCAGCGGTGCCTATTTCGGCTGGGTTCGCTCGACTGACCATCGCTCAACGGAGGAGACCGTCCGGCGGCTGATCGTGGAGTTCGACACGCTCGTCATCCCCGGCAGCGCGTTCACCCCGACCGACGAGGGAATGCTTCGCTTCAGCTTCGCCAACCTCACACCTGCTGAGATCGACGAACTCGGCGTTCGGCTCGCGACATACTGAGCGTATGCAACTCACCACCGTGATCATTGATGGCTCGACCAGCGCCGGTCGCGTCGAAGGCGACGAGATCGTGCTCCTCGACGCACCCGACGTTGGTGCGGTATTCGCACGAGATGGTGCCGCCGAGACGGGAAGGTCCATCGCCTTCGTCGATTCTCGGCTGGCGCCGATGGTGCTCGCCCCCGACAAGATCGTGTGCGTTGGCGTCAACTATCTCGATCACATCGCCGAGATGGGCCGCGACCGGCCCTCCGCCCCGACCTACTTCGCGAAGTACCGGGCGGCCCTCATCGGCGCTCGCGACGACATCGCTCTCCCGTCCCCCGGCATCTCCACACACATCGATTGGGAAGCCGAGCTGGCGATCGTCATCGGAGCCACGGTGCGAGCCGCGTCCGCGGATGAGGCGCTGGCGGCCATCGGTGGCTACACCGTCCTGAACGATGTGTCGGTGCGCGACTATCAACGCCGTACGACTCAGTTCCTCGCCGGCAAGACGTTCGAGGGCATGACCCCGCTCGGGCCCGTCGTGGTCACTCGCGACGAACTCGGCGATGGATCGGGACTCGCCATCAGCTCCGAAATCGACGGGGTCGTGAAGCAGTCGTCAAACACGTCCGAACTCTGCTTCAACTGCATCGACATCGTTCAGGATCTGAGCCGTATCATCACTCTCGAGCCGGGCGACGTGATCGCCACCGGCACCCCGGGGGGTGTGGGCGCGGCTCGAACGCCCCCGGAGTGGATGGCCGACGGCACGGTCGTGCGATGCTCGATCGAGGGCATCGGCGAAACCGTCAACCGTTGTCGGCTCCCGAGCTGAGTCGCCGCAGAATCTCCGCCGCGACCTCCGTCGGCGTGAGCCCATCGGTGATCACCTGCTCGAACTCGCGATAGCGCGCAGCTCGCGCCGCGAGCAATCGAAGCACGTTCGCCTCAGCATCGACCCCGGCCAACAACGGGCGCACAGCGCCGGATTGATCGGCAAGAACCCTGGCCACGATCACATCCGACGCTGCGGTCAGACAGAACACCGAATCACCGGCGAGCGCGTCACGGACATCGTCCTGCAGCAGCATCCCGCCACCCGTCGCCACGACCAATCCGCCTCGGGCGGCAAGCTCATGCGCCAGAGCGGATTCGATCGAACGGAAATACGGCTCGCCATGGTCGGCGAAAATCTCGTCGATGGGTCCGTGGCGAGACACGATCAGTTCGTCGGTGTCGACGAACTCGCGACCGAGTTCAGCCGCCAGGAGTCGGCCGACCGTGCTCTTTCCGGTTCCCATGAAGCCGGTGAGCACAATACTTCTCGGGGCTGCGTTTCGCTGCGCTGCAGTCACGCCGTCAGTAAAGCAGGTACTGGAGACGAAGCCGGCCGAAATTCTGGAGGTCGGCGGCCCACGACGCCACGATCTCCTCTGCGCTGAGACCACCCTCGAGCGCCGCAACCAGGGCATCGGTTCCTGCGAGCAGGTCCATGACCTGTTCTCTGTTCACGAACGGCTCGACCGCCGCGTCCTCGTCCCCCGCCTCATCACCTTCGGTACCCGACGGCGGCTCGAATGCGAGCTCGGCCTCGGCGTGAGCCCGAGCGAACTCGTCAAGGACGTAGACAGCAGTGCTGACCGGTTCGAAAAGCGCAGGGTCGGTCACTTGAATGCGAACACCACGCATTTCGATGCCATTGAGGCGCGGATTGTCGGTGCGCCCCGGAAGCGGCCCCGGCGTGAACGTCACCGGGACGAAGACGACTCCAGGGAGTTGATGACCATTCAGATGAGCGGACACCGAAATTTCGTCGGCCCACTCGGCACCGATCACCTCAAACGTCTCGACGGTGCCGCCGCCGTAGCTGATGGACGTCGCTTCGAAGAGAACCGTGCCCAGGTAGGCAACGGCGGATTCGGCGGTCTGGAGACCCGGACTCGGCGGAACCCATGTCAGCCCGGTTTCCTGCCAGGTCATCCCGCGGAGCCAGCCGCGCATCTCCACCACGGTCAAAACCAGTTCGTCGAGACCCTCGAGCCAACCCTCAGCCACGATCGCGAGGGCCAACTCGCCCGCTGTCATCGCATACGCCGCCGGCACCGGGTACTGGCCGATGAACGAAAGCTGCTCCTCCTCGAGAACATATCCAGCCGGCGTCACCCCACCGGATGGATCGGGCCGATCGAGCACCACGAACTCGACCCCGGCAGCTGCGGCCGCCTGCATGGCGAGACCCATCGTCGAAACATAGGTGTAGAAGCGACCGCCAACATCCTGCAGGTCGTACACGAGCACGTCCAGGCCCACCAACATCTCGGTGGTCGGCATCCGAGTCTCGCCGTAGAGCGAGAAGATCGTGACGCCGGTGGCCGAGTCGATCTCGTCGTCGATCAGATCCCCTGCGCCGGCCGTGCCGCGCACACCGTGCTCCGGGGCAAAGACAGCCGCCAGCTCCACGTTGGCGGCAGCGTGCAGCAAGTCGATGAGGTGTTCGCCCCGCACGAGCGAGGTCTGGTTGACGATCGCCCCGACCCGTTTGCCATCAAGAAGATCGAAGCCCCGATCAGCGAGTACTTCGGCGCCGACGGTCACCGCAGGTGGAGGCTCGGTCGTGGTGGTCGGCGCGACAGTAGTCGTGCTCGATGTCGTAGCCGTCGACTCGACAATCGGATCCGCCGATTCCGTCGCCGCGGTGCAACTCGCCGCCACACCGCAGAGCATGACGAGCAGGCCCACCCATCGTCGGCCGCGCGCCCGGTCGATCGGACAGGCGACCACTACATCAGCAAGACTGTGGGCCACAGGCCTCCTCCGGTTCTGTGGTTACATAACACGCTTCGACCCCTGGGAGATCTCATGTCACGAACTGTTGTCCAAATCGACGAACACGGTGGGCCAGACGTTCTTCGGCTTCGTGAGCTCCCGGATCTCGAACCCACCGCAGGCGAGCTCCTGATCGACGTCCATGCGGCCAGCGTCAACTTCATAGACACCTATCACCGCTCGGGTCTCTACGAGATGGAGCTGCCGCTGATCCCCGGTTCCGAGGGCTCCGGTACGATCACCGCGCTCGGCGACGGAGTCTCCGGTTTCGCAGTCGGCGACGCTGTTGCGTGGGCAGGAGGACCCGGCTCGTACGCAAGCCAGGTCTCCGTCTCCGCGGCAGTCGCGCTCAACGTCCCAGAATCGATGTCGCTCACCGCCGCCGCGGCGTTGCCGCTCCAGGGAATGACCGCTCACTACCTCATCGATTCCGTCTACCCGCTCGGCCCCGGTGATCGTTGCCTGATTCACGCCGCGGCGGGAGGCACCGGACGACTGCTTGTGCAGATGGCCAAGCTGCGCGGCGCCGAGGTCGTGGCCACCGTCGGCACAGACGCAAAGGCCGAGCTGGCGCGCTCCGCCGGGGCTGACCATGTCATCAACTACGAGAGAGTCGACATCGTCGAAGGCGTGGAGGCTGCTGTTGGCAAGAACGCCATCGATGTTGTGTACGACGGAGTCGGCGCCAGCACCTTCGAAGCCGGACTCGCCGTTCTTCGAATCCGCGGCACCATGGCCACGTTCGGCAACGCATCAGGCCCGGTCCCTCCCGTTGCTCCGATCGCGCTGATGGCAAAGTCCCTGTTCCTGACCAGGCCGAAGTTGTTCGACTTCGTGATCACACCGGAGGAGCGCGACGGACGGTGGAACGAGATCGTCGGCTGGGTCGAGTCCGGCGAACTCGAGGTCCGAATCGGCCTCGAACTTCCTCTGGCCCAGGCGGCCGAGGCGCATCGTGCACTGGAAGCCCGCCAGACCACCGGCAAGTTGCTACTTCGCCCATGAGCGAGCAGTGAGCACCACTCTCACCGCCGAGTTCGACGCTCTGGTCGACCGAGAGTGGGATCGCCTGGCCAACGCCGGCACATGGTGGACCGGGGCCGAACGGGTGGCGATCGCCGACGAAGCTCGCCGTGCGCACCTCGGTGCGCCGACCACCGGGGGCCTGCCGGACGCGGCGACAGAAGCAGCGCGACGGGTTTCCGTTGAAGCCTCGACGATCCGACAAGTCGACATCGACCGTTGGGCCGACGATGGCCTCGACCCGTTCGCCTACGTCGAGTTGGTCAGTGTCGTCTCGCGGCTGGCGGCAATCGACGTCACCGGCTTCGGCCTTGGCTTCGACGAGCGACCGCTCCCCGACCCGCAACCAGGCGAACCGTCACGCACGCGTCCCGATGATGCCGTCGTCAGCGATGGCTGGGTCCCCACCGTCGGGCCGGCATGGGCGCCCGGGTCACTTTCGGCGGTTCCCGACGAAGTCGAAGCCATGTTCGACGTCCACGGCGTGCTCTACCTGTCGCTCGAACAGATGGGTGACAACGAGATCGTTCGCGACGGCATTCACCGCACGCAGATCGAGCTGACGGCAGCTCGAACCAGCTGGCTCAACGACTGCTTCTATTGACTGCTCTCCCACACCGCGATGCTCCGTGCGAGCATCAAGACCATCGAAGGGAGCGAGCTGATCTGCCCCACGATCACTTCCGGATTGGGCAACTGTGGCGTGGCCAAGGGCGACGTGATCCGTGCGTTCGCCGATGCGGTCGCGCTCCGAGATGACGATGAGTACCCGGACTGCCGGGTCAGAGCAGAGTTCGCGCTCGGCCGCGTGGGCGCCGACGGAATCGCGATGGGCGCCGGCAACTTCTCGATTTTGAACTGCGCCCTTGCCGCGATCGGCGCGCCTATCGACGACCGACTGGAGTCGATCGCAGCAGAGCTGGGAACTGCAATCCCTGCTCACCTTCGCCGGCGGTCCTGAGCAAGTCACGCTGGGGACAGACCCCAGCGTGACTTTCAGGACCCGAAGACCTCTCGTTCGACCAGATCTGCGACCGGCTCGAAGACATCGATCTCGCACTGCTGGGCAACAGGAGCAACAGCACGTTCGTGATCCTGCAATGTCTGTAGCTCAGCCTGCGCTGCGGCCGTCAGCGAGTCGATCGGTTCACCGTCGGTGATCGCCATATAGCGTTCGTAGATCGAGTCCTCGACCCCGTCGGGATGGGCGTATTCGAAGCCGGCGGCCTGCATACACGCCGCAAACGCCTCTCCGGCCGCGAGCACTCGCAGGTCTGACTCGACCAATGCGTCACCTGGGTTCAGGTACGTGACGGCCAACTCTTCGGAGGTGAACAGCAAGGTGAGCGCCTCCCGGGTGCAGCCACCGGTCCGGCTGAGATCTTCGAGCTCGAGCGAGTACGCCAAAGTCGCTTCCAGGTCAGTGCCATAGAGCGTGCGCTGGTAGGCGGCCTGATCGGCGGCGGAGAGCGCTTCGAAGATGACGATGTTCTCTGCGCCACGCCCGAGCTCGACGATGGGCTTGGCCTCTTGTGTCGAGATCCCGTACCCGAACTCGGCGCGGAACTCCGCACCACTCATGCCGGCGGCGGTCTTGTCGCTCGTCATTGCGTCGCGGATGGTGGAGAAGTCGACCGGCACATACTCAAAGCCGGCGACTGACATGCACTCGCCGATCAACCGCTCGGCGTCCTCCGCACGCTCGGAGAGTTCACCCATCGTGAGCCCGAACTCTTCGCCACCGATGGCGGCCGACTCGGAGACGGGACCCGAGCCGGCCGACCCACCGCAGCCGGCCGCCAGCATGGCAAGGGACACCACCACGCCGGCGACCGTTGGGGCCTGGTGGAAACGCATCAGTTGCTCACCGCGAAGCCGAAGACCTCGATCTCGACTTCACGGATGACGTCGTCGACGTGATCCGACTGGCATTTGTAGTCGACAAGCGCCGCCTCGATTTCCTCGCGTTGGAGCGCGGCCAGTGCGTCGGTCTTTGCAGCGTCGAGCTCGTCGGGCTCGTCACCATCGAGCAGTGCATCGAGGCGCTCTTCATACTCGTCGATGATTTCGTCCTGGTCGCCGTAGTCGTACCCGGCGTCGAGCATGCACCCCACCCATGCCTCGTCAGCGGCGATCACGCGAGGGTCGGCTTCGATCAGCACGTCTTTCGGATTGATGAACGAGTCCTGGATCATGTCCGCATCGAATATCTCCTCGACTGCGGTGAGAGTGCAGCCGCCGGCCGCGTCGAATCCCTCGTCGTCGAGCAGGATGCCGAACGTGGCGTCAGCATCGTCGCCCCAAAGGGTGCGCTCGTACGCGGCCTGATCGGCCTCGGTGAGCGTGTCGAAGATGGCGATGTTCTGTTCGCCGCGGCTGACCTCGACCGCGGGGTCGTCGAATCGAGTGCTCGCCGCGAAGCCCCACTCGGTTTTGTAGTCGAGCCGAGAAACGCCGGGCTCGGTACGCAGCCAGTCGCTGACGCTGTGGATGGTCTGCACGTCGAGCGGGATGTATTCGAATCCTGCCTCCGCCATGCAGGCGGCAATCGAGCTCTCCACGCCCTCGACGTGCTGAGTGAACTCCTCTTCGGTCAGGCCAAACGCCTCCGTCCCCGGGATGTCGTCAGGCGTCGACGAACCGGATCCCGCTTCGCCGGTCGAGCTCGATCCGCCGCACGCGCTCGCTCCCAGCGCGAGGACCAGGAGGAAGCCGAGAGCTTTTACGAGGTGACGAACGAGCGGGCAGGTGAGCTGAGATTGTTGGCGCGACATTGGCGTCTACTCCTGATCGATGTCTCCTGTTGGAGTACCGAAGGGCGCCTGAACCGGTCCTGACATTGTCGGCAGGTCGTTCAGCAGGGCGTCAGGCGAAGTGCGGATCATCGCAACATGAGAAGAGGTACCAAAGTCGTTGCGGCACTGGTTGCCGTTGTTGGCGTCGGAGTCGGCGGGTATGGGCTGGGAGCGACTGTCAGCACACCGGCCGAGGAGGCGGCGCGGAGCGCCGCGCCGGAACCCAGCACGATCAGCGCGTCCGTCGAGCAGCGTGATCTTTCCACCAACGTCGTGACCAGGGGGACCGGACGGTTCGGCGCGCCGCAGACGCTGATCCCGCCCGAGAGCGGACTCAAGGACACGATTCGGATCGTCACATCGATCGCCGACCCGTCGCTTCCGATCGGTGAAGGTGATGTACTCGCCACACTGTCAGGGCGGCCCGTCCTGATCCTGGCCGGAGCGGTTCCGAACCATCGTGACCTCGGACCGGGGATGTCAGGCGCCGACGTGGCCCAGCTGGAGGCAGCGCTGAGCCGTCTTGGCCACGATCCCGGGCCGATCGACGGGATATTCGACGCCTTGACCGAGGCCGGAGTCACCGACCTCTACCGCAGCAGGGGCTTCGCGCCCTGGACCGCCGATGACGACACCCTCGCCGAGCGCCGCCCTCCCGCGGCCGCTGCCCTCCTCGGATCCAGCGCCGGCGCTGGTGTTCAGGTTCCCGTCGACGAGATCGTCTTCGTGGCCCAGCTCCCCCTCCGCATCGCCGAGATGGCCACTCCCGTTGGAAGCCCGGTGGACGGAGAGCTGATGACGGTCACGGATGCCACCGTCTCAATCGACACGAGCGTGCCCGTCGAGGAGGCCGGGCTCCTGGCTGCCGGAATGACTGTGGTCATCGACGAGCCCGACCTCGGGATCTCGGCCGCCGGGGTGATCTCCAGCGTTGCTTCCAATCCGGGAACGAACGGTGTTGACGGGTTCCATGTCTACGTCGAGATCGCCGTCGACGACGCTCCGACCAACCTGATCAACGCATCGGTCCGCATCACCGTGCCGATCGAGCGGACAACCGAATCGGTCCTCGCCGTGCCCGTGGGCGCCCTCTCGCTCGGCAGCGACGGGTCAGCCCGGGTGGAGCGATCCACGCCGACAGGCGCCGAGGTGATCGTGATCGTTCCCGGTCTTTCCGCTCAGGGCTGGGTCGAAGTCGTCGAAAGCACGCCTCTACTCGCCGTCGGCGACGAGGTCGTTGTCGGATTCGAGGCATCGTGATCGCAATCCCTACAACAACTGAAGTGCAGCTCACCGACGTGTGGCGTACGTTCGGCGAGGACCCTCCGATCCACGCCCTTCGAGGGGTTGATCTCAGCATCGGGGCTGGAGAGTGGCTCGCCATTGTGGGACCCTCCGGCTCGGGAAAGTCGACGTTGCTCAACGTGATCGGCTGCCTCGATCGGCCGACCGCGGGGCGACTCGAGCTACGCGGTCAAGATGTGGGGCAGCTCGACGACGGCGACCGGGCCAACATTCGTGCCCGCGAACTCGGTTTCGTCTTCCAGTCTTTTCACCTCCTCGCCCACCGAACGGTGTTGGAGAACGTGATGCTGGCCGAGGTCTACCGAGGTGAGCCGAGACGCGGCCGCCGGGAGCGAGCCGCCGAGGAACTCCAACGGGTGGGTCTCGGCGGCCGCGTCGACTATCTCCCGACCCGGCTGTCGGGCGGCGAGCGCCAGCGCGTCGCGGTCGCCCGCGCACTGCTCGGTCGACCACATGTGCTCCTGGCCGACGAACCCACGGGCAATCTCGACTCCGTCACCACCGGATCGATCATGCAGCTACTGGCCGACCTGCACGCTTCGGGCATCACGATTGTGATGATCACTCACAGCGAGACGGTCGCTCGGGCCGCGCAACGACAAGTGACAATGGTCGACGGCACGCTCGCCGAGGTCTGCTGATGCGCGCCGGTGATCTGCTCGACGAGTCGCTGGCCGGCCTTGTCACCCGACCGGGGCGAACAGCGCTCACCATCCTCGGCACCGTGATCGGTCTCGGGGCGCTTGTCGCAACGCTCGGCCTCTCACGCACGGCCAGCAATCGCATCGTCGGCCGCTTCGACGAGGTTGCCGCCACCGAAATCCAGCTCACGTCGCGTCCTCAGGCGCTGGGCGAAATCGATCCTGCGCTCCCGTGGAACGGACCCTCCTTGATTCGCAGGCTCGAGGGTGTCGCCGCGGCGGGGAACACCACCGCCGTCGACACCGGAGACGCGCTCATCCGGACCGCTCCCGTTCGTGATCCGATTCGCCAGACCGAGTTTCGGCTCGCCGTACAGGCGGTATCGCCCGGACTGTTCGAGGCGATCCACGCCGATGTCGCGAACGGGCGCCTGTTCGATGAGGGCCACAGCGCTCGTGGCGACCGCGTCGTGGTCCTGGGGCGGACCGCCGCCGCCCGCCTGGGGATAGCGACCGTCTCGAACCAGCCGGCTCTCGCCATCGGCGACGATGTGTTCTCCGTGATCGGGATCGTCGAGGACGTCACCCGTCAACACGAACTCCTGGCCTCGGTGATGATCCCGGAGGGCACCGCCGCGGCGGACTATCGACTCGCCTCGCCTGAGCTGTTGCTCGTGGAGACCGATATCGGCGCCACGCAGCTCATCGCTCAGATGGCGCCATTGGCAGTGCGCCCAGATGCTGCACACGTCATCAAGGTCGCGGCACCAGCGGAGCAGCGCAGGGTCCGCGACAACGTCGAGAGTGATCTCGAACTCCTGTTCCTGTTCCTCGGCGGGATTTCTCTCCTCGTCGGCGCGATCGGGATTGCCAACGTCACGCTTGTCTCGGTGATGGAACGAACGGGCGAGATCGGCCTCCGCCGTGCACTTGGTGCGCATCGCCGCCATATCGCCGTGCAGTTCCTGGCCGAGAGCGCCACGATGGGCACCGTGGGCGGTGTCATCGGCGCAAGCCTCGGCACCCTCGTGGTTGTCGGCGTCGCCGCCGCACAGCAGTGGACCCCGGTTCTCGACCCCGAGCTTCCCCTGCTTGCGCCACTCGTCGGCGCCGTGACCGGGCTGGTCGCCGGCCTCTACCCGGCACTCCGAGCCGCATCCATGGAGCCCGTCGATTCCCTGCGCAGCGGAACCTGATGGGATCGCCGCTTCAGCGGACCGGGAGACGGACCTCGAACGTCGCTCCAGGGGGACTGCCCGGCCGCAATACGACCGTGCCGCCGTGGCCTTCGGCCACAGACCGGGCGATGGCGAGCCCCAACCCGGCGCCGCCTCGTTGGCGCGCCTCGTCGAGGCGAACAAATCGTTCGAAGATACGTTCGCTGTCCTCGAGCGCCACGCCGGGGCCATCATCGGCCACGACCACGAACGCCACGGACTCAGCCTCGCCGGTTCGCACTTCAACGCGCACCGTCTGATCCGCGTGGCGAGCGGCATTGTCGAGCAGGTTTCGGATCAGCCGGGTGAGAGCCAGTTCGTCACCGATCACCTGCGCCGCCCCAACTCCCCGCACGTCAAACCCGATCGCCGCCTGGGCGCGAAGCGCACCGACCTCGCGAAGCACGATGTCATCGAGATCAACCGGAACGCCGACCGACGATGACTCCCCTCGCGCCAGGAGCAGCAGGCCGTCGATGGTTCGCTGCAGGATCCCCACCTCTTCGAGCACACTCTCATGGGTGGCAGTGGGGTCGGCCCCATCGGGGTGCGCGAGATCGACCTCGAGCTCAGAACGAATGCGGGTGAGCGGGCTGCGAAGCTCATGGCTCGCATCAGCCGTGAAGTCCAGTTGGCGGCGGTGCGCATCTTCCACCCTGGCCAACATCTCGTTCATGGTGCGAGCAAGGCGCGAAATCTCATCGTCGCCGACGGGCACGGGCACACGGCGATCGAGTCGATCGGCACCGATGGACGCCACTTCAGCACGCATCTGTTCGACAGGGTCGAGGGTGCGGCCGACCAGTATCCAAACGCCGGCGGCGAGAATCGCCGTCACCACCGGAACCGAGACGACAAGCACGCCGATCAGGATCGCCTGCGCCTCGTTGACGTCGTCGATGCTCTGCGCAACATGGATCACGCCGCCGTCGGAGAGAGCACGGCTGTAGACCCGGAAGACATCGTCGTCGACGATGATGTCGGTGCTGGTGAAGGTGTGCTCGTTCTCTGGATTCGGCGCCAAGCGCACGCTGCTGATGCTTGCGTGGGTGGCTGCGATCACCTCACCGCCCGGGCCCACGATCTGCGCCACCGTGTCGCGGACCGACGCCAGGGCGGCCGCCTCCAACTGTGGTTCGGATTCCACCAGCGACTGCAGGTCGTCGGCGCGGATGCGGAGATTGGTGTCGACGCCGTCGATGCGCAGCTCGCGAAGCGCGACAACCAGGGCCACCGATGCCAGCGCAAGGACGAATGCGAACGCCACTCCAGCAATCGACGTGACCCGGGCTCGTACCGAACGCCGCCGCCACCACGACCGGTCAGCCATGCGGCCCCGCGCCGTCCATGGCAGCACTCAGGCGGTAGCCGGCCCCGCGCACCGTCTCGAGTGACAGCCGACCGAACGGCGCATCGATCTTGCGACGGATCCGGCCGACGTAGACCTCGACGATGTTCGGGTCGCCCTCGAAGTCATCGGCCCACACACCAGCGAGGATCTGCTGCTTGGACAACACTTCTTCAGGGCGACGCACAAAGTACTCGAGGACATCGAACTCCCGCGTCGTGAGTTCGATCTCCGTCCCGTCTCGCCAAACTCGTCGCGCCACGGCGTCGATTTGCAGATCGTCGACTGCGCCGGCCACCACTTCTCGCCCGGCGGTCCTACGGAGCAAGGCCCGGATCCGCGACACCAAGACGGGAAAGCTGAACGGCTTCACCAGGTAGTCGTCAGCCCCGGTGTCGAGCGCCTCGGCCTCGTCGAGATCACCGTCCTTCGCCGTCAGCATGAGGATCGGGGTCCAGTCCCCGGCGGCACGAATGTCGGCGCAGATCTGATAACCGTTGCGGCCCGGCAACATGATGTCCAACAGGATCAGGTCGTAGGAACCCTCCGTAGCGCGCCACAGCCCATCGACGCCGTCTCCCGCGACCTCAACCGAGAATCCCTCGGCCTCGAGCCCGCGCTTGACCGCGGCGGCAATCTTCTCGTCGTCCTCAACCATCAGGAGTTTCACGTCACACCAGTGTGGCCCGCCTTCCTGAACCCCCGCTGAATGAGCCGGTCGAGCGAGTCAGGAGGCTGTCAGGCGCCTGGGCGCAGGGTGGGCGACGTGCTACTGAGATGCGAAAATCTGACGGTGCGATACGGCGCCAAGACAGCCGTAGATCGGCTCTCGTTCGGGGTCGAACCCGGCGAGGTCTACGGTCTGCTGGGGCCCAACGGAGCAGGCAAGACGTCGGCCATTCGGGCGCTCACCACGATCCTTGAAGCCGATAGCGGTACAGCCGTCATCGGCGGCAGTCCGTTGACCGATCCCACCGCGGTGCGAGCCAACATCGGGGTCCTGCCCGAGAGCACGGGATATCCGGGAACACAACGAGCGATCGAACACCTCATCTTCCATGGCCGGTTGTTCGGCGCCGACAAGCGGGCCGCATCCGAACGAGCCGAGGTTCTGTTGAACGACGTCGGGCTGGCCGACCACGGGGCCGACCTGATCCGCACGTTCAGTCGCGGGATGCGGCAGCGGCTGGGAATCGCTCGCGCGCTGGTCAACGAACCAAGAGTGGTGTTCCTCGACGAGCCCACCCTCGGACTCGACCCCGCAGGCAAACAAGAGATCCTCGATCGGCTTCGTGCGACCGCCGCCGCCAACGGCACCGCCGTTGTGTTGTGCAGCCATCTGCTCGACGAGGTCGAAAGGGTTTGCGATCGTGTGGCGATCATGGATGACGGCAAGCTCGTCACCAGCGGCACCGTTGCAGAAGTGGTGAGCAGTGCGAGCGTGATCGCCGGCGCTCGCCTCGACATCGATCCTCGCGACACGAGCCGGGTATTGGCCACACTCAACGAGCATCCCGATCTCCGTGCCGTCATCTCGCCGGCCCTACCGAGCCGGGTGGACATCGACCTCCGACCGGGGCAGACCTCGATCATCGACGTCGCCGAAGTCCTCGGCTCTCATCGGCTGCCGTTCATCGCCCTGGAGGCTCGGGGGGCTCGCCTGAGCGACGCCTTCCTCCAACTCACCACCAAGGACCCAGGGGTTATCACGACATGACCAGCGAAACGCTTCCCGCATCCGGTTCGTGGCGCCTCGTAGCCGGCCAGGAACTGCGCGACCTGTGGCTGAGTGCCAAGGGCCTCTCGGTTCTCTTCGCCTACACGCTGCTCCTCAGCGTGATGGCGTACGCCGCTGCCAGCGACGCCGACCTCAATCTGCTCGACGCCCGCGAGTCGGTCGGAATCGTCGGGCAGGCCGCCATCGGGCTCGGCACACTCGCCGCACTCGTGGTGTCGGCCGACGCGATCTCCGGTGAACGAGAACGCGGAACACTCGAGATGATCCTCGTCACACCGCTCCCGCGCCGCGACCTCGTTCTCGGCAAGCTCCTCGCCGCCACGACAATGTGGGTCGCCGCTCTCCTTGTCTCGCTGCCGTACCTCGCCGTCATGGCGGACGGTCCCGGTGTCGTTCTCGACGCGGTGCTCGTCATCGTGGTTGCCGGCTCGTTGGTCGCCGCGGCACTCACCGCGCTCGGGTTGGCCGTCAGCGCGGTATCAATGTCAAACCGCACCAGCCTTGCCGCGTCGGTCGGTTTGCTGCTGGTGCTGGCCGCCCCAAGCCAACTTCCCTCGATCACCGCGAAGGGTGCCGTCGGATCGGTCCTCATCAAGGCCAACCCGGTCGCGGCTGGCCTCCGTCTGACCAACCAGGTACTCGTCAAGCAAACCGGCTGGTCGTCGGAGTGGACCCTGCTCGTCTCACCGGCGATCGCTGCCGTGCTCCTCACTGCCCTCGCCATCCGAATGTCCTCTCGCCTCGAACTCGGAGACTCCCGATGATCCGCCGCTCCGTTCGCTTTGTCCTCGTGGCGGCCGCCGTTCTTCTGCTTGCGCTCGCTCAGCCCTTGGCCGCTACCACCGACGGGCACGTCACGATCGATGTGACACCATCCACATCGGCCGTCGAAGTCGGCGGCGACTTCACGCTCGAGATCGTTGTCACCAACACCGGCGATACGGAGACGTCCGCGCTCGCCGTCCACCTCGACATCACCGACCCGACCGGGGTGGGTTCAGTCGATCCGGAGGACTGGTCGTCGACACTCACCCGCCAGATCGGCACGCTCGCCCCCGGCGCCGTCCGCACCATCAGTTGGGACGTGAAACCGATCAGCGGCGGCGATTTCCGCGCCTATGTCGTCGTCCTGCCAGAAGCACCTGGAACCGACATCTGGACCTCCGACGGGATCGCCCTCGTGGTCAATGAGCAACGCTCGATCAACCCGGAAGGTGTACTTCCGGTTGTGGTCGCCGCACCGGCGGTCATCGGCCTGGGTCTGATCAGTCGACTACGCCGTCGGCGCTGAGATGCGACAAGCAAGTCACGCTGGGGTCTGTCCCCAGGGTGTCTTGTCAGGGCCGAACACCGTCGCCTCGGTCCGCCATGTCGAGGTGAGCGAGGACCGCGGTCCGCCACTCGGAGCCGTGGGTCAGGTGGGGCGAATGGTACGCGCCGGCGATGGTCATCACCGAGCCGTCGGAGACGGCACCAGCGAGATCAGCGGCGTGATCGACGTAGGGGTGATCGTGTTCGCCGGCGATTACCAACACGGGCGCATCGATGTCTCCGAGCAGATGGTCGATGGGCTGGAGCCCGTTGTCGAACAACGCCAACCCCAGCGCCCTGCATGCCATCGGATCGAGCGAATCGTTGACTTCTCGACGCCGGGCCAGCATTTCGGGCGAGTTGGCCGCCAGGACCAGCGGAGTTTCGTCCGACTCCTGCGCCCCCATCGGAGTATCAGGTCGGATCGACCGCAAGAACGCCAGCATCATCTGATGGGCGACCCGGTCGGGTTTGCCGAACTCCCACGCGGTGGTGTCGGCGAGCGTCAGTGAACGGATCAGGTCGCGGCGGATGAACTCGAAGCGCATGGCGACGCGACCACCCAGCGAGTGACCGAGAAGATGAATCGGTTCGTCGACCACGTTGGGTAGCCACGCCGCCAGGTCGTCGACGATGTGGTCGATGGTGTACGACTCCTCGTCACCCGACTTCGAGGACCGGCCGTGACCACGGTGTTCGATGGCAAGAACTCGACGAGAGGCCGAGAGCGGTTCGATCTGGCCGGCGAAGTCGAACACCGACCCTCCGAAGCCGTGCAGAAGCACCAGCGGAGCGCTGGGACCCGAGCCCCACTCATCCCAGGCGAGGTCGAAGCCGCCGACCGAGAACCGTTGGCGAAGCTCGTAATCCATTGGCGCGAACCTACCTAACCCGCCCGCTGCGGTGTCGGGGAACTCGCCCGGGCCGAAACAGGAAGCGCCGTCGTGTGCTTCATCTCCTCCATGACGAACACGGTTCGTACGTCATACAGATCGACCATGGAGATCAGGCGCTTGTAGAAGTCGTCGTAGGCCTCGATCGAGGGCACAACGACCTTCAACATGTAGTCGATCTCGCCGCTGGTGCGATGCGCTTCCATGATCTCGGGAAGCTCCACCAGCGCCGCCGAGAAGCGTTCGAGCCATGCGGCGCTGTGATCGTTGGTGCGAATCTGCACGATTGCGGTCACTGTCAGCCCGAGCTTCTGGGGGTCGAGCAACGCCACCCGTTGGCGGATGATGCCGGCCTTCTCCAGGTTCTGAACCCGTCGCCAGCACGGCGTCGGGGTGAGCCCAACATGGTCGGCAAGCTCCCTGGCGGTCAGCGACGCGTCATGCTGGAGCAAAAGCAGTATTTCCCGATCGATTTCGTCCACAATCGAAGATTATTGCAGAGATCGCTCCAGCGGAGGCCGTTCCGTTGCCATCATCACCGATCTGCCACAAATCAGCGAGATACTTGCGCGCCAGATTTCGTACGGTGGTCTCCATGGCCCTGCCCCGTTTCCTGACTGATCATCCCGAGTCCGCCGGCGAGACCTACCGCGAGCACAGTCGGGTGGCCTTCGGCATCTCCCGCAAGCTGGCCGGCGCCGCCGCGGCGGCGCTGATTCACGCGATCTTGCCGGGATTCCACAAGACCACCGCGAGCGAACAGATCCACCGCCTCCATCGCTGCCTCGAGGCCGGCGACCGCGACGCTCTCGTCAGGGGCACCGAGCCCAGCCATCTCGAGCCCGTCCTGGAACGGCCGGCCTGACACTGACTGCCCGGTACTGGAGGCCGTGTCACAACCGCTGACTAGTGTCGGCGGATGGCCACCGTGCAGACCGTCACCGGACCCATCGACAGCAGCCGGCTCGGCCGCGTGCTCATGCACGAACACCTGGCGGTGGGCTATCCCGGCTGGGAGTCAGCCACCAACGACCAACTCAGCCACTCAGAGATGCTGAAAGTCAGTATCGACCATCTCGAAGAGCTCAAGGAGCTGGGCTATGCGTCGCTGGTCGATCCATGCCCGAGCGATCTCGGTCGCGATCCTGAGCTCATGGTTGCGGCCGCCGAGGCCACCGGGTTCAACATCATCTGCGCCGTCGGGCTCTATCACGAGGCCGAGGGAAGCAGACACTGGCACTTCCGGTCCCGATTCGAAGACCTCACGCCGGTGCTCACCGACCTCTACGTGGACGAGCTGAGCAACGGCATCGGCTCGACCGGAATCAAGCCGGGGATCATCAAAGCAGCCACTGGACCGCAGCAAGCAACCGACTACGAGCTGGTCACCCTGGCGGCCGCGGCCGCGGCGGCGATCGCCACCGACACACCGATCACCACCCACACCGACGAAGGAACGCTCGGCGATCTTCAGCAGCAGGTCTTCACCGATGCCGGCGTGGCGGCGCATCGGATTGTGATCGGCCACAGCTGCGGCAGCACCAACACCGACTATCACCTGGGCATTGCCCGCGGCGGAAGCTATCTCGGCTTCGATCGATTCGGGATCCCCATGGTGAGCGACGACGACCGCGTCGCTGCGCTTGCCCGGGTCATCGAGGCAGGAGCCGGAGACCGAGTTGTGGTCAGCCATGACTCGGTTTGGTGCTGGAAGGGTCAGCCCTGGCCGCCCAAGCTTCGGTCGAGAGTTGCCGAACGCTTTGTGCCCACGCTGTTCGATCGGGAGATCGTGCCGAAGCTGATCGATGCGGGCGTGGATGACGCTGCGATCGCGAGGCTGACCGACGACAACCCGCGGGCGTACTTCGAGAGCGCTCCCCTGGCGCCGCTCTCATGACCCACGAACTCGGCGTCATGGATGCCATTTCCACAACCCGGTCCATCCGACGTTATCTCGACGAGCCCGTGCCTGAGGACGTACTGCGAGACATCTGCTTTGCCGCCAGCCGGGCGCCGAGCGGATCCAACCGGCAGAATTTCCGCATGATCGTGCTCACTGATGGCCCGGTGGCGGAAGCGGCCAAGCAGCTCGTGGCGACGGCCGCCCACGGGATCTGGGCCGAGAAGCGGCGCAACGATGGCTACGAGGGCGGCAGCGGCACCGACGACACATCCCCCAAGGCCCGCATGGCTCGGTCGATGGACGTCTACATCGAGAAGCTGCCGCTCGTGCCGGCACTCATTTTTCCGTGCCTGATTCGCTACCGCGCCCCGACGTCGACCGAGGGAGCCTCGGTCTACCCGGCGATGCAGAACCTTCTGCTTGCGGCGCGCTCGCGTGGCTACGGCGGCGTGGTCACCATGTGGCACATGGCTGTCGAAACCCAACTGTCCGAGCTGCTGGAGATTCCCGACGGGGTATTCGTGGCGGCCACGGTCACGCTCGGCAAGCCGGCCGGCAGCCACGGCCCCGTTCGTCGCCAGCCGCTCGCTCACTTTGTCTACGACGGCACGTGGGGCACCTCGCCGGCTTGGGCCACCGATCCACCCGGCACGCAACACACCGGCGCGGGCCCTGCAAAGCACTGACAGGACAACTCATGGGACGAAGCAGCTACATCGACGACAACGTCGGGGACTACGCCGAGGCGCACTCCGCTCAACCCGACGACATTCAACGAGACCTCATCGCGGCCACCGCCGAGCTCGGCCGGGCCGCCGGCATGCAGATCGGTCCTGAGCAGGGAGCGTTCATGGCGATCCTCACCGCCGTGCTCCAGCCCCGGTTCGTCGTGGAGATCGGCACGTTCACCGGCTACTCATCTCTGGCCGTAGCCCGCTCTCTACCCGACGGAGGCCGGCTCCTGTGCTGCGATGTGAGCGAGGAGTGGACTGACATCGCCCGCACCCATTGGGAACGGGCCGGGGTGTCCGACCGTATCGATCTCGTCATCGCCCCTGCCATCGAGACGCTCTCGAGCCTTCCCGAGGGCCAGCAGATCGATCTGGCGTTCATCGACGCCGACAAGACGAGCTACCTCGACTACTACGAAGCAATCGTTCCCCGGCTGTCTGAGCGCGGCGTGATCCTGATCGACAACACATTGTGGAGCGGTCGAGTCGCCGAACCACCATCCCAGGATGACGACGACAACACCGTTGCACTACGGGCCTTGAACGATCATGTGCACGCCGATCCGCGCACCGAGGCAGTCCAGTTGACCATCGGCGATGGGGTCACCATGGTGCGGCGGCGCTGACGACGCCGTCCTACTCGGTGGGTTCGAGGACCTCGGGCTTGGGCGGCTCGTGCGTTTCGATTTCTGCCTGATTCGGGGCGGGAGCGACTAGGTGCTCGCCCTGATCACGAAGCCATACCGTCTGCTGCGGGAACGGGATCTCGATCCCGGCCTCGTCCAACGCTTCCTTCACGCGAAGCCGGAGTTCACGCTCTGTCGCCCACTGCATCGAGGGTTCGGTCTTGACGGCCAGACGAATGGCAATGCCGGATGCACCGAGATCCTGAATACCCCAGACCTCGGGGCGTTCCATGAGTTCGTCGCCACCCCACTCCGGGTCCGCCCAGAAGTCATCGGCAACTCGTTGGATGACGCCCTGGGCGAATCTGAGGTCGACGTCGTAGGCGACCTCGATGTCGAGGAGCGCCCGTGACCACAGCTGCGAATAGTTGCCGACGCGAGCGATCTCGCCGTTTGGCACGTGCCAGACCGTTCCCTGGACGTCGCGAATCGCGGTCGAGCGAAGCGACACCTTCTCTACCGTGCCGATTGCGGACCCGAGATCGATGACGTCGCCGACGCCGTACTGATCCTCGATCAGCATGAACAAGCCGGAGAGGAAGTCCTTCACGATCGACTGTGCACCGAAGCCGAGCGCGATACCGCCGATACCGGCACCGGCGATGAGCGGCCCCAGGTCGATGTCGAGTTGCCCGAGAATCATCATCGCGGCGAAGGTCCACACCACTGCCACGACGATGCTGCGCAACACGAGACCGATCGTCTCGGCCCGGGCTTCGGCTCGCTTGGATTCCTTCTCCATCAAGAGCTTGGCCGGAGCGCGATCGCGCAGCGCCTGCAAACGAATGTCGTTCGGCGTCGCCGCAACCGTGTTCACAAAGCGGGAAACGGCTCGCTGAAGAATCTTCGACGCGATGATCGCGAGAAGCACGATCAGGGCAATGCGAATGGGTCGATCCAGGAGCCAGTCAGCCGCGGTGGCGGCGAACTCGTTCTCGGTCCATTCGTAGACCCTTTCGCAGGTGTACGTGCCGTCGACACCACAGGCGTCGATAAGCGGATCATCTGATACTTGGGCCATCGAACTCGGCATATCCGGACGCTATTCGTGCTGACGCCGGCGGCGGTGGATCGGTCGCTATTGGGTGTTTGCACGCTTTCTCGCTATATTTCCTTGCATGCACCACTATCGGCTCGGACAAGCGGCGCAAATGCTAGGGGTCAGCGTCGACACCGTTCGACGCTGGGCCGATCATGGGCGAGTCGCCACCGTGCGCACCGACGGTGGGCAGCGAGAGATCGAGGGTCCTGAGCTGGCGCGCTTCGCCATCGAACTCGGTGAGGGTCCGGTGGACGACGGTCGGGCAGTTTCGGCCCGCAATCGATTCCCTGGCCTGGTCACTCGCGTCGTGCGCGACACCGTGATGGCCCAAGTGGAGATCCAGGCCGGCCCGCACCGAGTCGTCTCGCTCATCTCCGCAGAGGCGGTGGACGACCTCGGCCTCGAACCGGGGGTACCCGCAGTCGCCACCATCAAGTCGACGAACGTGGTGGTGGAGCGACCCACATGAGCCGACCCCGACTGGCGGCGCGCCTGGCCCTCGTCGCCGGCGCCGCCATTCCAACCATCGCTGCCCTCGTACTTGCGGCATCGGGTGACAACGACCCCGATCGAGCGCTGATCCTCGCTCCGTCATCCCTTGCCGTCGTTCAAGATGAGCTCGATGCGGCGTTCGCGCAGCGCGATATCCCCGAACCCGAGTGGGTGTTCGCCGGCAGCCAGACCATCGTGGCGCAGCTGATCGATGGCGCCCCGGCCGACCTGCTTCTCACGGCCAGTCAGGTCACGCTCGATCGAGCTTCTGAGGCCGGAGTCACCGGACCGACCGAGATCGCATTCACGGAGAACCACCTCGTGCTGGCGATCGCCGAGGGCAACCCGGGCGGCGTCACCGAGTTGGCCGACCTCGCAGACCCATCCCTGCTCGTGGGCGTGTGCGCAATCGACGTTCCCTGCGGTCAGCTAGCGAGCGAGATGACCAACGCGCTCGGAGTTGCCGTCTCCGCAGATACCGAGGAGCCCAGCGTTCGGTCGCTGTCGACAAAACTCATGGCGGGCGAACTCGACGCTGGATTGATCTATCGCACCGACGCACTCGCCACCGGGGTCGACACGATCGATGTACCGGGAATCGAGCAATACCGCACCACGTACTGGGGCAGCACTCTGACCGGCGATGACACGGTGCTCGATTTCCTGCTCAGCGATGCCGGGCAGGCCATCTTGCGTTCCGCCGGGTTCGGCTCGTGAGGCCACCCGCACGTCACGCTCCCGCACCGCTGCTGATCCCCGCGGGGATCGGCTTGCTTGTCGTGGCCATCCCGATCGTCGGACTACTTCAACGGGCGCCATGGTCATCGTTGGCCGCGCAGCTCACCGAACCTGCCGTCCTCGATGCGATCGCGGTGTCCCTGATCGTGAGTGTCGTCAGCGCGGTGATCTGCCTCGTCCTCGGCCTCCCCCTGGCGTGGGCACTGGCGCGGGTCGAGTTGAGAGGCGGGCGCCTGATTCGCGCCGCCGTCATGCTGCCGATGGTGCTCCCGCCCGTTGTGGGAGGAACCGCGTTGCTCTTCGCGCTTGGCCGCCGCGGGCTCGTCGGCCAGTGGCTCGACCGCTGGTTCGGCATCACCTTGCCGTTCACCACCGCGGGAGCGATCCTCGCCGCCACGTTCGTGGCCTTGCCCTTTTTCGTCACCACGGTCGAGGCTGCCCTTCGGCAAAACGGCACCGACCTCGAAGAGGCCGCCGCGGTATCGGGGGCTCGACCACTTGTCGCCTTCCTCACTGTGACGGTGCCGGCGTCTCGCGAATCGATTGTGGCCGGTTTCGCTCTCGCCTGGGCTCGCGCACTGGGCGAATTCGGAGCCACGGTCACGTTCGCCGGCAATCTCGCCGGCCGGACCCGCACCCTGCCGCTGCAGACCTTCCTCGCGCTCGAGTCCGACCCGGAGGCGGCACTGGCCATCAGCGTGCTGTTGTTGACGGTGAGCCTCGGAGTCCTGGTCGCGCTCCGTGGCAGATGGCTGATGCGATGACGATCACGATCGACGGACGTATCCGCCGGGGCGACCTCGACCTTCGCCTCGACCTGCAGCTTCCCGCAGGACTCACCGCGATCGTCGGCCCCAACGGTGCGGGCAAGACCACCATCCTGCGCCTTCTTGCCGGACTGGAGGCGCTCGACGAGGGCACGCTCACGGTCGACGGCCGAACCATCGATGCGCCCGCGGACGGCAAGTTCATCCCGGCGGAGGAGCGGATGATGGCCATGGCGTTCCAGAACCATCGGCTCATGCCCCATCTCAGCGCGCTCGACAACGTGGCGTACCCATGCCGGCGCCGCGGCCAGGACCGACCGACTGCTCGACATCATGCCGCGGCCGCACTCCAGTCGGTGGGGGCCGACGCCGTTGGCGCGCTTCGCCCCGGTGCGCTCTCGGGCGGTCAGAGCCAGCGGGTTGCCATCGCCCGCGCCATCGCCGCCAAACCGACGGTGCTCCTGCTCGATGAGCCCCTGGCATCGGTCGACCCGGACGGGCGACCACTCCTTCGCGAACTCTTCACATCGTCGTCATCGAGCTACACCGTCTGGGTGACGCACGACCCCCATGATGCCGAGTTGGCTGCCAGCCTCGTCTCGGTATCCGACGGCGACATCCGCCAGACTGAGCAGCCATGAGCGACCACCTCGACCCCACGGCCGCGTTCCGACTCGATGACAAGGTCGTTCTTGTCACCGGGGCCAGCTCCGGACTCGGCGAACGATTCGCTCGTGTGGCGGCTGCCGCCGGCGCAACAGTTGTGCTCGCCGCTCGCCGAGTCGAGCGACTCAACGCTCTGGTCGACGAATTGCCCAACGCCGTTGCCGTGCCGATCGACCTCGGCGAGATGGGTGGACCGGAAGAATGCGTGGCGGCGGCGCTCGACGCTTGCGACCGGGTCGACGTGCTCCTCAACAACGCCGGGATCTCGCAGGTGGAACCGGCGCTCACCATGAGCACCGACACCTTCCGCCACGAGATCGAGATCGATTTGGTCGCGCCGTTCGCCGTCGCCCGCGAGGTTGCCAAGGCCGCGATCGCCGACGGCCGACCTGCCTCGATCATCAATCTCGGATCAGTGCTCGGTTCGGTGGCCGGCGGCAAGCTCCGCGCGCCCGGCTACGCCGCGGCCAAGGGCGGCATCCACAACCTCACCCGCGAACTGGCGTCTCAATGGGCGCGCAAGGGTGTACGAGTCAACGCCATCGCACCGGGATGGTTCGAGACCGAGATGAACTCCGACATGTTTGCCGACGGCGGTGGCGAGGCCTACATGCGCGACGGCGCCGTCATGGGTCGCCCCGGTGTCGAAGGCGAACTGGACGGCGCAATGCTGTATTTGGCCAGCGATGCGTCGAGCTTCGTCACCGGCCAGGTCCTGCACGTCGACGGCGGCTGGACCATCAGCTGACCAAACGTCTCCGAACTCGTGCACTCTCGTCACGAGAAGAAGGACGACGTTGCACGAGTTCAGCAACAGGTGGTGGAGCGGCGGCGATGGTGTGCACCTCCTCCCCCATGGGTGCACACCATCGCTCCGCCTTCCAAGGCACTAGGCCTCGGTCAGCACGTACTCGAAGAGTCGAAGTACGTAAGCGGGCAATATGTTGCGCCGCTTCCACACATTCCGTCAAGGGGTGGGCGAATTTTCACCCGCGAGCATGCCACCGACTCCTGGGGCCAAAGCATCACTCAGGAACGACAACTGGAGCAGAAGCAGGTTCTCGGCGACCTCCTCTTGCGGCGTCATGTGTGTCACTCCCGATAGCGGCAGGACCGTGTGGGGCTTGCCCGCCTCGAGGAGTGCGCGACTGAGCTGAAGTGTGTGGGCCGCCACGACATTGTCGTCGGCCAGACCATGGATCAGGAGCAACGGTCGCATTGGCTTCTCCCTCATATGAGCAGGCTCGGTGCAGAGATCGGAAACCTCGTAGTTCGCCGGCTCGGTGGCGGGGTGACCGAGGTAGCGCTCGGTGTAGTGAGTGTCATAGAGACGCCAGTCGGTAACCGGCGCCCCGGCGATTGCAGCATGAAAGACATCGGGGCGACGAAGCACCGCGAGTGCAGCCAGGTAGCCACCGAACGACCAGCCACGAATCGCGACCCGAGACAGGTCAAGGGCCGGGTTCAGCTCGGCGGCGGCGTGAAGCGCCTCGATCTGGTCATCGAGCACCGGCGCCGCGAGATCGCCTCGCACCTCGCGCTCGAACTCGGGACCTCGACCTGGTGTGCCCCGTCCATCGGTGACGAGCACGGCGTAGCCCTGATCGGCAAACCATTGGCTGGCGTGGAACAAGCTCGCGGCCTGCTGAACCCGCTGGGCATGAGGTCCGCCGTAGGGATCGAGCAGGACCGGCAGCGCCGATCCGTCATGATCCTTCGGAAGCAGCAGCGCCGATGCCAACGCTCGACTACCGAGACGATGAAGCGAGACATTCAGCTCGAGATCGGGCGATTCAGAATGGTCGGCGATCGTCGCCACGACCTCGGTGCCAACCCTGATCTCGGGTGGTCGATCATCATCATCAATTGAACGATGGCTGCGAACCTCGGTTCGACCACCCACCACGGCGCTGTGAATCCCGTTGATAGTGGTGAGCCTCTCGGCGGAGCCGTCCCACGAAACACCGATGAGATCGATCGTGGTGGAATCGAACGAGCCCGCAATCAAAATGCGCTCGTCGTTGGCGTCGATCACCCGACGGACTTGCAGTTCGTCACCGGTGAGGGCCTCACCGTCGATGCACAGACGCCGAGCGGCGCCGCGATCCTCGACCGTGATCAGTCGGCCGTCATGAAGCCGGGGCATGCCCGGAACCAGCTCGACCCAGTGCTCATCGGAGATCCGGTGTCGCTCAGCGGTGATGCCCGTCTCGGGGTCGACGTCGAGCACGGCAAGCGTCTTCTGGTCACGCGTCTGCACGGTGAGGATGAGCCCGTCGGCCGACCAAGAGGCGTCGGCGAGGTACTCCCACTCGCGATCGGACCACGATGACCCGCCGTGCCAAGCGACATCGACGCGGGCTCCATCGAGGGCGACGATCGCCAGCGCGACGTCAGCGTTGGCTGTGCCTGCGGCGGGGTAGCGGATCGGCGTGGGCTCGGCCGCGGGGTCGACCGGAGCGGCGATCCACCACTGATCAATCGGGGCAACGTCGACCCGCTCGACGAGAATGCGGTCACTCTCCGGCGCCCACCAGAAGCCGCTGGTGCGACCCATCTCCTCTCCGGCGATGAACTCCGCGGCCCCCCACGAGACCGTGTCACCGTCCTCGCCGATCACAAGTCGGTCACCGGCGGAGTCGACGACGCGCAGCGAGTCGTCAGCAACATACGCAACCGAAGCGCCGTCTGGAGACAGGCGAGGGCCAAACGCACCTGGAGCGGTCGGCAGCATGTCGATGCGGCCGGTGCCGAGATCGACTCGCGCGACCTGCCCACCGATGGCAAAGGCGGCAACGGAGAGATCGCTGGTGGTGTCGTAGGCCACGATTCCGCCGCCCGACTCGCGGGCCCGTTCGCGGCGGGACCGTTCCTCCGCCGGAAGGTTCGAATCGTCGGCACCAAGTGTGGTGGGGTCGACGACCAGGTGCTCACCGCCGGCTCCCACATCGATCACCCAGAGACCGTTGACCGGGTCCTCGGGCCCTGACGAGCGCAGAAACGCGATACGCGCGCCATCACCGGAGACACGGATGTCACGGGGGGCGCCGAGCGTGAAGCGTCGGGTGACCGCCTGGCGGCGAGGGAACGACCTCGGATTTGTCATCCCCGGATACTGCCCGAGATACGAGCTGGGAGCGCGGCGCGTAGGTTGGCGCCATGACCTTTGATCAGGAACGAGCCATTCAGCGGCTCACTCGAATGCCCCTGTTCCCCTTCGAGGGTGAGTTCAGACTCAAGGAACTCGCCCCACCGATGGACGAGGAACTGGGCCGTTCCGGCGAAGGCGACAAGCCGTGTCACCGCTGTACGAACGCCGACGGAATCCTCTGGCGAAAGGGGGCGTGGACCCTGGCCCCGATCTTCCCGTCAGCGAACCCGGCCGGATTGTTCCTGGAAACCGTTGAGCACATGGACTTCGAGAACTTCGACGACGAGATGGCCGCCGAGTACGGGGTGATCACTCGCCACCTCGAGGCTGCGATCCGGGGGCTGCCATCGGTCGGCCGAGTCCACATTCATCGGTTCGGTGATGGTGCGGCCCACTTCCATGTGTGGTTCCAAGGACGCCCTGCCCGCCAGCTCGAACTCTACGGCTGGGGCAACAACATCTGGGCTCAGGTCCTGCCCCCACTGCCCGACGATGTGATCGAAGCCAACCACGATGCAGTCCTCGACGCTCTCGTGGCCGGCTACGGCGGCGAGCGCGTTTGACCGTTCAGACGTGATGGACCAGCTGAGCGAGACGAGCATGACCGTCGGCGACCAGGAAGCCTCGGCCCGGCACGTCGATGCGGCGGAGTCGGCTCGGGAGCGGTGCGCCGAGTAGGTCACCATCCAACGAATCGGGCTGGAGGAGGATTCCGGCTCGCGAAGCCGCGAGGTCGGTGGCCCAATGGCCGTAGGCCTGACGGAGCCGGCCGGGCTGCGCGGTCGCCACGAGGTGAACACCTTCCGGCGGCATGCGAATCAGCCGGGCGAGGCCGCCGGTCGGATCCTCCACGCCGAGGCAGTCATCGACCAGGATCAGTGTGGGTCCGCGATCGGCGAGCATCGCGTCAAGCGCGTGCGGCTCGATCGGCTCGATTTCGAGAGCTGCCGCCACCGCAGATCCCGAGCCCACCACGACCACAGACCGAGCGAGACGACCGATCGTGACCAAGGCCGTGGTGCGACCACTGCGAGCCGGGCCGAGCACGAGCGCATGCTCACCGGAATGCAGCGTGAGCGACGTCAGGCCGAGGTCGGAATCAGCGACGGCGATGTGAAGCCTTGCCGCCGCTTCCATGGTGACTGAGGCCCCCACATCGGCAGCGTCGATCGACCGAGCCAGCGTGCCGATCACAAACGGCGGTTGCGCAGGGCGGCTGCTCGCCCAGGCGGAAGTCGCCTCCTCGAGGTTTCGCCCAGAGCGCATCACGTGCAGGAGCGCGCCATCGCTCGTCCGGCGCGCTCGGCCCGGCGGCAGGACACCCTCGTTGCTCGACAGGCCGAATCGGAATGCATCGGCGGGGTCAGCCGTGCCGTGAAGGAGCACCGTGCCGGCTGTAGCAGCCATGGCAGTCGGCAATTCAGCAGCCCGCCGAAGGGATGTGGCCACGACGACGCCCACCGTCGGGCCATCGGCCCAGATGCGAGCCAGCTGATCATGGACCTCGCTGTCTCGAATCGGATCGTGAGCACGGTCGAAGCCGCCAAGGTCGTCGACCACCAGAAGGATCGGCCCGTCTCCCTTTGCAACGGCTGCTCGTCGATCGGCGACCTCAGCATCAAGTCGCCGCAGAAGTCGACGTCGCCGCTCGGCGTCCGTTGGCCCGACGACGAGCCCGACCGGCTCGAGTGATTCGAGCGCGCCGAGGTCACCTGCATCCAGGTCAATGACGTAGACGTGACCGCCGCTCTCGATGCTGCTGAACGCGGCCTCCACGAGCGTCGAGGTGGCGCCACTGCCGGGTCCACCGACCACCACGAGGTGACCATCGGCCGGGGTCCAGCCTTCCACTCGCCGACATTGACCTTCGGGATCGTCCACCAGCCACCATCCGTCAGCGCCGCGCTCGGCGGCCGGGGGAAGCGCATCGGGCCACGGAGACCGGGGGCGGGGGCGATCGCCCCACGCCAGGCCGATGACGTGGACAAGGCGCTGAAGGTCTGACGACTCGTCGTCGGCAGGGTCGAGACGCAATGCATCCCGATCCCCAACGATTCGAACCTCGATCGGGGCCTGTCGAGCCTGCTGCCCTGTGATGATGGCCGACTGAAACGCGATCAACTCGGATGGACCGAGTCGAGCGATTGCCCGACCCGGCCGCGAGCGCGGGATCGCAGCCGCATCGGGCGTGCCGATCACGTCGACGGAGTCGTGGCTGTCGGTCACTCGCAAGGCGATGCGACAACCGGCATTGGCCCGGATGTCGTCGGTGACCACACCCGCCGGGCGTTGCGTGGCGAGCACGAGATGGACACCGAGGCTTCGACCTCGCTGGGCGATGCCGACGAGTGCGTCGAGGAACTCCGGGAGCTCGGATGCGAGTGTCGCGAACTCGTCGACCACGACGAGCATCCGCGGCAGCGCCGGACCAGGCAGGGAGAGTGCCCGGAAGGCGGCAATGTCTTGGGCGCCCGCCGCTCGTAGACGATGCTCGCGGTGGCGCAATTCGGCTTCGAGGCATCGCAGTGCACGAGCCGCCAACGATTGATCGAGATCGGTGACGAATCCAGCGATGTGGGGCAGCTCGCGGCAACAGTCGAAGGCGGCGCCCCCCTTGTAGTCGATCAGCACGAAGGCGCAGTGGTGCGGATCATGGGTGGCTGCCAACCCGGCGATCAGCGAACGGAGGAGCTCGGACTTCCCCGAGCCGGTGGTGCCGCCGACAAGAAGGTGCGGCCCATCGGCGATGAGATCGAGCTCGACCGCGCCGTGAGCGTCGGCGCCGATGATCGCCGTCAACGCATCGGTGCCCGTGGTGCGGCCCCAAGAACCATCGATCTCGCCAGGGTCATCGCCGCTGAGGCCGAGGGTTCGAAGCAGCGGCACGGTGTCAGGCACACCGGCGTCACGACGACGAAGAGCGGGATCGTCCAATTGAGCGAGGCGCCGGGCCGCGGCCGCGGCTTGCGAGATGGAGAGATCCCACACCGCGCCGGTCGTGGCTCCCTCGGCGCTGCGCGGATCACGGTGGACAATTCGCCCGGCGCGATCGATCTGCAAGAGATCGGTGCAGCCGGCGGGAAGGCGGTCGACACTTGGGGCAATGACAACCAGAGCCACACGCTCGTGCACGACCAAACGGCGGCCGACCGTGTCACGACCATGGAACGCACCAGGGTCATCGAGGATCCCGACCACTGCGGTGGTCGACTCCGGCGAGAGCCCGGCAAGGGCTCGATCGGCGATGGTGGATTCGGTGGTGACGCCGAGAAGTGCGCCTGCTTCGCCGTCGTCGGGGTCGCCGCAGTGCGGAAGCCAACGACACCATGCCCAGTCGGCAACCGCTGACGCCGACGCCGCCACGACCACGCGAGAAACGGACGGACCGTGGTGGACAACGAGTTGCGCGGCAAGCGCCCGCCCCGCACCTTGCGCGGCAGCACGCGGACCGACAATTCCCACGATGCGTCCAGGGGCGAGGTCGATCACCAAGGGAACTCCAGCGAGTGGCGAAGTCGAGTTGATGGCATCGATGGCCAGGCTGCTCGGCTCGGGATCCGCGCCATCCCCCTCCACCTGAAGAGTGGGTGCAAATCGATCCACGATGGTGCCGATCCCCACCAGAAATGCGTCGAGATCATCCGCGCCGCGCTCCCAGATTCGCGACGAAAGGCGGGTAGCCCGGTCGACGACCACGTCAACCGTCGGCACGAGGTCTCTCCGCCTGATGGTCTCGGCGGCACAGAGCAGCGGCAGTCGGGCCTCGAGCGCGGCGCAGGCCTCGCGCTCGCGCACGGTGGCCTCACGATGTTCGCGATCGGCGCGGTGTCGACGCTCCCACCACATCCCGATGGTGATGAACGAACCCAGGGCGGCGAAGACGGCCAGCATGGGTGACAGCAGCAGCGCGATGACCGCACCACCGACAATCGGCAAGACGATCCCCGCGATCGACAGCGGTTCGCGAGGCGGCGGGTCGGGCGGGGCCGAGGGCACGCAGATGGCTGCGGGCTCAACTGCAGGGGTGAGCCGCGGTGGCCGGTTGAACGGCACGACGCCGTCGATTAGGCCGATGCCCTCCACCACAGCAACGGGCGAGCCATCAGCCCGAGCCCTGTCGTCCGCCGACAACAGAGCCCGGGCCGCTGGTTTCGCCGGGACCACGGGGGGCGTGGGGCTTGGGTGGACAAGCGATCCCTGGCGAAGGTCGAGCTGGTCGATGGGGGTGGTGGGGGGATGCCACCGCCCATCGACGATGACGCCACGACGAAGAGCGATCGTGGCGGAGTGTGTGGTGGGCTCCAGTGCACCGGCGAGGTCATCCGCCGAGAGATCCTCGCCGTAGACAGATACCTCAACCTCACGGTCGAGGCGATCGACCACCCGGAGCCCACGCACGATCCATTCCTCCGGGCGTTTGTGGTCAGACGGTGTCGAGGGCCGAGACACCGGCCTGGAGCTCACGACTGATGAAGGTGGAGTGCTCCCCCAGCGCGTTGACCAGGTTCGTGAGGTTTGGTCGGAACTCGGTGTTCCACAAAGTTTGGAACCGGTCGGCGCGTGCGCCCTGCCAGGTGGTGCTGTCGATCCCACCTTGGATCGCCCGGATCACATCCTGCACTGCTTGCTGTTGGCGGCCGAAGTTTCCCGCCAGCTGCTCCATCTGACTCTTGCTCATCACCAACATGTCGCCAGCCACGATCTTCACTTCCTCTCAGTAAGTTTCATGATGTTTGATAGAGTGACTATGTCAGAAATGTATTGAAAGTGCAACAGATTGATCAATAGTTCTCGCCGAAGGGGTCAGCGCCGCTGAGGAACGTGATGCAGTGAGCCACAGCCGCAACCAGATTCCGCTCGACCCGCGTGCCGGTCGGGTCGAGCTCCGGTCGGTCCACGAGCCAGCCGAGCAGCGCCAGGGAACGCATCAGCAAGAACGTCGAGAGCAATGCTTCGTGATCGGCAGCCAGAGGTCGGCTTTGTCGGTAGCCGGCCACAACCGAATCCCTCACCTCCGGGAACCATGCCGCGCGCGCTTGGTCATAGACGGCGACGGCGATGTCATAGAGATGCCAGCCGAAGCCGGCGTCGTCGAAGTCGATCATCACAAGCTCGTCATCAGCGACGAAGACGTTCTCGCAGTAGAGATCGGCGTGGATCAGGCCGTAGCGATCGACGCCGGTACCGAACCCGGAGAGAATCTCATGGAGGGCGTCTCTTGTTCTGGTCAGCACCTCGCGCTGGCCGGGGTCGGCAAGGGGCACTGCCCAGAACCGTCCCCACTCGGGGTCGGGGCCGACCATGCCGTCAACATCCCAGGCCCGTCGCCGGAACCACGACGGGGGCTTCCACACTGCGGCTTGGTTGTGAATCTGACCGAGAAGGGCGCCGGTACGCCGGTACCACTCCACCGTCTCTGAGGACGAGATCTCACCGTCCAGCATGTGGCCAAGGGTCTGGCCCCCGACCCAATCCACCACACCGACGAAGCGAGTGTCGTCCTCGGACACGTCGACCGCCACGTGACTTCGTCCGTCGGTCGTCTCGATCGGTCGGGCCGCGGCGATTGAACTGCTCCGGTTTATCGAGGTGACCCAGGCGTGTTCGGATTCGAGCTCGACGAGCGAGTTGTAACCCGGACGGTGGAGGCGAGCCACAACGGGGCCGCCTGTCACTTGCTCGACACGAAAGACAAGGTTCTCACTGACCGACAGGAGTTCGATGGCGGCCACCTCGAGCGGCCAGGCATCCAGTGCTCGACGGACCGCAGCGGTTTCGCGAGGCCAGCGGTCGTCAGCAGTCACGTCGCCGACGCGAAGACTGCCGCGATGATCTCGAGGAGTTGATCGGCGTCTGCCGCCGAGAACACCAGCGGAGGGCGGAGCTTCAGCACGTGACCGTGCGGGCCGTCCAACCCAATCAGGACGCCGGCGTGACGTGCCGCGTTGACAACCGCCCTGGCACCCTGCCCGTCCGGCGCGCCGTCAGCATCGAGCCAGTCGGCTCCGACGAAGAGACCCACATTGCGGACCTCGCCGAGCCGATCGGTGATCCCCAGGCCGCGAAGACCGTCCGCGAGGTGCCGGCCGACCTGGGTTGTCTGCGCCAGCAGGCCCTCATCCTCGATGACATCGATCACGGCCATGCCGGCGGCGGCCTGCACGGGTGTGGCCGCGAAGGTGTTGAAGTACCGAGTCGAGGACCGGAACCGATCCACCACGTCGGGGGCCGCGACCACGCCAGAGAACGGAACACCCGCGCCCATCGGCTTGCCCATCACGGCGATGTCCGGCTCAAAACCGGAGAACTCGTACCCCCACCAACGGCCGCTGCGGGCGAACCCGGCTTGGACCTCATCGGCGATCATCAGACCGCCGGCTGCGTGAACCAACTCGGCCACCTCCGCCATCTCACCGTCGGCGAGTGGGGGCAGGCCCTCGTTGGCCAGGATCGAGCACATCAGCACCCCAGCGACCCCGATTCCCGCCTCGTCGAGAGATCGGATTGCGGCGGCGACCCCCTCGACGAATCGGCGGGAGCCGTCGGGTAGCGGCACACCGCGTACCTCCGGGTCGACGGGCTTTCCGACCGAAGCACGGCCACCGATGTCGTTGAGTCGGCCGACGTCGGAGTTGTTGCCGTGATACGCCGCTTCGGTGGTGATGAACCCCCGGTTGCCGGTGGTGAGGCGGGCCATGCTCATGGCGATCTCGTCGGCCTCGGTTCCAGAGCATGCGAACACGAGTGACGACAGCGGGTCGGCGTGGAGTGCCGCAAGACGCTCGGCGTAGTCCACGACCACGCCATGGACGTAGCGGCTGTGGACCTGAAGCGTCGCCATCTGCTCGCTGACGGCTGCGACAACCCGGGGGTTCGCATGACCCACACACGGCACATTGTTGTAGGCGTCGAGGTAGCGGCGACCGTGCGCGTCGAGGAGCCACACCCCTTCCCCTCGGATGAGTTCCAGGGGCTCGTCATAGAAGAGCGGCGCACGCTCGCCAAAGATTCTCCGATGTCGGTCCAGTGTCTCACCCATACGGATCCTCGCCGCCCAGGAAGCGTTCACATCGCTCGACAAGATCCAACAGCTCGAACTGTGTCCGACTGCCGTCGAGGTCAAGGTCACGCCGGAAGGCCAACCAGCCCATAAGCGCCAGGCCACGCAGTAGCAGAAACAGCTGAAGGTGTGCTTCGGAAGCGGGTGACAGTGTCCGAACGTTTCGGTATCCGGCGATGAGCGAGTCGCGGTCGGACGAAAAACTCGCCTCCGCCGCTTCCTCGAAGAGGGCAGCCGCCAGGTCGTAGGCATGCCATCCGTAGCCGAAGTCGTCAAAGTCGATCGCCACGATGTCGGCACCGTCCACCATCAAGTTGGCGGCGCTCAAGTCCGCGTGGATCAGCCCGAATACATCGGAGTCGGTGCCGAGTGCGAGTAGTCGATGGCGAATCTCCGTCACTGTGTCGACCAGCACCCGCGCTTGATCGGCACTGGCGACCTCGACTTCCCAGAACCGTCCCCAGAGCGGACTCTCCCCGACGAGACCTTCGTGGTCCCAGCGTCGGGCCGCGAACTCCGCAGGTTGATCCCATTTCTCGGCATGGTTGTGAATTTCGGCGAGCAGCTCACCCTGGGCCCGACGCCACTTTGGCGCTACCCCTGGCTCGCTCTGTATCAGGTCGGCCAACGGGATTCCCTCCACCCAGGCCATCACGCTGATGCTGCGTTCATCGTCCTTCCTCACCGTGGCCAAGACGTGGCTGCGACCATCTCGAGCGAGAAGGGGCCTGCCGACGGCGACGCCCGTTTCAGCCAGGTCCGCAAGCCAGAGCGACTCCGCATGGCGCTGTTGCTCGGTCGCGGTGCCGGGGCGGTGCAGCCGAGCCACGACGGGCGCGGGTTGACCGATGTCGACCCGGAATACGAGATTCTCGCTCCAGGAGAGAAGGTCGATTCGCCGAGGGGTCAGATCCCACGCGGCGAGCGCTGAACTCACGGCGCGGGTATACGGACGAACCCGAATCCGATAGAGGATGGGGGATGCGACCTTGCGGATCATGGCGCCGATGTTCACATCGCCGAGCGTAGATCACACGCCTCGAACTACCCCTCTGGGACGTCCCAGCGCTGCAACACGGCGTCAGGTCAGGCCTCTAACGCACACTGGGGACAGACCCCAGCGTGCGTTATTCAGCAGTAGCGTCAGCAGATGACCACGACCGCGGCGACCGAGGAGGGGATCTTCTCCCCGAACTGGCGGGGCACAACCATTGCGGTCATGGCGGCCGTCGGGATCGTGGCCTACAACAACTTGGCGGTCAGCGCGGCCCTGCCTGAGGTCGGCAACGACCTCGGCGACGTCGCCCTGTTGCCGTGGACGATCTCGGTTGAGCTGCTCACATCGGGCGTGGCGATGCTCGCGGCCGGGCCGCTGATTGACAGCATTGGCGCGCGCCGAATCTTCCGCGTCGGAGCGATGGGGTTCATCGTCACCTCCATTCTCTGTGCGGCGGCGCCGTCGATGATGGCGTTGGTGGGCGCGCGTGCACTGCAGGGTCTGTTCGCCGGTCTTGTGATGACCGTGGTGCTGGCCGCGATCGGGATCCTGTATCCGGAGCGGACTCGGGCCCGTGTGTTCGCCGCCAACTCCACCGTGTGGGGCGTCACCAGCGTGGCCGGGCCGACGGCGGCAGCGGGTCTGGTGGCGACCGTCGGCTGGCAGGGTGTCTTTCTGATCAATGTTCCGGTGGCGCTCATCGCCGCATACCTCGCGTGGAACAAGATGCCGACGGCCAGCGAACAAGCCGAGAGGACGAGGATCGACGGTCGAGGTATCGCCCTCGTCACCGTGATCACTGCATCCGCACTCGCCACAGCTCAGGGGTCACTCGCGCTGGTCGGCGTGGGCCTGGCCGTGACGCTGGTGGCGGCCGCGCTCTACCTGCCACACGAGCGTCGAGCCCCGCACCCGGTTGTACGGATCGCGCACATTGTGTCCTCGAAGTTCCGAGCCGTGCACCTCACCTCGGCCATCGTGGTTGGCACCGCGCTGGGGATCCATGCGTTCCTGCCCGTCTACCTGCGCGGGGCGCGCGGTCTGTCCACCGCCGCCGCCGCATTCTCGATCGTGTGGATGTCATCGGCATGGTCGGTGTCGGCGTTCATCGCCGGCCAACTCCAACGTCGGTTCGGACCCGAGCCGATCATCTTGGGCGCGGTGATCCACGCCACCTGCGGTTTGACGGCCGTCGCCGTGAGTGTGGCGACAGAAGCACCCATCTGGATGCTCTTCGCGAGCCTCTTCTGGACCGGTTCGGGGATCGGTTGCGTTTCCGTCACGGGCGTTGTCACCCTCCAGTCCCGCGTCGAACTCAACGAGATGGGGCGAATCAACGCGGTGCACCAGTTTCTCCGCACCGTTGGCATCACCTATGGCGTGGGCTTGGCCGGGGTGATCATCTTCACTACCGTCGATCGCCGAACCGGCGATGTCGAAGCCGTCCGGGATCTGCTCGGTGGCGAGGACGCTGCGGTCAATCAGCCGGTCGCCGACGCCCTTGCTGCCGGGTACACCTACACCGTGTTCGCCGGGCTCATCGCGATGGCGTTGGCTATCACCTCGGCGCTTGCCCTAGTGCGCGGCCGGGTGAAGCCAGTACCATCCGCAGCGTGAAGGCGCTTCGGTTCAGTCGGAATGAAGGCAAGTACGCAGCCGCGATGATCGCGGCACGGCTCCGACCCGGTGCCGGTGGCACCGTCGGCCCGCTGAGCCTCGTAGATGACGACTCCCTCGAGCTGCCCGCCGACGACTGGGTACGGGTCTGGCCTCGCCTGGCCGGCATCTGCGGCTCCGACCTGTCGACGATCGACGGTCACGCCTCGCGCTACTTCGAAGATTTCGTGTCGTTCCCTTTCGTGCCCGGCCACGAGGTCGTGGCCGACACCGCCGACGGGCGTCGGGTTGTTCTGGAGCCCGTGCTCGGACACGCGTGCCGTGGCTTTGAGCCCCCGTTCGAAGGTGCTTCGCAGGCGGACGGCAACGATTATCGCCATCTCACGACCGGGCATCTCGAGCCTGGTCTGCAGACCGGCTTCTGTGAAAGCACCGGTGGCGGCTGGTCAACCGAGTTCGTGGCTCACCCCAGCCAGCTCCACGAGGTCCCCGATTGGATGAGCGACGAGCTCGCCGTCACGATCGAACCCGTGGCCGGCGGCGTCCATGCCGCGCTACGCGCCAAGGTCGAGGACGGCGAGACCGTCGCCGTCATCGGTGCCGGCGCCATGGGCCTCGTGACGGTTGCGGCGCTTCGCCACTTCACCAACCCCGACTCGATCATGGTCGGCGCCAAGTATCCGATCCAAAAAGATCTCGCCGCCGAATTCGGTGCCGACGTGGTGTGCGCACCTGGTGAATTGGCCCGTTCCATCCGCCGCACCACGGGCTCGTTCATGGTCGGCCCCCGACTCTCGGCCGGCGCCGACGTCGTCATCGATGCGGTTGGCAGCCAGGAATCGATCGAGTCTGCGATTGGGATGTGTCGTCCGCGAGGTCGGGTTGTCCTGCTGGGCATGCCTGGAGTCGTCGAGCTGGATCTCACCGCCTTGTGGCACCGCGAGACCGAGCTGATCGGCACATACACCTACGGCACCGAAACTCTGCCCGACGGCCGCACGGCGTCGGCGTTTGCGCTCGCCATGGAATTGGCAGGGAAGGTGCCGTTTGACCGCCTCGTATCGGCGACCTATCCCCTCGTTCGCTACCGCGAGGCCCTGATTCATGCGGCCGAGTCGGGATCACGAGGCGCCGTGAAGGTCGCCTTCGACATGCGCGACGAAAAGCGTCGAGGAATCCCCGAGTCGGAATCCTGATTCCCTCGTTGGATTCGGCGGCCAACCGGCCAGAATGATGTCCATGGCCGAGACCAAACCTGCGCCCGCCCTCGATGACGAGACGGCCGCCGCCCTCACGCTCTACAACGAGTACGTAAAGGCGGACCGCGAACGCACCCAGCGCGAGAAGCGGGTCAAGAAGGCGGAGCGGGCCAAGGAAGAGGCCGCTGCTGTCGTCAAGAAGCTGAGCGATTCTGGTTCCGCTGAGGAGAAAGCCGCGGCCGACGCCGCCTACCGCGAAGCCAACGACGCCTGGCGCAAGCTACGCGATGGCGAAGAGCCCGAACCGAAGGCCGAAGAGGCGCCTGCCGCTGCCGAAGAGCCTGAACCGGCCAAGGAAGCGGCCGCGGAAGAAGCACCGACCGATGATGACGACGGCGACGGTGAGGATGCCGCCGTCGACGCGGCCGGCGAAGAGGAGTAAGTCACGCTGGGGTCTGTCCCCAGTGTGACTTGGTTCGAAAACGACTCGAGCGTGTGACCCCCGAAGGGAGCCACACGCTCGGTCAAAGCTGGGGCTGAATCAGCTTTGGGCGGTTTGTTCGACTACCTACTCGCCTTGGTAGGTGGTCCAGGCCATCTCGCCGGCCTCATTGAGCCACACGTCGATGAACCAGATCTGGCCTTCACCTTCGAAGTCGACCTTGGCGGTGGTGCCGGGCGATCCCTGGTTGTAGTCCCAAGCTCCGAAGCCGGCTGAAGGAGCAAGCTCCTTCACGTAGATCTGGCCGTCGTAGAGCTTGAACCTGGCAGCGCCAACTCCACCGATCTCGACCCACTGGTACACCGGCTCGGGGGCGATTGCTTCGTCCCAGTGAGAGATCTCAACCTCGTTGTTGTCGTTGATGAGTGCCTTGCCGTACCAGACATGCGAGCCATCGCTGAAGCCGACGTAGACCTTCCAGCCTTCGGCCTTGATCACGTCATAGGTGTAGCCCTCGTTGGCGGTGACGTTGCCGGCCCAAAGAGTGCCGCCTTCACGTTCGACCACGAAGCTGCCCTTGCCGGGAACCTCGACCACGAAGCGGTCGACGATCACCGGCGGCTCCGGCTTGGGTTCGGGCTTGACGGTGGTGGTCGTCGGCGGGATTACCTCTTCGATGATCACGCTGATCTCGTCACGAAGACCCGGCTTGATGGTGATCTCCTTCTTGAGGTCACCGTTGGCGATGACGACGACGAGGTAGTCGCCGTCGAACTCTGCGCTGATGACTTCCCAGCCCTCGGCGAGGCCGTAGGACAGCACCTTGAATTCCCCATCGAGGGACTCTTCGACTTCGGCGGTGCCGAGTTCACCGAGGTCGACCGCGTGGACGACATCGTCGGGGGCTGCCGTGGTGGTTGGCGCGGCCGTGGTGGTGGCCACTTCCTCGACCTTTTCGTCGCCGCCCTCGGCTTCATCGCGATCGGCGTCACCGATGTCGGGAAGCTTCACGTCGGGGACGTTGTCGTCGGTGGTTGCGTGAGCCGTCTCGGTCTCCGGGGCATCGCCACCGGTGGAGCTCATGGCCACGGCGCCGACGGCCAGCAGGGGCACGAGTGCCGCACCGCCGATCACGCGACGAACGTGGGCGATCCGGGCCGAACGCATGCGAGGCTGCAGCTGTTCAAGGATCACATCGGTGTCTGTCTGGGGGGTGTGTTCGTTCATCGGGCCATCTCCTGGCGACCGAGTTGCTCGGCCATGCGGGGCTTGAGGGAGCGGCGGGCCCGACTGAGGTGGAAACGGAATGCGCCGGGGGAAATCCCCATGCGACCCGCTGCGTCCTCGGTGCTGAAGCCAGCGCCGTAGTAGAGATCGACGGCTTGCCGCTGCTGCGGCGGGAGCTGATCGAGGGCTTCGTCGAGTGGTCCATCGAGTTCGGTGCCGGTGCCGGGTCCATCGACGATTTGTGTCGTCGCCAGCTTCGGCATCGCTCTCTCGTGGGTCACGAGACGACGGTGTTGGTCTCGGGTGACGTTCACCGCGACACGCCGCACCCAGGCAGCTGGTTCGCGATAGTGCCCGACACGCCACCAGCGGGCGTACGCACGAACGTATGCCTCCTGGGCCGCGTCATGGGCGTCGTCAGCCCGGGTTCCGTCGAGGATCAGTCCTCGAACCGTCATGTCGTAGTTCTCCCGGAAGAACCGGTCGAATTCTCGGGCCATGCCCAACCTCAGCTCGTTTGTCGTCGCGCATCGCCGTCGCCTCCCACTGGTACTCACGCAGAAGATGACGGAAATGTTTGGCCGATGCGAAAAATTCTTTTCGCCCCGTCCCATCGGCCCCATTCGTCGCGGGCATGAGCACTACCGCCGACGAGGGGATCCCCTAACGCACGCTGGGGACAGACCCCAGCGTGCGTTAGGCGTGCCCTATCTGAGGGCGTGGAACAACATCGAGAAGAAGTGGTCGCTCGGGTAATGGGTGACGATGTCGACGTTGCCGGGGAGGCCGGTGATGCCGATCTGATCAACGCTCATTGCGCCGCGCTGTGGGCCGTCGCCGACCATGACCTCGACCGGGCTGGAGACCATGGTGGCGACCGACGGATCGAGGGCGTGGGCCATCGCTATCGGATCGGGTAGATCGTCGCCTTCGAGGCCGATGCTCATGGCGAAATGGCGGACGACCTGCGAGACGTCTCGGGCAAAGACGGCCAGCGGGGTACCGATGGCTTCGCGCTCGTGGAACCGATCCTGGGTGACGACTGCCGAGGTGATCGAGATGTCCCAACCGACGTACTCGAGCGGCATTCCGGAGGCGGTCACGATGGCGGCGGCTTCGGCATCGGCCCAGAAGTTGAACTCGGCCATGGCGCTGACGTTGCCGGGGCCGTGGAGGCCGGTGCCGCCCATGACGACGACCCGCTGGACGGCGTCGGCGATCTCGGGGGCGCGGAGGTAGGCGGTGGCGAGATTGGTGAGAGGGCCCAGGGCCACGACCGTGATTTCTCCCGGCGAGGCCAGGATCGTGTCGACGATGACGTCGGCACCTCGGCCCTCGGCCGGCGCGCGACCGTGCAAGAGCATCCCGCAGTCACCCATGCCATCTTCACCGTGGACCTCGGTGGCCATTTCGAGGGGCCTCATCAGCGGCTTGGCCGCACCGACGTACACCGGCGTCTGCTCACCGCAGAGCTCAACGACGTAGAGGGCGTTTTGCACGGCCTGCTCGAGGCCGACATTGCCGGCCACGATGGTCAACGCCTCGACATGGACACCGGGGTGACGCAAGGCCATGACGATGGCGACAGCATCGTCGCTCGCAGTATCGGTATCGATGAGGAATCGGCGCATCCGAGGGACCCTAGTAGCGGACCGAGACGCGGCCATACTGTGGGTGGCGCTGCGATGTCACCACCATCTACCCTGATGGCGTCGACCGCAGTGAGTAGTCTCATTCGCGCGGAGGGAGATCTAGATCGTGATGACGAGACTCGGCCGCCTGGTCGTAGCACGCCGTCGCACCGTCCTCATCCTGACCGCCGTCGCATTCGTGATCGCCGTCGTCCTGGGCGGCGCGGTGGCCGATCGCCTGAGCCAGGGCGGTTTCGACGACCCCGGTAGCGACTCCGTTCGCGCCCGCGCCGAGCTCGATGCACGCTTCGACACCGGCTTCGCCGACATGGTTGTGCTGGCCACGATCGTCGACGGCGACATCACCGTCGACGATCCTCAGGTCGTACTCGACGGGTTGGCTCTCACCGAAGAACTCGCCGCGATCGCCGGCACCGACGATGTGGTCTCGTATTGGAACACGGGATCCGAATCGCTGCGATCGGTCGGGCACGACCGGGCGTTGATCATGTTCCGGCTACCCGGCGATGAGTCCGACCCCGCTCGTGAGCTGCTGATCCAACAGTTGGTCGCATCGTACGGCGCGACCGAACGCGGCACGTTGCGCGCCGAGATCGGGGGCCGGGAGGCCGTGTTCGATCGGATGGGCGTGGTGATCGAGGACGATCTGGCCCTCGCCGAAGCGATCGCCATCCCTGCCACCTTCATCCTGCTTGTGATCGTGTTCGGCACAATCGCAGCTGCGCTCCTGCCGGTGGGCGTCGGTGTGGTCGCCGCCGCCGGCACCTTCTTGGTGCTGCACATCATCACCTCGATGACCGACGTGTCGATCTTCGCTCTCAACCTCGTGACCGCTCTCGGGCTCGGTCTGGCCATCGACTATTCGCTGCTGATCGTCAGCCGGTTCCGAGAAGAGCGACACGGTGGCTTATCGGTCGACGATGCCGTGGTGCGCACGGTGCAGACGGCCGGCCGCACGATCGCCTTCAGCGGTCTCACCGTCGCCATCTCGCTCGCTGCACTCCTCATCTTCCCACTGTTCTTCCTGCGCTCGTTCGCCTACGCCGGTATCGGTGTGGTGGCGTTGGCCATGGTCGTGTCGGTGGTGGCGCTACCCGCGCTGCTCGGCATGCTCGGCGATCGCATCAACCGTTTCGCCATCACCCCATACCGCGTGCCTCGCCATGCCGTGAACCGTTGGCGAAATCTTGGCAACGCCATGATCAGTCGGCCGTGGCCCGTGATCGTGTTGTCGGTGACGCTGCTGATCGCGGTGGCGCTGCCGTTCCTTGGTGTGAACTGGGGCGAAGCCGACGACCGGGCGTTGCCGGTCGACGATCCGGTGCGGGCCGTGACCGATGTGATCCGTGCGGAGTTCGACACCGCCGAGACCAACGCGTTTCCCGTCGTGGGTTTGATGAACAACGGCGACGTCGACCGAGGAACGGTCACCGGTCTGGCGATCGCGATCTCCAATCTCGATTCGGTGGCTCGGGTCGATGCCGCCACCGGCATATTCGTCGACGGTGCGTCGATCGTGCCGGTCGGCGATGCCAACGGTCGCTTCATCCGCGATGACGCCACGTGGCTGAACGTGGTGCCCGCGGTCGAACCGATATCGCAGGCAGGCGAGGCGCTGATCGCCGACATTCGGGCGATGGCCGCCACCTCGGTCGGTGCCGGGTTCGATGAACTTCTCGTCGGCGGCGGCACTGCAGCATTGGTCGACACCAAGGACGCCATCTTCTCCCGCATCTGGATCGCGGGTCTGTTGATCGTGGGGGCCACGTTCGTCCTGCTTTTCTTGATGTTCAACAGCGTGCTCGTGCCACTGAAGGCACTCGTGCTCAACACACTGTCGCTCGGAGCCACGTTCGGGATGATGGTGTGGGTGTTCCAGAGCGGGCATCTGTCGGAGACGCTCGGTTTCACTGCCACCGGCACCACCGATACGACCACGCCGATCCTCATGTTCTGTATCGCCTTTGGACTGAGCATGGACTACGAGGTCTTCCTTCTCGCCCGCATGAAAGAGGAGTACGACCGCACCGGCGACAACGACAGGGCGATCGTTCAAGGACTCGCCAAGACAGGACGACTCGTCACGGCCGCGGCCCTGCTGTTGGCTGTCACGTTCCTCTCCTTCGCCGTCACTTCGAGTGTTTCGACCATCAAGCTTTTCGGCCTCGGACTCGCCGTCGCCGTGCTGGTCGATGCGTTCATTGTGCGAGTGACCCTGGTGCCGGCGCTGATGAGCGTGGCCGGCAGGTGGAACTGGTGGGCGCCGGCGTGGATGCACCGCATCCACGCTCGGCTCGGTCTCAGCGAACTCGAGCCGATCGTCGATCTACGTGACGCCCTCGACCTCCGCGACACCCCCATCGTCGACCTCCGCACCGACGAAGGCACCAAGGGCGGATCTCCTGCTCACAAGACGCCGACGTAGACCACCGCGCTGGTCGGCTGGTCGGAGCCGCCTTCCGGCTCGATCGTAACGCCCCACCCGGTGCCGCTGAGGTCGTCGACATCCAGCACAGTACGGACGACGCCGTCACTGTCGGGCTGGAACAGACCGGCAGGAGAAACACCTTCGTCGAGCAGAAACCACAGCTCGTACAAGAGCCCTGCGCCCGGATCAGCGAGACCGTTGGCGAAGACCGCAACCTGGTCGCGTTCGGCCGACCAGACGACTCGGATCGAGCCGGTCTCGCCGTCGAGCGCGGTGACAACTGCGTCGGGCGCAGCGAGGATGTCGTCGAAGTCGGTGCCGGAGCCGGACGCAAGAAATGCGTTGCCGACGACCAGAAATGCGATCACCGCGGCAACGGCGGCGAGCGAGGCGACGACTCGACGGCGGCGATCCATGAACGCCGCGTCGTTCCCGGACGACCGGGCGGAAAGCGGCGACAGCTGCCTGGTGACGGCGACCTCGTTCATGACGCGGGACCGCAGGTCGGCGGACGGCTCTTCCGCGACGGCCGCGGCGAGCGAACCGGTGACGGCGCGATAGCCATCGACATCGGCCGCGCAGATCTCGCAGCTCGGGTAGTGGGCTTCGAACGCTCGGCGCTCAGCGCCGTCGAGCGCGTCGAGCGCGTAGGCGGCGGCAAGGTGATGAAGGTCGGTGGTCATGGGGTCACCCCAAGCTGGTCTCGCATCTTGATCATCCCATCTCGGATTCGCGTCTTCACGGTTCCCTCCGCCACGTCGAGAAGGGCCGCAACCTCGCGATAGGTGTGGCCCCCGTAGTAGGCGAGGGTGACGGCCTCTCGTTGCGTCTCGCTGAGCAACCCGAGCGCGTGACGTACCCGCTCTCGCTCGAGGTCGTCGCCGACGGTCTCGCTGACAATGTCGAAGTCGGGCACGGCGCGGCGGCCGTCGGCCACTTCTCGATCGCGGCGCGACTGCTCCGAGCGCACTCGGTCGACGGCCCGACGGTGCGCGATCGTGGCAATCCATCCGCTCGCTGACCCTTTGTCGGCGTCGTAGCGGGGCGCGAGTTTCCAGAGCTCGACGTAGACCTCCTGGGTGATCTCTTCGGCCATCGCCGGATCACGGACAACTCGGCGAACGATGCCGAAGACGGTGCGCACGGTGAGGTCGTAGAGCGCGCCGAATGCCCTCTCGTCGCCTCGTCCGGCGGCGACGAGGGCGGCACTGAGGTCATCGACCGGTGCGGAGGTTGCCGCTGATCGCAGGAGTCGGAGGCGGGCCACGTCGTTCATGTTCGCACGCTTCGGACTCGGGGCATGTCACCGGTTCGGAGCCGAGGGCCGCCCGGATTGGACCAATCCAGGGTGCGGGCGGCTCCGAACCGGTGACATGACGACATCACCTGTGCGCCTGCGCCTCATCAGTCTCGTGCCACCCGCGCTCGCCGGGATCCTCGCCGCTGGGGTCGGGCTCGGGGCCGCCGAGGCGGTGGCGGGCACCAGGGCCGACTTTCGGTCTCCGGTGCTCGACGTGGGCGACCGAGTGGTCGACCGGGTGCCGAGCTGGATGAAGGACCTCGCCATCGAGTGGTTCGGCACCAACGACAAGATCGCCCTCCTCGCCGGCATCGGCGCCATGCTCACGATCTACGCAGCAGTGGTCGGTGCCGTGACGATCCGGCGCAGTCGGCGCCTCGGCCTCGCCGGAATCGCCCTCTTCGGTGCGCTGGGCACGCTGGCCGCGCTCGGCCGCCGGACGGGCGCCGATTGGACCAGTCCGATCCCCAGCGTGGTGGGAGCCATCGTCGCCGGGGTGGCGCTCTGGTCGTTCACGGTCCGCACCGAGGTGAGCCCCGGCCAGCCGGTGCACGTCACGCAGCGTCGGCGATTCATCGCCCAGGGCGGGATCCTCACCATCGCCGCAGTGGCGTTCGCCGCCACCGGTCGACGGTTGAAGGAGCGCTTCAGCGCCGCGGAGTCACGGGCGAGTATCACGCTGCCCGCACCAGACTCCCCTGCTCCCGCACTCCCGTCCGGGATCGAGGCCGACGGCGCCGCACCGTTCTTCACGTCCAACGCCGACTTCTACCGGATCGACACCGCGCTCGTCGTGCCCCAGGTGCCCGCCGAGGACTGGGAGCTGCGCGTAGTGGGCATGGTCGACCGGGAGATCCGCCTCTCCTTCGAGCAGCTGCTCGACCGCGAGTTGGTGGAACGCGACATCACTTTGACGTGTGTGTCGAACACCATCGGCGGAAACCTGATCGGTACCGCCCGCTGGTTGGGCGTCCGCCTCGATGACCTCCTCGATGAGGCCGGAATGGATCCCCGGGCGGACCAGGTGGTCGGCCGCTCGACCGATGGCTACACCTGTGGCTTTCCGGTGGGAGCACTCGACGGCCGCGACGCGCTGATCGCAGTCGGTATGAACGGCGAGCCGTTGCCGCTCGAACATGGCTTCCCGGCCCGTCTCATAGTGCCGGGCATCTACGGCTACGCGTCAGCCACCAAATGGCTGGCCGAGATCGAGCTGACCCGGTTCGATGCCTTCGATCACTACTGGGTGCCGCGGGGCTACGCGGCCGAAGCGCCGATCAAGCTACAGAGTCGGATCGACGCTCCGCGCGGGCTCGACCGGATCGATCCGGGCTCCTTTGCCATCGGCGGCGTGGCGTGGGCGCAGACGATCGGTATCGATGCCGTGCACATTCGCATCGATGACGGGGACTGGATCGAGACCGAGCTCGCCGCCGAGGTGAACGACACCACCTGGCGCCAGTGGTCGCACCCGTGGGAGGCAACCCCTGGGCGGCACACGATCGAAGTGCGGGCGAAAGATCGAAACGGGGCAATCCAGACTCCCGACCGCTCCGAACCACTACCCAACGGCGCGAGCGGCCATCACACGGTCGTCGTGCTCGTCAACGAAGCCTGACCGCTTCATCGCACCCTTCACCCGAATCAAAGGACAGTCCAATGAGCACCCGAATCCCTATCCACAGAACCCGCATCCGACTCGGCGCCCTGCTCGCCGTCGGTGCACTCGTGTTCGCCGCCTGCGGCACCGACGAGCCTGCCACCAGCGAGCCCGAACCGGTCGAGAAGATCGTCGACGAAGCCGACGAGATGGACGAAATGGACTCTACCGAAATGGCGTCGGGCGAGATGCTCGGGGCCTTTGGACCGGCCTGCAGCGCCGTACCCGCCGATGGTGAAGGCAGCTTCGCCGGGATGGCCGACGACACCGCCGCCACCGCGGCAAGCAACAACCCACTGTTGTCGACCCTCGTCACCGCAGTCATGGCCGCCGACCTGGTCGACACCCTCAACAGCGACGGACCGTTC
>JAJCXZ010000090.1 GCA_029263175.1 Acidimicrobiales bacterium | reverse complement strand
GTTGCCGTAGAAGGCGGTGATGTTCACATCGCTGAAGCCCGCCCCCTCGATGACCTCGAGCACCATGGCTCGGCTGCGAGCGACACCGCCGTCGCTGTGGTGGGCGTCGACGTGCACGGTGTACACACCGGTCTCGGCTGCGGAGGCATCCCACATGACCTGGAACTCACCGTCGGTCAGATCACCGGCGCTGTCGGCGAGAGCGCCGTCGATCAACAGGTCGACCTGCACGACGTCGCCTCGGTACTCGCCGCTGAGTTCGACTTCGCGGGCGCTGACCTTGGTGCGGAAGTCGTCGAGGTCGGCAAATCCGCCGCTCAGCACGACGAAGGCGTCGATGGTGCCGGTCTCGACGAAGTCGACAGGGGAAGTGGCGATCTGGAGAGCCGTCTCGACCTGACCCTGTGTGAGGGGGCCGTTCTCGGCGAGCATGAGCGCGACGAGGCCGGAGGTCCAGGGAGCAGCGAAGCTGGTGCCACAGACGAGCTTGAAGGATCCGCCGTACAGGCCCTGCGCACACCCAGGGGCGGCGACGTCGACCCAGTCGCCGTAGCTGCTCCAGCTGTAGCGGGCGAAGTTTTCCTGGTGTCCGGCTGCCGAGATGACGCCGGGCAATGACGCGGGAAACACCTCGATGTCGTTGCCGTAGTTCCCGGCCGCGGCGATCACGACGACGCCACTGTCGATGGCGTACTGGATCGCATCGGCGAGAGCGTCGGAGTAACCCCGGCTGCCGAAGCTGAGGTTGAGGATGTCGGCACCCTGATCGACGGCCCAGACGACGCCGGAGGCGGCAGCAGACCAAGGAACGGCACCACTGGTGTCGGCGACTTGGACAGGGAGAATGGTGCATTCTGGGCAGGAACCGACGCCACCGGTGCCGTTGTCGGCGCCACCGGCAGCCACAGATGCGACTGCCGTGCCGTGACCCAGTGGATCAACGTGGGGGTCTTCGTCGAGGAAGCTGGCGCCGGGCAGGAGGCGGTCGCCGAACTCGGCGTGAGGGGTCACGCCGGAGTCGACGATTGCAATGATGATCTCGGCATCGCCGCGGGTTGTGTCCCAGGCGGTCTCGATGCCAGTGATGTGGTGTTCCCACTGATCGAGATAGTCGGGATCAGAGGGGCGCCAGAAGATCTCTCCGTAGCCGTCGAGTTCAGCGTCGATGTCCGGGTTGGCCATCAAGGCGTTGAACCCGGCCCGATCGGTGTGCACCACCTCGAAGGTCGGACGTTCGCCGTCTTTGGTGTCATGTCGCACGATCACTTGGAGCGGGGCGTCGCCCCCGGTGTCGCTTGCGTCCGCCGGCACGATCGCCGTCGAAATGGCCATGGCGATCGTCGCGATGCAAATGGCGAGGGCGCTCAAACCCCGCTGGATCTTCATGCCTGTCCGCATGTTTCGCACTACGGACGGGCGGAGGCGCGTCCTGATCGGTGGAATCCAGCGGGATCACCTATTGGAGAAGAACTCCCCTGGGCCCCGGGCCGAATGTCCCTTGTGGTACAGGGCACCCCTCCCCGGCGCTACCGTGCTGACAGGCCCGGGTGGCGGAATAGGCAGACGCAGGGGGCTTAAACCCCCCGGCTCCCCAGGGAGCGTGTGAGTTCAAATCTCACCCCGGGCACCGCTCTGAACAGGTATTATGGCTGATTCTGGTGCTCGTCGGATCGTGAAGAACTTGCGCTGAAACCAAAATAGTCGCGAGAATAGTCGCGTACCTCTCGGACGAAGGGTCGAGGCATGCGCGGAACCGTCGAGCGCTACGGCAAGGGCTGGCGCTACCGCGTCGAGCTGCCTCGAGCCGAGACCGGCCGGCGGCGCTACTCGACCAAGGCCGGCTTCGGCTCCGAGGGCGACGCCCGTCGTGCGCTGAACCGCGTGCTGGTCGACATCGACGACGGCGTTCACGTCGACCGCAATGACATCACCGTGGGCGACTACCTCGACGCGTGGCTCGATCGAGCGGCGATCGATCTCCGGGCGACGACGATGGTCGGCTACCGGCGATCGGCCGGGCTGATCGCCGGCGAGCTCGGCCGAGTGCCGTTGCAGAAGCTGACACCCATCGCGGTCGAGAAGGCGTACCTCCGCCTCATCGAGGGTGGGCGGGCTCGCAAGACGGTGCGCAACGTCCACGGCGTTCTCCGCCGAGCGCTCGGCGATGCCGAACGGTTGGGGCTCGTCAACCGCAACGCGGCGGCCGCGGCCAAGGCGCCGTCCGACGTGAAGTCCGAACGACCGACCTGGTCGCCCGACGAGCTGAGTTCGTTCTTGCGGTCGGCGGTCGATGACCCGCTCTACGCCGCCATGGTCTTGTTCGCCACGACCGGCCTCCGGCGCGGCGAGGTGTGCGGTTTGCGCTGGGACAACGTCGACCTCGAGACCGGCGAGCTGTTCGTCGTCACGACTCGAACGACCGCTGGTCCTGTCGTGATCGACGGCACGACCAAGACCCCCAAGAGTCGACGCCGGGTGTCGTTGGACCCGGCAACCATCAAGGTGCTGCGAGCCCACAAGGCCGCGCAGGCCAAGGCCCAACTCCAGGCCGGCCCGGTGTGGGTGGGCGAGGGCCACGTCTTCACTCTCGACGACGGGAGGCCACTGCACCCCGACCAGCTGAGCAAGACCTTCCGCCGGCTTGCTGACCGCTGCGAGCTCCCTCGCATCCGGCTGCACGATTTGCGCCACACCTACGCCACGCTCGGCCTGCGAGCCGGGGTGCATCCGAAGGTGATGTCGGAACGCCTCGGCCACGCGACCGTCGGCGTGACGCTCGACCTCTACTCCCACGTCGCCCCGTCGCTCGATCGCGATGCAGCAGACGCCGTCGCCTCGCTGATCGACTTCAATCCCAACTCGTCGGCCGGTCCGGTCGACGAGGAGGGAACCGACAGCATCTGATCGAGCGCTGCAGCCGGGACCACGATGCGGGTGCGAAACCGAAGGCACGGCAGCTCACCGGTGCGGACGCACTCGTAGGCCGTCGACCTCGAGATCCCGAGCTCCCGCGCCGCTTCCTCGACCGTGTACGTGCGCTTCGGACGTTGTTCGTTCATACCGACCCAGGGACACTGCACGGACCTGAACGCGACCGCCGATCCACGTTTCTCTCTGTCGTGCGTCGAATCGCTCCCGGCTCCGCTGGATTCGATGAGAGGGCCCATCCCCGAAATCTCGGTGGACGCCGCAGTGAGAGAGCCCGAGCGGTGCCCCTCGATCCGGCGGGTCCTGCTCCCGACGTGACAGCCTGGTATGTATGACGCTGGATGCCCGGCCCGTCGACCCACGCGATGTGACCGTCGAGGAGTCCGAACCCATATACCGCGTCGCCTTCTGGACGCCCGATGGTGGCCGTTGCCGTGACTACGAGGTCACCGGTGTCGATGATGTTGCCGAGGTGATCGGCTGGGCCGATGCGAATGCTGCGGCTAGTGAGACCTACATCCTCAGTGTCTTGTCTCAGGAGACAATTGCACCGCCGGGCCGACGTAGCCCTGAAGTCACCCTCATTCGCCTCAAGGGCGATCCCCCAAGTGGGCAGGGGATGGGAAGTCGGCGCGGACAGTGAGCGCTTCTCGTGGATGGTGTGGCCTCAGGCGCATTCTCTGGCGGTGGCCGCTTCGTACGCCGCTGGATTGCCGGCTGTCTCGGTCCCACTCTCGGTCGTGGGGCGCGGCGATTCATTCAACGGACCATTTTGCTGATGGACTCCCATGTCTCTTTGGCGGGTACGAATGCCATTTCTTGCAGCGGGTTGTTGCCACGCTGGCAGGGATCGCTCTCGTCGCCGAGGCGACGGCTCCGCCCGAGGATGTCGAGTTCCTGATTCCGTTCCGGTTTCCGGAGGTCAGCGAGAATGGGCGGACTCTGACGCTGTCGGTGCTGGTCGACTACTGCGGCGACTTCGACGGCCTGCAGGCCGATGTCGAAGACGATGTCGTCGCGGTTGCAGCGAAAGGCAGTCGCGCCGAGGGCGTGTTCTGCGAGCTGGACTGCTTCCGCAACTACACCGTCGCGCACGTTGCCTCGCTTGAATTCGACATGCCCGTCCACGGTTTCACGCTCGTCGAGGCGCCAGGAACGCCACTCAGCTGCGCCGACGGACTCGGCGAGCCTGCTCCTGAACAGCCAGTCACCTGGACGCTGCCCGACTGACTGGTCCGCCGCCAGTTGCGGCCGGATCCCGCATCTACTGCTGGATGAGAAACCGCCGAGACACATCTGGAGGTTCCGGGAACCTCCGCCGAGCAGTAGGTGGCGGGGGCGCGTCGCGGCCGATGACATCGTCCGGACAATCACCAGCGAGTGGCTCACAGCTGGCTAGCCACGCAGTCGACTCCGACGGATCGTCGTCTGACGTCCAGTCGGCGTCGACCCACTGTGAGAGGCTTGCTCCGATGTCCATCGATCGTTTTCTCGACCGGTTCGAAGTCCGTACCTACGAGCACGACGAACCAATCCTTCTCTTCCTCGTCGAGAGCCGTGGAGCGGAGGAGGACTGCTCGGTGCCGGAGCGGCTCTGGCATCGGCTGCATGCGATCGCGTCTGCCTACGAGCTCCATCTGCTGCCGGTTATGGGCTGGTCGAGCGACCCGTGTTTCCTCAACGCAACACAATGCGAATCGCTTATCGATGAGCTCGAGTTTGTAGGGGCGGTAGTCGATGATCCCGTACTCCACGGAGTCGTGCGCGACGTCGTCGGTTTGGCGTCCCGGACGCGTGGCGCCTCCAAGGCCGCGCTCGGCATCGAGTTCTAGATCGAAACCTGGATCGCCGCTGGCTCGGCGCAGAGGCCAACTACTCTCCGGCTGCCGCGGTGAGGTCTTCTGCCGAGGGCGGGTCGGGTGCCGACTGGTCAGTCTGCCGTGTGCTACATCGCAGAACTCTCGTCGTACAGGCCATGGTCTCGGTGGTCTACATGGGTAGGGACGAAAGCAGCCGCCAAGGATGAGTGATGACGACTTCACCGACTTCTTCGCCGAGTCCGAGCCGCGGATACGGCGGGCGCTCGTCGCCGCCTATGGCCCCGAGCGCGGACGAGAGGCAGCCGCGGAGGCTCTTGCCTACGCGTGGCAGCACTGGGATGCGGTGAAGGTAATGACGAACCCTGTTGGCTATCTGTATCGGGTCGGGCAGTCGAAGTCTCGGCCTCGCCGCCGGGCGCAGGTCTTCCCGATTGCGCCTCGATCGCGCGAGTCGTGGTTCGAGCCAGGCCTGCCCGAAGCCCTCAACGAACTCACCGAGAGGGAACGTACGGCGGTCGTTCTGATCGAGGGATACGGATGGACCTATCGCGAAGTTGCCGACACGATCGGCGTTGCGCGCTCGACGGTTCAGGTGCACTTCGAGCGTGGGTTGGCAAAGTTGCGGTCGTCACTCGGGATCGAAGCAGGCGAGGTGGGTCGTGAGTGAGCTCGGGGATCGTCTCCGCCGTCACGTTGAGGGCGCATCGCCGGCCATCGACATCAATGACGTCATGGAGCCCCGTCCGACCGGCCGCGCATGGTTTCGCCGAGTAGCGGCGGCGGCCGTCGTTGCCGCCGTCGCGGGAACCGCGGTGATCGCAGCCGAGCAGCTCAGCAGCGACGATCCCCCAGTAGAGATCGGCAACGATGAACCGATCGAGCAGGCTGATTCGTCACCCCCAGCGACAGTCCTGGAGGTGGCTGACTGTGTCGATGTCGACCGCTTCGCAGTGCGCATGGGAAACCTCGGGATCGCCTACGACTACGACCCGTCGGCGTCACCGCAAGACCTGCGGGACTCGGCCGACGCGGTGATACGCGCGACTCTGCTCGGTGTGAGGGAGGACGTCGACACGGATCGCTCGGACTCGTACGTGGTGTTCTCGGCCCGAGTCGATGGCGTCGAGAAGGGCGTGCTGGAGACCGGCGAGCAAGCCGAAGTATCTGTGATGTTCGCGCCCGCTTCCGTCCCGTTCTCCACTATCGAGGACCACTTCACCCCCGGAACGGACGTCGTGCTCTTCCTGGACGCCGGGCCATGGCCCGGCGGCTGGAGCCCCTTCCTCGAGGGCTTCTGGGCCGGCTGCGACGCTCGGTCGTCTTCCGTGCTCGCCCACCCCGTCACCTGGTCCCACGAGGGCAGTCTCGATCATCTCCTCGAACGGACGAACGGTCGAATCGAGAGTGAGATCGGCATCGATGGTGCCTACCGCGCTGATGATGGAACGATTGTCGTGACCGTCACTGGATACCAGTGGGGATACGCGTCTTGTCGAGGTGCGTATCAAGCGACCGCTTCGGCTGTCGGGGATCAGCTGACGGTCTCTGCGATCGAGATTCTCGACGGCGATCGCAGCGGCATGTGTGCGGAGGTGGGCTACACCCACGTGCTCGGCGTAGCCGGTACAGCCGACATCGATGCGAACGAACTTGTCGACGCCTCGACCGGTGAGCGTGTGCGCATCGTCGACGGCATCGACGCCATACGGCCAAGCTTCTATCGAGATCGACCCCAGCTGCCCGACTGTGGGTTCATCAACCTGAGACAGCCCGACGACGAAGCGGCGGTAGCCGCACGAGAGTGCTTCCGGGACGCCTATGACAGCGGTGAACCCGCCGAACTCGGGGTTCTCGGATACGGCGAGGAGGGCGAGTCGGCGGTCGAATACTTTCGGATCGTCGACGGCGAGACCTATGAGGTGCTCGTAGAGCAACGGCCCCCGGTCGACAACCGTGGAGAGAGCGACGGCGTGTGGCGCTGGCAGCGTCACGAATGCGACCTCATCCACTTCCTCGGCCCGCCAGATCATCTGATCGCTGATCAACCGGTGCTGAACTACGACGGAGAATGCCGCCGGGTTGAGGGAACTTGATCAGGGGGCAAGGCGACCGCCGCTACGTCCGACGGGGAGCATGATGTCGGAACGACTCGGCCGCACCGACAAGGGCGTGACACTCGATCTCTACACTCACGTGGCTCCGTCGCTCGATCGTGACGCTGCCGACGCGGTGGCCTCGTTGATCGACTTCGAGCCCAACTCGTCGGCCGGCACGGTCGACGGGGCGGGAGCCGAGAGCAGCTGATCGATCACCGTCGCGGCGACGACGATCCGACGGCCGAACCGCAGGCACGGGATCTCGCCGGTCCGGACGCATTCGTAGGCGGTCGATCGCGAGATGCCCAGCTCGCGAGCGACTTCAGTCACGGTGTAGGTGCGCTTTTGGTCTGTGTCCATACCCGTCCCAGGGACACCAACTGGACGTGAGCGCGACGAGCGGACAGGGCACGGCCTCGGGCCGGCGGTATGGGAGATGGAATGGGAGATGAAACGGGAGATGGACTGGCCCGCGACTCGGAGGAGGGTGGCTGGCCTGGCCATTGACGCGCGCCCGCGTCGGAGAGCGAGATCGGTACCGCCGAGCATCGTCGAGTTCGCGAGGGAGTTGGCGACCTCCAGAGCGTTGATGGAGCGAGGCTCTTGCACCGGGAGATGCATCTCCCGGAGGGGCAGGTCCCCCGGGACCTGCAGATGTGTCTCGGCGTTTTCCGGGCGGGCGGGAGATGTTGGTCGAGCGAGCGATTGGGCGACGCTGGACGGGTTCGTGTCGCAGCGATCGTACCGTGGTCCTATAGCGAATGAAGATGAGCGTCGTCGGCGACGCGATGAGAAGGTTCAGGACGAGGTGCTGGGCGGGCGGCAGCGGATCCTCAAGGTTCTGCATGGCATCAGCGACGGGATTCGAGAGCTGCAGGCGGGCGCGCAAGTGGAGCGACAATTGTCGGTTGCTTCGGAACGGACCGCGCCGCCGCAGCCGTTGCTTCTCTCGATCGACGAGGCCGCCGAGTTGACGGGGATCAAGTCGAGCTTGTTTCGCCGTTCGTTGTCGTAGCTCTTGAGTCGGGTCGGCGAAGCCGATACTCGAGGTGACCGGTGGGGCTTGACGCCGGACCGAAGGTCCGCCGGCGGTACCGGCTGGTGAAGTCGGTCGGTCCCTGGGCGAGGCTACGACTGGGTTCCAGGTCGTTTGCAGCCTGAAGCGTCGTTCATGCCGACCGACGGCCAGGCGACAAGCCTGACCCGTGGCGGCCCTTTAGGTTCTACGCTCGTGTGGGCTCATGACGTCGGAGCCAGGAAACGAGTTGTTGTGAGGCCCAAAGATCTGTGCTCTGGACCGTCGTACATCGATCCCGGTGCGTTGGTGCCAGGTTTCCGATGACGCTAGATCCGCCAGATCCGGTGTCGGTCACAGAGGTCTCGAGCACCGAGTTCGCTCGGATCTTCAGCCAGCGGACGCGTCAGCTCGGCTGGTTCCTCGGTTCAGGGTCGTCTGCGTCGGCCGGCATTCCTACGGGCTGGGACATGATTGTCGAGTTCAAGACCCGGTTGTACTGCGCAGCGAGCAACCTTGGACGCAACGAAGTTGATCCCTCCGATCCCGTCTGGTTGGAGCGTCTCGTGACGTACTTCGACGGAGCCAACGGCATGCCGCCGGCCGGGGATCCAGGCGAGTACTCGGCTGCGTTCGAGATGATGTTCCCGGATGCAGCCGATCGGCGCACCTTCATCGATGCGGCGGTGCGAAAGGGAGTGCCATCCTTCGGTCACCGGGTGCTCGCGTCGCTTGTCACCAATGATTTGGTTCGCTGCCTTTACACCACCAACTTCGATCCCTTGGTCGAGCGTTCGACTGTCGTGACCGATGACCTCGTCGACTCAGAGGAACGAGCACACTTGGTTGTGGGCGCACTTGATTCGATCGATCGAGCGACGAGAGCGGTAGGTGAGGAGACCTGGCCCGTGTTGTTGAAGCTGCACGGTGACTATCAATCGGTGGAGCTCAAAAACACCAGTATCGAGCTCCAAGAACAGGACATGCGTCTTCGCCAACTCTTGGTCGACACGGTGGCCGGCTCAGGGCTCGTCGTCCTCGGCTATAGCGGCCGGGATGAGTCCATTATGGACGCCCTCGATGACGCAGTGGCCAAGCCCGAAGGGCTCCCGGCAGGACTTTGGTGGGTGAGCCGGCCAACGGAGCGGCCCCTACCGCGCGTTGAACAGCTTCTCTCAAGCGCTGCGGAGCGAGGGATCAAGACGCGAGTTGTACGGGCTGAGAACTTCGACGAACTCATGGGCGACATCGAACGTGAACTGGACCTACCAGTGGCCCTCAGCGACCACATCAACCAGATTCGCTCAGATCCGATTGTCAGGCCCGTCGCACTACCAACGACCGAAGGGGCGCGATTCCCGGCATTGCGTTGTTCGGCGCTGGAGGTGCTTGCGATGCCGACATCAGCGACCGAGATTGCCTTGTCCGAATCGCTGACGTCGACGCAGGCACGACGGGTCATTCGAGACGCCGACGTTTGGGTGACAGCCGCCTCACGAGGCACAACCCTTGTTGCCTTCGGATCCGACGAGAGTATCGACCGAGCGTTCGGACCTTTGGGCGGCAAGATCGTGGGGCCGGTGCAGCTGAACCCTGTCCATGACATGGTCGATCGAGGCTTGTTGTACGACGCGCTCACGAGAGCGATCGCCAGACGTCGACCGCTACGAGCGATCCTTCGCAGTCGCGGCCACAGCCTCATCGTGCGACCACCGGACAAGAACCGTAGCGATCGGCGTGCAAGTGACGACGCTGCTCAGCTGGCGGATCTAGAGGCTTCGTATCAAACTTCGCTGGTTGGCACGGTTCCCAAGCTCGGACGCCCCTTTGCGGAGACAATCGCAGTCCGTCTCGAGGAATGGGAAGGGAGGTGGTGGTGCGTCTTCGAGCCCTACACATGGGTCGACCTCCCTCGACGGCCGAGAGGCAACGAGGACGCCCCTGCTGATACGAGAGCATTCGCGGAGGCGAGGGGTATCGCTGCGGACTGGCGTCGTGAGCGATGGGCTCGCCGCTACAACCCCTGGTGGAACGGCGCGATTGGTGCGTGGGCGAAGCTCCTCGCTCCAGAAGCAGAGACCGAACTCTCAACTCACCACTTTGATACGCCCGGTATCAGCGGTGACTTCGTTCTCTCCTGGACGACGGCGTGGGCTCGTCCGAACCGGGGCAATACGACCTGGGGAGCACAGTGACCGAGTATCGGCCGGGAAAGCTATCCCCGTACTCCGCACTCGATGAGCCGCTGCTGCTGTTCTCATCGCGCGACGACAACGCCGTTGACACCCACCCCCTCCGGGGACTCCTCACCCACGGCCCATACACCGAGACATCTCTGGCCGTGCA
>JAJCXZ010000089.1 GCA_029263175.1 Acidimicrobiales bacterium | reverse complement strand
GCCGATTACCAGGCGACGCTGGGTCGTCGTGTCGCCGGCATCGCGGGTGGTGAAATGAAGTTCGCTTTTTTCCGCGCCGAGGGTGGCATCGGTGACGATGGCTGATATCCCCGCGATCGCGATGGGCACGTCGTCATTTCCGTCGGCGCTTTCCGCTCGCAGCAGGATCCCGGTGCCGATATTAGTGGCGCCCCCGATACCGTTGGAAGACGTATGGGTTAGCGTCAGGACATCGCGGACCGTATCGTTCTCATTGTCATGCTGGGTCACCGAAAGACGGGTTTGCGGGTTATCGTCACCGATCCCGACGTCTCCGAAACCGGTGATCACCAAAGCGTTATGGGTACCACCGATAAAGTTTTCGTCTTTGATCACCAGATCATTACCGTTAAAGGTATCGCCATCGATATTACCGAAACTGATCGACCATTCACCGGTATTGCCATCGCGCAAATCGACCTGCGCCCCAAGCGCCACATTCCCGGTTACCGTGACATTCCCCTCCAAATTGGCAGCTCCGGATACACGGATATCTCCATTGACATCCACAGTGGCCGCCGGACTCGCCGTTCCAACTCCAACGCTACCGCCGTCCGGATTGATGATGACGTTGCCGTCGGCAGCATTGGTGGTGCCGACAATGGTGAGGTCGTCTCCGGCATTGGCGCCGCCAGTGATCTGGTCAACAGCAACAAGATCGTTATCCTTCATATCCAGGTTGCCATCAGAAGAAAAACCGCCGGGAAAATTCATATTTCCGTCAACATCGAGGTTTCCGGTCACATTTAGATCGCCGGTGATACGTGCGTCGCCGTTGACATCAAGTCTGGCCATCGGCGAAGCTGTACCGATACCGACATTACCGTCACTCTTGACGACGAAGGGGTCCGTCGTATCTGAAAAAATCTGATAATTGTTGGTGCCGATACCGGCCTGGCTCTGGAGAAATATACCGTAGTTATTGGTCACGTTCCCGCCACCGCTATTATCACCTGCGTAAATAAAAACTCCCGTCGCATTCTCGACATTACCCGTTCCCTTATTGCCTGCAAACGCATAAACGCCGGTTAGATTCGTGACATCTCCCGTTCCCGTGTTATAGGCATCGCCTTCCATGGCAAAAACAACATCGGTTATTCCCGTGTCATGCGCTGACTCTACGTAACCATATACGCCGCCGATTCCGCTAGTGGCATCGTTACTTTGGCTAACGCCGAGCAACGATATTCCCTTCGAATGATTTAGAGCAGAAAACGTACTTGAAGCATTGGCAATATAATCGTTTTGCGCTTGATTCGAGAACAAGGTGGAATCGGGACCGGCGTAAGCGACTACGATATTAGTGCCGGCGGACGTGCGGACATCCAATGTCGCCAATGGTGCCTGCGTTCCGACACCAACATTGCCGCCATTGGGATTAAGGAGGATATTTCCATCGGTCGCGTTGGTGGTCCCCACAATCGTCAGACTATCGGTGGTATTAGCCCCGCCGGTGATTTGATCGACCGCGATAATATCCCGCTGATTCATATCCAGATCGCCGCCGAATTCGAGACCGTTGTTGACGGTCATGGTCCCGTCGACATCGAGATTCCCACCAATAAAGACGTCGCCATCGATGCCGGCGCCGCCCTCCACCACCAATGCACCGGTACTGGAATTGGTGCTGGCCGTGGTGCTGAGAACACTGACATTGCCGCCGGTATCGACACGGAAAACGGGGGAATTACCGGAGTTCGTTATCTCGACAACACCATCGCTTCCCCCGGAGGCGAATTTCGAGCCGGGTTGAAGAATAATACTGCCGCCCAGATCACCGCTGGCGTCGTCTAACGAGTTGCCGCCGCCAATGACCACGTCGCCGCCGTCGAAATCGCGATTACCACCGGTGATTTCGATAGTTCCAGAAGAGCCCGTCATTTTGATCTGGCTATCCTTCGCCTTTATCTGAATGTCGCCGTTTACAGCATTTGTACTACCGTCACCGGCCGAAATCGTGACCGATCCGCCCACGATGCCGGATCCGGTGCCGAGAGCGGTACCGCCGCCGATAACAACATCGCCACCGTCACCCCCGAAGCTGTTCGCGCCGCCGGCGCCGGCAAGAATAGCGATATTCGTTCCGTCGTTATTCAAGACGCCGTCTTGACCGCGTATTTCAAAGTTACCGCCGGCGGTCTCAGGCCGGCCCTTGAGAATAACGGAACCGGAGAGGTCGATATCGAATGCGTCGTTGCCGTCGGTAAAGGTTAGTTTATCATGGGTATCAATGAGAACATTGGCACTTTGAACGTCAAGAGAATTGGTGACAGTCAGATCGGTGAAGGTACCTGCCGCGGCAGTGGCGACGCCAATAGGAGTCCCCTCGATGTTCCCGGCGGTGATCGTGCCGGCTGCTTCAATATCATTGGCATCAACGATGTCTTTATTATTCATTTCCAGGTTACCGGAGAGCGCCAGGCCGTTGTCAAAGTTTATCGTACCCGAGGCGTTGATGTTGCCGGTGACGGTGAGATCGCCGGGAACCGCCACGTCGTTACCGGTAAACGTCGTCCCTTCAACTTCGACCGCAGCGTTGGAGCTCGATATAATGAGATTCGAGCCCGAAGATCCCGTATGGGTTATGCGTCCGATTCCGGTAGAAGCCATGGAGATGTCCTGAGTAACTCCGAGGTCACCGGTGATATCGGTTGTTGAGTTTAGAAAAATGCCGGTTGCCCCGGTGGCCGCGTTAATCGTAACATTTCCATTTGTCGCGCTAATTTCGATATCGCCATTGCCGGCGGTTAACGCCAGGTTATTTCCGTCTGTGGCTTCGATCTCTCCCGCGCTAAAGATTTTCGATCCGCCCAGGGCAATCCCATCGCCAGTAGAAAGACGTCCGGTAATATTGGCATCGCCGGATACATCGAGTGTACTGACGCCAATGTTGCCGGAAATAATGGCGTCACCATTGACATCCAGTCGCGCCATCGGCGACGCTGTACCGACACCGACGTTACCGTCGCTCTTGACGACGAAGGGACTGGTGGTGTCCGAAAAAATCTGATAGTTATTGATACCGACACCGTCCTGGTTTCGGATAAGTAGACCATAGTTATTGGTAATATTACCGCCGCCGCTGTTTAAGGCGTCCGAAACAAATACTCCATGGGCATTTTCGACGTCACCATTGCCACTGTTTTCAACATACGCCTTTACTCCGGACAGATCCGTTACGTTTCCATCACCTGTATTGTAGGCATCTCCTTCAATGGCATAGACCCTTGATTTCGTACCGCTGTTATGGTCGGACTCGGCATATCCCCAAATTGCACTTAAGTCCCCGCCGGAAACATTACTTTGGACAGCCGATAGCAAACCGTTCCCACGCCCATTACTATCGAGGGACGCAAACGTGTTCTTAGACCAAGGAAGGTAGGCGGTTTGTAGTTGTGTGGAAAATTGATTCGTCTCCGGCCCCACATAGACCACTGATTCATTTCCCCCCGCAGTTACACGTATATCCAATGCGGCGGTCGGGGTCGCCGTACCGATACC
>JAJCXZ010000088.1 GCA_029263175.1 Acidimicrobiales bacterium | reverse complement strand
GCCCAACACTCGACTCTAGTGCCGACGGTCTGGCCAATCACGCCCCTGTGAATGACCATCTGTGGCGGACTTGGGCGGGTCGGCGTCGCGAGCGACCGCTGAGTGGATGTGGCAAGGTCTAAGCTCATGAACCCTGATACTGGTGACAAGCCAAATACGGCAGACGTGGTGCCTTAGCCACGCTCAGCAGCATTGAGCGCCCGAACGTATTCGGCCTCTGCGGCTAATGTGCGACGCATGGCGATCGACTGCTACTGCGGGATAGCGGCCCAATGTCGGTGCGAGCGTTGTGCCAACGCTGTATACGGCGGCCTTCTTCATTCGACTTTAGAACCTGGCCAACTAGTCTGGAGCTACTGCCACCAGATGCGGCGATCGTGACGTTGAACATGGTTCGTCTCGGGGTGCTCTCATGAGCAGGCGATTCAAGATCAGTTCGTTCCTGGCGGCATGGCTGCTCATGTGGGGAGTGAGAATCGTCTGGTTAGCGGAGGACCCGTTGACCGGCGAGTCAGACATGAACCGGGTCACCGACGCCGACATGATCGACGCCGCTTTCATGGCGTTGTTCTCCGTCCCGTTCCTATGGGCATTCATTCTGGTGGTGGCGATGGCTGTCCGGTGGACCTTTCGGAAGGTGAGCGGCGGGTCGTCGTGAGCAGCAAAGGGTGGTTTGACGAGGCGACGCCGGGCAGCTTCCGAGCCAACCCTTTCTTGTGGCTGATCGTCCTCGCCATCTTCTTCGGCCCCTTCATCTACATGGCAGCCACCGGCACCACGCGTTGCGGCGACAACATGACATGGGTGACCGACGGATACGGCCAGTCCGGCGAGAACGGGCACTGCGAGTGGACTGGGCCATGAGGGAATTCGCATTCGTGTTGACGGAGGCAGGCGGTTTGGATCAGGTGGCGGGGGAAGAAGCCAATACCACCGGCAAGCCTCTAGATGCGGCTGTGCATCGTCCGAAGCGCAGTCTCCAATAGCTCACCGTCGACCGCGCCACCGATTGCGACATAGGCCGCGAGAAGCACCACATCGCCTTCCCGGACCAGCGAGAACAGCATGCTCACTGGAAAGAATCCTTCGATGTCCATCCGAGCGGCGAAGGTGTCGTCACCGATCTTCGGGAACGACACCGGTAGCACGCTGGTGGTGTTGCCGTCGTCGTCGACGGTGCCATCGCAAGCTGCCATTGCTTCAGGAAGCAGATCAAAGACCCCCGCCGCTCCGTCAGTATCTCCGATGACGGACACAATGAGAAACGGGCCGAAGGCCCCCAGGCTGAACGTCGAGTCAGCCGAGTCAGCGCCGTCTGCGTCCAGGTCGTCGTCTGTGATACCGGCGGCAATGAAGACCTCGTCACCGCAGTCCGGCTCACCGTCTTCTTCCTCTTCCTCTAGTGGCGTTTCTGCCCACCCAGCCGGGAGGTCTTCGAGCCGTAGGATCACTTCCTGAGGCTTGAATGCAAAGACTGACGGTGGAGCCGTCGTAGTAGTAGTCGTTGTTGTGGTCGACGTAGCGGTGGTTTCCGCATCGGTTGACGGAACCGAGGAGCTAGCTGTCGACGCTGTTGAGTTCGTTGACGATGTGGCCACTGTGGCGGCTTGGCCGCCCCCGCCCGAACAGGCCACAGCTACAAGGCAGGCCGCAATCGAGACAATCAGACTCTTACTCACGTGAAGGAGACTACTAGTTGCTGTCGATCCTCTGGGTCAGGCTGCGCCGCTAGACACGCCCGGTTACCGATCTTCGCCATAGCCGGACAGGTGAAGAAGATCCCCGCCGGGGAACGGCATCTCACTCACCGGTCAAGGGCAGGAAGTCGGTAGCTGCTGGCGACGGGTTGAGATAACCCCATGATCAAGTAGCTGCTAAAATCTCGACGGACCGCGACGGGGGGGTTGGAAATGTCAGACGCTCCAGAAGGTGGTGGCTGGCGGAAAGGGAGCGACGGGAAGCTCTATCCGCCCGAGAACAAGTCCCGTCGGCGACCAACGAACGCGTCGGCGGATGGGCGGCGGATCAGCTCATTTGATCGAGGCGGAGAGTCCACGGGCCTTGTGAGCTTCGGCTCAACGGTCGCCCGCTTTGCCCCCTTCCTGCTGCTCGGCACCGTTATTTCTTTCTTTGTCGGCCTCGCGAACTTGGGGGGTCATCTGCAGATCGGCGGCCGCGAAGGGTTGGTCTACAGCGGGACGGGAATTCTTCTCGGGTCGATCGTCGCTGGAATTGGAGCCGGGGTCCTTATAGCCCTCGCGGGTACACCGAGATGGGTGCTCGGAGCCGCTCTCTTCATTCTTGGTATCGGTATTGCAGTAGGCAGTGGACAGACGCCCGCGGACTTCTGCGGCGACGTCTTTCGCAGCGGCTGTCCTTAGATGGCAGTGGTCGTGGTCCTTCTCGTCACATAGTGCAGGAAAGCCCACCAGGACGGGCGGGTACAAGTAGGGCCGGATCGTTGGGGCAGAACAATCCAACGATCTCGTCCCTGGGGAAAGGCAATATAGGTCGATTCGGGTTCATAGGTCGTCTGTGTGTCGCCCTGCACAATGTTTGCTCTACTAGCGCCAGTCGAGGGCAGCAGCCGGTGTAGCGACTGTGGACCTCAATCCGCACGATCCGCTACCGTCGGCGTTAGGCGGCGCGTAGATGGCGCGACGAGATGAAAGGTCCACATCGGATGTCGGTGAACTTTCGCTGTCCTAGTTGTTCGAGCCGGTTGCGCGCCCCAGCAGGCTCGTCGGCTCGTTGTCCACAGTGCAAGACGGTCGCCGCCGTGCCCTCCCGCGCGACCCCAGGTCCGCCGCCGCCCGTGGGTGATTCAAAGCTAGATATGCCGTGTCCGATGTGCATGGTCCGGACAGTGGAGACGGCCGAGAAACTGTATGTAGTTCGCGGGTTTCTGTTGTTCTCCCGCCAGGGGTCGGTACCAGCGATCGGGTGCCAGGACTGTGTCGCAGCCGAGGCTCGCAGCTCAGCGTTTCGAAACCTCCTGCTCGGCTGGTGGAGCATCCCGTGGGGGCTTCTCACTCCCTTCGCAGTTCTCCAGAATCTGTTTCGATCAAGACGGCGGGTCAACCGGCAAGGTCTCGCCGAAGTTCTCGCCAGCGTCGGGCTTTCGCTTGACGACCTTGTTGTTGGCTCCGACGGAATGACCGGTCAGCAGCGGGCCATCGTGGGCGCAGTAGCTCGGATTCTCGGTCAGGTGGTGGTGCATAGCGGACCGACGTCGAAAGAATGGCAACTTGCTCGACAGGCAGTCGTCGACTTTTCCGACGGCAAGCTGTCACCAGAGGTCGCCGATCAGTGGCTTGCAAACATTGGCACCGAGGTGCTGCCTGTCGGAGCGCCTCAGCGCGAGGACCTGATCACCGACAAGCGGGACCGCCTGGTCCTTCTGCGTGTCGCGGTGGAGGTCACCCTCGCCGACGGCGTGCTGTCCAGTGCGGAACGCTCCGCACTAGCCACACTCGCCGCAAGACTGCGTCTCACTTCAAGCGAACTCGATCTAGTCATCGCCTCACTCGCCGATGTAGGGGCCGACGGGCGCGCCATTTCTCCGGACGTCGCTCAGGCCTTCTCGACTCTCGGTCTCGACCCAGGAGCCTCGGCTGCCGAGATCCGACGCGCCTACAAGGACCTCATGTTGAGGAGTCATCCTGATCTTGTCGAGGAAGGCGACCGAGAGGTAGCAACACGCAAATCCGCTCAGATCAACGCCGCACACGATCTACTCATCGGTGTCGGGTAGCAACGATTGGCGACTGTTATCCCGCACTTGGTTGGGAACCCATGTGTCGACTGTCGTATCCCAGATGCGGTCCTGGAGGTCTAGGTCTGGCGTCGGCTTGGCGAAGCCGTCTTCATCGTGACACTTGGACGGACTACAAGTTCCTGCTTCACAGGACTCTGTATTGTCGGCTCAGGATTCGTCGGACTTGCGTGTGCGAGCGGCGGTGCTGGCGCTCACAACTGACTACGGCTAGTCGCAGGCCGCGTCTGAAGTGTTCGGGTCGACGCCCGTCTCCGTCAGTTGATCCAAGTCGTACTCGATCGCTTGGAAGCAATCGTCGATGTCGTTCACCACGTCATCGACAGCTGCGACAAACGCGAACCACACAACGGTCGATATGACGATGGCCAACACGCCGAGGATCATTGCGGCCTTGACCTTGTGCGTCTTGCGCTTCACGAACCCGAGAACCAACGCGATGATGCCGAGGATCATGCCGATGAACCCGACGAACGGAATCCAACTGATACAGAGACCGATGATTCCGCAGACGAGAGCTGCGGTCGCAGTCTCGCGCGGTTGGTCGTCTGACCCTGGCGCAGGAGGAGGGGGTGCGGCGACTGGAGGAGGAGGCATCGCTGATGCAGGTTGCGGTGGGTACCACTTGCCGTCGGAGGCCAACCACCAGCCCTCGCCTTGTGATGTGTCGCTCATGTCGTCCGCCTGTCCGGTCTGGGTGTTCTGACCATAGAACGGAACTCGGCAAGAGTCTCGATGGAGCAGGGTGGAGTGCGACCCGCTACGACAGTCTGCGACCGTGGACCACGTGGACTAGCACCCGTCGAATAGGTCGGCCGCTCACTCGAATAGCCGGGCTGCTAGAACCAGAGCAGGTGGAGACCTCGGAACGGGATTCCAGAGCGGAAGGTAGTCATTGATGAGTAGCGATTCGGGTTCGGCCCTTCCCCCGCCACCGCCTCCACCCGCTCCTATGCAGCCCTCGCCGAAGAAGGGCTGGTTTAGCGGCTGGAAGAAGTGGTTGCTCATCGGGTTCGGTGGCCTCGTGGTGCTGAGCGTGATTGGGGCCGCACTTGACTCCGGCGAGGATGAAGGTGAGGGGGCGACTGATGATGTGGTGGACTCCTCTAGCTCTACGGCAGCGGATGATGATCCCGACGACGGCGGTGAGGGCGATGATGCACGCAAGAGCGCGGATCAGACGAGCAGCACGACCACCAGCACGACGACCTCCACCACGACTGTTCCTGTCGGCGGTAGCCGAGACAACCCGTATGCCTTCGGCACCCCGACGGCGGTGCGCTTCGACACCTTCGGCGATGCTGATGGGTCCCTCTGGAGTATCACCGTCGGTACACCAGAGGACGTTACGGACGCTGTCCTTGCTGAGAACCAGTTCAATGACGCTCCTCCCGAGGGAATCCGTTTCGTCGGATTCGATGTTCGAACGCAGCTCCTCGAAGCACAAAAGGTGCCCCTCGCGGTTGGGTTCAACCTCACCTGGGAACTGCTCGGAGGGTCGTCATCCGCTGTCTACGACGCCACGACGATCTCTGACATCTTCGGATGTGGCGTCACTCCAGGCGGGTACAACGACTTCGCCGAGGTCTTTGCGGGGGGCGAACTGAGTGGTCTGGTCTGCATTCCCCTCCCCTTGGAAGATTTGGGCCACGCCGAGACGCAGGTGGCGATCAACTTCTCCGGCGGCGAGCGTGTCGTCTTCGGACTGAACGGAGCGGCCGCACCAACCCCGCCAGATCCAGTGATCGATGAGTCGGTAGCGGTGGGCACAGGGCAAGGCACCCGTCAATCGCCGTACCCGTTTGAGACGCCGACCGATGTGCCGTTTGAAACGTTTGGTGATGCTGACGGATCTGTGTGGTCGGTCACGATTGGTGCACCGACGGATATCACCGCTGCGGTCCTGGCAGAGAACCAATTCAATGATGCGCCACCCGACGGCGCCGTATTCGTGGGGTTCCAAGCCGAGATGACCTTGGTCGCTGCCGGAAAGGAACCTCTGTCGCCCGGTTTCAATTTCAGCTGGGAGATTCTGGGAGGAGCCACCCACGCGGTATACGGCTCAGGAACGATGAGTTCGCTCCTCGCGTGCGGCGTCACACCAGATGAGTTTGACGACTTCAGCGAGGTGTTCATTGGAGGAACCCTTGCTGGCACCGTGTGCATCCCGCTGCCCGTCGACGACCTGGGCCTCCAAGAAACGCAGGTGGCGCTCAACTTCTCTGGCGGTGGCAGAGTCGTCTTCGGGTCGTAGCAGGCGCATTGGCCTCGCAGGGAATCGTCTCGCGGTATGGATTCGCTCCTCCGTGGGGGCGAAGGGCCAGTCTCAATACAGCGGAGTCGCTAGGCGGGGAAGAGACGCTCTCGTGCAGCGTTGTAGCCGGACGTTTCCGCCATCTGTTCAGTAACGGCGTCTTCGTCTCTCGTGTTCATCTCGTAATCGGTGTCGATGAAGCACTCGATGAGGTGTGGCCAGCCAAGCTCTTCACCGACTGCGTCGCAGATGTGCATGGCACGGTCGTTCTGTTCGTCTGAGTCTTCGATCGCTTCGATGTCGGCGACTAGGGACTCGTGCCCAGCGAGCATCATTGGGACCAACACGTCCCAGTTGACGCCCTGCCTGTGCTTGCGTCTCCGCCGGTCTTCGAGAAACCCTATGTACCGACGTCCGAGCCACTGCCGCTTCCTCTGCGTTCTCGGAGGCCCAGGTCGTCGTCTAGTCTGTCAACGAGATCTCACGCGGAGGAAACCTCATGAGTGTGCTGTGGCACAGCTTCTGGTTGCTGGTTGGTATCGCTACGCCACTCTTGACGGTCAGTCTCGGATTCGAGATCGGCGATCGGACCGCCGATCAAATTCAGCACTGGGCGATAGTGCCCGGCGCTGCGGTAGCGCTCCTTGTGCTATTCGGCTTCATCCTGGCGCTACCCATGATCACGGCCTGTCGTGCTTGGGCCGTTGGGGCGTATGCAGGTTCGGCTCTTGCTGTAGTGGCTTCGTTCTTTGCTGACGACCGCTGGTACATCGCCGGAGCAGTTCTCGCCGTGCCGGTTTACATGTTCACCTATGGTGTCATCGACGGCAGGTACCGAACACGTCTGGCGTACTTGGAATCTGACATCGCGGCGATGGCACGCGAAATCGACAACGGTTGACCGGACACAGATCGACTACCTCAGTTGATTGGAACAGCGGGAGATATGACGGGGTCGCTCCACGGGCACCGAGGTAGACACATCGTTGCCATTCAGCTCTTGGCCGCCACACCGGGTTCCGGGAGTTCCGGCCCGCAACTGACCGTGAGCTAGTCGGGCCGGTCCGAGCGGCGGACTGTGTGTATAGCCTTGCTGCTGTCGCCCGCCGCCGATGCACCTCGCTCCGAGCCGACGGCATGCCATGCCGAGCATGGGCGCTCTGGGAGCACCACGAGCAGGTGTGTCTGTCCACGCCGGACTAGCCCACCGCGGCCCCCAAGCGCTAGCGGCGAGGGTCTACGGACGGGCAGCGTACGAACCAAGCCGATGCATCGCCTACGAGTGGCCACACCGGCCCGGAGGCAGGATATGTCGATGGCCGGAGCACACCGATACCCGCGAATCCGCATGAGACGCCGCTCCCCCGGCTGGTGACGTGCTCCACCGAGTTTCCCGACCCAGCGTGGGCCGCGCCACCAACGAGCCGAGTCGAACCGGTCAAACGGCAGCGAGCGGTCGTCATCCATTCGATCTAGCCTTCAGGTCCGGCGGATAGGAGAGAGATGTGTTCCAAGCTCTATCGGTTGAGGGATGGCGGCAATACCGCAGCGTCGAGATCGAGTTCCATAAGAGGCTGACGGTCCTGACCGGCGCAAACGGTGCAGGCAAGACGACCCTCCTCAATATTCTGAACCGGCACTTTGGCTGGAACATTCAGTTCATGAGCACCCCTGTGACGAGGCGAGGCGCGCTTAGTTGGCTCAACGGCAGGCTGCCGCGCCAGTCCGAGTCGAAGGAGATCGAGGGGTCTATCGGTCGACTCGTCTACGGAGATGGGTCATTCGCAACGCTGGTCGTGCCTGAGAATGTGCCGCAGCAGTACAACGTCCAGATCTCGGGACAGCAGCAGGTCTCTGGGATCTTTCTTCCCTCCCACCGCCCGGTCTACTCGTATCAGCCAGTTGACAACATCCCGACCCAGGTCGATGCACGTGAGCAACTGCTGGAGCAGTATCTCGGCAATCTTCGTCAACTCTGGGCAGCGAATGCGAGGGTCCAATCACCGAGCATGAGGCTCAAACAGTCTCTGATCTCGTTGGCAACCTTTGGGCCTGGCAATTCGCTTGTTGAGCGAAACGACGAAGCGATGGAGACCTTCGAGGGGTTTCAGCGTGTCCTGAGATCAGTGCTCCCCGCGCAGCTCGGATTTGAGCGGATCGCTATCCGGCTACCCGAAGTGGTGTTTGAGTGCCGCTCGGGCGACTTCTCGCTGGACGCGGCCTCTGGCGGGGTTGCCGCTCTCGTGGATGTCGCCTGGCAGATCTATCTCAAATCTGTGACAACCCCTGGGGAGTTCGTCGTCGTTGCCGATGAGCCTGAGAACCATCTTCATCCGGAACTTCAGCGATCGCTCCTGCCCGGACTAATGTCGGCGTTTCCACAAGCCCAGTTCATCGTTGCGACTCACAACCCGTTCATCGTTGGGTCGGTACCTGAGTCGAACGTCTACGTCATGAACTTCGTCGAACATGGCTTCAGCGGTCAGACCGGTGTCGAGACCACTCTTCTGGATCTTGTTAACAAGGGCGGGACGTCAAACGAGATCCTCAGGGAAGCTCTGGGGGTGCCTCTGCCGACCTCGATATGGGTCGAAGAGGTGATCGAGCGGGTAGCGCAGTCGCTTGATCGGGCAGACGTGACGCTGGACGACTTCAGGGCGGCGCGAATAGAGCTGGCTGCGCTAGGTCTGGAGCAGTATCTAGGTCAGGTCCTTCCAGGAGAGCCGAATTGATCCCGCTCACGAAGACAGCCAAGCCTGCAGTGCTAGTTGCGAATGAAGGTACGTGGACTGCGGAGTATGTGTCCTACGTTTCAGGTGCCACAGTTCCCGAAGCAGCGAAGACTCGGTATCGCCATCCAGACGTCAAGGCTGCGCTGAGAGCTGAGACCTGTGGCAAGTGCGCGTACTGCGAGAGCAAGATCGGTCACGTTGCGCCGGGAGACGTGGAACACATCGCACCGAAGCGTGTATTCCCAGAGAGGGTGGTGGACTGGAGCAATCTGACGTTGGCTTGTACCGAGTGCAACAGGCGCAAGGGCGACTATCACGAGCCAACGGCGCCGTTAGTGAACCCATACGTGGACGATCCTGGCCAACATCTCGTCTTTCTGGGTCCTTGGGTCACTCATGTCCCGGGATCTTCGAGCGGTCATATAACACGGGGTCAGTTGGCGTTGAATCGCCCAGACCTCCTCGAACGACGGCGTGAGCGCCTAGAGATGGTCCAAGCTCTCCTGGACCGCCATGCTGCGGCACCCGGTGGCCCCTTGAAGGAGTTTCTCGACGAGGAACTTCAAACCTACGTTGCGGCTGAGGCTGAGTTTTCAGCTTCCACACAGTCGGTGTGCAGCCAGATCTCACCCCCGTAGTCCACCGGGCCGGAGGGGAACAGGCCTGCAGCACCCGCACTCAGCTCGGCGGGCGGTTGCGTCTCTAGTCTCCGCATTCAAGTCGGGTGCTCCCGTATGGAGCGTCGCGCTGTTGACTCTCCAATGCCGCCGTCGGTCACGGACTGGTCACGGACTACCCACAACGGGGCGTCACTAGAGGTCTCAGATGGAGTAGGGGCGTGGCCGTAATCCGCCATTTTTCACTGTTTTCCTGACTGGCTGGCATGGGGCGCTACGGGCCTTGTAGAAGTTCAAATCCCCCCGTCCGCACTCGGGGGACATGCATACCCCTCTCAGTCACGCTGGGTCTGTCCGCAGTGTGACTTAGTCCTGGGTGACAGTCTCGGGCGTGGTGGTTGCAGAGGCGCGACCGAGAGTTCCGACGATCATGCCGGCGATCACGACGGCACCGCCGATGAACGTGGCGGCGACTGGCTTCTCGTTGAACGCCATCCACGCCCACGCCGTGGCGGCCAGTGTCTCCACCGGGATGAACAGCGCCACCTCTGCGGCGGGAACGAACCGGGGAGCGTTCGTGTGGGCGATGCGTCCGAGCGGGTTGAACAGGATCCCCATGCAGGCGATGGCGAAGTACGCCCGAACGTCGTGACCGAAGGGGTTGTCGATGAACCACACTGAAATGAGCCCGGTGACAAATGCCGCGCACGCCAACCCCACGAATCGGCTCATGTCGCTGTAGAGGCGCCAGACGTTGATGTTGATGGCAAATGAAACGATGGCCAGAACGGCGAGGAAGTCGCCGGTCAGATTCGGTTCGCCCACCGAACCCGACACGACGATCACGACACCGACGATCGTGACGAGGATCGCGACCCAGACCTGGCGTGATGTCCGTTCACCCAGCATGATCCGACCGACGATCGCAGCGATGATGGGCGCGGCTGCGACGATAACGACGACGTTCGACACGCTTGTCTTGGTCACCGCGGAAATGAAGGCGACCTGGCTGATGCCGGAGAGAATTCCGACCGTCACCAGTCCTCGCCGATACTTGCGGAACGCGGCCACCGGCCTCCCGCCCTCCACCACCCGCTGAACGAGTAGCTGAACGGGCAGCGACAAGCACGCAACGAGGAAAGCGGCATTCCAGCCGTTGAGCTCGGACAGGCGAACGAAATACGAATCTGTCGAGACCAGCAACATGCCGAGGGCAGCGAGCCCCCATCCCTTGCGCCGGTTGATGAGCATCCAGGGACGCTAGTCCGTGGCCCGTTCCCGCAGCGCTGATGCCAGTGCACGGAAGGCACGGCCTCGATGGCTGATCTCGTGCTTCTCGTCACCCATCTGGGCAAAGGTGCGACCGTCCCGTTCGGTCGGGATGAACACGGGGTCGTAGCCGAACCCACCCTCCCCCATCGGAGCTGCAGCGATGACGCCCTCGACTGAGCCCTCGACGCAGAGTTCTCGGCCATCGGGCCAGACGACCATCACCGCAGTACGAAACCGGGCCGTACGCTGCTCCGGCGCCACGGCGCCGACTCGATCGAGTTCGGCGAGCAGCTTGTCGACGTTGTCCCGGTAGGCCGCGTCCTCGCCGGCATAACGAGCCGAAAAGACGCCAGGAGCGCCGTCGAGAGCGTCAACCTCGAGGCCGGTGTCATCGCTGACCGCGGCTGCCCCGGCCGCCGCGCAGACAGCCACCGCTTTCAGGCGAGCGTTTCCCGCCAGATCGGGGGCGTCTTCCACGACGTCGGCAAGCCCTTCCGGACGGGGCAAGAGCTCGACGAGTCCGTCGAGCACGACCGCGATCTCGGCAACCTTGTCCGGGTTTGCGCTTGCACAGACCAGGCGGGGCAGACCACCCATCAGCGACCGGGGGAACGCGGCGATGGCGGTTCCGCCAACACGGCGCGTTGGGCCGCGGCAATCGTTTCGACCCCACCAGCGGCGAGATCGAGGAGAGCTCCGAGCTCATGACGGCTGAATGTTGCGCCCTCTGCGGTGCCTTGCACCTCGATGAGCTGTCCCGTGCCGGTCATGACGACGTTGAAGTCGACATCGGCGGTGGAATCTTCGGGATATGGGAGATCGAGGACGGGCTGCCCGTCGACGATGCCGACAGAGATACCCACACACTCCGTAGTGAGCGGGTTGGACTTGACAATGCCGGCCTGCACCATGCGGGTACATGCGTCGTGCAATGCCACATAGGCGCCACAGATCGATGCCGTACGGGTGCCACCGTCCGCCTGGAGCACGTCGCAATCGATATCGATCGAGATTTCGCCGAGCGCCTTCATGTCGGTCACCGCACGCAGCGAGCGCCCGATCAATCGCTGGATCTCCTGGGAGCGACCATTGGGTCCGTTCTTGGGACGACGAACGCGCTCGGGAGATGAGCCGGGCAGCATCGAGTACTCGGCGGTTACCCAGCCTTCGCCCTTGCCGCGCATCCAGCGCGGCACATCCTCGTCGACCGAAGCGGTGCAGAGGACCCGGGTCTCGCCAAAGGTGACCAGCGTGGAACCCATCGACATGTTGGTGAAATCGCGGACAAAGGAGAGGGGACGCAGCTCATCGGGCCGGCGGCCGTCATAACGGGTCGTGGACACAGGGATCTCCGGGATCGAGTTGTGGTGGGGTACGGGGTTTCGAGGTCGCGGCCGTCAGACCACGAATCGATCGCCAGGGCCGGCGATATCGACTGAGCCACCGTAGGCCGCAGAGGCCTCAGCGCGGTGCGCTTCCGGGTCTGAGCCGGGCACAAGGTGGGTGGCGACCATACGCCCCACACCGGCGGCGCGGCAGCGTTCGCCCGCCTCACGTGCACTTGTGTGGGGGATGCCCTTGCCTTCGAGGTCACTCAGATGGCTGGCGTCGTAGAGCGCGAGATCCACACCAGGACCGAATTCTTCGATGCTCCACGCGGGACCGGTGTCGGAGGTGAACACGAACGATCGTCCTTCGCAATCCACGCGTACCGCCAACGTCTCCACCGGATGATCAGTGCGCCGGAACGTCCAGGCCTGATCGCCGATTGTGACAGCCGATTCAGCGTTGATCACATTCCACACGAACGGATCGGAAGGGTTGGCGCCATCACGAACCGTGAGCGCATCGTCCATACGCTTCGTGGCGGCGGTGCCATAGAGCGGAACCCCGTCGCGCTGATGGAAGTACTTGAATACGTTCCGCAGGACCGGCAACTCGAGCCAATGATCGGGGTGATTGTGGGTCATGACCACCGCAGTGAGTTCTGCGAGCTCGATGGCTCGCTGCAACGGCCCGAGCGTTCCAGGCCCGCAATCGAGAAGAACCGAGGCCCCAGACGTCTGCACCAGGTAGCCGGTGCACGGATTGTCGGTGCTGGCGAACGAACCCGACGAGCCGAGAACAACAATCTCCATGGTCACGACAACCCCCATCGATGTGCGGTGACCACGTCGAGCTCGGGGCCGAGCAGGCGACGGCCGAGTTCGGCGAAGACATCGGCATCGCCGCTCGAGATCCACTGAACGACGCCGCGCTCGTCGGACTCTGATCGCCGCAAGCCGGCCCCGTCGAGCTGGCGTTGTACGGCGAAGGCTGTCTCGTCCGCCGATGACACGAGCACCACATCGCGTCCCATCACGTCCGCGATGGTACGGGCCAGGAAGGGGTAGTGGGTACAGCCGAGCAGCAGGGCATCAACCTTGGCATCCACAACAGGGGCAAGGAGCCGTTCGGCAAGAACATGGACTTGGTCGCTGGCGGTGTCGCCCATCTCGACGAACTCGACAAAACCAGGACAGGCCGCAACCGTGAGGTCGATGGCCGGGGCGAGCGTGTCCGCGAGCGTCTGGTACGCCCCGCTGGCCACTGTACCGACGGTGCCGATCACACCGACACGATGCGACGCCGACACGCTGAGAAGGGCTCGAAGCCCCGGCTCGAGCACACCCACAACCGGGACCGAAACGACTTTACGGAGCCGATCAAGGGCAACCGCGGCGGCCGTGTTGCAGGCCACGACGATCAGCTTCGGGTCGTGCTCGGCGACCATCCATCGTGTGATCTGCTCGGAGTACGCGGCGACTTCTGCATGCGGGCGCGGGCCGTACGGATAGCGGGCGGTATCACCGAAGTAGACAACGTCTTCCTCGGGCATGAGATCGATGACGGCTCGCGCCACCGTCAGTCCACCAAAACCCGAATCGAACATGGCGATCGGGCGGTGCATCAGCGAAGGGAGCTCAGCGCTCCTCTTTGAACATCACGTGCTTGCGCAGGACGGGATCGTACTTCTTGATCTCGATGCGCTCACGAGTGTTGGCCTTGTTCTTCGTGGTGACGTAGGTGTATCCCGTGCCGCCGGTCGAACGCAGCTTGATGATGGGACGCTTGTCGCTCATTGTCAGGTCCTCAGATCTTCTGGCCGGCGCGACGCATGTCGGCGACGACGGACTCGATGCCACGCTTGTCGATGGTCTTGATGCCCTTGGTGCTCACGTTCAATGTGATCCAGCGGCGCTCAGACTCGAGGAAGTAACGCTTCTTTTGGACGTTGGGATCCCAACGGCGGCTTGATCGACGGTGCGAATGCGACAGCTGTTTGCCGAAGTGGGGCTTCTTCCCCGTGACCTGGCAGTGTTTCGACATCGGGGAATTCTCCTAGGAGGCCCGCCACGTGGCGGGTTATCAGAACGACCAGAAATGGTACCAAGCGGGTTAGGACACTCCACCCACTCGCTAGCCTTCCGGCGTGGCCAATACCGGAAACCCTACCGACGTCGAGCCCGTCGGCGTCGATCGAGTCCTCCTCGCAGCACCACGAGGATTCTGCGCCGGCGTCGAGATGGCCATCAAGGCGCTCGCGTGGATGGTTCGAGCCTTCGAACCGCCGGTCTACTGCTACCACGAGATCGTGCACAACCAGCTCGTTGTGCAGCGTTTCGAAGACAGCGGTGTCGTCTTCGTCGACGACATCTCGGAGGTTCCCGAGGGTCGTCCGATCATGCTTTCGGCGCACGGATCAGCGCCTGAGGTCGTCGCCGCAGCCCGTGATCGGGGCGGATATGTCGTCGATGCCGTCTGCCCGCTCGTCACGAAGGTCCACCACGAGGTGAAGACCAGGGCGGGCAAGGGTTACCAGATCGTCTACGTGGGCCATGAGGGCCACGAGGAAGCCGTCGGCACGATGGCAGTGGCTCCTGACGTCATCCACCGAGTGGAGACACCTGAGGAGGTCGCAGCGCTTCCTGAGTTCGAGACCCCCGTAGCCGTGCTCGCCCAGACCACACTGTCGCACCGCGAGTGGTCAGGAGTGCTTGCCGCCACCCAGGAGCGATTCCCCGAGCTCTGGCAACCCGGCCGGTCTGATCTCTGTTTCGCCACGACCAACCGCCAGACTGCGCTCATGGACATCGCCACCCGCTGCGATGCCATGGTCGTCATCGGCTCGGCCAACTCATCCAACACCAATGCTCTGGCCAGTCTGGGCACCGAGGCTGGATGCGAACGGGTCTATCGGGTGAACGGTGTGGACGAGCTCCCCAACGACCTCACGGGCACGGTGGGTGTCACCGCCGGAGCCTCTGCTCCAGAAGACCTCGTGCGAGCCGTGATCAATCGTTTGTCGCCTCGAAACGGGGTCGAAGAGATCCACGTGACCGAAGAGGACGAGTATTTCCCGCCGCCCCGCAACCTGCGCGAGCTCCTCGGCGCCATCGATGTCGCGGCCTCGCTCACCATCGGTACAAATGGCGACGATCGTGCCCTGCTCGATGACCGCAGTATCGACGCGTCCGACGTGTTGGAGTCGTTGGCTCCCAACACCGCCGTATGAGCCGCAAACGCCGCCGCCCACCGCTCGTCGTGGGTTGGCGCGAATGGGTGTTGCTCGACGGTCTCGATTGTGATGTTCCCATCAAGGCCAAGATCGATACCGGCGCGTCCACCTCCGCCCTCCACGCTCCGCGGCTGAAACGCTATGAACGTGACGGGCAGGAGTACGCCAGCTTCTGGCTGCGCCCTCGTCAGCGCACCACGGTTGATTCACGCCGAGTCGAGGTGCCGATCATCGGCGAACGTCGGGTGCGCTCCTCGAACGGGAAAAGCGAACTACGACCGGTGATCGCGTCCAGCATCATCCTCGGTGACCGCAAGTGGGTCATAGAGCTGACGCTCACCAGTCGCGACCACATGCAGTTCCGGATGTTGCTTGGCCGCAAGGCGTTGCGGGGCCGGGCAATCGTCGATGTCTCCTGCTCGCACGCCACGGGACTCCCCTACGCCGTCGCACCCGAACAAGCGTCTGCACGCCCCGGTCGCCCCATCGACTCCGACTGAGTCGGCGTTACGTCGGGGCTGGTTCATCGCCGGCGAGGACGCGGGCTTCGATGTAGAGGTCGCTGAGCTCGGCATACAGCGTGTCGGTGAGCTCTTTCACTGCTCGCCGCGGCACCCGGCCATCGACTTTTTCAGGCGGCATGATCGGGTTACCGATCACGGCGACAACTCTACGGGGCCGCGGAATCTTGGCGCCCACCGGGAGCGCCCTGGCACTGCCGCCGATACCGACCGGAACGATCGGCACACCGACACGAGCGGCGACGAAACTCGGACCGTCGAGGACCTGCTCGCGATTGAGACGATCGCCCTCCTGACGCGTGCCTTCGGGGAACATCACCAGCGGTTCGCCGAGGCGGAGAACGTCCTCGGCCGCGCGCAATGCCGTGCGGTCGGCGCTCCCCCGTTCGACAGGGAAGCCGCCCATGACCGTGAGGAAGGCTCCCAGCGGCTTCGAGCGCCAGAGGCTCTCCTTACCCATGAACCGCAGTCGCTGCGATCGCATCGTGCCGACGACCGGCGTGTCGATGAAGGAGCGATGAACGGCCGAGAGGATGTATGGGCCCTCCGGAATGTTCTCCTTGCCATGGACCTTGAGCCGGAACAGCAACCGCACGACAACCGCGAACGGAATCCACATGATGCGATACGTGATCCGGCCCCAAAGGGTATGCCCGCTGCGCTCGTCGATCTCACCGTCCTGGGTGCCGTACTTCGACTGACTCATCCATCGTCCCGGTTGGCAGCAGCGGGCTGGAGCAGTCCCTCGATCTTGTCGACCACCTGATCGATCGTCATCCCGGTGGTGTCGACGATTACGGCGTCGGCGGCCTCGGTCAGCGGGTCAGCCTGGCGGCCTGAGTCGAGAGCGTCGCGTCGGGCGATGTCGGCGGCCACTGTCTCGTAGTCGAGATCGGTGACCTCCTTGGCTCGGCGGCGAGCACGTTCTTCGGGGTCAGCCGTCAGGTAGATCTTCAGCTCGGCGTTGGGGAACACGACAGTGCCGATGTCGCGGCCTTCGAGCACGCCTCCCCCGTTTCGCTCAGCCCACTCCCGTTGCCGGGACACGAGCTCTCTGCGAATATCAGCATTCGCGGCAACCGCACTGACCGCCCGGGTGACCTCCGGGCCCCGGATTTCGATGGTGGCGTCGACGCCGTTGACCATGACCTTGTCGAGGCCGATGTCGAGTTCGATGTCGCGTGCGGTCCTGACTGCGAAGTCGTGGTCGGCGGGGTCTTCGCCATTGCGAAGGACCGCAAAAGCGACGGCTCGGTACATGGCGCCGGTGTCGAGATAACGAAGATCCAGTCGTTTCGCGACAGCTCGCGCAACCGTGGACTTCCCCGACCCCGCGGGCCCGTCAATGGCAATCACCCTCATTGGGGCACCATCCTGCCTGGTCAGCGGAGTTGTTCCAAGGCGGCGAAGTATCCAGGGAAGGTCTTGGCCACACATCCGGGGTTGTTCACCGCCACTCCTTCGACCCTCAAACCGACGAGAGCGAACGCCATCGCCATGCGATGATCCTCATATGTGTCGAACGTGGCGCCATGTGGACCACCGTCAGGACGCACGATGAGACCGTCATCGGTCTCCGCGGCAGGCACTCCGCACCGCACCAGCTCGGCCACCGGACCAGCGACTCGGTCGCTCTCTTTGCCCCGGATGAATCCGATGCCGGTGATCCTCGTTGGCCCGTCGGCGAATGCCGCCACTACGGCGAGCGTCGGAGCGGTATCGGAGATGTGACGAAGATCGACATCAATACCTCGAAGGGAGCGTCCCTGAACCTCGATGGCGTCGTCTTCAACCAAGACCTCGGCGCCCATCTGGGCGAGCACATCGGCGAACGCAACGTCGCCCTGGAGAGAGTTTCGCCCGAGACCCTCGATCCGCACCCGTCCCCCGCTGATGGCCGCGGCGGCGAGGAAGTAGGAGGCCGCCGAAGCATCCGGTTCGATTTGGTAGACGCCGGGAGAGCGGTAGCCGCCACCCACTGCCCAGGCCGTGCCGTCGTCTTCGCTCACAGTTGCGCCGAAAGACTGCATCACCGCGGTTGTCATATCGAGATATGGACGGCTGACCGCAGCGGTCGTGAGCCGCAGGTCGAGACCCGACACCGCTCCCGCTATGAGCATCCCCGTGATGAACTGGCTCGACACGTCGCCGGGAAGCGCGACGCTGTGCCTCGTGGGAGGTCCGGTGATCCTGAGCGGCAGGCGGCCCGGGTCACCGAGCTCCTCCACCGTCACGCCCATCCGCCGGAGAGCCTCGATCTGATCATCCATCGGACGCGCCCGTAACTGCGGGTGGCCGTCAACGATGACCGGCGCCTCACCGAGCGCCACGAGCGGAGGCAGAAATCGTCCGGTGGTGCCTGACTGGCGAGCGTCGAGTGACACCTCGGTGCCCGGCAGTTCGCCCCCACATCCCACCACCGTGACGACGCCGGCCGCCTCGTCCTCGACCGAGATCTCGATACCCAGGTCGGCGAGCGCCCCCAGCATTGCGTGAGTGTCATCAGCGAACAGAACGCCCTCCAGGGTCGTGGCCCCTTCCGCCAGTGCTGCCATGATCAGCGCACGATTCGTGATGCTCTTGGAGCCCGGCAAACTGACCGTCACATCAGGCGGCACGGCGAGCGGCTCGATCGGGAACGGGTCGCGCATCAATCGAGCGCCCGAACCGACGGGCGGTACCCGAGCGCCATGAGACCACCCTGGAAACGTTCGGCCATCGCGGTCTCAACCAGCACAACGATGACGCCGCGAGGCCCCTCGGTCGAGTGAGCGATCTCGAGGTCGTAGATGTTGACGTCGAGATCAGCAGCAAGAGTGGCGACCGCGGCGATCTCGCCCTGACGATCGAGAACCGGGATACGCATCTCCGACATCGCTTCGGCCCCGGGAGCTGTGGTCGGCAGATTGCGGCGGGCGTGACGCGCACCCTCGAGATGGGCCAGGAGTTTCGCCTCGTCACCTTCGGCCACCACCTCACGCAGACCGGAGAGGTCACCGACGAGTTGATCGAGCACTTCAACGATGGCCGTGCGGTTCTGCGCACAGATGTCGGGCCAGATCGATGGGTGACCGGCGGCGATGCGTGTCATGTCGCGAAAGCCACCAGCGGCCAGCCGAAGAAGCGAACGATGCTCTTCGGCGCGTCCATCAGCGAGGCGCATGAGCGTGGCCGCGGTGAGATGAGGGACGTGGGATACGACGGCGACAAGCGTGTCGTGGCGTTCCGGAGGAACATTGATCGCGTGTGCGCCCAGGCTGGCCACGACCTGGCGGACCTCGGCGAAGGCGGAGTCGTCGGTCTCCGGCGTCGGACTCAGCACCCAGGTGGCACCGGAAAACAGATCGGCCGAGGCGCCGTCGAGACCGTCCTGTTCACTCCCCGCCATCGGATGGCCAGGCACGAATCGAGAGTCGGCCACCTCGGCGGCGATCGGGCCCTTGACGGAACCGACATCGGTAACCACGGCGGCGCCCCCCGCGAGGAGATCGGTGACGATCGGCGCCGCTACGCTCACCGGCACCGCGACGATCGCAAGATCGCACTCCGCGACAGCGACGAGTTCGGCGGGAGTGACGGCGACGTCGACTGCTCCGATCGCGAGAGCCTGGGCTCGTCGTTCGGCGGACTTCTCGACTCCTGTCACGGTCCAGCCGGCACGTCTGAGCGCCAAGCCCACCGAGCCGCCGATCAATCCAACGCCGACAACAACGGCGGTACGGGAGTCAGTCACGGACTCGAAGGTTACCGCTCCGAATCGAGGGCCCCGCCGGAGTTTCCGCTCCCCACCGCCACCTCGAGCGAACGGACCTCGTCGCGGCTGAGCTCCCTCCACTCTCCTGGCTTGAGTCGACGATCGACGATCGGTCCGATACGTGTCCGAACGAGGCGCACGACCGGATGACCAACCGCTTCACACATGCGTCGGATCTGGCGATTGCGGCCCTCATGAATAGTGATCCGTAGGAGACTTGGGTCGACGGCAGTTACACGCGCCTTTGCCGTGACGCCGTCCTCCAACTCCACGCCCTCACGCAGCTCGCGCAGAGCCGCCCGCGACGGCTCCCCCTCGACCTGGGTCAGGTACTCCTTCTCGATGCCGAACGATGGATGCGTGAGGCGATGCGTCAGCTCCCCGTCGTTCGTGATGATCAGCAGACCTTCGGTCTCAGCATCGAGCCGGCCCACCGGAAAGACGCGTGGTTCAGCGGGCACGATTTCGACCACAGTCGGGCGATCGTGAGTGTCCTCCGCAGTGCTGATCACACCGATCGGCTTGTTCAGCAGGTAGTGGACCAGACCCGGTTTGACCCCCACCACCGCACCATCGACCTCGACGAGGGCGAAGTCCGGATCGACGCGTCGCCCAAGCACCGCAAGCTCGCCATCGACCATCACTCGTCCATCGGCGATCAAGCCCTCGCAAGCCCGGCGGCTACCGAGACCAACGCGGGCGAGGACCTTCTGGAGTCGCTCACCCTCGTGCATCACGCTTCGGCGTCCTGACCAGGACCATCGTCGTCGTCTTCCACCTCATCGTCGTCGTCTTCCACGACTCTCAAGCCTCGTTCCAACGCCTCGACAACATCGGTCCCGGGGAAGAACTCGCCCAACGGCGGCAACTCGTCCACCGAGTGAAGCCCGAGCCGTTCGAGGAAGGTGGGTGTCGTGCCGTACAGCACGGCCTGGCCGGGGCCAGGATCGCGGGCAACCTCGTCGACATAGCCACGCTGCTGAAGCGTACGCATCACACCATCCACGTTCACACCGCGAATCGATGCAATCTGGTTGCGCGACACCGGCTGCTTGTAGGCGACGACGGCCAGCGTCTCCAGAGCGGCCGCCGAGAGGCGGGCGGACTGACCATCAAGCACGAAGCGCTCGACGTATGGAGCCTGCTCCGGTGCGGTCTGGTAGCGGTACCCACCAGCGACCCGAGCGAGGATGAACCCACGTTCATCAGCGACGTACTCGGCAGCGAGCGCGTCACACAGCTCGATGACTTCATTGACAGGGGCACCAACGAGTCGCGACAAGAGCTCCGCCGGAAGTGGTTCCTCGGCCACCAGAAGGATTGCTTCCAGCGCGGGGGCAACGTGATCGGCCATCTCAGCCCTCGTAGATATCGATCTTGATTTCGTCGGCGGAGACGCGTTCGTCTGCCATCCACACGACGATGATGTCACCGAATGCGGCCGCTTGTTCGAGCTCGACAAGACCCTGCTTGAACAACTCCAGGACCGCAAGGAACCGAACAACGACTTCGATGCGGTCAACGAGCTCAGAGGTGAGGTCGCGGAAAGTCAACCGGCCGGCACCAGGAAGCACATCGAGCAGTTCCTCCACCGCCTCGGCAACCGTGACCTTGATGGGTGTGACGTGAGACAGGTCGACGCGCACGATCGGTTTCGGCGCCGTGGCCTTGAGATACGCGGCCCGCAGATCATCAGGGGTGGTCTTCTCGAGCAGATCGGGAGCGAGACTGAGAAAGTGATCCTCGACCGGACCACATCGGCGGGGATACGACCGAGCGGCGTCGGCCGACAGCCTGCGCAAGATGAGCGCAGCGTCCTTGAACGTCTTGCATTCGACCAAACGGGCCAGCAGCAGATCGCGTTCCTCCCACAAACCGAGCTCATCATCGAGATCGACCTCGCTGTCCTCGGGCAAGAGCCGACGGGTCTTCAGCTCCACCAGCGTGGCGGCGATCAGCAGGAATTCTGTGGCGACCTCGAGGTCAAGCCGGTCCATGAGGTCGAGCTCGATCAGGTATGCATCGACGATTTCGCTGAGGTTGATCTCATAGAGATCGACCTGCTCACGCAGAATGAGGTGCAGCAGCAAGTCGAAGGGCCCGTCGAACACGGGCGTGTGAACCTCATACGGCATTCAGGTGACCCTAGACGGCCAGGGCACGATCGCGACGGCTTCCCGACGGTGTTTCGCACAGGAAATCCACTCGCGGTCGAGGGTCCGTCCCGTAGCCTTCCCCTCCATGACCCGCGTCTTCTCTGGCATCCAACCCTCCGGTGAGCTCCACCTCGGCAACTACCTCGGGGCGATCCGCAATTGGGTCCCGATGCAGCACGAGGCTGACGCCGTCTACTGCGTCGTCGATCTTCACGCTCTCACGCTGCCGAAGGACCCCGGCGAGGTCGGCCGCGAGACGCTTCGCCTGTCTCAGCTCCTGATGGCAGCCGGTCTTGATCCCGAGGTCTGCACTCTCTTCGTGCAGAGCCACGTGCGCGAGCACACCGAGTGTGCGTGGTTGATGCAGTGCAATGTGTCATTCGGCGAACTCAGCCGCATGGTCCAATTCAAGGACAAGTCAGATCAACACGAGTTCGTCTCCGGCTCGCTGTTCACCTACCCCGCACTCCAAGCGGCAGATATCCTTCTCTACGACACCAACGAGGTGCCGGTGGGTGAGGACCAACGCCAGCACATCGAGATCACTCGTGACATCGCCGAGCGCTTCAACAGCCGATTCGGCGAAACCTTCGTGCTCCCACAGGCGGTCATCACCCCGGCCGGCGCCCGAGTGATGGACCTGCAGAATCCGACCAACAAGATGTCGAAATCCCTCGACTCGGAGAAGGGCACCGTGAACGTGCTCGACGACCCGAAGCGAATCGCGAAGAAGATCCGTTCCGCCGTCACCGACAACGACGGAGAGGTCAGGTTCGACTTCGCCGAGAAACCCGGTGTGAGCAACCTTCTCTCGATGCTCGCTGCTGCAACCGGCAGCGATCCGGCATCGCTGGCGAAGAACTACGAACAATACGGCCAACTGAAGGTCGACACCGCTGATGCCGTCGTGGCATTGCTCGAGCCGATCCAGGCCCGCTTCGCCGAGCTCGAAGCCGATCCCGCCGAGACCGCCCGCCTGTTGAAGATCGGTGCCGACAAGGCCCGCGAAATCGCCTCGTCCACGATGACCCGAGCCAAAGAGAACGTCGGCCTCCTGACCGATTGACCCGTTGCTCCCGTGTTTCCCGACGACCGGGTAGTGTCCGCAAACCGACGCGACCCAGGGAGCGGATCATGCTGGAACCGAAGACTCGAGAGCTGTGCGAGGGCCCGAATTTCGGGGCACTTACCACGATATTTGCCGACGGGCGACCGCAGACCGGGGTCATGTGGGTTGGATGCGATGACGAGCACGTGCTGATCAATACCGAGATCCATCGCGCCAAGTACAAGAACATGATGCGCGATGGTCGTGTGTCCGTCGCCATCTGGGACGCCCAGAACCCGTACTCCTACGTCGAGGTCCGCGGCACGGTCGTCGACACAATTGGCGGTGACGCGGCCCGAGCCGATATCGAAGAGCTCTCCCAGAAGTACACCAGCGGCCCCTACCCCAACGAGATCGAGTCCGAGCGAGTAATCGTCCGCATACTCCCCAACCGCCAAGTCGGCGCCTGACCGGGTTCGCGGCCCCTTAGTCGTTGTCTGCGGCGTCGAGGGCGGAGGTTATTCCGGCAGGGAGGGTCCACTCGTCGGCGGGACGGTGGTGTTCCTCGGTCCACGTGATGGTGAGTGGGTCGGAGCCGGCGAGTTCGAGCATGTCGGCCCCGATCTCGGGGTGATGCAGATAGAGCCCGACCTTGCGGGTGAATCCAGTGGACTTGATCCAGAGCTTGGCGGCGTCGCGGCCCGCCAACTTGGCCGACAGGGTCGCGACGACCCGGCCCCATGTGCCGAGATCGGCATCGATCTTGCCGACGTCGTGAAGCAGCGCGGCGGCGAGCACCGGGGCGGTCGCCTCGGCCCCCAGCATTCGCTCGACGTCTCGGCCGACCTGAGCCGAGTGGCGTCGATCAGGGCCGGACATACGGCGCCACAGTGCGTACTCAGGCTCGGACAGCGTCGTCTCGACCCACGAGCGATCGACGGCGGACGGCCCTCCCGGCTTCAGCGAACCGAAAAACCGGCGCGTGAGATGCATCGCCCCGCTCATCAGTTGCGCCCCGTTGCTCGCGGATGCGCCGAGCGGTAGACGGTCATGAGTCGCTCCGTCGAGACCATCGTGTAGATCTGCGTGGTCGAGATGGAGGCGTGGCCAAGAAGCTCCTGCACCGTACGAATGTCGGCGCCGTGGTCGAGCATGTGAGTGGCACATGAGTGCCGCAGCACATGCGGCGTCAACTCATCGCCAAGCCCGACGGCCCGGCCCCGCGCCGTGACCACACCCCAGATTCCCTGACGGCTGAGGCGACCGCCTCGCTGATTGAGGAAGACCGCCTCGGCGTCACCTCGCCGTGCCCAACGCTCGGGCTGCAAGGCTCCGCGCCCGGACGGCTCAAACCAGGCCGCCAATGCGCTGGCAGCGTGCCGGCCAAGGGGCACGATTCGTTCCTTGGACCCCTTCCCCATCAGCCGCACGAGGCCGTCGTGAAGGTCGGCATCGCCGATGGAAAGGGTGACGATCTCGGAGATCCGGGCTCCGGTGCCGTACAGCACCTCGAGAATGGCTCGGTCACGCCGGGCGACACGGTCGTCGCCCGTCACTCCCTCGATGAGGCCGCTGACCTGCTCGACGGTGAGGGCTTTGGGCAAACCCCTCGGTACGCGAGGGATCTCGACGTCGGCCGCCGGATCATCGGGGCGCATCTCTTCGACAACGAAGAATCGGTGAGCCCCACGGACGGCGACCAGCGTGCGGGTGATCGACGACGCGGCCAACCCCTCCCCCGTCAGCACGTGCACGAAGGCGATCACGTCGTCGGCGCTGGCCGAGATGGCTGTTCGTCCTCGTCGGTCCAGATGGAGCTGATAGCGAGCGAGGTCACGCCGGTAGGCGCTGAGTGTGTTGACAGACCGCCCGCGCTCAACGGCCAGCCAGGTCAGGAAGTCCTCGAGGTCTGGGTCGAGGACGAACGTGTCGTCGGTGATCTCCGGGGCGGCTCCCACCGTCAGAGCATGCCTCAGCGGTTGAGTCGAGCGAGGGCAGCTCGCAAACCTATGACCGTCTTGGCATCGGTGATCGTGCCGTCGTCGAGGACGGCTGCCACCTCATCGAGCGGAATCCGCACGATCTGCATGTGCTCCTCCTCGGGGCCGGCGGGTGCAGAATCCGCCGGCGTGAGATCGGTAGCGAGGAAGAGGTGGATGTATTCGTCGCAGAACCCAACACTGTTGTGGAACCCTCCGAGAGACTCCATCTGTGTGGCCCTGAGGCCGACCTCTTCAACGAGCTCACGGCCCGCGGTGACCTCGGGCGGTTCTCCGGCGATGTCACGCTTGCCCGCGGGAATCTCGAGCACATCTGTGGCGAGAGGCGCCCGAAACTGGCGGACGAGCACGACCTCATCCCCATCGACCGCCACGACACCGACAGCGCCGGGGTGGCGCACGATGTCGCGCAACATCGTCTCACCATCGGGGGTCGTGAACTCGGCCTCGTAGACCGTGATCACATGGCCGTTGTGGATGACACGTTCGCCATTGAAGGTGAATCCCGAATCAGATCGAGCTCCGAGCTGGGTCACGAATCGGCCGTGGCCGGAGCGTCTTCGCTGATCGACGGGAGCTGGGGGTTACGGCCTTCGGCGCGGGACATCGCCGACGCGATGAACTCGCGGAACAGCGGCGCCGGGCGATCGGGGCGGCTCTTGAACTCGGGATGCGCTTGAGTGGCGATCCAGAACGGGTGATCGTCGAGCTCGATGAACTCGACAAGCCTGCCGTCGGGGGATTCTCCCGAGAGCTGAAGGTTGCTCGCTTCGAATCGGGTGCGGTACTTGGGGTTGAACTCGTAGCGATGGCGGTGTCGCTCGGACACCGTCTCCTTGCCGTAGGCCCGCGCCACCCGCGACCCGGGCTTGAGCTGGGCAACGTAGGCGCCCAACCGCATGGTGCCTCCCATGTCGGTGACGTCGCGCTGGCTGTCCATCAGGTCAATGACGGGATGCGGGGAACGACTGTCGAACTCGGTGGAATTGGCGTTGGCCAAACCCAGCACATTGCGGGCGTACTCCACTGCCATGGCCTGCAGGCCCAGGCACAGGCCGAGGCAGGGAATGTCGTGCTCACGGGCGTAGCCCGCGGCGGCGATCTTGCCTTCGAAGCCGCGCTCGCCGAAACCGCCGGGGATGACGATGCCGTCGAGATCGCGGAGGCGTCCCGCGGCGAGCATGCCTTCGACCTCCTCGGCCTGGATCCATTCGATCTCGATGTCGGCGCCGTGGTGAATGCCCGCGTGGTTGAGCGACTCCACGACGCTCAGGTAGGCATCGGGGAGACTGACGTACTTGCCGATCAGGCCGACACGTACGGAAGTGTCGGCCTCTTCGACTCGCTTCACCAGGGCTCGCCAGGGCGTCAGATCGAGCTCGAGCTCGCCGAGCCCGAGGAGCTCACAGACATAGTCGTCGAGTCCCTCGTCGTGGAGAACCAACGGGATCTCATAGAGGCTGCGAGCGTCGGCGGCGTTGACCACACCTTCAACCGGCACATCGCACAGGTTGGAGATCTTGCGACGAAGATCGGAGCTGATCGGCTGCTCGCTTCGGCACACGATGGCGTCGGGCTGGATACCCCGGCTTCGCAGCTCGGTCACCGAGTGCTGCGTGGGCTTGGTCTTCTGTTCACCGGACGGACCGATGAACGGCACCAGGGTCACGTGGACGTAGCAGACGTTGCTGCGACCCACATCGAGTCGGAACTGTCGGATTGCCTCGAGGAACGGAAGGATCTCGATGTCGCCGACCGTGCCGCCGACTTCGGTGATGATCACGTCGACGTCATCGCTCACGAGGCGGTTGATTCGACGCTTGATCTCGTCGGTGATGTGGGGGATCACCTGAACGGTCTTGCCGAGATAGTCACCCCTGCGCTCCGCGGCGATCACCGACGAGTAGATCGAACCCGTGGTGGCGTTGGAGTCGGTGGTGAGGTTCTCGTCGACGAACCGTTCGTAGTGTCCGAGATCGAGGTCGGTCTCACCACCATCATCGGTGACGAACACCTCACCGTGCTCAAAGGGATTCATGGTGCCCGGATCCACGTTGAGATACGGGTCGAGTTTCTGCATGGTGACGCGGAGGCCGCGGGCCTTCAGAAGACGCCCGAGCGATGACCCGCTGAGGCCTTTCCCGAGGCCGCTTACGACGCCACCGGTCACGAAGATGTGCTTCGTCATCGGGATCTCACGTTAACCCTGACCGAGCGTGACCGCGCGGTTGGTGACAGGTTTCCCACGCGAAATTCATCGCCGGGACGGACGAGCAGGCGTTCGCCGCCGGGCGGAGTCGATCAGCTCCTCAGCGTGTTCGCGAGCCGCGCTGCTGTCAGGAGAGCCGGAAAGCATGCGCGACAGCTCCACCACGCGGGCGTCGTCACCCAGGAGATGAGCGGCACCCACCGTGACGCCGTCGACCTCGCTCTTGGACACCGCAACGTGGTGATCAGCGCATGCTGCGACCTGGGCGAGGTGGGTGACCACCAGCACCTGATGGTCTCCCGCTAGTGCGGCGAGGTTGGCTCCCACCGTGTGGGCGACCTCGCCGCCGATCCCGGCATCGACCTCATCGAACACCAGAGTCGGCGGGCCCGACGTGAGCACCAGCCGGAGAGCGAGCATTGTGCGGGCGAGCTCACCACCCGACGCGACTTTGGACAGGGGCTGAGGATCGTGACCGGCATTGGCGGCAAGCCGGATCGTGATGTCATCGCCCGCCTCTCCCCCCACGGTGACCTCGAGACGAGCACCAGCCATGGCGAGGCTCTTGAGATTCTCCTCGACCTCAGTGGCGAATCGAGGCGCAGCCGCGGTTCGGGCCGCGAGGACTTCTGCCCGAACGCGGGTGAGCTCGGCCAACAAGCGAGCGCGACGTTCGTCGAGCGCATTGGCTCGTTCCTCGAACGAGCTGAGTTCTGCGAGGCGATCGCTCGACTCCACACCAAACGCCATGACTTCCTCGAGCGTCTCGCCGTACTTGCGGCGCAGCTCGCGCAACATCGCACGGCGGTGGCGCAGCAGTTCGAGGCGTTCGGGGTCATCGTCGATCTGTTCGGCGCGATCGCGGGCCTCGGCAGCAATGTCGGCGAGTTCGGCTTCAACCCCTCGCAACCGGCTGACGAGGTCAACGAACGGCGAGCGGGTGTCGAGAACCTGCAGAGCCTCGGCTACTGCTGTCGCAGCGGGTCCATCGCCGTCGAGAGCGGCGACGGCAGCCCTCGCCGCTTCGCGATGCGCGCCGGCGTCGGCGAGAAGGCTCTCTTCCTCGTCGAGGCGGTCGTCCTCGTCGCCGTCTTCGACGCCAGCAGCTTCGATCTCGGCGAGCTGGTGGCGCAGCAGGTCGATCTCGCGGGCTCGGGCCCGCTCATCGCCGCCCAGCTCGGACAAGTCGGCATCGACCGCCCGTAGCTCATCGAGGAGGGTGGCGAGCGGGCCGGTATCGACCTCGCCGAACTGATCGAGCGCAGCCCGTTGAACGGCGGGCTTCAGGAGGGACTGGTGAGCGTGCTGGCCGTGCAGGTCGACCAGGTCGACGCCGTGCTCGGTGAGCGCCGAAACAGTGGCCAGGTGGCCGTTGATGTAGACGCGGCTGCGACCGTCACGGGGAATCACACGGCGGACGATCAACTCGTCGTCACCGCTGACGAAGCGTCCCTGAATCTCGGCCTCGGCGGCACCGGGGCGTACGAGTGAGGCGTCGGCGCGGCCGCCGGTGAGAAGATCGATCGCACCGACGACGAGGGTCTTGCCCGCTCCCGTCTCGCCGGTGACAACGGTCATCCCGTCGCCCAAGACGAGGGACAGTTCATCGATCACGCCCAAGTCACGGACGAGCAGTTCAGTCAGCATGGTTTCCCAGGTGTGCTGGAGGGTTCAGCGGTCGTTGAGTCCGAATTTGGCTTTGAGAACTCGGTGGAAGGGACGAGACCCGAGAGTGACGAACCGAGCCGAGCTCGAGGCAGCGGTGCACTCAATGGAGGCACCGTCGCCCACGGTGGCGATCCTACGACCGTCCACTGACACTGTGGCTGGACGGTGGCCATCCACCCGCAGCCGAACGACCGTCTCGGGCGACAGGACCAGCGATCGATCGAACAGCATGTGGGGTGATACCGGCGTCAACAGGAGCGACCGATGGGCAGGGTCAACGATGGGACCCCGAGCAGAGAATGCATAGGCCGTCGAGCCAGTTGGTGTCGCCACGATCATCCCGTCGACGGCATAGGTCGTGAAGAAGTCGTCGTCGAGGTCCACGGCCAGCCGGATCGTATTGACGTCCGACGATCGCTCGACCACCACCTCGTTGAGCACCAGATGCTCGATCACCGGACCGCCTTCATCCGGCGTCAGCACCATCGAGATGAGCATTCGTTCCTCGATCTCGTGATCGCCCTCGAGAAAGCGCTCGACGGCATTGCGTGCGTTGCTCGGCTTGACCTCGGTGAGGTAGCCCAGTTGACCGTGATCGACACCCAGCAGCGGAATCTCGGCCTCTCCCACAAGCTCGAGCGCTCGCAGCATCGATCCATCGCCCCCGAGGCTCACGACGAGATCCAGCCCACCGGCAAATCCGTCGTTGGGAACAGCGAGCAGGCCTTCGCCGACTGCCGCCGCGTCCTTCTCCGGCATACGGACCTCGTGGCCTTCGCCGGTCAACCACTCGGCGAGCTCACGCGCGTGCTCGCTGGCGGCTTCCCGACCAAGGTGAACGATGACGCCGATCGTTGCCATCAGCGGGTCTCCGCGTCGGCTACGGCGATTTCCGCCCACGCAGAAACCTCGGCTGCTGCGGCCGGTTGAGCGTGAGCCTGGGCATGAACGAGGAACTCGACATTGCCGTCGCCCCCGGTGATCGGTGAGACCATGACCCCCATGATGGCGGCTCCAGCCGCCGCAAGCGCACCACTGGCCAACATCAATGTGTCGAGCCACACCGCAGGATCTCGGATGACGCCTCTGCCCTTGTCGGCCTCTGCCTTCCCAGCTTCGAATTGGGGCTTCACCAACAACACCAAGTCGGCACCCGGACGGGCCAACCCGAGGATTGGTTCCGCAACGGTTCGCAGTGAGATGAAGGACAGATCAGCCACCACCAGGTCGCCGGGTCCCCCGATGTCGTCAGCGCTCGTGTGGCGCACATTGGTCTGCTCGTGCACGGCAACGCGGCGGTCGGCGCGAATCCTTTCGTGCAACTGGTTGCGGCCCACGTCGATGGCCACTGTCTCGCGTGCCCCGCGCTGGAGCACACAGTCGGTGAAGCCGCCGGTCGACGATCCGACATCGATGACCCGGCGGCCGGCCGGGTCGACACCGAATCTGTCCAGGGCCGCGTCGAGCTTCTCGCCCCCGCGGCTCACGAAACGCGGGCCGTCGCCCAGAACCACAATCGCCTCGCCCGGGTCGACCATGCGTGTCGCTTTCAACGCCGGGGCGCCACCGACGGTGATGTGGCCCGATTCGATCAGCTCGCGAGCTCGCGCCCGGCTCGGCGCCAACTCACGGCGAACAAGCTCGGCGTCGAGGCGGCGACGAGCGGCCATGTCGATCTAGGCGCCGAGACTCGAGCGCACAAGCGCCAGGAGATCGGCACCGGTGATGATCGGCGTGGGAGTGACAGGCATATCCGCGACCTTCGTGACGCCGCTGAAGACAAGCCCGAAGTCGTAACCCATCTCCGCGGCGAAGTCGCCGTCGGTATCGGGGCGATCTCCGACCATGATCCCGTGGTCGCCGATCAAGGCGCGGGTGAGCGCTGCGATCGGGGCGAATGGTTTGCCGGCGAGTGTGTCTTTTATTCCCGCCGCCGGCCCCACGGCCGCCACCAACGCACCGTTGCCAGGCAGGAATCCGTCCGCGGCTGGATACGTGGGATCGAGGTTGGTGGCGATGAATCGTGCGCCCGCGTTGATCGCACTCATCGCCCGATGCATGCAGTCGTAGTCGAAGTCGAAGGTGATTCCGACAATGACCGCGCTCGCGGGACCATCGGTCACCACCTCAGCGCCTCGCGCCGTGAGCGCGTCGTGCAAACCCTGGGAGCCGATCGCGAGCACCCGCTCGCCGGGCTCCACCATCGTGGCCGCGGCCATCGCCGCCGTCACGACTTCGGCATCGGCATCGGGGATGCCATGGGACGCGAGCTTCGCGGCGACCTGACCCGGCGTACGAAGCGCCGAGTTGGTCACGAACGCGATTCGGTGGCCGGCGTCTCGGAGCAGCTCAACTGCTTCCGGGCTGCCGGGAACCGTGTCGGTACCGCGCCAGATGACGCCGTCGAGATCGAGGGCCCAGGCGGTCAGCTGACTTCCCAGGTGGGGAGGCTGTGCAACAGAGCGTTGAGGTCGCCAGGACCCTTCGTCTCGTTGGCCATTGCCAGCTGGCCGGACACGGCCTCGCCGTATTCGGAACGCTGCACGGCGCGGAAGATGCCGACAGGGGTCGGCGATTGACGGTCAGAGGCCAGGCGGCTGAGCGCAAACGCCTGACCGGTGGTCGATGCCGATTCGTCATGCACGTACAGCGCATCTTCGCCGACATCGGCGACCTCGACGATCTTGGCCCCGTCGTTGTCGATTACCACGCCTCGCTCGTTGTCAACGCCAAAGCGCACGGGCTTGCCGTGCTCGAGGTTGATGAGCATGGCGTCGCGTGCGTCTCGCTTGGTCAGCGCGTCAAATGCACCGTCGTTGAAAACGTTGCAGTTCTGGTACACCTCGACGATCGCGCTGCCCTTGTGCTCATGGGCCCGACGGAACATCTCCTGCATGTGGCCACGATCCATGTCGTGGGTACGCGCAACGAACGTGGCTTCAGCGCCGAGCGCCAACGAGATCGGGTTGAAGGGATGATCGATCGAACCCATCGGCGTCGACTTGGTGACCTTGCCCTGCTCGCTCGTCGGCGAATACTGGCCCTTGGTGAGACCGTAGATCTGGTTGTTGAACAGCAAGATCGTCATGTCGATGTTGCGCCGCAGGGCGTGTATCAGGTGGTTGCCACCGATCGACAGCATGTCGCCGTCGCCGCCGACCACCCAGACATCGAGATCGGGACGCGTTATGGCGAGGCCGGTGGCGATCGCCGGTGAGCGGCCATGGATGCTGTGCATCCCGTAGGTGTTCATGTAGTAGGGGAAGCGAGCAGCACAACCGATGCCCGAAACGAAGACGGTGTCTTCGCGGCGAACGTCGAGCTCCGGCATCATCATCTGCACTGCGGTGAGGATCGAGTAGTCACCGCAACCCGGGCACCAGCGAACCTCCTGATCGCTGGACCAGTCCTTCTTGGTGGTGAGTGGCACAGTGGTCATCGCGCGGCCTCCATGATGTTGTTGACCATCTCGGCCGCGGTAAACGGCTGACCGGTCACTTTGCTGATCGACTTTGCGTCGACCAGAAACTCGGCTCGGAGGAGCCGGGAGAGCTGGCCGAGGTTCATCTCGGGTACGAGAACATGCTTGTAACGAGCAAGGATCTCGCCGAGGTTCGGCGCAAACGGGTGCAGGTGGCGCAAGTGGATCTGCGCCACTGGCGTGCCGGCGCGGTTGAGGCGACCGGTTGCGGCTGCGATCGAGCCCCACGTCGAGCCCCAGCCGACCACCAGGATGTCGGCATCGGGATCTCCCGATATCTCGAGCGGTGGGATGGATTCCGCAATCTTGCGGATTCGCTCGTCGCGGAGTTCAACCATGAATCCATGGTTCTCGGGGTCGTAGCTGATGTTGCCCGTGCCGTCTTCCTTTTCGATGCCCCCGATTCGGTGCATCAAACCGTCGGTGCCGGGCACTGCCCACGGCCGGGCCATGTCGTCGTTGCGCACATAGGGCATGAAGACGTCTTCGCCATCGGCGTTGGTGTGGTTGGTGCGGCTGGCGAACTCGACCGGGATGTCCTTGAGACTGCTGACATCGGGCAAACACCACGGCTCGGTGCCGTTGGCCAGATAGCCGTCACTCAGCAACATGACCGGGGTTCGGTAGCGAATCGCCAGGCGGATCGCCTCGATCGCGGTGTCGAAACAGTCGGATGGCGAGCTCGCCGCCACGATCGGCATTGGTGCCTCGCCGTGGCGACCATACATGGCCATCATGAGGTCGGCGGCCTCGGTCTTGGTCGGCAGACCGGTGGACGGGCCACCGCGCTGGATATCGATGACCACGAGCGGCAGCTCGAGGCTCACCGCCAAGCCGAGGGTCTCACCCTTGAGGGCGATACCCGGGCCGCTGGTCGTGGTGATGCCGATATGGCCGCCGTAGGCAGCGCCGAGGGCAGAGCCCACCGCGGCGATCTCGTCCTCTGCTTGGAACGTGCGGACACCGAAATTCTTGTGCTTGGCCAGCTCGTGAAGAATGTCGGACGCTGGAGTGATCGGGTATGAGCCGAGGAAGATCGGCAACCCGGCCAGCTGTGACCCTGCGACCAAACCCCACGACAGGGCCGTGTTGCCGTTGATGTTGGTGTAGGTGCCGGGCTCGAGTTTGGCGGGGCGAACCGCCAACCGACTCGCCGACAGTTCGGCGGTCTCGCCGAACGCGTGCCCGGCCTTGTAGGCGGCCTTGTTCGCGGCGACAACCAGCTCCTTGTCGCCGAACTTCTCCTCGATCCAGAGCATCGTCGGCTCTTCGGGGCGGCTGTACAACCACGACACCAGGCCGAGGGCGAAGAAGTTCTTGGACCGCTCCGCATCGCGGGGCTTCACGCCGAGGTCCTTGCACACCTCCTTGGTCAGGGAGGTCATCGGGGAGGTGATCATCGTGTAGCCGTCGAGCGACCCGTCTTCGATCGGGTTCGTCTCGTAGCCCGCCTTGGCCAGGTTGCGTTCTTCGAACGCGTCGGTGTTGACGATCACGGTGCCGCCCGGCTCGACCTTCGGAAGGTCGGCCTTCAGTGCTGCCGGGTTCATGGCCACGAGGACGTTGGGCGCATCACCCGGCGTGGTGATGTCATGGTCCGAGATGTGGACCTGGAAGGCCGAGACGCCGGCAAGAGTGCCGGCTGGGGCCCTGATCTCGGCAGGAAACTCTGGCAACGTCGCCAGGTCGTTCCCGAACAGGGCGCTGGCCGAGGTGAATCGGTCGCCCGTCAACTGCATGCCGTCACCCGAGTCGCCGGCGAATCGGATGATGATGCGCTCGACCTCTCTGACGTCTGAGCGATCTGCGGTATTGGTCACGATGTCATGTCTCCTTGCCGCGTCGTGGCGATCCCCGCGGCCCGGTCACCATAACCCCGCTGGATGGGCGAGATGTACACCGGCACGCGACAATCGACGACGAACCTCAGGGCACGCTGATGACCGGCGCAACAGCTCGCCGCATCGCCTGCTGCACCCGCTTCGAACCCGGTCGAGCGACCAGCTCCGCGGCGATCTCCGTACGGCTCTGCGTGGCACCACCAGCCCGAAAGAACCGGCGCCGAACAACACCCACGGCGACGACCTCATCGCCGACATCTACTCTCGGCGGACGACTCGGCGAGAGCCACGAGACCGGCACGGTGAGCTTCGACTCATCGGCCTCGACCGAGCGAATCTCGTAGCTGATGAGCGTGTCGCCAGACGCAAGGGTTCGCTCGCGTGGCGGGCTGGTGAGCATGCCCTGGACGATTGCAATGTTCATGACGTTCTTCTCCGACAGAGGGCCACACCCGATCGCGGACGAGGCGGGATTCAGTGTCGGGGAAGTGCTGAGACTCAACCTAGGGCGAGGGTGTGACAGTCAGCCCAACGCGCGGACGCGCGCCTGAACGTCGGCCAAGTCCCTGTCGTGCGACGCAACCCAGATGAACAGCTCACGGGCACGAGGGGCACGGCCGGCGCGGTCGTAGAGATCGGCGAGCGCATACGCTCGGCGTAGATGGTGAGGCTGAGGTCGTTTGGGGATCTTCCAACCTTGCGCCAGCAGGCGGATCGCACCATCGAGATCGCCTCGATCGGCACGGGCGCCGGCGGCGACGATACGACCCTCGACGACGAGCTCGCCGCTCGGCGAGGACTCACCCAGCTCAGCCCACAGCTCGTCGACGTCGTTCCAGTGCTTCATCGCTCGATGGCAATCAGCCAGCACCGGGTGTTGTTCGGTGGATCCGGACAGATCGCGGAACGCCTCGAGATGCTCGACGGCTTCCTTCCACTTGCCGGTGCGGTAGTGGGCCAACCCCATGAGCTCGCGTCCCTCCGCCAGTTCTGGCGCCTCCCGCACGACGGGCCGGAGGGCGATGATGGTGTCCTTGAACCGCTCGGCCTCGAACGCCTTGCTTGCGTCTCGCAGCCGGCGATTCAACGAGGTGCTCCGGGGCTCGCCGACCATGCGGCGCAATGCGACTGCCGGGTCAACGACCTGAGACGGACGGGCGGCGAGGGGTTTGCGTTCAAACCCGCCGGCTCCTCTCCCTCGCTTGACCGCCGCGGCAGCGGTTCGCTCCAGATCCTCTGCCGTCGGGAGCTTCCGGTCGGGCCGAACGGGACCGGTCCGCTCCGCGGACTCTCGCTTCGGACGCTGATCCTTCGGGCGCTTGCTGGGCCGGTCGTCGTTCGTCGGCTCCTCGTAGTTCATGTTGCCGGCGCCGCGGCGCGCAATCCGGCCCCAGTTGGCCGGGCCGGCAAGATCACGATCGGGAAGACGGTCGCCTGGCTTCTTCCCGGACCCACCACGAGCCGGACTGCTCTTGCCGCCTGGTCGTCCCTTCGAAGGGCCGCCGCTGCCGGCGCGTGGGGAACGAGAGTCATTGGACATGGGTGTCGATCCTATCGCCGGCCGTCGCTCGGTGGTTTGCCTCCGCGTCCAGCCGGAACCGGGAACGTGTCGACCATCGGTCATGGCAGCCCCGATTGGGCCCAAAACGTACTCAAGCCCCGCCGAAGCGGGGCTTGAGTGTGAGAAATCCGGCGGCGTCCTACTCTCCCAGGGCCTGACGACCCAAGTACCATCGGCGCTGAATGGCTTAACTTCCGTGTTCGGAATGGGAACGGGTGTGACCCATTCGCTATCGCCACCGAAAATGTGTTGTCGCTGCGGTCGAAACCGCAGACCCCTCCCGGCACCACGATGGTGCGGAG
>JAJCXZ010000087.1 GCA_029263175.1 Acidimicrobiales bacterium | reverse complement strand
ACGGCAACCTCGACCCCACGACCGCCACCGCCACCACCACCCCTGCCTCCGGAACCACAACCGACAACGGCGAGGGCACCATCACCTACACCCCCGACACGGGCTTCTTCGGGGTCGACACGTTCGACTACCGCATCTGCGACACCACCGCCCTGTGCCACAGCGCCGCCGTCCGCGTCACCGTGCTGCAGGCTGCCCACCCGCCGTCCGCAGTCGACGACAGTGCCACCACGGCCGAGGACACGGCCATCGTGATCGATGTGGCTGCCAATGACTCCGACCCCGACGGCAACCTCGACCCCACGACCGCCACCGCCACCACCACCCCTGCCTCCGGAACCACCACCGACAACGGCGATGGCACCATCACCTACACGCCCGACACCGGCATTGGTGGGGCCGACACGTTCGACTACCGCATCTGCGACACCACCGCCATCTGCGACACCGCCACTGTCACCGTCATCGTCACTGCGGTGCTCGGCGGAGGCACCAACTGTCCCAGCACGGGCACCAACTTCTCCGACGTCTCTCCGGACCGCTACTACAGCGATGCCGTGCGCTGGATGGTGTGCGGGAAGATCACAACCGGCACGAGCCCGACCACCTACTCCCCCGACGCGCTGGTCACGAGGGCCCAGGTCGCCACCTTCCTGTGGCGAATTGCCGGTATGCCAACCGTCACCGGCACCACACCATTCACCGACGTACCAGCAGGCCGCTATTACAGCGAAGCCGTCGCCTGGATGGTGAAGGCCGGCATCACCACCGGCACCAGCAGCACCACCTTCTCCCCCGACGACCCCGCCACCCGCGCCCAGATCGCCACCTTCCTGTGGCGTCGCGCCGGTATGCCGATCATCTAACCCGCGACCGTTGGGCCGGCCCAGTGGAGTGGCCCCGGACTGAGGGAACTTTCGCCAATGCGGCGACGTTTCGTCGGTATGGAACGTCGCCGGATTCTCGCGCTCATCATTGTGGTCGGCGGCGTGATGCTGCTGGCATGGACGTTTCTGGCCCGTGACGAAAGCCGACCGTCGCTGACCGAGACGGCGGCGGCGCCAACTCCGGCTGCAGTCGAAGGAGAACCTCCGCCCATTCTCGGGCCCGTCGACTCCCTCACCGGTCTCGATGGCTGGCTGAACACCGACGCCGAAACACTCGAGGAAATTCGGGCCGAGAACCGAGTGGTGGTGGTGCACTTCTGGACACTCGGATGCTCCAACTGCAAGAAGACGCTCCCCTACCTCAAGCGGCTGTACGACGACTTCGGCGATCAGGGGCTCGAGATCGTGGGCGTACACGCGCCCGAGTTCAGCTATGAAGCTGAGCTCGACAACATCACCACCGCGATCGATGAGCACGAGATCACATGGCCTGTGGCACTCGACACCGACAAGCGGAACTTTCACCGCTGGCAGGAGGGCCCGACGGCGTACTGGCCACGGGCATACCTCATCGACGCCGATGGGCAGATCCGTCAGAACGAGCGCGGCGATGGCCAGGCGGGCTACGACGACCTCTACCGCAACGTTGCGTTCCTTCTTGGCAAGAACCTTCCGTGAGGGCATTTCTCGAGGGCGTGACGGTCGTTGTTCAGCCGTGCACCCTCGTAGTCGCTCTCCCTACGGTTGCGCTCGTGCTCGCCGCTCATCGCCGGGGTGCGGCTGCTCTTGCCGTGTCGGTTCTTGCAACCGCGCTGATGATGTGGGCGCGAGCCGCCGGCTATTGGACCCTTGCGTCGGGTGGCGGCTCCGTCATCGCGATCAGCGCGCTGGTCGCCGCTGGTTTCGCCGCAATGGTTCGCTCTCGCGACTCTCGCTTGGTTCTCGCCGGCGCTGCCGCTTGCGGCGCCGTGGCCGGGTGGTTGTGGCAGCCCTGCGTCGGTGAACAGTTGGCCGACATCCTCAACCAGGCCGCCGCCGAGCGGCCGCTGAGCGCTGTGCGCATGATCGTCTACACGGCCGGCGCGCTACTGCCCGCAGTTGTGCTCGCCGCGATACCCCACGCATGGCCGCCCGCGCAGTCTCGGCTTCACGGGCCGTTCGCGGCACGGTTGGGGGCGACCCTCGGCGCTGTCTACGCAGTTGCGCTTCTGAGCGGCCGATTCGACGATCTTGTCGGCGCGCTCTCTCGCTGGTCAACTGCGTGAGCTGAGCCGGGTCCCAAACGCCTGAACGGCCGTGAGGATCGGTGCGGCGGCCTCAGCAGCGGTGCCACCGTCGACCACCTCGTCGACAAGGGACTCATCCAGCTGGCCGAACAGGCTGAGGAAGTCGTACTGAAAGGTCGCCCACGAGTCCTCCAGCGAATCGGAGGTCTGGGCCACGTACGCAAGTCCGAGAGCCGACTTGAGTGCCGCTACGGCTTCCGTCTGGGATTCCAGTAGTCGAACCAGATCGGCCAGGAGCGCTTCATCGGCGGAGGCCAGGACCTGGGGCAGGGCGAGGCGGACCACTCGCGCCGCCGAGGGCGCCGCCACCTGCAGATCGAGAGCTCGACCGAACGGATCCGTGCCGTGGCGGCGGCGCTCCCACCCCCGCGTCAAGCGACGCCGTAGTCGGCCGGCGGCCGACCCACGGTCGGCGCTCGAGTTGGCGTGAGGAAACTCATAGGGAGGGAGGGGCAGCTCCAGGAATCCGCACAACTCGGACCAGCCATCGCCGGCAGCCAGGTCCATCACGAGAAGATCGCCGGGCCGATCAGCGAAGTAGTCCCGGACGGCCTGGTTGTGGGAGACGAAATGAGCGCGGTACTTCTCGCGTGACCGAGAGACCGCTCCGTCTCCGTAGATCCATTCGTGGTGGGCGATATCCTCGCCGCCAAAGTGGCGAACAACGCTCTCCAGCCAGAGATCCGGATCTCGCGTCGTAAGAACGAAGCGGCTCCCGGGGAATCGCTGATCGAGTTCTGGATAGATCTCCCACCACGGGGTGTCCTGGGCGGAATCGAACGATTCGAGCATCGTTGTTGCCGCGTCGACCACCCGGCGACGTGCCGCGCTGCGGTCGAGTCCGCGAAGCGACTCGGGCTCGAAGCCGGGAATGACAAAACCGGCCACCCGGTAGCCGAGGCTCAAGAGCGCGCTGGCCAGCGAGGTCGTGCCGGTCTTGTGGGCGCCAACCACAATGACCTTGTGCGCCGATATCGAATCGACCGGGTCCATGACACCAGAGTAGGAACAAGGGGCTTGAGCTGTCGCCTCAGGCCTGGATAGTCGAGCGCCTCTGAACCCACGGAAGCGATGTCTGCACGGCCGGACCAATCGCAACGAGCCACCACGCGGTCCCCCACCCGATCGTGCCCCCGAGCAATGCGCCGCCCACGAACGCAAACGCCTCGATCGAGAACCGGGCCCTGCGAATCGTCCACCCTCGCGCCGCGAGACCGGTCATCACCCCATCGCGAGGGCCCGGCCCGAGACGAACTCCCAGGTACAACGCCGAGCCCAACCCGACGACCAACGGGGCGAGAAGAGTCAGCACCGCTCGAAGAGTCGCAGACTCAGGTTCTTCGAGAAGCCAGAGGACAACGTCGGTCGTCGGACCGATCACGATCACATTGAGCACCGTGCCAAGCCCGATCCGCACGCGCATTGCGACAACGATCATGAGCAGGCTGACCCCTGTCACCACGGTGGCCCCGCCGATGGTCAGCGGCGTGTGATCAGACAACCCCTCGTGAAAGACCGTCCACGGACCCTGCCCATTGGCGCCGCGAACGACCAGACCCATACCGCAGCCAAAGAGCATCAATCCGCCGACGAGTTGCACCAAACCCCGCCAGTCGGTGACAAACATGGCGGAGGTGGACGGCAGGCTCACGCCGCGAAGGCAACAGCATGAATCGGCTCAGGTCAAACCGGTTCGGACACCATCGGCTCCGGACCGACATAGCGGGCGCTCGGCCGGATGATCTTGCCGACGCCCACTTGCTCGATGACGTGAGCAGACCAGCCGATCGAGCGGCTCACGGAGAACGTGGGCGTGAACATCGCGCGGGGAAGCCCGGCCAGCTCGAGCACGACACCAGCCCAGAATTCGACGTTGGTCACGATTCGCTGATCGGGCTTCCATGCGGCGAGTGCAGCAAGAATCTCGGCCTCGATGCCGGCTGCCCGCCTCACGAGATCCGCACCGTCAGCGCCAAGCGTGGTCGAAAGCGACTCCGCGGCCGCTCGCAGAACAACACCGCGAGGATCCTCCGCCCGATAGACCGCATGACCGAAGCCCATGATCTTGTCGCCGCGGTCGAGCGCACCGGCGATCCACGCCGAGGCCCGCTCCGGCGATTCGATCTCATCGATCATCTCGATACAGCGACTCGGCGCACCGCCGTGAAGCGGCCCGGTCAGCGCCCCGACTGCAGCGACGAGAGCCCCGGCCATGTCAGCGCCGGTGCTTGCAACCACACGCCCGGTGAACGTCGACGCGTTGAAGCCGTGGTCGACGGTTGCCACGAGGTACTGCTCGACGGCACGGGCTGCGTCAGGGCTTGGCATCGCGCCCGTGGCCATCCGGAGATAGTCCGTGGCGTGACCAACCGTCGGGTCGGGCGCGATTGGATCCAACCCGAGGCGGTGGCGGTGGTGGCGAGCGAGAATAGTGGGTACCACGGCCGCCAGTCGGACAGCATCCTCATGGAGCTCCGCAACGGACCGATCAAGCGACTCACCCCGGCCCTCACAGTCGGCAACCGCGAGGATACCGACCCGCAGCGTGTTCATCGGGTTGATCATGCAGTCCGCGGCCGCGTCGACGAGTTCGCCCACGCCCTCCGGCAGAGTTCGATAACTGCCCGGGTCGATCGATGAGGCAGCCGGCGGCAGGTCACCGTTCAACTGGAGCGTCCAGACATCTTCGAGCGAGCGCTCGCGCGCGAGCTCTGCGGCGTCGTGGTGCCGGTAGTGGAAGAAACCTTCCTGGCCTCGAACGTCACCGAGAACGGTGTCGGCCACAGCGAGCCCCTTGAGTCCCGGTGGTGCAATCAGTTCGTCAGCCATGGTTCCACCGTGCACGACAGGCAGATACATTGACAACCTTGATCAAATCAACATTGATTGAATCAATATGACTTCACCAGATCAGACAGAACGGATCAGCGCGGCGGAGGCGGCCACCCGGCTCGGGGTGAAGCGAGAGACGATCTACGCCTATGTGAGCCGCGGAATGCTGAACTCACAGCGCCACATCGACGGCAAGTCCTCGACGTTCGATCCTGCGGAGATCGAGCGTTTCCGGAGAGACAAGAACGATCGTCGTCCGGGTCGACTCGAAGTCTCTGTTGCCTCTGCCATCACCGACGTCTCCGACGGGACCGTCTCCTATCGCGGGCATGCGTTGGCCGACCTGGTGCGGGCCGGGTACCGCTACGAAGACGTCGCCGAGCTTCTCTGGACCGGTTCGCTCGGTATTTCCGAGACGTGGCCATCCGATGACCGGGTCCGCGCTGCGGTCCAACCGGCGGTCGACGCGTTGGGCCCGACTGCCACGTCGATCGATCGGATGATGGCCGGCGTGGTCGCGGCCGCGGCCTCCGATCCGTTCCGCAACGACCGCTCGGTCCATGGTGTGACCAGTAGCGGCCGGATCCTCACCAGCACAATCGTGGAAGCGCTGCCCCTGGCTGCTCGAACGAGTCGTGGCGATCAGCTCGCCGAGCGCCTCTGGCGGCGCCTCGCTCGCACCGGCAGCGACCATTGGCCACTCCTGAACCTGGCAATGGTGGTGTTGGCAGATCACGGCATGGCAACCTCCACGCTCGCCGCCAGACTGGCGGCGTCGACCCGCTCTGGCCCTCACGCCATCCTGCTGGCCGGACTCGGTGCCGTGGCCGGCCCTCTCCACGGGGCCGCGAGCCGCGTCGTGCACGAGCTATTCGCCGATGCCGAGATCAACGGCCCGGAGGCGGCGCTCGCCACCGTGATACAGCGCGACGGCAAAGTGCCCGGCATCGGCCACTTCATCCACCGATCGACTGATCCTCGCCACGACCTTCTCATGGAGCGTCTGGCCGACGCAGAGTTCGATCGGCGGCGGATGGATGTCGTGGCCTCGATCGTGTCGCTTACATCCGATCGCATCCCTGTCGCTCCCAATGTCGATCTCGCACTCGGCGCGCTGACCTACATGGCCGGCATGTCGCCCGACGCGGGCGAGGTCATTTTCGCCATCGCCCGCACTTCGGGATGGCTCGCCCACGCACTCGAGGAGTACGAGGAGACACCCATTCGGTTCCGACCGGTTGGGCGATACGTCGCCTCGTCAGGACCGCGGTAGGTGGTGATGGCGGCCACCCAGCGGCAGGTGTAGCGTCGAAGCCAGCGGGCTGCGGGGCTCGCCGGAAGCGAAAGCGGTTCCCCCATGACCGATCCCCAGACAACGCCAAGGCGACTCTGGCTGGCCGGAGCGGTCGTCGTCTCCCTCCTCGCCAGTGCGTGTAGTGGCGACGGCGACACGACCGCCATCACCGAAAGCGACAGTGGCGACACCACCAGTGGCGTCGGTGACGCCGTCACCAACGGATCCGATGACGACAGCGGAACCGATGGAGATGACGGTGGTGATGGCACGACGGATGGTGCTCAGCCCGACAATGACGATGCCGCAGATATCCTTGGCAACCCCGATCTCGACACTGACGATCTTCCCGACGACGTCGCCGATGCCCTGGATGCGATCGACGACGTCGTGTCCATCGGCGAGTGTCAGTCCGAAACGCTCGGCATCGGTTTCGATGCTCCTGATGGCTGGAAGTGCCGGGTGCTCGATCAAGCGATCGGCGGACTCGACGGCTTCACCCTGTTCACGGAGGGCAACCAGCTCAACATCACCGTCGGCACACCGTCGCCGATCCAGCCGTGTGAGGTCCTCCAGCTTTGCGACTCTGCCGAAGCAATCAACCTGAGTGATCAGTTCCCCGACACGAAGATGATCGAGATCGCCGGCACGGTCATGATCTGGGGCCGCCACGCCTCAGTGGATGCCGAAGTCGTCATCACCAACCTGACGGCCTTGACCGACGATGAGGTCGCCATGATCCGAACCGTTCTCGACAGCACCATGGAGCTCGGCTGATGTCGAAGCGAACACTGAAAGCCCTCCTGCTCATAGCGAGCATCACCGTTGTTGCCGCGGCGTGCAGCGACGACCCGGTTGACGATTCCGCCGATGACGACACGGTCGTCGAGCTCGGCGCCGACGACAGCTCCGGCGGCGACGACGACTCGAGCAACAGTGATTCGAGCAACAGTGACGTCGAGGCAGATGACGATTCGTCCGAGTTCATGACGGTCTTCGGCTTGCCGCCATGGCCGTCGGTAGAGACCGACTGGGCGCCGTATACGCGAGACGAGAGCGAGTTCGGGGTGAACGAGAGCGTCGTCTTCGAGGTCAGAGGCGCAACCATCGAAGAGATCGTCGACCACTACCAAGGCACGGTCCCGAGCATGGGCTTCGTAATCGATCAGCCAATCGATCTTGGCGAAACGCTCGCCATGAACATCTCCGATCCGGCGAGACCGCTCGTCACGGCCGTGATCCAAGTCGGGGTGACGGGCGATTTCATCACCGTCAACCAGAACATCTCCATCCCGAACCCGCCGGACCCCGACGACTCCGATGAACCCGACGACTCCGGGTCGTCCAGCAGCACCGACGCGGGCGGTGCCGCCGGGGACGGGGCCGGCGCTGTCACCATCGATGGTTCTACTGTCTCGATCGACTGGGCCGCGCTCTCGTCGACACCGTTCTATGCGCCCGCCGGTGCAGGATCCGATCCGTTCTTCCACATCCACACCAACCCAGCGACCGACGGGTTCTTCCTGGCCTTCGAGATGTACACCGTGTGGGGTGGGGGGTGGACCGGCGAAACAGGCACCTTCCCGATCACATGTGGCGATGCGGTCACCAGCTCCGGTATCTGTCCCTATTTCGACCCCGACGGCCCCGGCCCGCTGCCGGTTCTCGGTGGTGACTTCGGTGCAACCGGCGAGATGACGATCAACGAACTCGGACCCGATGGCTACAACATCGTGGTGCATTCGCTGACCTTCAGTGACGGCACGACGTTCAACGAGTTCGAGATGACCGGCTGAGGTCCAGCCCCCGCAGAGTCAGAGGCGGTCGATGAGTCGGTCAACGGCGACGGTCGGCGTGAGCCGGCCGCTGGCGACCTCTGTCGCGAGCGCCTCACGGGCGGCGCGGAACTCGGGATCGGCATCGAAATGCTCGAGCAGGCGATCGTGCAGCATCGTCGTCATCCAGAGCAGTGTCTGGGCGCGGCGACGTTCGGTGAGCTCCCCGGACGATGTCATCGCCGCCTGATGACGTTCGATCTCACTCCAAACCTCGGCCAGACCCGATCCGTCCCGGGATGAGCAGGTGAGGACCGGCGGGGTCCAGTGGGGTGACGCCGGCTCCACGAGATGGAGCGCCCGGCGGTAGTCAACGGCAGCCTGGTTGGCCTTCTCCACATTGGGCCCATCGGCCTTGTTGACAGCGAGCATGTCGGCCAGTTCGAGGACACCCTTCTTGATGCCCTGCAGCTCATCGCCGGCGCCCGGGAGCATGAGCACGAGGAACGTGTCGACCATCCCGTGGACCACCGTTTCGCTCTGGCCGACGCCGACGGTCTCGACCAGCACCACGTCGTAACCGGCGGCCTCGACGATAACCATCGCTTCTCGGGTCGCACTGGTGACGCCGCCCAGCGTCCCCGACGAAGGCGAGGCGCGGATGAATGCCTTGTTGTCAACCGAGAGATTGGCCATGCGGGTCTTGTCGCCGAGGATCGAACCGCCGGTGCGGGTGCTCGACGGATCGACGGCGAGCACCGCGACCTCGCGACCGGCCGCCGTCAGCCGGAGCCCGAGCGCTTCGATGAACGTCGACTTCCCCACGCCGGGTACGCCCGTGATCCCGACCCGTGTCGCTTCTCCCGCGTAGGGCATCAGCGCATCGAGGAGCGCAGCGGCATCGTGGCGATGGTCGACTCGGGTCGATTCGACGAGGGTGATCGCCCGGCCAATCGCCGTACGGTCACCAGCGAGCACCCCATCTACAAGCTCTGAAGCCACGGCCGGAGCCTAGAGGCAACGCCTGTGGAGGTGAGTGTTGCCTCTACAGTGCGGGGATGATTCGCCACCACGTCATCCTGGTCCTCAACGACGACGCCAAGGACCTCGCCCAGCCGATCGTCGACGCCTTGCTGGAATGGGCGCCGCGCTGCCCCGAGATTCACGACTACAAGGTCGGCACCGATCTCAATCTCGCCGACAACACCGGCGATGTCGCCGTCGTCGGCGAGTTCGCCTCGGTCGAGGACTATCAGGCGTACGCAGCCAACGAGGAGCACCAGGTCATCATCCAGACGATGATCGCCCCCAACGCGGCCACCCTCGTGCGCTGCCAGACCGAGTTCTAGCTTCCCGAACTCGTGCAACGTCGTCCTTCTTCTCGTGATGAGCGTGCACGAGTTCAATGACGGTACGGTCCGGCCATGGATCTGGGACTGACTGACAAGCGCGTACTCGTGACGGGCGGTAGCCGCGGGATCGGCAAAGCGATCGTGGCATCGTTCCTCGGAGAGGGTGCTCGGGTGGCCATGTGCGCCCGGAGTGCCTCTGGCCTCGAGGCAACTACAGCCGAGCTCTCACCCCTCGGAGAGCTTCACCATCGGCCCACGGACCTTGGCGATGTCGACTCGGTGAACGGCTACGTCGACTGGGCCGCCGACGCTCTCGACGGGATCGACATCGTGATCTCCAACGTCAGCGCGATGGGCGGCGGCGACCTCGAGGCCGGCTACGAAGTCGACATCCGAGGGTCCCAGACCCTCATCCACGGAGCCCTCGAACGCATGGACGACGATGCCGGTGCCAACGTCGTGTGTATCGGCTCCCGCGCCGGCTCGATCGGCATTCGGTGGATGCCCGCGTACGCGGCATACAAGGCGGCGACGGTCAGCCTCGTGAAGTCAACGGCGCTGCAGGTCGCCCGTCGGGGCATTCGGGTGAACTGTGTGTCGCCGGGCGACATCCTCTTCGAAGGGGGCACATGGGCCGACGCGCGCGACAACAACGAGAAGCTCTACAAGAACATCCTTCGGGAGAACCCGTTCCGTCGCCTCGGCACTCCCGAGGAGATAGCGGACGTGGTCACCTTCGTCGCCAGCGAACGTGCCAGCTTCATGACCGGCTCAAACATCCTCGTCGACGGCGGCGCCACCCCCAGTCTCCAGCTGTAGACATCGCTGGACTCGTGCACGCTCGTCACGAGAAGAGTGACGACGTTGCACGAGTTCGGCTACGCCAGTTCGGCCAAGAGCTCCAGGGCGGCGTTGCTGATGACAGTGCCGGGCGGGTAGACGGCGGACGCGCCCATGTCGAGCAGGGTGGGGATGTCGTCGGGCGGGATCACGCCACCGACCACGATCTTGATGTCGGCCCGGCCGAGCGCCGCAAGCTCGTCACGCAACTCGGGTACCAGCGTGAGGTGTCCCGCCGCCAGCGATGACGCACCGACCACATGCACGTCGGCCTCAACGGCTTGCCGGGCCACCTCGCCGGGCGTCTGGAACAGCGGACCGATATCGACATCGAAGCCGAGATCGGCGAAGGCCGTGGCGATCACCTTCTGGCCGCGATCGTGCCCGTCCTGTCCCATCTTGGCGATGAGGATGCGCGGGCGCCGACCCTGCGCCTCCGCAAAGGCGTCGACCGCGGCGCGAACCTCGGTCACGGAGTCTGCGTCGTGTCCCACTTCGGCTCGATACACCCCTTCGATGGTGCGGATAGTTGCGACATGACGACCGTAGACGGTTTCGAGAGCATCGCTGATCTCCCCTACCGTGGCCATCGCCCGGCCAGCGTCGATCGCCAATGCGAGCAGGTTGCCGGAGCCATCCGCTGCCGCGGCGGTGAGCGCGGCGAGCGCCTGATCGCATGCGGCCTGGTCACGCGTTGACCGGAGCTCGGCGAGCTTGGCCAGCTGGGCGACCCGCACCTCGGCGTTGTCGATCCGGAGCACGTCCAGCGGCTCTTCCTCGTCGAGTCGGTACTTGTTCACACCGATCACGGCCTGTTGACCGGAATCGATGCGGGCCTGCGTGCGAGCGGCCGCCTCCTCGATCCGGAGCTTCGGGATGCCGGCATCAATGGCAGCAGCCATTCCGCCGAGCGATTCGACCTCTTCGATGTGCGCCCATGCCTTCCGGGCCAGCTCATTCGTGAGCCACTCGACATGGCGAGATCCGCCCCACGGGTCGACGGTCTTCGTTGTGCCGCTCTCGTGCTGAAGGAACAGCTGGGTATTGCGAGCGATGCGCGCCGAGAAGTCGGTAGGCAGCGCGAGTGCTTCATCGAGCGCGTTGGTGTGCAATGACTGGGTATGGCCCTGCGTGGCAGCCATGGCTTCAACACAGGTGCGAGTGATGTTGTTGTAGACATCCTGCGCAGTCAGCGACCACCCGCTTGTCTGCGAATGGGTTCGCAGAGACGACGACTTGGCGTTCTGCGGCTCGAACTCCTTCATCAGCTTGGCCCACAGCAGCCGGGCTGCTCTGAGCTTGGCGATCTCCATGAAGAAGTTCATGCCGATGCCCCAGAAGAAGCTGAGACGGGGGGCGAAGTGGTCGACGTCGAGGCCGGCTTCGATACCGGCCCGCACGTACTCCACACCGTCAGCGAGGGTGTACGCGAGCTCGAGGTCCGCCGTGGCCCCGGCCTCCTGCATGTGGTAGCCGGAAATGGAGATCGAATTGAACTTCGGCATCTCCTGGCTGGTGAACACAAAGATGTCGGAGATGATCCGCATGCTCGGACCGGGCGGATAGATGTAGGTGTTGCGCACCATGAACTCTTTGAGAATGTCGTTCTGGATGGTGCCGGCCAACTGCTCGGGCTTCACGCCCTGCTCCTCGGCCGCCACGACGTAGAGCGCAAGAATCGGCAGTACTGCGCCGTTCATCGTCATCGAAACGCTCATCTGATCGAGTGGAATCCCGTCGAACAACTGGCGCATGTCAAGGATCGAATCGATGGCCACACCGGCCATACCGACGTCGCCGCCGACCCGAGGATTGTCAGAGTCGTAGCCCCGATGCGTAGCGAGGTCGAAGGCGATCGACAGACCCTTCTGGCCGGCCGCCAGGTTCCGGCGATAGAAGGCGTTGGATTCATCAGCCGTCGAGAACCCGGCGTATTGGCGGATCGTCCACGGCTGGTTGACGTACATCGTGGGGTATGGGCCCCGGAGGTAGGGCGTGATACCCGGGTAGGTCTCGAGGAAGTCGAGGTCGGCCACGTCGTCGTCAGTGACAACCGGTGGGATATCAATGCCCTCAGGCGTCGACCACGACAGATCCGATGGCACCTCGACCGGAACCGACTGAGGGTCGGTGTCGGCAAGCGCAACGCCTCTGAAATCGGGGATGGAGCTCATGAGTTCTCAGACCACCGGGGTTGTGCCGCCGTCGACATCAAGATACCGCCGGACCTGTCGGTGTTCGTCATGCACTTGATCCCCCCTGGTCTTCAGTCGATTCCAAGCGTGCCATGCAGCCGCTCAAGTGTGCTCAGTGCATCGATACCCATGTGCCAAAACTCGTCAACGCCGGCGGCGAAGAGTTCATCTCGCAAACCACCGGGTTGACCGGCCAAGGCGACGAGCGTGGCGCCGGCTTCCTTCAGCGCAGTTGCGGTGGCAGCCGCTCGCTCTGCGTAGATCCCGTCGGAGGAGCAGATTACGGCGACCGTGCAGTCCGAGTCGGCAAATCGCGCCTCCGCCTCGATCGGTGAAACCGCACCGTCGATGTCGCCACCGATGGCGGCGATTCCTCCGACCGCCAACAGATTGGTCGTCCACGCCGATCGGGCGGTGTGCTCGGCCAGCGAACCGAGCCCCGCCAAGAAGACCACGGGACGGTTGGATGCTCGGTCGGCAGCATCGCGCAGAGCTTCAAACGGTGCCGCAAGGCGACGCACTGGCCATCCCGCACCTCGACGGTTGTCCGTCGAAGCGCCGAGACCGTCATCGAGATCAGGGAACTCCGATACACCGGTGATCGGCTCCGCCCGAGTGGCGAGCAGGGCTCGATGCTCTCGCCACGCATCGTCCACGGCGACCCGAATGGATCCATCTTCGAGGGCACCCGCCATTCCACCAGAAGCTTCGACCCGCTGGAACTCGATCCAGGCGGCCTCGGCCAGACGGTGGGTGAACGATTCGACGAACCATGAGCCACCGGCAGGGTCGGTCAGCCGAGCGATCTGCGACTCTTCGAGCAGCAGCAGCTGCACGTTGCGAGCGGCGCGGCGACCAAGTTCGTCGATGTCGCCACCGGCTGCCGAATGGGGAAGAACGGTGACCGCTTCGGCACCGCCGATCACCGCGGCCAGGGTCGCGGAGGTGCTGCGCAGCATGTTCACCCACGGATCGCGCTGGCTGAACATGGACTGTGGGGTTACGGCCTGGATCTCGATCAGGGTGTCATCACGGTCGACCCCACACGCATCGAGCACCCGCGTCCACGCCCGTCGGAACGCTCGCATCGAGGCGATCGTCCCGAACTGATCGGGTGACGCGCTGAGGCGAAAACCGATTGTCGACGCCCCCTGAGCGACCGACAAACCGGCCGACTCGAGCGACCGCAGGTAGGCGAGTCCGGTTGCTAGCGCCCAGCCGAGTTCTTGCGCCGGGGTGGCACCTGCCTCGACATAGCGCACGCCGTCGACCGTCATGGTGCGAGCGTTCGGGAACAGAGGAGCAAGGTCGTGAGCGAGCGCGGCGCAGGACTCGATGTCGCTGACCACTCCCGAACGAGCAACAGCGCCAAGAGGGTCAAGACCGAGCCAGCTAGCCGTGGTTTCGGCATCTCCTCGCTCGACGATCAATCCGGACAACGCTCTCGCGAGATTGAGATCGGCGTGTGGAGCGAGGGCAACCGGCGCCATGTCGAGCAGTACTCCAGCCAGCGCCTCAGCAAGCTGATCCGCTTCGACGCCACCGGCGACGAGCTCAACGGAGGTGACGCCGCGCTCGAGATCGGTGATGATGGCGCGGTTGACCTCGGTCGGATCACCGAGTCGATGTTGTTGGCGGACATCCCAGCCGTGGGCGATCCGGTCCGGGTCCATCACAACGGGGACGGCTGACGCGACATGGTCGTCAGCGGTGTAGAGCGGCTGGATGTCGAGGCCGTCACGAGTCGTCGAGACGAGCACACGGTCGAACGACCTTCCGCGGAGCACCCTTTCGACTGCAGCTTCCCAATCAGCGTGCTCGGCCGGTTCGAACTCCGAGGCAAGCCCCAAGACGTCGTCAGACATGCACCGAACCCTAGGGCTCTTCCCCTTTTGGTCCCACACTCGGGCCGGATGGTGTGGTCATTGCCACGAGGTCGGCAACGGTTCGTCAGCGGCGCTATGGCACCAGCGCCGTTGTCGGGGGAAGGTCAGGATCGAGAGGAGTCACTTCCATCTTGGTCGAGCTGTTCCTCTTTCAGAAAGAATCGACCGGCTCCGATTGCCACGAGGCCCAATGCACCGCTGAGTACCAGCGCTGCTGACCCTCCTGGTAGGACCGCCACTACTAGGCCGAGATCCATGGGTATCTCCTCCGGCTACGCAACGTTTGTATAGCCACTGAAGTCATCGACCCGCCGCCCCGGCCGGTTGATCCGGTCGGGTCGGTTCGCCTAGAGGGTCCTGACTTCATGTCCGGGACCTTGGTCCTCGCCGCGGCACTGGACCGAACGCGACCCGGCCGACGAACATGTCGCCGGCCGGTCTCGCTGTTCAGTTGTGGTGGCGCTGTCAGGCGTCGAGCTCGTCTCGGCGACGAACACCGAGCAGCATCAGCCCGCCGCCGAGGCCGACCAGGAAGATTCCCGAACCGATCCACCAGGCGACCCCGTAGCGCACACCAGTGAAGGCCAGAGCGGTCTCGGTGACTGCAGCAACAACCGTCGGAACCGCATTGACTTCTGCGGAGTCGACGTTGTTCTCGAGGTCGATGTCGTAGCCAAGGGCCGTGATCGTCGCCGTGGTGGTCAGGTCGCGCTCGGGATCATGGACGCGGGTCTCGACCTCGAAGTCGATCCCCCAATCCGGCGACACCGGGCCGAGCTCGCAGCGGAGCGTGGTCGCGTCCATCCAGCAGACCGGCTCGGTGATGCCACCGCCGCCCTGGACCTCCGCGTCGAAGAGAGACGCAACTGGCGCGCCCTCTCCGCTGCTTCCGAAGGCTCGCCATGAGTTGAAGCTCCAACCGGTGATCAACGCTCCCTCGCCGGGAGTGATCCCAATCGTGGTGCCGGCCGCATCTGCAGGTCCGAGGTTCGACGCATGCAGCGAGTGGGTGACGATGTCGCCCTCGCCGACGCTGGTCTTGTCAAGCCCCGTGATCTCAATGGTCACGTCGATGTTGGCCGTCGGGTCTCGCCAGTCAGGGATGCCGTCCCCGTCGGTGTCAGGGAAGAGGGCGACGCCATCGATCATGGCTTCTTCGTTGTCGGTGAGCCCGTCGTTGTCGCTATCGAGGTCGTCGACATCGTTGATGCCATCACCATCGGTGTCGACCGGGGACCCGTCACCATCATTTTCATAGATGTCAATGATTCCGTCATCGTCGGTGTCATCATCGATCGACTCCAGCCCGGCCGTGCCCGACGTCGTCGTGGTCGTCGTGGTCGTCGTGGTCTCCGGCGGGACAGTGGTCGTGGTCGACGGTGGCACCGTCGTGGTCGTCGTGGATGTGGTCGTCGGCGCGACAGTCGACGTGGTCGACGGTGGCACCGTCGTGGTCGTCGTGGATGTGGTCGTCGGCGCGACAGTCGACGTGGTCGTCGGTGACACCGACGTGGTCGTCGGTGGCACCGTCGTGGTCGTCGTGGATGTGGTCGTCGTGGATGTGGTCGTCGGCGCGACAGTCGACGTGGTCGTCGGCGCGACAGTCGACGTGGTCGTCGGTGGCACCGTCGTGGTCGTCGTGGATGTGGTCGTCGGCGCGACAGTCGAGGTCGTCGTCGGTGACACCGTCGTGGTCGTCGTGGACGCCCCGAGGAGCGGGCAGCCGGTCGGGTCGAGCGTCACCGCGTCGAGCAGGTTGCCAAGCGACCCGCCGCCGACGTGGGCGATATCGGTGATCACCAGTCGGGTCGTGGTCTGACCCGCGGGCACGGTGTAGATGCCGGTGTAATGCTTCCATGCCGTCCCGGTTGCGAATTGCCCGAGCGACGTCAGCGACGGACCGAGATCGATGTCGGCGCCGAGGAAGACCTCGATCGTGTCGGTGCCCTGGCGACCGCGGTGCCAGAAGCTCCAAGTGAGTTCCTCACCCGGCTGTGTCGGAATGTCTTGGTAGATCGTGCCTGGGGCGTCGGCGTTGAGCTCGGCCAACTGGTTGCCGTCGGGCGCATCGGCGCCGAGGAAACCTGACTTCCAGAACTCCATTTTGGCAGGGCTGGCTTCCCAGCCGTCGACCTCGCTGGTCGGGTAGCCCTTCCAGGTCCCGAAGCTCGACGGATTCTCGAACGAACCGTTCGTGACGCGGCCACAGGGGGTTGCTGCCGGATTGACCACCGACAGGGTGACGACTGCAGTTTCGATTCGACAGCCACTCGCGTTCACAGCGACCCCGGTCGGCGTCCCGAAGCAGCGGTCGGCGATGTCGAGGACGCCGTCGCCGTCTTCGTCGCCGGTACTCGGCGAGAGCAGCAAGCCCATTGGTCCGGCGCCGGTGTTGCGCACCTGCAGGCTGATCGTGTTGCTTCCGACAACCCATCCCACAGCCGGGTCGCTCGCGTCGAGTGTGAACGAGAAGCCACAACCGGTGCAGTAGGTGGCCGTTGTGGTCTTGATGCCAGTGGCGACGCCGTTGACCCAGACCTCGTCGAGGACGTCGTCGGCATAGATGTCGAACGCGAGCACCAGGTGATCAGCGGTTTGCTGATCGATGATCTGGAACGATCGATGGAAGACAGCGGTATCACCGCGTGCAGGCGTGCAGGCCGGACCGCAGATCCATTCGGCATTCGGCCACGGATTGACTGCCCACGTACCGCCCCACCCGGGGACCCCGGTGGCCGGCGACTTCGCTCCGCCGAGGGTCTCGCTGATCGTCCAGTTCGGGTCTGCCTCGTCGTAGCCCACCACACTCGCACCGGTGTTGCCGGTGGAGAGCGAGCCGACGTCGAACAAGCTGCCGGGTAGCTCGTCGACCTGGTACGTGAATTCGTCGGCGCCCGCCCAGTCCGCTTCGGGGGTGTATTCCACGGTGCCGTTGACCAGGTCAAGCGCGCCGAGCGTGCCGTGGTCAGGAGCATCGGTCACGACGTAGGACGTGATGTCCACGTCGCCGCTGTCGTTGTCGTCGAAGTCGACGGTGACCACCGTGTTCATGTCGGTCTCGACCGCATCGTCGACAGCACTGAGGACGCCGGTCAGCGCGCTCGCACCTGATTGTCGGTTCACCACTGAGTTCGTATAGAGCGCGCCGGCCGCGATCGCAATCACGGCGGCGACGGCGAAGACTCGAATCGAATTGCGCCGACGTTGCACTGGCCCAGACATGCCTGAACGGGCACGACGGTAGTAAGGGGGTGGTGGTGTGGTCATGGAGTGGCTTTGCTTCCCGGGATCGTCCACGCTCCACATCGGCGTTGGCCTGGCCGGTTTTGAGCAGGAATGGCTCAGCTACCCAGTCGGGGTGGGACGATCGTCCGTACCGATGGGCCCGATGACCCACCCTGTCGGCCGGGCGTCGGCGACTGACGCCAAAAAGTGACACTCCCGGGGGTAAGCGCCCCCGGGAGTGTCGAGCACAGAACGCACCTCGCTGGACAGGAAAGGATTGGAACGTTCTGCTGTCCCTTCGGCGCGAAAACCGACCGATTTGAGGGCTCGGTTCAGGTTTCTGCTCAGATTGTGCGGTTGGATCCCGCCCAATACTCGTCACGAAGCAGCCGCTTGTAGAGCTTTCCCGTGGGATGACGGGGCAGCTCCGGCCGAAAGTCGACCGTGCGCGGACACTTCACATCGGCGAGATGCTCCCGGCAGTAGGCAATCAACTGACGGGCCATCGCCGCAGCTGCATCATCGTCAGCCGGCATCTCGACGGGCTGTACGACCGCCTTGACCTCTTCGCCGAAGTCCTCGTTGGGGACACCGATGACGGCTACATCGGTCACGGCCTCGTGCATGGTGAGGATGTCCTCGGTTTCCTGCGGGTAGATGTTCACGCCACCGGAGATGATCATGTACGCCTTGCGGTCGGTGAGGTACAAGAACCCGTCCGCGTCCACCTTGCCGATGTCGCCGAGTGTCGACCATCCGTTGCGGAGTCGAGAGCCAGCCGTCTTCTCCTCGTCGCCGTGGTATTCGAACTCGCCGCCACCTTCGAAGTAGATCGTGCCTTCTTCACCGATGCCGACCTCGTTTCCGTCATCGTCGCAGATGTGAAGGATTCCGGTCACGGGAAAGCCGACGGTGCCTGGGTGAGCCAGCCATTGCTCGCTATTGCAGTAGACAAAGCCGTTGCCTTCGGTGCCCGCGTAGTACTCGTGAAGGACCGGGCCCCACCAGTCGATCATTCTGCGCTTCACGTCAACCGGACACGGTGCCGCGGCATGGATCACGGCGTTGAGCGACGAGATGTCGTGACGGGCGCGGGCCTCCTCGGGCAGCTTCAGCATCCGCACGAACATCGTGGGAACGACCTGGGAGATGGTGACCTCGTACTTGTCGATCAACGCCAGATACTCCTCGGCATCGAAGTGCTCCATGACAACCGCGGTCGCTCCGAGCGAGAGAACACCCATGTTGAAGCGGAGGGGAGCCGAGTGGTACAGCGGTGCGGGCGAGAGATAGACGCTGTCGCCGTCGACCCCGAAGAGGCCGGCCAGCAGATTGGAGACCTGGGCGCTTCCTTCCTCCAGCGGTAGTTGCTCTCTCGTCTGAAGCACTCCCTTTGGCCGACCTGTCGTGCCTGAGCTGTAGAGCATGTCGTAGCCACCGACACGATCGGGAAGCGGCTCGGCGGAGGCATTGGCGACCGCATCCTCATAGGAGTCGTAACCCTCGATTGGGGTGTCGACCATCAGGCGCAGTTCGACATCGGGCATCTGGGACAGGAGCTCCTCGGCTTGGTCAGCCTTGTGTGGCGAGGTGATGAACGCCTTCGATCCGCTGTTGGTGATGATGTAGGCCATCTCTTCGGTGGTGAGACGGCTGCTGATGGCGGTGTAGATCAGCCCGGCGTAGTGCGCTCCCCACAACATCGCCAGATAGTGGGGATGATTCTCCAAGCACATGGCGACATGGTCACCGGCCCGCAACCCCGCGTCCACGAACACGTGGCTGAGCCGGTTCGCCTCTTCGTCGAGCTGGGCGAACGTGATGACCTCGCCGGTCCCTGCCATGATCACAGCGGGATGGTTTGGCTTCGTTGCGACGTAGGCGCCTGGGTACACGTGTTCTCCTCCGAAAAGTGATCCCGAATGTAGTCCCGGTTCCCTGCACCCGTGAAGCCGACCAGCAGTGCACCGACGCAGGACCGCCTAGTCTCCGGCTATGAGACTCGGCACGTCGCTCACGTCCGGCATCGGCATCGATGACCATGCCGAAGGAGCGCGCTGGATGCTCCAACGTGCTCGAGCCGCCAATGAATCGGAGCTCGACTCGCTGACGATCGGCGACCATCACGCCATGCCGGTGGCGTATTACCAGAACACCCCGATGCTCGGTCGCTTGATGGCGGAGTGGGACATGAGCCGACCGCTGGGCTGCTTGTTCCTCCTTCCGCTGTGGCATCCGGTGCTCGTCGCCGAACACGTCGGCACTCTCGCAGCCATCGCTGACCGCCGTTTCGTACTCCAGACCGGCATCGGATCCGGCCGCGACCAGTTCGCCGCCATGGGAGCCGACCTGACCACCCGAGGCAAGGATCTCGAGGAGTCGATCCGGGTCATCAAGGCCCTCCTCGCGGGCGAGAGGACCTCAAGCGAACGGTTCAACATCGCCGATGCCAGCATCTCGCCGATCCCGCCCCACGGCGTCGAGTGGTGGATCGGCGCCGGGGCGCCGTCGACCCTCGACCGAACCGCTCGAGAGGGCGACGCCTGGTACGTCGGCCCGGGCTCAACTCCGGAGACGCTCAGACCGAAGATCGACATTTATCGCGAGGCCTGCGAACGCCATGGGACGGTACCCCAGATCGTGCTTCGACAAGACGTGATCATCTTGCGCGACGAAAACCGCGCCCGGGATCTCGGCGAAGAACGAATGGCGAAGGGATACCGAGGCATGACGAGCGATGCCGTGGTCTTTGGCGGTGTCGACGAAGCGGTCGAGCGGCTCGGTCGATTTGCGGCCATCGGTGTCGACGAGATCGCAATTCGCTGTATGGACATCGATCAGGCGGATGCGCTCGAGACGCTCGAGTGCGCAGGCGACGTGCGCATCGCGCTGCGCTCGGCCTAACGATCAGAGTTCGAGGCGACGGTAGACGTCGATCCCGGAGTCACCCATCGCCGTCAACTCGACTGGCAGCCTGTCGAACTCGATGTAGCCGAGCTTTTCCGCCACTCTCGCGCTGGCCTTGTTGGCGGCATCGTGCACGATGATCGCGGCGTGCAGACCATCGAGTTCGCGGATGGCAGCAGTGAGCGTTCTTCCCGTCTCCGTCGCCAACCCCTCACCGGCACGGTCGGAGCGAATCCAGTAGCCGATCTCGATCGCGCCCGGGCCGACGCGGCGCATGAGGCCGCAGCCGCCGATCACCTCATCCGACACGCGGTCGATGATCGTGTAGTTGTAGGTGCTCCCGGTCTCCCAGCCCTCGATACTCTCGTCCAGGAACTCGCCGAAGTCCTCTTCCCGATCGGGATGGGTCACCGCCCAGTCCATGAACTGCTCGAGCTCCGGCAGGCTGGCGCTGACCGCCGCGGCAATGTCCTCGAGTCGTTCGGCGGAAACAGCAACCAGCCGGACACGCTCACCCACCAGCTCGGCCGGTGGGTGCTCGCTCACGCCCGCACGACCTCGACCGGAATGGCGTTGAGTGCGGCGGTACCGGAGAGCGGGTCAACGACTGCCGGGTCGGTGAGCACATTGCTGTTGACCCCGGCGTGGCGCCGCGCGACATCCATCTTCGCGCCGGCCATGTCATGTCCCCATCCGTGCGGGAGGCTCACGACGCCGGGCATGACCGAATCGGTGACTTCGACCGGCGCCACGACCTGACCGACTCGGGAACGCACGATGGCATCGATGCCATCGGTGATCCCGAGCTCAGCGGCATCGGCAGGGTTGATCTGAAGCGTGCAGCGGGCCTTGCCCTTCACGAGCACTTCGAGATTGTGCATCCACGAGTTGTTCGACCGGAGATGACGACGGCCGACCAGCCGCAGACGGCCATCCATCGCCCATTCGGTGGCACGGGCGTCGAGGCGAGCAAGCTCTTCGAGGAATGGACCGGCGAAGAGATCGATCCGATCGCCCACCGTCTTGAGGATGGCCGGTATCCGGGGCTCGAGCGCACCAAGATCGATGCCGTGCGGGTTCTCTCGAAGCTTGGCGACCGAGAGGCCGTCGGGGTCGGCACCGAACTGGTCTCCATACGGACCCGTTCGCAGCATGGCGTCGACGACACGGACCGAGCCAGAGCCCTCGGCCAGCTGCGCCAGCAGGTCATCAACCTCGCGCGCAGCAAGGGGTGAACCCTCGACCGCCGTCTCGGCGCCGAGAAGCTCCCGCAGCATCTGATCGTGCACGATCTCCGGGTCTGAACCGGCACCCATCCCGAGCGCGATCAAAGTGAGCTTGGCGTAAATGTCTTCCTCGGTCAGCGCGTCGCTGTCGAAGACCGCATCGGAGAAGTTGGAGATGTTGCGGATCGAGAGGCCGTAGAAGGCGATGTCGTAGTGACTCTTCTCCAGGGCACTCGGCGGAGGGAGAATGACGTCGGCGTGCCGCGTCGTCTCATTGAGGTAGATGTCGACCGATACCATGGCGTCGAGCGAGGCGAAGGCTTCGTCCATTCGGTCACCGTCGGGGCAACTCAGGACCGGATTGCCGGCACACGTGAACATCATCTTCAGCTGGCCGTCGCCCGGCTCCATCATCTCGTCCGGCATGTCGGCTGCAGGGAGTTCGCCCTGGACCTCGGGACGACCGCTCACCCGGCTCGCCCACCGGCCGACGCGGTACGTCCGGCCCGGTCGGGACGGACGGACCCGTTCGGTGGCAGCCCGGGGAAACATCATTCCGCCCGGTTCATCGAGATTGCCGGTGAGGATGGCGACGACGTCGAGCAACCATGTCGTGAGGGTGCCGAACTCGACCGTTGTCGTGCCGATACGTCCATACACCGCTGCTGACTTTGCGGCGCCGATCTCGTCAGCCAACGAGCGAATCTGATCAGCATCGATTCCGGTCACACCCGCAGCCCAATCCGGCGTGAAACCCTCCACGGCCGCAGCCAGTTCCCCGGTGCCCTCGACCAGGGCGGAGACTCGTCCCATCGAGACCTGGTCAGTGCCGATCAGGTGATGAACGATGGCGGCCAGTAGCGCGGCGTCCGTGCCAGGGCGAATGGAGAGATGCAGGTCGGCTGCCTCCGCGGTGCGGGAGCGACGCGGGTCGATCACCACGACCCGTCCACCTCGCTCACGAACCGCATCAATGCGGTCGGGGAAACCAGGGGCAGTGCAGATGCTGCCGTTGGAAGCGAAGGGGTTGGCGCCCAGCAGGACGAAGAGGTCGGTGCGGTCCATGTCAGGGACTGGCATTGACACGCCCGAACCGTAGAGATACCCGGACGCCACATGGCGCGGCATCTGATCGACCGTGCTCGCCGAGAATCGCGAGCGCGACCCAAGCGCCTTCAGGAACGGGCGGGTGTGCGTGGCCGCGCCAAGAAGGTGAACGTTGGGGTTCCCGAGATAGACCCCAACGGCTTCGGCCCCATGACGCTCACGTACCGCGGTGAGCTTTTCTTCGACGACGCGGAACGCTTCGTCCCAGCTGACCTCCGCGAAGACCGGCGCACCATCGTGGTCGACCCCCCGTCGAACGACAGGCTTGCGCAGCCGATCAGGATCTTCGTGCAACTGCTTCAGCGTCGAGCCCTTCGGGCAGATGAAGCCCGACGAGAAGACGTCGTCGCGATCGCCGCGGATGCGCTTCACCGCACCGTCTCGCACCTCGATCTGAAGGCCACACGTGGCCTCGCACAGCGGGCAGGTGCGAAAGACGGTTCGATCAGCGGGAGCAGGCTCGGTCATCCCACCATCGTGACAGGTGAGCGGGCCCGACACCGAACGAGATACTCGGTCAGCTCGGCTTTGCGGCGTAGAAGACGGACTTCTCCATGCCGGAAACCTCGGCCACGTCGACGCCGAGCACCAGGCATCCTCCGTCGGTCAGCACATTCTCGACCACGGGGGAGCTCACCGCCATCATCGTCATCGGCGACAGCTGAAGGCGCTCATGGAGCATTCGGTGCGAAACGCCGAGACGGCGAAGGACCCGATAAGCGCGCCGACGGAGCCAGAGCCGGTTGAACCAGCCGACACGGGTGGGCACGTCAAAGACGAGGGCCCCTCCCGGCTGAAGGACTCGACAGAACTCGGCAACATACCCGGCGATCGTGTCCGCGTCGGGGAGATGCTGAAGGACAATCGATGTGTGAACCAGCTCGAAGGTCTGATCGGCCCAAGCCGACAGATCGGGGCGAGGATTGGTCACGAACGTGACGCCCACGACATCCGGATTCAGCTCTTCGGCTCGGGCAACCATCTGGGCGGAGACGTCGATCCCAACCACCGACGAGAAGTGAGACGCAAGCGCCCGGGAGAGTCGTCCGACACCGCATCCGAAGTCGGCCGCAGTCGAAACATCGCCCGAAGCGACCCAACCGAAGTGCTCGAGACGGGCGATCGTGCGATCGATCTCGGTGACGCCGGTGGCGAAGAAGGCGTCGACGTCCCAGCGGTTGCCCCGTGTCGCGGGGCTGGACAGTACTGCCCAGAGCGGGTCATCCTCGCCGAGAAGCTCCCAGTCGGCGCGATGTTGATCGAATGTGGGCATCAGCTCGTTCGTCCGCGAACGCCGACGACCATCAAACTCCCCACTTGCCGACCATGGCGGCAACGGTGAGGACCATCAACACCGTGTCGAGCATGCCGCCCATGGCGATCTTCTTCTCCAGCTGAGCAGCACCCTGCGTGTCGCCGTTGTCGTACGCCGCGGCGGCCTTGCGAGCCGTGGGGGCAAAGAACGCCATACCCATGCCCGACCCGACGATGATCATCACGAAACCGATGGATACGAACATGTGGGAGAACTCGTAGGGACTGTCATCGACAGCGACGATCAACAAGATGCCGGTCACCAGACTCACCATGCTGGCCGGCATGTACACGACGCGAGCGAGACGCGCCGTCGTGGTGTGCCAATGCGAGGCGATCGCCGCGTCGCGCTTGTGAATCCCGGGGTTGATCGCAACCTGGACCATGTTGGTGCCGAACCAGGAGGCCGCAGCAAGGATGTGGATGATCAAAAGGGTGTCGCGCATGCGGTCGACGGTAGCCGCATCACGTATCGTCGGCGCCATGAGTGAACGAGAAGTTGTCATAGTCGATGCCGTGCGAAGTCCTGTGGGCCGACGGAACGGCGATCTGTCCACCGGCCATGCAATCAGCGTCCTGGGCGACGTCCAGAAGGCGCTCTTCGACCGCACCGGCATGGACCCCGCCGAGGTCGGCCAGGTCGTCGGTGGCTGTGTCGATCAGGTCGGCATGCAGACGATGAACGTCGCCCGCAACGCCTGGCTCGCCGCGGGGCTCCCGGTCGAGGTCGCGGCCACCACCGTCGATGCCCAGTGCGGCTCGTCGCAGCAGGCCACCAACCTCGCCTACTCGCTCGTGAAGTCCGGCGTCGTCGACGCCGCCGTCGCCTGCGGGGTGGAACTGATGAGCCAGGTTCCGATGGGCGCCACGACCGCAAATCGCGAGTTCGGTCGTCCGGTCAACAAGCGCTACTGGGAGCACTACGAGTTCACCTCCCAGTTCGAAGGGGCCGAGCGCATCGCCGAAAAGTGGGATATCTCACGCCGCGACACCGACGCCTTCGGCGTCCGCAGTCAGAGGCTCGCCGCCAGGGCCTGGGCAGAGGACGCCTTCGCCACCCAGATCGTGCCGATCGACGTACCAGTGCTCGGCGACGACGGCAAGGAGACCGGCGAGACGCTCACCGTCAGCCGCGATGGCGGACTCCGGGAAACCACGATGGAGTCGCTTGCCGGCTTGAAGCCCGTCGCCCGTGAGGATGGGGTGCACACTGCCGGCACTTCGAGCCAGGTATCCGACGGCGCTGGCGCCGTGTTGATGATGACCGCTGACAAGGCGGCCGACCTCGGCCTGACACCCCTGGCCAGGATCGTCGACGTGTGCTTGGTCGGCACCGACCCCGTCCTGATGCTCACCGGTCCGATCGACGCCACCAGGAAGCTGCTGGCCGACAACGATCTCTCCATCGACGACATCGACGTGTTCGAGATCAATGAAGCGTTTGCGTCGGTGGTTCTTGCCTGGGAGAAAGAACTCGGGCCCGACCCGGCCAAGGTCAACCCCAATGGCGGGGCGATCGCGCTCGGTCATCCGCTCGGCGGCACCGGGGCGATCTTGACCACCAAGGCCGTACACGAACTGCATCGAGGCGACGGTGACTACGCCGTCATCTCGATGTGTTGTGGCGGCGGGCTCGGCACCGGGACCCTGATCCAGAAGATCTGAACTGTGTCGTCCTTGGCCTGAGCGTCAGCCGGCGGTCAGGCCACCGATCGGCGCGAGCTCGATCCAGGTCTGACCAGGGGTCAATGCAACGGGAACGCCATCGAGGGTGGTCCAGGTGGCAACGCTGTGGATCGATGGTTTCGTCCACGTGACCTCGATCATGTGACCGCTGATCAACGCATAGCCGACCCCGGTTCCGAGGAACTGCGCCTCGTAGACGTGAGTTCCCACGACATCAACACTGCCCGTGCGCACCTGCTCGACCTCGGCCACCAGAACGTTGGCCGCAATCACGGGCTTGCCGTTGGCGTCGACATGCTCGGTGCCGCCTTGCTCGCGGCGCCAGCCTTCAACCGCGCCGTCCCAGGACCAACTGCTGGTGACCGACGGGTACGAGACGTCGGCATGGCTGATCGGAATTGCGCCGCTCGGCAAACCGACCTGGTCGTTCTGGAACTCGAAGTGCGCCGGTGGCGTGCTGCCGTCCTCGTTGGCCTCGGCAATCCCCCAGAGCACGGCAGGATCGGCCATGAGGTCATAGGTGCCCGGTCGGCCGTCGGCACGGTAGAACTCGGTACGCGTGCCGGCACCGAGATCGACGAAACGCTGCCGGCGCAGGATCGCACCCTGCACGGCGTTGGCGCCGGACCAAACGAAGATCGGCTCGTTGAAGGAACCGATGATGCCGATGTCGGTGGACCGACCGGAGCGTATGGGACCGATCTCCGCCGGAGTGTTCGAATGGAAGACAACGACGAGTCGGGTGAAGCCGCCTTCGATCTGCTCGACGAAGACGATGTCGGCAAGCGCCAGCGCCTCCTGGGGGCGGCCCTTCTCCGTGTTGTCGATCTTGACCAGCATGGCGGGCCGACTCGCCACGGCCGGGTCGATCGGGAGACCGGTGAGAGGACTGATTCCCGCGGCCGGAGTATCGGGCGGGAGGGCAACCGGTGCGACGACGTTTCGATCTGGATCGATCTGTCCGAGAACGCCGGTGTATGGGGGCTCCCCCGAGACCGGGGTTATGGAACCAACCCCAGTGATGGGTTCGACGACGACAACCGGTGCCGGGCCGCGGGTCGTCGGAGGCCCGGCCGGGACCTGGGCCGGCTCGGAGGTGGTCGCCGCATCGGCACCATCGGCATCGGCAGCAGCGGTGTCGTCGACCTCGAAGTCGTCGATGTCGATGGCCTCGTCGTCGCCACCGCCGCCACAGGCAGAGGCGAACAACGCGAGGCAGGTGAACAGGACCACAAGGCGGCGTGTCATACGGCAGGCAATGTTACGACCTCATTACGACAATCGGACTCCGCCGCTCAAGTTCACTGTGTCAGGACATCACGGCAACGATGTCGTCCACCAGTTCCGGGCGAGAAATCACCAAACCCGGCGACCACGGATCGGACTTGTTGAACACGAGCGCAGCACCATCGGTGCGACAGCACACGAGGCCGGCCGCTCGAGCGACGGCCACCGGGGCACACGAGTCCCACTCGTAGAGGCCGCCACCATGCACGTATGCATCGACATCGCCACGCACCACGGCCATGGCTTTCACACCGGCTGAGCCAACTGCCATCACTTCAGCGTTCAGTGCGTCCTGGAGTAGCCGACCGTCGTAGTGGCTCCGGGACCGTGAAACGACGATCCGGGGACTGGCGCCGATCTTCGACACAATCGGATCCGGCTTCGGCTCGGTCGCCCATGTCGTCTCCCAACCCGGCACCGAGACCGCCCCGACGACCGGAGCGCCGTCGATGACCAGGGCGATGTGAACTGCCCAGTGTGGCGAGTAGCCGAAGTCGCTGGATCCATCGAGCGGGTCGACGATCCAAACGCGAGACGAGTTGAGGCGGGAACGATCATCACTCCCCTCTTCGGAGAGCACAGCGTCGTCGGGTCGGGCCGCACGAAGACAATCGACGATGTGGTGATGCGCCATGGCGTCACCCTCGTATTCGAGGCCACCCCAGCCGCGCCGCGAGTTCGAGGTGTTCTGAAGAAGATCGACGAGCTTGTCGCCGGTCGACTGAGCGATCTCGGCCGCCAGCTGATGGTCGTCGAGATCGCTCACGAAAGGGGGCTGTCGATCCAGTCGTAGGGCACGCGGCCGACGAGCAGGGCCTCGGTACGGCTTCGCACGGTCTCCTCGCTGCCGTCATGGGTCAAGATCAGGAACCGCTCATCGACCACTGCCGCAAAGACCGCTTCGGCCACTTCCGCCGGAGCAATGCCGCCAGAGACAAGATCACGGATTGCGTTGGCCCGAAGCTCCGCCTCGGGGGATTCATCGACAGTCGACACGAGATGCTCTGGCAGGTTGCGCGTGCTGTCGGCGATCCCGGTGGCCACGAACGCTGGGCACAGCGCCGAAACATTCACCGCGGTGTCGACACACTCGCCCGCTAGAAGCTCCGCCATGCAGAGGCTGCTGTACTTGGAGATCGTGTAGGCGCCGAGTGGAGCAGGGATCAGCCCGGCCATCGACGCCGTATTGATCACGTGGGCTGGTCGCCCGTGAGCGATCATGCCCGGTACGAACGCACGGATGCAGTGCAAAACGCCGTAGAGGTTGACGTCGAGCGTCCAACCGAAAATGTCTTCGTAGTCGTCGTCCTCTGCGAGCAGGGCTCCCCCGCCGGCAACACCGGCGTTGTTGAAGAGGAACTCGACCGTGCCGAAGCGTTCGATGGCCTGATCGCGCATGGCGAGGACAGACCTCCGATCAGAAACATCGGTCTCGACACCCAGCACCTCGACTCCGCCGGCTTCGAAATCGGCGACCTCCCGAGCCAGGACGGGGGCCTCGATATCGGCAAGCACGAGATGCATGCCCTCGGTGGCCAGCCGTTGAGCGACGGCCAGACCGATGCCAGATGCGCCGCCGGTGATGACCGCGGTGCGGCCGGTGAATTCCTGCATCAGCCGAGTGTGTCAGGTTGCCGCTCATGCAGCGAGACGGCGTAGTCACCCGCACCGTACGGCTCTCGATCCCAGGTCGACCAACGATCGACGAGCGACAACCCCGATGCGGCAGCGAGCATGTCGTAGTCGGCCAGCGACAACTTGCCACCACCGTGTTGGAACCCGGCCACGAGTAGTCCGCCGGGGCGCAGGTGACGAGTGAGGTTGCTGAGCACACGACCCTCGGTGCCCGGCGCCACGAAGATCATCACGTTGCCGGGCATCGCGATGAGGTCGAAGTCTCGACCGAGTTCGACGTCCACCAGATCGCCGAGCACCCAGTCGACGCTGCCGGCCTTTTCCTTTGCGGTATCGAGCATTCCCGGATCGAGGTCGGTGCCGACAACGTCGAATCCCCGCTCGGCCAGCTCGATCGCGACTCGGCCCGTGCCACAGCCTGCGTCGAGTACCGCGGCACCGGCATGGCCTGCGAGGAGGGACGACACGAGGTCGGCCTCGCCGTGAATCGACTCACCGGCGGCGGCGAGAGCTTTCCACTGAGCGTCGTAGTCATCGCCCCGCGCGACATCGTTTCGTTCGTTCCAACGGCTCACTCGCCGATCTCCTTCAACGCGTCGAGGTCGATGATGGTGACGCGACCTCGGCCCGTCACCAAACATCCGGACTCGCGGAGCGTACGTAGCGATCGGGCAGTGGCCTCTCGCGTGGCGCCGATCCACCCGGCGAGATCCCCTTGGGTGAGGTCGAGATGGATCACTGTCGCGTCGCGGTGGTGATGACGATGGCGTTCGCTCAGCTCGATCAGTCGGTGAACGAGCCGGCCGGTGGTGTCGTAGCTGTTGCGCGCGGTGGTGCGTGCAACTGCAGCGCGCAGCTGTCGGCTGAACGCTTCCAGCATTGCGATGCTGAGCTCGGGGCTGGTCGAAACGATTTCGAGGAACGTTGCCGCGTCGACCCGTACGAGCTCGACCTCGCTGATGGCAGTAGCGGGACCGGCGCGCGGGCCGCCATCGATTGCTCCGAACTCGCCGAAGATCTCGCCCTCCTCCTTGACCGCGATGACGAGTCGGCCGCCAGTGGGGGTTGACACATCGATCCGGATCCTTCCGGCCACCACTGCGTAGACGCTGGTTGAGCGTTCGCCTTCGCTGAACAGCATGGAGCCCGCTGGCCGCTTGATGCGAGCACCCAAATCAACGATGCGCGAGTGGGCGCTGGTGACCATCAGCGCGTCCGTATGCGGTACACGCAGCGATCTCCACCGGACAGTAGGTGCTGTGTGCGCTCGACTTGGGCGGCGGAACCCATCACCGCGCGGAAGAGTTCGAGTTCGTTGGCGCACAATCCCTGGCACGTGGTGGCGGCAGCACAGACCGGACAGTGATGCTCGACGAGAAGGACCGAGTCTCCGTCGTCGACGACCTCGGCCATGTATCCCTGTCGGGTTCGCGCCGCGGCAAGAACCTCGACCCGGGTGGCGATATCCGCGCCCTTTGGCATCTCGGCTTCGACCGCGGCGAGTTGCGAGCGATCACGCTCGAGGAGCACACGCTCCAACGCGTCATCACCCAACGCAGACTTCATCGCGTCGAGCAGTTCGACGGTGAGATCCCGGTGGCGATCGGGGAAGAGGTCGATGGCGATCGGAGTGAGCGCCCAGCCAAGTGGCGGGCGGCCGCGGACTCCGGTTGACACCGGTTCGGCCCCCACAAGCCCCTTGGCCTCGAGCTCAGCCAGCGGCGGCCGGACCGCCTGAGTGGTCACATCGAGCGCACTGGCCAGGTCGCCGGTGGTGCACGCCCCGACCCGTTTGAGGTGGTCAACGATGCGACGCTGTGCTGGCCCCAGTGGGGAGTCGGTCATGCATCCACGATAGCAATATTTGCCAAGAAAGTCCTTGCTCTATTGGCGAGAGCCCGCGAACATCGACCGCCGTCAGCCCTTCACGAGTTCGGCGATCTGGCGCAGCTCGCTGATCGACCGTGGGCGCACGTTGATCATGGTGACCGCACTCTCCTCCCAGGCCTGAAGGCGATCCTTTATCCGATCTACCGAGCCGACCAACGAGAGCTCATCCGCGAACTCGACCGGCACCGCTGCGACTGCCTCTTCATGTCGGCCATCGAGGAACAGCTCCTGGATCTCGAGCGCAGCCTCTTCGAACCCCATCCGAGCCATCAGTGCCGTGTGGTAGTTCTGACCGTTCGCCCCCATGCCGCCGATGTAGAGCGCAAGAGTTGCCCGTACCGACTGGAGTGCGGCGGCGACGTCGTCGGTGACCTGCATGGTGACATTCACCGAGATCTCGAATCCGAGCGGCCGATCCTTGATCTGATCGTGATACACCTCGGCGCGCCACGGGGAGTAGTAGAGCGGGAACCAGCCGTCCGCTATCTCGCACGTCTGGGCAACATTCTTCGGTCCCTCCGCGCCGATCCAGATCGGAATCTCTCGCCGCGGATGGGTCATGATCTTCAGCGGCTTGCCCAGTCCCTCGGCGCCATCGCCGGCATAGGGCAACTGGTAGTGCTCCCCCGTGAACTCGAGCGGAGCCTCGCGTCGAAAGACTCGCCGCAGGATCTCCACATACTCGCGAGTACGGGCGAGAGGTCTGCGAGACGGCGTCCCGTACCACCCTTCGACCACCTGCGGGCTCGACACGCCGAGGCCCAGGATGAGCCGACCGTCGGAGATCTGATCAAGCGTGACTGCGTGCATTGCGGTGGCCGCCGGCGTCCGAGCCGATAGCTGCACGACCGCCGTGCCGAGTTTGATGCGTTCGGTGTGCGCAGCGAGAAGCGCCAGAGGCGTGAACGCATCGCTCCCCCACGACTCGGCCGAGAAAACGGCATCGAATCCCGCCTCCTCCGCGGCCACCGTGATCTCCACGAAGTCGGCCGGCATCGAGCGCCCCCAGTAGCCCCAGATCAGTCCCAGCTGCATCTGCGCGAACGTAGTGCGGATACGGTCGAGCCATGACCGAACGTCTCAGCCAACTCAGCCGATCCGTCGCGGACAGAGTGGTATTCATCACCGGTGCCGCTTCGGGAATGGGTCGAGCAGAAGCCCGCCTCTTCGCTGACGAAGGGGCCAAGGTCGCCGTCACCGATCTGGGCGCGGACCGGGTGGCCGCGGTGGTCGACGAGATCCGCGCCGCAGGAGGCACTGCCCACGGGTGGGTGCTCGACGTCACCGACAACGATCGGATCCATACGGTGCTCGACGAGGTGCGCGCCGAACTCGGCCCCGTCGACATCATCGTCAACAACGCCGGCGCCCCGTTCGGCAGCGCGATCGATGCGCCGGACTTCGATGACGTATGGCACGCCGCGTTCGACGTACTCCTCACTCCTCACCAACGCATCGTGCGGGCCTGCCTCGACGATCTCCGGGCCAGCGACTGCGCCCGCGTGATCAACATCGCGTCCACCGAGGGGATCACCGCTCAGCGCGGCGCCACGCCCTACACCGCGGCCAAGCACGGGGTGGTGGGACTCACCCGTTCGCTCGCGGTCATGCTCGGCGTCGATGGCATCACCGTGAACGCAATCTGCCCCGGACCGATCCATACGGGCATCACCGAGCAGATCCCCGACGACATGAAGGACACCTACGCGCGCCGCCGCACTGCGCTGCGCCGCTACGGCGATCCAGAAGAGGTCGCACACATGGTGTTGAGCTTGGCCCTGCCGTCAGCGAGCTACATCACGGGAGCGATCATTCCGGTTGATGGTGGTCTCACCTGTAAAAACGACTAGCCGACGGCTACCCTCTGCCGTTGTTCATTACGATTCTGTGACGACGTGCGCCCTGCCCTTCTTACTCCTCTCCGCCGCCGAGCGGCCGCAGCTCTCGCTCTCCTGGGCTTGCTCGCGTCCGTGAGCGCGATCGCGTCGGCTCAGACACCGGGCGAACTGCGCGAAGAGCGGAAGAAGGTCCAGGAAGAGGCCGCTGATCTTGCAGCTGAAGTGGACGCCATCACCGAGGACGCAGATTCGCTGGCAGAGGCCATCGTTGCCCTCCAGGCCGGCGTGGATGCGCAACAGGCTGCGATCGAAGCCGCTCAACGATCGGTGCTGGAAGCCGAAACCATTCAGGCCGAAGCCGAACGGGCCATCGCCGACCTGGAAGCCGAGCAGATCGGCGCGCGCGAGCTACTACGTCGAGCCGCCGTCGACTCCTATGTTTCCTTTCAGGGCACGGGTGACCTCGAGGCGTTTGCCGCAGACCCGTGGGCCGCCACTCGCGAAGAGACCCTTGTCGAGTACGGCACCGGCACCGGCCTCGAAGAACTCGACCGCCTTCGCTCGATCGATGCCGAACTCGAACAGCAGCGAATCATCGCAGCAGAGGCATCGGTCGAGGCCGAAGCGCGCCGAGTCGAAGTTGAGCTCCGCTTCAACGAGCTCGATGCCGCTCTCCAGCGCCAAGAGGCGATCCTGCTCGAGATCGAGCTGCGACTGGAGAGTCGGCTCAGCGAAGTCGCCGCGCTCGAATCGCTCGATGCCCAGCTCGCCCAGGAGATCCGCGTCGAAGAGCAGAAGATCGCCGACGCGATCGCATCGCGGCCAGGTTCCGGTGGGAGCATCACGTTGCCTTCCGGCACCGATATCGAGGTGACGACGGTGCGCGGCATCGTGGTCAACGTACTGATTGCTGACCAGGTCGAAGGATTGCTCGCCGCCATGGCCGCCGAGGGCTTCACCCTTGGCGGCGGCGGCTACCGAAGCATCGAAAGCCAAATCCGGCTGCGCCGCGCCAACTGCGGCACGTCGGAGTACGCCATCTGGGAGATGCCGGCGCGGCAGTGTCGTCCGCCGACAGCGCGGCCCGGTCTGTCACAGCACGAGTTGGGGTTGGCAATCGACATCACCTACAACGGGCGAGTCCTTCGCAGCCGTGACGGCGATGTCTTCCGAGCGCTGGCCCGGATTGCGCCGGACTACGGCTTCTACAACCTGCCGAGCGAACCCTGGCACTGGTCCACCACCGGAGGGTGACCTCGCCACAGAACCGATCCGGAGATCTCGAGAACATGGCCCGCATCTACGACGACACGCACGATCTGTTCCGCGAAAGTTTCCGATCATTCATCGCCGCGGAGATGGTTCCCCACTTCGAGGAGTGGGAGAAGGCCGGCATCATGGATCGGAAGATCTACGCGGATGCCGCCAGTCATGGTTTCGTCGGGTTCAATCTGCCCGAAGCCCATGGCGGCGGTGGTAGTACCGACTTCCGCTTCAACGCGGTGATTGATGAAGAACTCGCATACGCGGGCCTCGGCGGCGCCGGCAACGGCATGAGCCTCGTCAACGACATCGTCGGGCCCTACTTCGCCGAGTACTGCAACGAAGAGCAGGCCGAGCGCTGGCTGCCGGGGATGACTGCCGGCGAACTGATCGTCGCCGTGGCGATGACCGAACCGGGGACGGGGTCAGACCTCGCCGGCATCCAGACCACCGCGATCGCAGACGGCGACGAGTACATCGTCAACGGCGCCAAGACCTTCATCACCAACGGCATCAACTCCGACCTCGTGGTGGTCGTGTGCCGTACGGATCCCGACGCGGGGCGCGGGGGAATCTCACTACTCGTTGTCGAGCGCGGGATGCCCGGATTCGAGCGCGGCCGCAACCTCGACAAGATCGGCCAGAAGAGCGCCGACACGGCAGAACTGTTCTTCAGCGACGTGCGCGTGCCGAAGGCGAACCTGCTCGGCGATGAAGGCAAAGGCATGGACTACCTGTCGTTCAACCTCGCCCAGGAGCGGTTGTCGATCGGCGTCACCGGGGTTGCCGTCGCCCAAGCAGCCCTCGATTGGACGATCGAGTATGTGAAGGAGCGCACCGCGTTCGGTCAACCCATTGCATCGTTCCAGAACACGAAGTTCGTGTTGGCCGAGGTCGAGACGGAGCTGGCCGTGAGTCGGCCGTTCATCGACGATTGCGTCATGAAGCACAACGCTGGCGAGCTCACCGCCGCCGGGGCGGCCAAGGCCAAGTTGTGGGGATCCGAGTTGCAGCACCGGGTGACCGATCGCTGTCTCCAGCTGTTCGGGGGCTACGGCTACATGAGCGAGTACCCCATCGGCGTCGCCTACGCCGATGCTCGCGTCGCCACGATCTACGGCGGCACCTCCGAAATCATGAAGACCATCATCTCCAAGGAAGTGCTCGGCTAACGCACGCTGGGGACAGACCCCAGCGTGCGTTGGCGGAATCGGGTCGCGCCAGCCAACATGCGTCATGCGCATTGTCTTCTTTCTCTACGAGGGACTCACCACTCTCGACATCATCGGGCCTCACGATGTGTTGTCGAGACTCCCTGGAGTCGAGCCCATCTCCGTCTCCAAGGACGGCGGCCCCGTCATGGCCGACACGGGTGCCCTCGGACTTGTCGCCACCCACGCCATGACCGACATCGACTCATGCGACGTGCTCGTCGTGCCTGGGGGCGTCGCCGGCACGTTTGCCGCCGCGGCCGACGAGGAGATCCTCGATTGGGTGCGGCGAATGGCTTCCACCGCCACATGGACAACCTCGATCTGCACCGGCTCCCTCATCTTGGGCGCGGCCGGCCTGCTCGACGGGAAGCAGGCCACCACTCATTGGGCAGCAATGGATCTCCTTGCCGCCTACGGCGCCGAAGCGGTAACCGCTCGCTCTGTTCAGGACGGCAACGTCGTCACCGCGGCAGGGGTTTCAGCGGGCATCGACATGGCCCTCTCACTGGCCGCAACGATCGCCGGCGATGAGGCCGCTCAGGCCATCCAACTCGGCATCGAATACGACCCGGCTCCACCATTCGATTGCGGCTCGCCCGCCAAGGCCGGGCCCGAGATCATGGAACGAGCGAGCTCCGTCTTCTAGGTGAGACGGTTCGGCCCACGTACTGCAGGCATCCACTTCGGTCCTGCCGTCGCATCGATCCGCGCCACGAACGCATCGTGGAGCGGCTCGACCAGATCGAGCAATCCAATCGTGAGATCCTCGCCGAATGCCTGCCACGCTGGCGCAGTCAGGACGTCGGTACGGGTCTCCAACGCGAGCCGGAACTCGCGACCGGCGTCGGTTAGCGCACCATCGGCTGCGAAACCACGCAGTTCGAGTCGCTGCCAGGCCTCGGTGATCTCGTCGTCTCCGGCACCGCGGCTCCGAGCGATCCACTCCGGCTCATACTCATCGGCTGAGACCATTGCCGTGTGCAGCAACCCGACCTCGACCGGTTCCAGACTCTCGCTTGCGCACAGGGCCCAATGGTTGTCGCCCCGAAACTCGCGCAGGCAGTTGATGGCCAGCCACGCGGACAGTGCGGGGTCGAGATCGCCGAGGCGAGGCCGGCCGCGATGAGCGGCGAACATCGGTCGGGCGCCTGCAAACAAGGAGTCGACCGCGGCCCAGAGGGCGACAGCGATCGGCGCCAGCCGGCCAGCAAGACCAGGGTCGATCGATTCCAGGCCGGGAAGAACCGCGTTGTCACGAGCCTGCATGATCGACTCCCCATCGGCGACGCCTCGGTAGAGACTCATCACGAATTCGACGACGTTCGGATGAATCGAATAGCACGCTGCGGCAGCGACCGTCGGCTCCACATCGCCGAGCGCAGCAGTACGGCACGCCACCACGTAGCCGCGCCCTTCGGGGATTCCGAGAGCGGCATAGTTCTCGGTCGCAACAGGGTCAAAGAGGATCCAGCCCACGAGATCGTGGCAGGCCAGGCCCGCTCGCTGCGAGAGCTGGATCCAATCAGTCATCAGCCGCCGAGAGACTGGAGATCGATCCCGCACTCGGTGAAGACGCCGATGATCGTCGGAATGATGTCGGCCGAGGGCGGTGCGCCGCCGATCAGGGCGAAGAACTCGAGGAAGTCCGGGTGATCGATCAGACACTCGGCCTGGTCGCGGGTGAAGTCGCCGTCCTCGGTCATTCCGTCGAGGATCAACTCGCGACCGCCTTCACTCTCGATCATCGCGAGGAAGACCTCGGGTGTCGCCAAAGCGTCCTCGAAGGCGCTTCCGCCCGCGGCGTCCTCACCCGTGTCAACTGACCCGGTTGGGCAGTTCGCGGCTTCCCAGGCATCAAGGTGCTCGTCCGCTGCGGCCTGGGCCGGAGACTCGGTCAGCGCTTCGATCTCCGGAAGGGCGGCGAAGAAGTCGAACTCGTAGGACTCCAGGATCACGATGAACTGTTCGAAACCCTCGAACAAGATCGCCAGGTCGCCACGGATCTCTTCGGGGGCCTGCGGAATGACGTCGCGAAGCGCATCCCGGCTCTTGAATACCCAGTTCCGAACCGACTCGGGGTCGGCCGGGTCGATGTTGTCGGCGGCGGCATCGTTGAGCGCGTTCGCCTCGCAGTAGATGGCCACGCTCGCTGACATGTCGGCCACTGGCTCCGGATCTTCCTCTTCCATGTCCGAGTCACCATCGGTGGACTCATCGTCGGACGTGGCGTCGTCAGACCCACTGTCATCTGACCCATCGTCGTCGGTCGAGGTTTCAGCGTCGCTCGAATCGTCGGAGCCGCTGCCGGCATCGGTCGGTTCATTGTCGGAACTGCAGCCCGCGGCCAATACCACTACGGCAACGAGAGCAACAAGAGCGCGGAAAAGCAGGGTGAAAGGGGAAATACGCATACCTCAACTGTACTCCGGAGTGGTAGGCCGCTTCGGCCCACCCACCGGGGCCGCATCTACACTCTCCACCGTGATCCCACTTGACGGCCCTTTCTACGACGATCTTTCCGTCGGCCAGACGCTTCCGGTCCAGCCCGCACTCGTGGTCGACGAAGGTATGTCGGCGCTGTACCAGTCGATGTTCGGCGAGCGGCTTCCGATGTCACTCGATCCCGCGGTCGCCGAAGTGGTCACCGGCACACGTCGACGGCTGGCCAGTCCTGGACTCGTCGCCATGATCTCGACCGGGCAGAGCACCACGGTGAGTCGTCGTGTGATCGCCAACCTCTTCTACCGGGACTTCCGGTTTCTCCGCCCGGTGGAGCTCGGTGAAGCACTCACCACCACGGTGACCGTGGCGGCGATGGCCGACGGATCATCGAAACCGGGCCGCCAGGAACGCGGCAAAGTCCTGGTCGACATCGAGACTCGGTCTGGCGACGAAATCGTGCTCGCCTATCAACGCTGCCCGATGCTCCCTTCCCACGCCGATGGCCCACTCGGCCACAACGACGATCTCGGCGTCGTACCTCCGCTCGACCTCCCCGCTTACCTCTCGTTGGTGCCGTCGGGCTGGAACCTCAGCGCGCTGGGAGAGCCGACGCCATGGGAGATCGGCGAAGCGATCATCGACCCGACGCGCGACGCCATCGACAACGCCACCGGTCTGGTGCGCATGACACACAATCTGGCGATGATCCATCGCGACGGCACCATGTCGCCGTATCCGACCCGCCTCGTCTACGGCGGCCATCCGGTCGGCCTCGCCCAGGCCTCGCTCAGTCGGGTCGTCAACGGTCTGGCCACGGTCTTGGCATGGCACGAGTGCGACCATGTCGGACCGGCCTTCGAAGGCGACCTGCTGTCGTTTCGCCACACGCTCGTCGACGAAGCCCCTTCCGGCTCCGGCCGAGTGATGGCCGTGCAGGTCGAAGGCTTCGCCGAGCGAGACAAATCCGTGAAGGTTCTCGATTGGCTCGTGGTCGTGGCCGCCCCGTAAGTCACCCTGGGGTCTGCCCCCGAGTGACTTACTGGTGGAGCGTGTTCACCGCCGAGACGATGGCTCGGAGGCTGGCTGAGACGATCGACTCGTGGAGTCCGACACCCCACGTGGTGTCGCGTGCCCCGGTGTCGACCTCGACATACGCCACTGCGGTGGCATCCGAGCCGGCCCCCATGGTGTGCTCGGTGTAGTCGACGATCTTGCCGTCGAAGAGATCGGCTTGAGTCAGTGCATGTATGAACGCATCGATCGGACCGTTGCCTTCGCCCGTGACCATGCGTTCTTGACCGTCGACGATCAACTTCGCCTGAAGCGTGGTCGTGCCCGTTTCGAGCGTGTCGCTCGACGAGCGGTGACCGATGATCTCGACCTTCGGCTTCGCCGGCTCCACGTATTCGGCCATGAACCGGCGCTGGATCTCGTATGACGTGATCTCTGTGCCGGTGTCTTCGGCGACGGTCTGGATCTTCTTGGCGAAGTCGACCTGAAGCGCACGCGGCAGGTCCATCCCGTACTCGTGGAGCAGCACATAGGCGATTCCGCCCTTGCCGGACTGGCTGTTCACCCGAATGACCGCCTCGTAGCTACGACCGAGGTGTCGCGGATCGATCGGCAGGTAGGGAACGTCCCATACGCCGTACTCACCCTCGAGGGGCTCGCCGGGTTGTACGTCGTAGATGTCGGCCATGCCCTTCTTGATGGCGTCCTGATGACTACCCGAGAAGGCGGTGTAGACGAGATCTCCCACATACGGGTGGCGATCGTGCACCGTCATCCGGTTCGCGAACTCGAACACCCGGCGGGCTTCCTCGATGTCACCGATGTCGAGCTCGGGGTCGACGCCCTGCGTGAACATGTTCAACGCAATGGTGATCATGTCGACATTGCCGGTTCGCTCACCGTTGCCGAAAAGCGTGCCCTCGACACGGTCGGCGCCGGCCATCACACCGAGCTCCGCCGCCGCGACCGCCGTGCCGCGGTCGTTGTGGGGGTGAAGGGAGAGAATGATCGAATCGCGATTCTTGATGACGCGCAGGAAACGTTCGACCATGTCGGCGTAGAGGTTCGGGGTCGACATCTCGACGGTGGCCGGCAGATTGAAGATCAGCGGGTTCTCGGGGGTGGGTTCGAGGACGCCCATGACGGCTTCGCAGATCTCGACGGCAAACTCGGGCTCCGTGCCCGTATAGGACTCCGGCGAATACTCGAAACGGATTGCCTCGGGGTTACTCGACTTGGCGCGCAGATCGCGGCAGAGCTTGGCCCCCTCGACGGCGATCTCCACGATTCCTGCGCGGTCGGACCGAAAGACGACGCGACGCTGGGTGGTCGACGTCGAGTTGTAGAAGTGGACGATGGCCGCCTTCGCACCTTCAATCGATTCATAGGTGCGCTCGATCAACTCCGGGCGGCACTGGGTCAGCACCTGGATGGTGACGTCGTCGGGGATGTGGCCACCCTCGATCAGTTCGCGCACGAAGTCGAAGTCCGTTTGCGATGCCGCCGGGAACCCGACCTCGATCTCCTTGAATCCCATCGCGACGAGGCGATCCCACATGCGCTTCTTGCGCACCGAGTCCATCGGATCGACAAGCGCCTGATTGCCGTCACGGAGGTCGACGGAACACCACATCGGCGCCTTTTCGAGGCGACGATCTGGCCACGTGCGATCGGGAAGCTCAACCGCGGGATACGGCCGGTACTTTTCGAATGGCATCGCGCTCTGGTTGGGCGCTGCGCTGGTCATGATGATCGGTTCCTGTAGTTGGTGATGGTGTATGAAAAGCAAGAAACCCCCCGGGCCCGAGGGCACGAGGGGTTGGCGAGCGCCGGTATGTGGCGCTCGCCTAGACGAGAAGAAGCAGGGTCGACAGATCGGGCTTCACGGTCTTCACGGTAACCCGATCGGCAGGAAAGTCAACAACACGAGCCCTCGAAGCTATCCGTGGGTCCCGATCCGGTCCGAGTCGGTCGTCGACGGATGCAGCCACTCGAACAACTGCTCGGCTGGCATCGGACCAGCGATACCGAAGCCCTGGAGTCGATCGACGCGTACACCGTGCTTCACCATGTGATCCCGGACGGCCATGGTCTCGACTCCTTCGGCCACGGTCATGAGGTCCAAGGCCCGCCCGAGTTCGCTGACGGCGGAGACGATCGCGCGATCGTCATCGCTTGTCTCCATCGCCATGATGAACGAACGGTCGATCTTCAGCGACGTAACCGGGAGTCGCCGGAGCCGAGCGAGCGATGAGTGACCGGTACCGAAATCATCGATGGCAATCCCGACCCCCAGTTCGCCCAGAGCGTTGAGCACCGCACGAGCTGTTGAATGCTCGTCCACCATTTCGTCTTCGATCACCTCGACAGTGATGCGTTGTGGCGCGATCCCATGGCGCCGGAGCGCCGCATCGAGCACAACGGGAACGGAACTGCGCAGCAGCGAACCAGCTGAGACGTTCACCGAGACACCAATGGCGGGGCTGAGGCGAGCGGCGAGCTCAGCGGCCTGGTCGAACACCAACCTGTCCATCGACGAACGGCGGCCGATGCCCTCGACGAGCTCGAGGAAGTCCTCGGGTGCAAGCAGTCCCCGCTCAGGGTGATTCCATCGGAGGAGTCCCTCGACGTCTTCGACGTCGCCGGTTTCCATGCTGACGATCGGCTGGTAGTAGAGCTCGAATTGGCCCTTTTCGAATCCGGCCTCGACCTCACCGGAGAGGCTCACTCGCTGCTTCGACGCCGAACGTGTCGAGTCAGACCATCGCCGAACGCCTCCCTGGCTGCGTTTGGCTTCATACATGGCGAGGTCGGCGCGCCGCAGTAGCTCGTGGCCGTCAGCCTCACCGTCTGACGTCGCGATTCCGATCGATGCGCCGATGGACACGTCAACGTCGCCGAGCGCCACCCGTCGCCGACACGCGGAGAGCACTTGGCTGGCGACGAGATTCGGGTCGGCGTCACCAACGGCGACTGCGAACTCGTCGCCTCCGATGCGGGCGAGAACTCCGCGGCCGTCAATCTCTTCGTTCATCCGCGACGCAAGTGCGGCGAGAAGGGCATCGCCGGCTTCGTGGCCGAGGGTGTCGTTGATGTCCTTGAAGCCATCGAGATCAATCGCGATGAGCGCGTGGGCCGGTGCCTGCTCGAGCGCACTCGCAAGTCCCACACGGTTCCTGAGCCCGGTCAAGGAGTCGTGCTCGGCCCCATAGCGCATCCGAATCTGGTGACGGATCTCACGTTCGTTCTGTGTCGTCGCCATGAAGATCAACAGCGGAAGCAACATCACGAAGACCGCGTAGAGGGGAAGCCAGAAGTAGGGGTCGTGGAGGATCCCGACGATGGGGTAGCCGATGACGCCGATCGCCGAAGCTCGGATGAGCGCTCGAGGATCTTCATTGGCGACGAAGGCCAGCATGGCGACCGCAACAAGGAGCGAGCCGCTGTAGGTCGGGGGCACGAAGTGCGGCACCAGCACTGCCCACACCATGTCGATCAGGGTTGCGTTGACCAGCAACCGATCCGAGTCGAACACGCGGAAGGCGATGAACATCACCGCGGGCGCAACGAGTATCAGAAAGGCGCTGAGCAGGTAGCGGTTGGGTCCGAACGCCGGCACGGTCGCCGTGATCACGCCGAGAGACACCGCCGAGGAAGCCCGAATCAGAAGGACTCGGCGCACGAGCGCTGGGTCCCAGCGCGGCTCGGACTCCAAGTCGCGGATGTAGCCGGCCCTGCTCGCGGCGCCCGACTGCCCATGGATTGTCATGACATCATCGCCACCAGCTCGGCCGCCGGGCCCGGGCGGCCGAAGAGATACCCCTGGGCGCGCACACATCCGAGGAAACGGAGAATGTTCGCCTGGGCTTCGGTCTCCACGCCTTCTCCGACCACGGACAGGCCGAGCGAGTCGGCCAGCGAGATGATCGAGCGCACGAAAGCGACACTCTCATCGTCGTCAGCCAGGTTCATCACGAACGAGCGATCGATCTTCAGCGAATCGATCGGGAACCGTTGGAGGTACGAAAGCGACGAGTACCCGGTGCCGAAGTCGTCGAGCGCCAATTCAACGCCGAGGTCCTTCAGACCGCGCATGACTGCTTCAGAGCGGCGAACATCTTCGATTGCCGCGGACTCAGTGACCTCGAGACAGAGACGTCGCGCCGGGAGACCCGACGCACACAGCGCGGCGCCGACCACTCTGACGGTGTCATCGCTGAGCACCTGCGCGGCGCTGAGGTTGACTCGGACGACCAACGTGTCGTCGGGCCAGGTGATTGCCTCTGCACAGGCATCGTGCAGGACATGCTCCCCGATCCTGCGAACCAACCCGACGTCCTCGGCTATCGAGATGAAGACCGCGGCAGGAAGGACTCCCTCGGTCGGGTGGTCCCAACGAGCCAGGGCCTCAGCGCCGATGAGCGAGCCGTCAGCCAGCGAAACCTCAGGTTGATAGTGCGTCACAATACGGTTCTCGTCGAGCGCACTCCGTAGCCCCGCTTCGGTGGAGACCCGATGAAGTAGCTCTTGGCTCAGGGTTTCATCGAAGGTGACCACAGTGGAGCCGCCAAGGGCCTTCGCCCGGTACAGGGCGGTGTCTGCTCTGCGCAACAGCTCGGCGGAATCGATACCGGCAGATGAGATCGCGATGCCGACACTTGCGCCCGGGTGCACGACATGTGGACCCAGGTAGGCCGGTTGGTTGAGCAGCGAACGAAGGCGGCTGGCGACGCGAGTGGCATCTACTTCAGTCGCGGGACCAAGGATCACGATGGCGAACTCGTCACCACCGTGACGAAACACCCGATCACCGGGACGAAGAGCGAGCCGCAGCCGGTCGGCCACAGTCTGGAGCAGTTCGTCGCCTCGATCATGGCCGAGCGAGTCGTTGACCAGTTTGAAGCGGTCGAGGTCAATGAGCAGGACACCGACATCGGCGGACTCGGCCAGCGCGGCTTTGAGAGCGCGCCGATTGGGGAGGCCGGTCAGCTCGTCATGGGTTGCATCGTGACGAAGCGCATCTTCAGCCCGGCGCTGGTCCGTGATGTCCTTCACATAGGTCAGCCATGTGGGATCCGGACCTCCTGCATCGACCTCGACGGTCTCGAACTGTCCCCACCGCGGCGCCGTATCCGACGTGCGGACCCGGGCCACGAATTCGCCCTCTGTGAGGGAATCGAAGTGTCGCCCGCTCGGGGCGCGTTCAAGATGATCGCTGAGTCGGTCCCCGACGAGTACATCCGGTTCGATTGATCCCAGCAGCTGTGCGAATACCGCGTTGGCGCGCAGAATCGAGCCGGCGGCATCCCGAAGAACGATTCCGACGGGCGCATCGGCAAACGCCGTCTCGGCATACTGCTCCGCTTCGATTCGTCCTCTCAGATACCCGAGCTGAACTGCAGCCCCTCTGATGACATCGGGAGCGAATTTGGGCAGCGGGGCACGATAGGTGACGTTCAGCGTGTCAACGCCACGGCCGCGAACGTGGATCAGTTGCACGTAATCGTCAGCAGCCCCACCCCAGTGCCGGTCCATCTCCGTTCGGTAGACCGGGTCTGGCGATTCATCGGCGAGGATGACGAACTGGTCAGCGACGGACGCGTAGCTGTCGTACACGGACGGAACAGAGTGTCCGATGGGCGGGCCCTTCCCCTCGGAGTTCGGCGAGATCCACTTGGTGTCGACGATCGCCTGGCCTCCGACCAAACGGCGCGTAACGACGCCATCTGCTTCCAGGAACTCACCCAGCATCTGGCACACCCGGAGCGTGGCTGCGCCCGCACTCGCATGTGTCGCGGCCAAACAGACATCGGCAATCTCCGCGAGAAGCGCATCAACTCGTTGCCGATCGGCGAGCTCGCGTAAGGCGGCGACACGGCGACGACTGTGACGAAGCAACGAGGCGAGTCCTCGCATGGGGGTTTCCGGTGGTCGCTTCCAGTTCGCAACCGGCGAGACGGCAACCAGGCCGAGGGCTTCATCAGCCTCGATCGTGGCAACAGCAAGGACTCCTCGCTGGTGGTCGGCTGGTACGTGCTCCGCGATCGCATCCAGTGCAAGCTCGGCGTAGCCGCCTCCACCGGTGACATCGTCGATGGCATCGCTTGAAACCTGAGTCCGTGCCGACCAATCCGCACCGGAACCGGCCCGCTGTCGCCAGGAGGAGACCTCATCGAGAGCGAACGCGTCGAAATCCACCCGCCACAGCGCGACATGGGAGGCACCGAGATGCTGGCCGAGGACACGGAGTGCGTCGCGCTCGACTGCGGGGTGATCGTCGACGCTGGCTCGAGCAAGCTCCAACGCCGGGATCCACAGCATCTCCGATTCGAGTCGCGCCTGCTCAGCCGGTTCCACCTCCTGCAATCGGCATACGCGTTGCCGGAATCAAGCCTCGGTACGGCATGCTGACCATGTGGACACGCTTGTCTGGCACGATCAGCCCCCGCGCCCGCTACGGTCGCCGATCCTTGTCGCGGCGTTCGAGGGCCTGTTCGATGTAGGGGGCGCCGCGACCGGCGCCATCGAGGCCCTGCGGCTTCACGATCCGATCGCACTCGGTGCCATCGACCCCGACCCGTTCTTCGACTTCAGCGAACGCCGGCCCGAAGCTCGCATCACTGAAACGGGGAAGCGAGTCATCGATTGGCCGGAAAACCGCGTCGACTGCCTTCTCCTGCCCGGACAAGACCGCGACCTGGTACTGATGCAAGGAGTTGAGCCCCACCTGTTGTGGCGCACGTTCGCCGACGACATCGTCGAGATCGTCGACCATCTCGATGTGGCGATGGTGGTCACCCTCGGAGCCATGATTGCCGAGGTGCCCCACACCCGGCCGCCGACGATCACTGGTTCAACGGCCGACGCCGAACTCGCCGAGGTTCTTCGACTCGACCAGCCGACCTACGAAGGACCGACCGGGGTCATCGGCGTCGTGCTCGAGCGCCTCGAAAGTGCTGGTGTTCCGGCCGTCTCGCTCCGGGCCGGCGTGCCGCACTATGTGAGCGGCTCTCCGAACCCGAAGGCGTCTCGCGCTCTCCTGGAACGGTTCGAACGGGTCACCGGGCTTCCGACCCGGTGGTCGAGCCTCGATGACGAGTCACGCGCCTGGGAGTTGCGGGTCAACGAGGCCATGGACGGCGACGATGACATCACGCAGTACGTGCGCCGACTCGAACAACGCTTTGATGCTCGCACTGCAGCGTCGCTCCCCAACGCAGACGACCTCGCGGCGGAGTTCCAACGCTTTCTCCGCCAACACGGCGACGACTGAACGTTGGCCGTCCTCGTCACCATTGTTGGCGCAGCAGGCGACGAAATGCTGTCTACGGATGCGTGGATCGCGGGAGCGATCGGCATCGAGGAGCTCGGCGACGATCTACGGGTCGCCTTCTCCGACCCTGAAAGGGCTGATGAATATGCCGAAGCCGTCGGTGGCACCACGATTCAGGTCGCCGACGACACAGGGCTCGATGAGTGGCGCACCCATGCCGAGACCCATCGGGTCGGACCTTTCACCATTCGACCGCCGTGGCTTGCACAAGCCCGCCTTCCCGAACTCGTGATCGACCCCGGCCGCGCGTTCGGCAGCGGCTCACATGCATCAACGCGGCTTGCGGTCGAGATCCTCGCCGAGCAGCTCAGCGATCTGACCAGCGCGCCGCACCGGCCTCGCGTCGCCGACATCGGTTGCGGCAGCGGGGTGCTCGCCATCGCCGCCGCCAGCCTCGGAGCGACCTGCGTCGCCGTGGACACCGATCCCGCGGCGATCGACGCCACGATCGCGAACGCAGCGGCCAACGGCGTGGCAGCAAGTGTTGACGCTCGGCCCGGCTCGGCCCGAGAAGCGGCCGGCGAGTACGACCTTTCGGTCGTGAATGTCACCATCGACATCCACGAGGCGATCGCTGCCCGCGTACGTCGGCATCTACTCACGGGGAGGCTTGTCGTCTCCGGGCTTCTGGCCGGCCCCCAGGAGGCGCGCGCCGCCGATGCCTACAACGCCCGGATCATCGAACGTCGCCAACAAGGAGAATGGGCGGGCCTCGTTCTACATTTGCACGATGCATTTCCGCCCGCGCGCTGACAGATGACGGTGCTGGTTCCGTCGACCGACGGGGTTCAGGTTGCCGTCCATGACTTCGGTGGCTCCGGGCCTCTTCTCGTTGTGCTCCACGCCACGGGGATGCATGCCCACTGCTACCGCAAGATCGCGGACGGGCTGACCCATGTCCGCCGAGTGATCGGTATCGACCTCCGCGGGCATGGCGACTCAGTGACCCCGGACCTGGACCTCGCATGGACGGGGATGGTCGACGACTGCTCGGCGGTTCTCGATCATCTCGAGGTCGACGAACCGGTCGACTTCGTCGGACACTCAATGGGCGGGTGCACCGCGGTCGGTACGGAGTTGGCCCGCCCCGGCTCGCTCCGAACCGCATGGCTGTTCGAGCCGATCATCTGGCCTGGACCCGTACGCAACCACGACAACTTCATGGCAACGGCTGCCAGAGCTCGTCGCGCCACTTTCGACTCGTTCGAAGCCGTATTGGAGCGCTACGCATCACGCCCTCCGTTCGATGCCGTCGATAACGAGATGCTCGAGGACTACGTCCGTTTCGGGTTCCGCGAGATCGACGGGGGCGTGACATTGAAGTGTGACCCCGAGAACGAGGCGAAGGTTTTCTCCAACGTTCGAGGCGACATCTTCCCCCAACTCGACCAGCTGACGATGCCGATCACGGTGGTTGGTTCCGGCGACGGACGTCCACCCGCGGATGTCGCGCGGCAAGTCGCCGCTGCCCTCCCGAACGGCACCCTGTCGGAATGGAACGACCTCACCCACTTCGGGCCATTCGAGAACCCTGATCGAGCAATTGCCGAAATCGGCGAGCTCATCGGTCCGGCGGAGGACTCCCCGCGATGACGGTGCACCCCCGGCAACCGGTGATCATCGGCGTGAGTCAGATCTCCTACGCCGAGCCGCGTCTCGACGCCCCGTTTGATGCGATCGACCTGATGTCCGAGGCGGTCTCCGCTGCCGTCGCCGACACGGGCGGCTCCGGTGTGGCCCCGGCGATCGACACGCTCGCCGTTGTGGCCGGGCTGTTCTCGTTTCGCGACCCAGCGGCGCTGATCGCCACCGAGATCGGTGCCCCCAATGCCGACACCGTCCTCACAACGATGGGGGGCAACACCCCGATCACGTTCGCCGGCGAGCTGAGCGATCGGATCGCCCGTGGCGAGGTCGACGTCGCGGTCATGGTCAGCGGTGAGAACAACGCCACCCGGCGGGCGCTGAAGAAGCAGGGTCGACGCATCGAGCGTCGCCCGGAGCTGCGGCACGGACCCGAGGAGTTGTGGGGGCCGACTCTCGAAATGGGCGACGAGGCCGACACCGCTCGCGGCGGCGAGTTCCCGCGCAACACCTATGCCGTGATGGACAGCGCGATCCGAGCCCGCCGAGGCGAATCACTCGATGCGGCTCGCGACCGAGCCGCTGCACTCTGGGCCGGCTACGCCGAAGTGGCCACGGGGAATCCTCACGCCGCCGACCAGTCGGGCATGACCGCTATCGAGATTCGAAACGCGAGCCCGACAAATCGGATGGTGTCATGGCCCTACACCAAGGCCATGTGCGCCAACAATCATGTCGATCAAGCGGGCGCCGTCATCATCGCGAGCCGCGAGGCCGCCGATCGACTCGGGGTGCCGACCGACCAGCGGGTCTACGTTCACGACACGCTCAGCACGATCGATACCGACAGCATCCTGACTCGCCGATCGCTCGACCAGGTCTGCGCCCTTGGTCTCGCCGCTCGACAGATCACGGATCGCTGGGGGCCGCTGAGCGAGATCGAGCACCTTGACTTCTATGGCTGCTTTCCTTCGGTGGTCACTCTCAGCTGTGAGGTGTTCGGAGTTTCGCCGGATCGCCAACTCACCGTCACCGGAGGTTTGGGTTTCGCCGGCGCGCCGCTCAACTTCGCCGCCGGTCAGTCACTCGTGGGCATGGTGCAGGTACTGCGCAACGACTCGAGCTCTCGCGGCGTGGTCCAGGGCAACGGCGGCCACGCGTCCAAGCACTCGTTCGGACTCTATTCGGCCCAACCGCCGGAGAAGTATCGGTTCGCCACCACCACCCATGACGACAGTCCGACAATCGACCAGGCGCTCCCCGATCGCTCTGGGCCGGTTGTCATCGATGGTGCAACCGTCGAACACGACGGCGGCGGTCCCGCACGCGCCGTGCTCGCCTGTCGATTCGACGATGGGTCACGACTCTGGGCGAACTCAGCCGAAATCGCGGTGATGAACGCGATCGAGACGGACGAAACGGTCGGCGGGACCGGGTTGGTCAGGGCCGGACACTTCTCGTTTTGAGACCGGTCTCATTCAACCGGGTGTGAAGATCCGCGGCCGGTGCCGGTCGGCCGAAGAAGTATCCCTGGGCGCGGTGACAGCCCAGCCGGAGCAGCACATCAGCCTGCTCTCGGGTCTCGACGCCTTCGGCCACCACGTCCAACCCCAAGGCCTCGGCCAGGGAGATGATCGAGCGAACAAACGCCTGATCGTCGACGCTCTCGGCCAGATCCATCACAAAAGCGCGGTCGATCTTCAGCGCATCGACCGGGAAACGTTTGAGGTAGGCGAGCGAGGAGAATCCGGTGCCGAAGTCGTCGACGGCGATCTTCACGCCAACTTCTTTCAGACGATGCAGGATGTCTTCACTGCGGGTGATGTCGGTCATCACCGCTGACTCCGTGATCTCCACGCACAGGCGGTGTGCCGGAAGACCCGTTTGTTCGAGGGCGAGGCGAACGAGCCCAACCGTTTCGTCGCGTTGGAGCTGGGCGGCGGCGAAGTTGACCCGCAGCATCGGCCCTGAGTCGCCTCCCGGCCATGTCGCAGCCTCGTGGCAGGCGTTGAGGAGAACGTGGGTACCGATGTCGACGATGAGGCCGGTCTCCTCGGCCACGGGAACGAAGAGAGCTGCGGCCAGCAGTCCTTCATCTGGATGCTCCCAGCGCACCAGCGCCTCGGCGCCGAGAATCGACTCGTCGTGGAGCGACACTTCCGGTTGGAAGTGGACACAAAGCTCTTGATTGCGCAGCGCTCGACGTAGGCCGGACTCGGTGGCCATACGCGCGGTGACCTCCTCGCGGAGGTGCTCGTCGAACACTGCGTGACGGCCTCGACCGTCCGCCTTGGCCCGATACATGGCGGTATCAGCGCGACGAATCAGGTCGCGGGTATCGGTATTGGCTTCGGCGAACGCTATGCCGATGCTTGCCGAGGGGAAGACCTGTTGGTGACCGAGGTAGACGGGCTCGCCGATCATCGACAACAAACGGTCGGCAACCCGACGAGCCAAGAACTCGTCGACCGGTTGGGGAAGCATCACGGCGAACTCGTCGCCACCAAGGCGGGCGACCAGGTCGCCCGGGCGTACCGTGAGCCGAAGTCGATCCGCAATCACTACAAGAAGTTCATCGCCGCGGTCGTGGCCGAGCGAGTCGTTGATCAGCTTGAAACGATCGAGGTCGAGCAAGAGCACGGCCACGTCCTCGCCGCGGGAAGAGGCCTGATCGATCGACTCGAGAAGGCTTCGGCGGTTCGCCAGCGCAGTCAGTTCATCGTGGGTGGCTTGGAAGCGGAGCAGCTGCTCCGCCCGACGGCTCGTGGTGATGTCCTCGGTGTGGATGAGGAACAACGGCTCGCCAGTGATGAAGCCTTCGATCTTCGACGCACGGATACGGCCCCACACTCGTCGACCATCTCGCGCTTGGAACGGGACCTCGGCGTGCAGGACCTCGTCTTGGACGTCCCAGTCGATCTTTTCGAGATCGATGTCGAAGATGTCTTCGGGCATCGTGCCCACGAGGTCCTCCATCGATTCAGCGTGAAGGAACTGCACGAAGGCTTCGTTGCATGTGACGAGACGAAGCTGCTCGTCGCGCAGCGCAATCCCGGTCGGAGCCTGCCCGAACGCGCTCAGGCTGTAGCGTTCGGCCACCAGCCGGTCCTCGATCTGTTCGATGACCTGGCTGAGGGCGCCGAGTACGAACTGGGCTTCTGAGTCCTCACCAGTAGTGGAGGTCTTGTGAGCGACCAACATCGCCCGAGGTGAGTCTTCCGAGCCGCGTGCCTGGATCATCGTGATTGTTCGACTTCGACCGTCGTACTCTTCCACACGCATGGCTGTGCGTTCCTTGCGAGCGCGATCGAAGAGGTCGTCCGACCCGAAGACGAACTCCGGCGCATCTTCGCCGGGACCGACCAACGTTCCGTCAGGGTGCATACGCAACCGGTACTTCGCCTCGGTGTTGTCGATCCGCCAGTTGGCGATTCCGTCCAGCTCCAAGAAGTCCGCGACCTCACCGAGGACCGATGCGAGAGAGACCGAGAATTCACGTTCGCCGACCTCGGCGAGTTGCACGGCGACACGCCGCAGCAGCCCCTGCGCTGCCACCTGCCGCTGCGTCCACCGCTCCAGTTGGACTCGGGTCTTGAGCTGCCCGAGGAGATCACTGAACGCGGCGACCATTCGGCTGTACGGCTCGAGATGGTCACTCTCATCGTCAAACCAGCTGAACGAGGCGATACCCACGTCGGTGCCGGCGACCGAGATCGGGCAGGCGACGACAGTCCAGATGCCGGTAGGTGACGCGGCGAGCATCGCTTCTGAAGATGGCGAAAGATGTCCGCCGCGACGCACGACTCGAGCAGTCGCGGATCCGTTCCGATCCACGGTGTGCGGGACGCCCTGATCGGACGGAGGCATCAGCGCGCCGACCTCGAGAATCGGTCCACAGGTCGGCGCCCATTCGGCGGTGAGACGGGTGCCATACCCTGGTTCGAGCTCGGCAAGATGCACGGCTGACGCACCGAGATGACGGCCGACCATTGCCAACGAGTCTTCGACGACAGCATCGACCTCGGCAGCCTCGACTCGAAGGAAGTCAGCGACGAGACGCGCCACCATCTCATCCGTCTCTAGCCAGAAGCGAGAAGACGACTCGGCGTCCAGGCGAGCACGAGTCTGGGCGACGCTCGACGCAATCGTGTTGACGGCGTCGACCTCGTCAGGAAGCCAGCCTTCGTGGTCCCGAAAGACCGCAACGACGGCCTGCGTGGTCGAGCGGAGCGCAGCCGGAAAGACACCGACGGACCCGTGGTCTTCGCCAACACCAAGCGCATCGGCGACTTCGACCCCGTGCAGCGCCACGACGATCTCGCGCTGCGACAGCACACGGGGTTCGGGTCGCCCGGCCTGCAGGCCAAGGAGCTCGGAGACACTCTGTTCCGGACCGATCTCGATCTCGGCCACAGACGCCGGGAACGCTCGGCCCTGTACTCGTTCGATCGTGATGGACTGGTCGGTGGCAAGCGCGTAGGCGATCGTCGCGGCGTCAAGCACCAATTGGATGTCATGGAGGATTCGGTCGAGCGTCTGATCCCAAGATTCGACAGTTACCTCGACAAGTCGAGCAACCGAGGAGACCACCAGATCATCGAGGCGGATCCGGTAGTTGAGCTCTTCTTGGATTCGAACGCGGGCGAAGAACTGGCGAAGAAGGGTGCCGAATCCGCGGAATAGCACGATCTCGTTGTCACCCCATTCGACGTCGAGCCCGCCGATCACCAGCGTCGTGGCCGAAGCCTGATCGAACTCGATGACCAGAACTGCGGCCGTACCTCCCGCCCAGCCACGCTCCTCGGCGGCCTCTCTGCCGAGAAGCTCCTCGAGGGGAAGCAGAACCACACCACCACCGTCGATCAAGCGATCGACGAGGTCCTCGCTGAGCCTATTCTGAGCGCCGGCGCCCAGATCGAGGCCCTCCTCACGCACCCAGCGGTAGATCAGATCGGAGGTGCCGGTGGCCATGTTGGATTGCCAGATACCGCCGGATGTGGCGCCGGCCACGCGGGCGATCTTTTCGACACCGTCAGTCACAACAGACGCGAGATCAGCAGGGCCGGCGCCAACGAAACTGGCACCGACATCCCACAGCACCCGCTGCTGTTCCCACTGTCCGCCGTTCTCGATCATTGTGATTCCATCGGCCTCGCCGGTTCGAAGGTGAGGACTGCTACTCGGCTAGATTCCACCACATGGGAGAACACGTCCACCTTGAACGAGACACTGCCAATCGTATGGCGACGATTCGCCTCGATCGCCCGAAGGTGAACGCCATCAGCGCCGACATGGTCGCTGATCTCGCCGACATCTGCGACGAACTGAGAAACGATCCGTCGGTTCGGGCAGTGGTGATCACAGGGGGACGCCGGGTGTTCGCCGCCGGTGCCGACATTTCCGAGTTCCCGAGCTTTGATGGCGCCGCCGCTCACGCCTTCTCACGGCGATTCAACGGCTCGCTCTTGGCGATCGAACAGCTCCCCCAGATCACGATCTCGGCCGTCAACGGCTACGCACTCGGTGGCGGCCTCGAGGTCGCGTTGTCGACCGACTTCCGGATGGCTGCTGAGGACGCGACGTTCGGAGTGCCCGAGATTCAGCTCGGTTTGATCCCCGGTGGCGGTGGCACCCAGCGCCTCGCTCGCGTGGCCGGTGTCACCATGGCGAAGGAAATGGTCTACACGGGCATGCATGTCGATGCGCCGACCGCGCTGGCCAACCGCATCGTGTCATCGCTCCACGATCCCGACGCGTTGTATGACGAGGCCCTCGCCAAAGCGGCCGAGTACGCCGCCGGGCCGGCCGCTCTGCGCCAAGCCAAGGAAGCGATCATGGAGGGCCTTCACCTTCCCCTCGACGAGGCGATCGAGGTCGAGGCCCGCAAGTTCGGCGAAGCGTTCGAGACCGACGACTGCACCGCTGGTGTGCAGAGCTTCCTGGAGAACGGCCCGGGCAAGGCAACGTTCACCGGGCGGTAGTTCCCGAGCCACCCGCCGCGAGGCCGCTCGACCCAGCACCGGGGCCTGGGGTCCCGGTACGTCGGAGAGTCGCGAATGGGTCCGTGTGGTCCGAATAGCCCGGCGCAACCACATGGTCCACGAGACCATCGATCTGGCCGCTCAGTCGATCTCCATGGTGCGCAGCCGAGCTGCGGCCAGAAAGAGCGCCACGATGGTCACGACGATCGGAATCGCCACGGCGCTCGCGGTCGAAACTTCACTGAATCCATCCAGATCGATGTCCATCCTGTTGGCGAGGATTGAACGGGTGTAGCCCCGTAGGGCTGCCTTGCCGAGCGCCGACCCGAACTGAGCGATCAAGCCTTCCCAGATCAGGATGTAGCCGATCCCCCAGATGATCGAGTTCTTGAGCAGGAGCCCGAGCAGGACGAACACCGCTGAGTAGACGAGGACCCCCACCAACGCGGCAAGCACCGTGGCCATCAGGAGCCCTTCCCCCACGCCGGCGATCATGGCGCTGATTCCCAGCGGCACCACTGTGAGCGGAAGGCTCACCGACACTGCGGCAAGCCAGGCGCCCACCACAACAGGCCACCGGTCCATGGGACGAAGCCAGAGGTAGACGAGCGTGCCGTCCTCGCGGCTGTCGCCGAGCGCGGCGCCGGCAAAGACGAGAGCCACGATCGGCACGACCAACGTGAACCCGACCACGTCGAAGATCTCGACGCTCGAACGGAGCGGATTCTCAAGGGTGTCGGAGAGCCGGACCGACAGGGAGACGACTCCGAGGAGCACACTCAACGCGAGCAGGGCAAGAATGCGACCCCTGGTCAGAAGCTGCCTGATGAGCAACCCATGCACAAGGCCGATGGCTCGCAGGGGGCTGACGCTTGCGCTCATCGTCCCTCCACCAGGTAGCGGAAGACCGACTCGAGGTCATCGTCGAGTGGGGCGACAGAGCCGAGGTGGGCGGTGAGCTCAACGGCCAGCGGTGCGATCGCCCGGCCGAACCGGTCGACATCAGTGGTGTCCAGGGTGATCTCCTCGTTTTCGACCGAGACGCCCTTGGCCAGATCGCGCTCGATGATTGCGGCCGCGAGACGACGGGGCTGATCGGTCTCGATCCGGATCCGATGCGGGCGGTCATCCATCATGTCGCGCAGCGCGTGATAGTCGCCGGCGGCGGCGAGACGGCCCTGAGCGATGACGAGAACGTTGGAGCCAAGACGGGCAACCTCGTCGAGTACGTGACTCGAGACCAGCAGACACTTGTCCTGGCCGGCGAGGTCGTTGAAGAGCTCGATCATTCGAGACCGCTGCACCGGATCCAGCCCGGTGAGCGGCTCGTCGAGCACGAGAATCTCGGGATCGTGAACCAAGGCCGCGGCGAGCTTGACTCGCTGGCGCATGCCCTTGGAGAAGGCACCGACCCGCTTCGGGTCATCGGCGGAGATCTCGACATAGTCGAGAGCGGCGCGGGCACGCGTCTCGGCCGAGTCCACGCCGTTCGTCAAGGCCGCGTACTCCACGAACTCAAAGGCAGACAGGCGGTCGAACATCGCATCCTGCTGTGGCGCCAGTCCAATGCGACCGCGGACGTCGCGGTCACGCCGAGCATCGCGGCCCAGGACCTCCACCCGCCCCTTGGACGGTGGCGTCAGGCCACAGAGAATGCGAAACAGCGTCGACTTCCCCGCGCCGTTGGGGCCGAGAATGGCGGTGATTCCGCTTCCGATCCGGAAGCTGACATCCGACACCGCGATCACATCGCCGAAGGCCTTGGTGACGCCGAACGCCTCGACCATGGGCGGCCCCGAGGCGGAATAGGCCTGCGTCAGATGACCGAGGTCGACCGGAGCGCCCGTCGGTGGTGGGGGCGGGGACGAGACGTCGGTCATCACACTGCTCCGAGCCGGCGATAGCTCGCAGCCAACGTGCCGACGCCGGCGACGACCCAGCCGAGGTTTCCGAGCAGTACAAGCGACGTCGAAACCTCCACAAACGGCTCGCTCTTCGCGTCAAAGAGTCGGGGCGCGACTTCGAACGGGAGGTTCAGCGGGTCGATCAACCGAAGCGTCTCAGGGGCATCGACACCGTTGACCATCACCTCGACGAAGAAGGACAGCCCCAGCAGAACCATGACCACGGCCACGCTTGCGAATGCTCGTCGGTCCGTGAGGCTTGCGGCACCCAGGGCGACCGCGCCGAGCACCACGACGATGGTGAACGCAGCCAGAACCAGCTTCGCCAACGTCTCGATCCATGTGCCGAATCCATCGGGACCCATGCCCTGCACCGTGAACCCGACCAGGGCCAAGAGAGATGGCCCAAGCACGATGATCATCATCGTGGCGATGACTGCGGTGCCTTTCGAGATGAGATACGTGACCTTCGTCAGCGGCGTCGACAGGTAGAGCGGCAGCATGCCATCGCGGCGATCCCGCACGATTGCCTCGGGTGCCACCATCGTCGTGAACACCAGGAATGCCATGAACGAGAACCCGAAGAGCTCCCAGTATTCCGGCCGGAGCTCGCCTTCGAGCAGGTCACCGATGAGGATCGCCATACCCAAGAAGATGATCGCCGGCAGGAATGCGATCACCGCAACGATCACCGGGAACACCTTGTGCCGAGCTTTGCGACCGAGGCCGAGGATGCTCTTTGTCGTGTACCAGACCACCGAGCGCATTGCGCTGCCACGGCCACCGCGCGTGCCTTCGAACCGCCGGTAGCCACGATCGAAGATCTCGGCGGAGGTCACGATTCGACCGCCGTGAACAGATCCTCGAGCGTGCGACGACCGATCTGAACCCGACGGAGCCGCGCCTGCTCGGCGGCGATCGAATCGCGGATTGTGTTGAGCGTCGCGCCCCGCTCGACCCCGGTCACGCGGAGCTCATCGCCACGGCGGTCGACGTCAAGACCGGCATGCTCGAGCCGCACCACCACTGCGGCGACCGAGTCAGGGAGGTCATCGATCTGAACCAGTTCAACGACGACCACTTCGGTATCGCCCACGAGTTCGTCGAGCGGACCCTGGGCGACCACTGTGCCGGCATCGAGGGCGACGATGTGATCACAAACACGCTCGACCTCTTCGAGGAGGTGCGACGAGAGCATCACGTCGATGTCGTACTCGGCGCTGATCTGTTTGATGAGCGAGAGCATCTCGTCGCGTTGAACGGGGTCGAGGCCATCGGTTGGCTCGTCGAGCAGCACCAGACTCGGGTCGGCCGCGATCGCTTGAGCGAGCTTCACGCGCTGCCGCTGCCCGGTCGACATGGTGCCGAGCGCACGGAATCGTTCTTCGCCCAACCCGACCAGCCAAAGCGCGTCGCTGGCCCGCCCCTTGGCCTCGCTGCGAGGCATGCCGCGAACCTCGGCGAGGTGCTTCACGAAATCGGACGCGGGCATGTCTTCGGGCATCAGATTTCGTTCGGGCCCGTAGCCCACGAGCGATCGCAGCTTGGCGGCGTCGCGGTGCGGGTCGAGACCGAGCACAGTGATCGAACCGGACGTGGGGGATCTCAATCCGAGGGCGATCGACATCAGGGTGGTCTTGCCGGCGCCATTGGCACCCACCAGCCCCGTCACCCCATGAGGGACCTCGACATCGAGTGAGTCGAGCGCACGTTGAGAGCCGAACTGCATGGTGAGTCCGGTAGTCGAAATGACCGCCACGCCTCGCATCCTAAACAGGTTGCCGCTCAGGACAGACGCGCGGTGATTCGAGCTCCTCCCAGGCCGGCGCCGTCGAAGAGCTCGGCGACCGTGCCGTAAAACGTGTCGAGCTCGGCCACGGTCGGCTCCCCGTAGCGGCGAACCAGACCGTCACGCCCATCTCGGAACGCGTCGTAGCGAGCACCGACGAAGGCCGACCAGTCATCGCTCTTGTCGACGACCTCGATGTCGACGAAACCAGCGCTGGTGAGATGCGCTGCGTAGGTCGCTGCGTCGGGGAGATACGGACAATGAACGATCTCGGCCAGCGCCGTCGCCGCGTCAGGCTGCAGCGGGGCCAGCTGCATGTAGTCGTCGATGAAGATCCGGCCACCGGGCTTCAGGGCCGCCGCGCACGAGGCGAAGAGGGTGGTTCGGTCGGCGATGTGGAGGAAGCAGAGCATCGACACGATGGCGTCGAAGCCCGCGCCGTCCGGCGGACCGCTCAGAATGTCGCCGTTGAGATGCACAACCTGACCGACAAGGCCGGCGCGACTCGTCAGGCGTTGTCCCGCTTCGTGCAACTCGGGTTGCAACTCGAGGGCAGTCACGGCGCACCCGGTCCGGTCGGCGAGGTAGCGGGCGGGACCCCCCAATCCGCTGCCGATGTCCAACACTCGACTCGCGGGACCAAGACCGAGCGCCAGCGCTGCATCGTCCACGGCCGCGGTGCCTTCGTAGTGGAACTGGTCGAAGGAGGTCAGCTGATCAACCCGAACAGGATCATCAGGGCCCACGCCGAGGGCAGCAAGATCGGCGTCCACGCGATCGATGTTGCGATAGAGCCCCATGGATTCGAGTTTTGCTTCGCTCACGTTTCCGGGCCTCGCTCTCGTCGGCGTAGCTTGTCATGGCGGCGGGTCAGCTGCTCTGCAAGTCCAGGCGGTACGCGAGCATCGTGACCCGCTTGTCGCCACCATCGATGTCCTGCTCGCCCACCGAGACGAAGCCGTACCGTTCATGGAAGCGGAGGGATTGATCATTGCGGGGAATCACGTTGACCTCAGCGAGCATCACGTCGGCGCCGGTCTCCCGTCCGCGACCGGCGAATGTGTCGTACAGGAGCCGGCCCGTGCCCTGGCCCTGACCCGAGTCACCGACGACGATCCGGTCGACGTAGATGAAGTTGTCGTAACGGGTGCTGAACCAGGCGTAGTTCAAACTCCCGTAATCCGTGCCGGGCGGCAGGCCGACCAGGAAGCCGCCGACCTGGTCGTCCGGGGTCGCGGCGACAAGGAACGAGTGCGTCTGCTCGACGAATCGTTCGATCTGGGTCCGGTTGGTCGGTCCGACGGCAGGCAGGTTGGCCTGGTTGAGTTCAACGATCTGATCGAGGTCGGCTTCGGTGACGTTGCGGATCTTCACGACAGTTCTCTACCGGGTCAGACCAGAAGCGCGTCGGTCACGACCTCAACGAGGGCGGGCCCGTCGTAGGCCAGGGCTTCGGCCATCGCCGCCTGCAGGTCGCCGATCTCGGTCACCCTGATTCCCTTGGCACCACAGAGCTCGGCGAAAGCGGCGAACGACGGGTTGTGAAGCGATGTCTGCCAGACGTCGTAGTCGGCGGCTCGTTGTTCCTTCGAGATCTTGCCGAGTTCGCTGTTGTTCATCACGACGTGGGTGATGTCCATGCCGTACTTGACCGCAGTGGTCAGCTCCATCGCGTATTGGCCCAGCCCTCCGTCGCCCGAGATGGAGACGACCTTGCGGCCCGCGAACTCGGGTTGGCTCTGGGTCGCGGCCCACGACCCCATCGCCGCCGGCAGCGAGAACCCGATCGATCCCAGGTAACCCGACATCAGTACCGACTGGTTCGCCACCTCGAAGTAGCGACCGAAGGAGTAGGTGTTGTTGCCGACGTCGACCGGCATGATCGCGTCGTGCGGCACACAGTCCCCGAGCGCATGAAAGAGGGCGGCGGCGTTGACGCCCTCACCGCGATCGTCCGCACGGCGGCTGGCCTTCTCGGCCCGCCAGATCGCCCAACGCTGGGCCACCTCGGCGGCTGCACCGTCACGGCTCGTCGTACCGCAGCCCTCGGCCATCGCCTGGGCGGCGACGCCAACGTGAGCCTGCACCGCGACCGAGACCGGGTGGAACCGACCAAGTGCCATCGGATCGAAATCGACCTGCACGATGGGCTTGTAGTCGGCGATGCCCGTGTGGTTCGCGAACGACACACCGAACGTGACGAGGAGATCGCTCTCGTTCATGAACCAACTGGCCACGGGCGTGCCCGAGCGGCCGAGCACACCGCACCCGAGCGGATGCGAATCCGAGATCAGACCCTTTGCCTTGAATGTCGTGACCACCGGCGCGTCGACCTTCTCGGCGAGAGCAAGGATCTCGTGCATCCCTTCCTTCGCGCCGTTGCCGATGATGATCAGCGGGCGATCAGACGCCGTCAGCGCGGCAACGGCCGCTGCCAGCGCGCTGCTCGGGGGCGCTATCTCGCGTGCTCCGGTCCGACCGTCGGGCCCACTCGCCGTTGCGCTCACTTCCGCCTCGATCTCCTGCACTTCGTCGGGGAACACGAGATGAGCGACATCGCGTTCGAGAAGTGCCGTCTTGCACGCCAGCGTCATGAGTTCAGCATGGTTGGATCCCGCTTGCACCGTCTCGCTGTAGCGGCTCACATCGGCGAAGGCCGCGTGCAGGTCAGTGTCCTGGAACGCCCCCCGTCCCCTCACACTCGACGGCACCTGACCGGACAACGCGAGTACTGGGGCCCGATCGGTCTTGGCGTCGTAGAGCCCGGTTATGAGGTTGGTGGAGCCGGGCCCGGCAATGGCGAAGCACGCCGCCAACCTTCCGGTGAGCTTCCCGTAGGCCGTCGCCGCGAACGACGCGGCACCTTCGTGGCGAATCCCGATGTAGGTGAGGTCGCCGCGCTCCTCGGCCACTCTCATCGCATCAGCGAAGCCCAGGTTGGAGTGGCCGACCATGCCGAACACGTGAGTGACGCCCCAGTTGAGCATCGTGTCGACCATCACGTCCGACACCGTGCGGGGCCGCGCCATCTCCATCGGAAGAGCGACGTAGACGCCGTCCTCACGGACCTCGGTCGGATAAGCGATCGGGCCGTCATTGAAGGCGCCCGGGGGGATCCCGTTCTTCGGGGAGAAGTCGTAGCCGTGCCATGGACACCGGAGCCATCCACCCTCGATCGAACCTTCACCGAGCGGGCCGCCCTGATGCGGACACGCATTGGCGACACAACCGAATCCACCCTCGACGGTGTTCGACATGCAGAGGCTCTCGTGTCCGACCGTCACGGTGGTGACCCGACCCTCGGGGAGCTCGTCGGTGCCGAGAACACGTTTCCAGGCGTAGTCACCGTCCGGGAGTTCCGGTTCTTCGATCGATGCGGTCTCGTTCGTGCTCATAGGGCAATGCCTCCGAGGTTGATGCCTCCGTAGTTGATGCCCGTGAGGTGGGCCATCTCTCGATCGAATGTGGTCAGATCCTCAGCACAGAACTGGCTGAGGTCGGTATGGCCGCAGGCTCGCGCGAGCACGCCCATCAACTCGGTGGATGCCGCGAAGAACCGGTGCAGGCGATCAGCGGCCTCGTCGACCGGAAGGCGAGCCCGAAGTTCTTCCTTCTGGGTGGCGATGCCCACCGGGCAGTTGTTCGTCGAACAGGCGCGCATGCCCAGACAACCGATGGCCTGCATCGCCGAGTTCGACACCGCGATCGCGTCGGCGCCGAGCGCGAGTGCCTTGGCGAAATCGGTATGGGTGCGAAGGCCACCGGTGACCACCAGGGTCACATCGCCCCGCCCGCACGCGTCAAGATGTCGGCGGGCTCGCGCCAGCGCGGGAATGGTCGGCACCGAGATGTGATCGCGGAATACGACCGGCGCAGCACCGGTGCCGCCACCACGTCCGTCGAGAATGATGTAGTCGACCCCGATTCGCAATGCGGCATCGATGTCGTCCTCGATGTGTTGGGCCGACAGCTTCGCGCCGATCGGGACACCACCCGAGGCTTCACGAACCCTGGCCGCGAACCGCCGAAGGTCGTCCAGCCGATCGAACTCGACAAAGGTCGACGGAGAGATGGCATCCGTGCCAGGCGTGAGACCGCGCACCTCAGCGATCTTGCCTTTGACCTTGATGCCGGGCAGGTGGCCGCCGGTGCCGGTCTTCGCGCCCTGACCGAACTTGAAATGGAAGGCCTGCACGTCTGCGACCTTCTCGATCGACCAGCCGAACTTGCCGCTGGCCAACTCGTAGAAGTAGCGCGAGTTCTCGGCGTGCTCTTCGGGCAACATCCCACCCTCGCCGGAACAGATACCCGTGCCGGCTCTCTCGGCTCCGCGAGCAAGCGCGACCTTCGCCTCTTCTGACAAGGCGCCGTAGCTCATGTCGCTCACGAACATCGGAATGTCGAGGGCGAGCGGTTTCTCCGCATTCGGGCCGATCACCACTCCGGTACTCACGGGCACGTCGTCGAGTTGTGGCTTGCGGGCAAGTTGGGCGGTCACAAACTGGATGTCGTCCCACTTGGGGAGTTGTTCGCGTGAGACACCCATCGAGGTGACGGGACCGTGATGTCCGAGGTAGTCGAGGCCTTCGTTGGCCAGGCGACGGATCAGCCCCACGTGAGGTTCGGCGGAGTCCCCATGCGGATCCTGGTAGGTGCCTTGGTACGTCTCGCGGTCGTAGGGCTGCGGGTGCTCTTTGGTCCACGCACGAATCTCATCGGCGTCGACCAACAGTTCGTCGTCTTCCACCCAGCTGGAGAACTTGGCCAGGCGCTCGTTGTTGTCGTAGCTCGACACACCGGTGTGAAAGACATAGTCCCAACCGTGCAGTCCGCAGATCAGATTGTCTCCGCTGATGTGACCGTCAGCCATCAAGGCCCCGCGATGCAGACAGCGTCCGTACAGCACGGAGTGATTGTCGTCGAAGCGCACAATCACCAGGTCAACGCCCTCGATCAGCGTGCCGATCGGCTCCCGATCGGGCACCTCACTCCACGTCGCCACCTTCATCGGTTGCATCAATCGCCTCCACAGTCGGATCCACACTCTTCCATGCTCGGGAACGCACCGGCATCGCCATACGTTCCCAAACTCTGGGAGGATTCCGCATGGACGCCGTTGCTCTTGCCGTAATCGCCGGATTCCTGGTCGTCTACGGCTTGGCATCGAAGCTGATCGAACGAACTCCGCTGACCGGTCCGATGATCTTCGTCGGGTTCGGTCTGGCGATCGGTCAACCCGGCTTCGACATCGTCAGCCTGGAACTCGACAGCGCCGGAGTCGAACTGCTTGCCGAAGCAACGCTCGCGGTGCTCTTGTTCAGCGATGCGGTGCGAATCGATGTGGTGCGGCTTCGCGAGGAGTTCGCCCTTCCCGCACGCATGCTCGCCATCGGGCTTCCGGTCGCCATCGCGCTCGGCACCGTCACTGCCGCCATCCTCTTCGACATTCCAGTCGCCGTCGCCGCCCTGATCGCCGCGATCCTTGCCCCCACGGATGCCGCGCTGGGCCAGGCCGTGGTCACCGACAAGGCGGTGCCGCAACGGATCCGTCAGTCCCTCAACGTCGAGAGTGGACTGAACGATGGGATCGCCCTCCCGGCGGTGACACTGTTCGTCGCGCTGTCCGCCGACGCCGACACCTTCGCCACGGCAGGCTCGTGGCTCGCCTTCGCCGGCGAGCAGATCGGGTACGGGGCCGCGGTCGGCCTGGTCGTAGGTGGACTCGGGGGAACGCTCATCCGTCGGGCATCAGAACGCGACTGGATGGACGGCATCTACCGCCAGCTGTCCGTGCTCGCGCTCGCCGCGTTGGCGTTCGTCTGTGCGGTGGAGGCCGGCGGCAACGGGTTCATCGCCACCTTCGTTGCGGGTCTTGCGCTGGGCACGACCGCACGGGCGGCATGTTCACACGTCGAGGAGTTCACCGAGGATCTGTCCCAACTCCTCGCCACCGCCTCGTTCATCGTGTTCGGCGCCATCGTGGTGGGTCCGTCACTCGATCAACTCGATTGGCGGGTGGGTCTCTACGCCGTTGCCAGCCTCGTGCTGGTGCGGCCGGCCGCGATCGCACTGTCCCTTGCCGGGTCGGGCCTCAAACGCCAAACGGTGGGGTTCCTCGGCTGGTTCGGTCCGCGGGGGTTGGCATCGATCCTGTTCGGGCTGAGCGCGGTTGAACACGCTCACGGTGTCGACCTGCAGATCGTCTTCACCGTCATGTCATGGACGGTCCTTCTTTCCATCGTCGCTCACGGGGTCACCGCGACCTACGGCGCGCGCGCCTACGGCGAATGGTGGGCCGACATGCAGGATGAAGCCGAGATGGCCGAGGACTTGCCGATGGGGGACCAGCGTCCACCGCGCAGCTGAGCCTGCACAGGATCTTCACATCCTCCGCGGGACCCTCACACACCGGCTTCTCTACGGTGGAGTCCGTGAGCATCATTCTCGTAGTCGAAGATGAGCCGGCAATCGCTTCAGCGGTGGCTGCCCGGCTTGAATCCGATGGTCATGCCGTAACGGTCTGCCATGACGGCCTGCAGGCAGTGGATGTCTGCGAGGTGCTCGTGCCGGATCTGGTGGTGCTCGATCTGCTCCTGCCCGGACTCGATGGACTCGAGGTCTGCCGGCGTATTCAGGCCGATCGTCGGGTGCCGGTCCTGATGCTGACGGCCCGTGACGCTGAAACCGACATGCTCGTCGGGTTGGCCGTTGGAGCCGACGACTACATGACCAAGCCGTTCAGCCCCCGTGAGCTCGTCGCTCGCGTGAGTGCAGTGCTCCGCCGGGTCAACGATTCGAGTCCGCCGACGGGCCCCGACCACCAGCTGGGAGCGATCGAGATCTGGCGCGCCAGTCGGCGAATCCAGATCGGTCCTGACCAAGTTCATCTCACCCCGACCGAGTTCGACCTCCTTGCTCAGCTCGCGTCGGTCAGCCCTGCCGTGCTCACCCGGCAACAGCTCCTCGTCGCCGTGTGGGGATACCGCGACGGGTCCGGGGCGCGCACCGTCGACAGTCATGTGCGAGCGATCCGCCGAAAGCTCGGCGACGACGTGATCCGCACTGTGCACGGCATCGGTTACGCCTTGGGCGATGTCTGATGCGCCTTCGCCCGCTCGACACACTTCCATCGATCAAGCTGAAGCTCTCGGCGGTGATCGTCGGCTCGATCGCCATCGCGGCAGCCGTCAGCCAGTTCGGCTTCAGCCTCGGCTGGCCGGTCTGGATCCGGCCCATCATCTCTGGCCTGATCGGCGTGGCGATCATGTGGTTCTTCGCCGGCGGCATCGTGTCACCTCTGCGGGAGATGGCACAGGCCACGACCAGAATGGCCCGGGGCGACTACGACGCCCCGGTCACCGCGACGTCGGCCGATGAGGTCGGAGATCTCGCCCGGGCGTTCAATGCCATGGCCGCCCAACTCGCCGACCTCGACCGCGACCGGCGCGACCTGATCGCCATGGTCAGCCATGAACTACGAACACCGATCACGGCCCTCCAAGCGACCCTCGAAAACATCGTCGATGGTGTGACCGATGCGGATGACACCACCCTCAACACGATGCTGTCGCAGACCGAGCGCCTCGGACGGCTCGTATCCCAACTGCTCGACTTGAGCCGTCTGGAGTCCGGCGCCATCCCCCTCGATCTCGATTCGGTCGAGCTCGCCACGGTTGCCCGCGAGGCCGCTCGAGAGGCGGCCCTTCATCGCGACATCGTGGTCGACATCGACTTTGCTCCCGAGAATCTCGCCGTCGAGGGCGACCGGGAACGGCTTCATCAGGTGGTGGCCAACCTGCTCGACAACGCCACCCGGTTCAGTCCCGAGACGGACTCGGTGACCGTGCGGGGGCGCGCCACCGACGATGGCGCGCGCATCGAGGTCATCGACCGCGGCCCGGGCATTGCGGAAGCCGACGCCACCCGGATCTTCGGCCGCTACGAACGAGGCAGCCACAACCGGTCAACCGAGTCAGGGGGGACGGGGCTCGGCCTTGCGATCGCCCAATGGGTCGTGGAGCTACACGGCGGCACCATTCGAGCCACCAGCGCCGAGCCCGGGTGCCGCCTGGTGCTCGACCTTCCCAGCACAGTCGTCAGGAGGACCCGATGACTGCCACCATTGTCGAGCAGCTCAACCGGGTCGCCCCGACCTGGCGGCGAGCGCCGCATCCGGGAATCCTGGTTGCCCTTGCCGTCGGCGCCGTCGGTTTCACGGTGGCGGTGCAGCACCCGATCGGCATCGCGACCACAGCCGGGTTCGGCGCGGTCGTCGTCGCTTCGTGGACCGGAGGCTGGCTCGATTCGATGCCGGCGCGACGGTTGACTCTCGCCGCGGTCGCCCCCGCGCTCATGTTGAGCGTCCGCGCATCACTCTGGCTCGTCCCGTTGAATCTGGTCGCCGTTGCCGGGCTTCTGCTGCTCGCTGCGGTGGCGCGGGCCGAGGACCGAAGCGTGATCGACGCACTCCGCCGTGTGGTCCACGTGCCATCTCTGCTTGCTCCTGCCGCATGGTCCGTCGATCTGGCCTCCCGCTCGGCGCTGGCAGTCCCGCGAAGGGCGGGAGCGAGCCGTCGGCTGCTCGAGGTCGGTCGCGGTGTCGCCATCGCCACGCCGATCGCGATCACACTCATCGCTCTGCTTACCGCCGCGGACGCACTCTTCCAATCCGCGATCACCATCAGCATCGACGGGCCACTTCTTGCGCGAAACCTGGCCTTCCTGCTGGTCGGGACCATCGCGATGGGTGCGCTCGCCGGCCACGGCACCTGGCCTCACGCCAGCCGGTCGCCTCGGTTGTACCTCCGGTTCGGCGGCCTCGAACTCGGCATCGTGCTCGCGTCGGTCGCCGCCGTCTATACAGCGTTCGTGACCAGCCAGGTTGTTGCGCTCACCGCCGGCGCGGCATACGTGGAGCGATCAACCGGGCTCACCTATGCCGAATACGCCCGCCAGGGTTTCTTCCAACTCCTGGCTGCGGCTGCACTCACCGTGACGGTGATCTGGGTCGTCGATCGTCGGCGCCGACTTCTCCGCTCGTGGAGTCAACGCCGATTGCTCGGTCTCGAATTGCTCATCGTTGCCCTGACGATCGTCGTTGTGCTGGTCGCGATCCGACGGCTCTTCCTCTACGAAGCCGAGTTCGGTCTGACCATGCTGCGGTTCTCGACGATCGTGTTCGCAGCCTGGATCGGTGTCGTCCTCGTCCTCTTCGCACTCCATCTTGGCGACCGACTTCACGTCGACGTGGTTGCCGCGGCCCTCGGGGCCGCCCTGCTGACACTTCTGGCCGTGAACGTGGCCAATCCGGAAGCGATCGTTGCCCACCGCAACATCGATCGCTTCGGCGGTTCCGGCGCACTCGATGTGAGCTACCTGGCCGATCATCTCGGGCCCGACGCCTACGCCGCGATCGTGAGCGATCCCGACGCTCGAGACTGGCTGTGCCGGGTCGCCGACCGCCCCGACGATCGCTGGTTCGTGTTCAACCTCGGACGCCAACGGGGCGCCCGGGCGCTGACCGACGTGTGCCTAGTTGAAACAGAGGTCTGACCCCCGTTTCAACTAGGCGCCCGCGGCGATGTGGAAGAGGGTGCGCCAGCCCGTGCTCGAGGAGCCGATCAGAGCGAATGCGGTCTCGGCTTCTGAGGCTGCGGTGGCACGATCAAGACCATCAATGGCCGCGGCACACTCGGCTCGAGCCGCCGCGATGATCGCAGCATGAACCCGATCCCCGCCTTCAGGCACGGCCTCGACTGCTCGGGCGAGCGCGGACCGGGCCGCGACCTCGTCGCCGGAGCGCGCAGCCGCACAGGCAACAGCACAGCGAGCGAGAACACGATCGCCGTAGGTGGCTCGCGACGACGTCTCCACCGCATCCACCCACGAAGAGATGTCTTGGCCGTTCATTGCGGCGGCCAGGGAGCGAGCCGCCCACCCCCACGTGTTGCCCCTGGAATCGCCGATCGCGGGCATGGCCTCGAGCAGCGGCACCGCGGTTTCGACATCACCGGCCTGCATCGCCAGCATTGCCCGCGCAATCGATCGTTCACTCTGGCCGAGCACATCGGGCTCGGCCGCACGAAGACCCGCAAACGCCACCTCGGCAGCTTCGGCGTCACCCACGGTCGCCGCTGCCGCGGCAAGCGAGGTGTAGATCATGTCGGAGGCCGGACCGCGGCGGGCCGCCTCCCCTGAACGCTTCAGCGCATCGATCCCGTCCGCCACACGACCGGCCCGAACCAGGGCGCGACCCCGTGCCGCTTGGGCCTGTGATGACCCGACAGCGTCGGAGCGGTCAGACAGCATGTCGAGCGCGCGGTCGGCATGCCCGAGGGCATCGAGCACCTGACCGGTCCACAGAGACGCCGTGGCGAGCGCCACATGCATCATCCCCTGACCCCACTCGTCACCCTGGGTCTCGGCGTCCTCCAGCGACACCTTGGCCAACTCCACCGCCTCGGCGAAGCGGCCATCAGATATTCGGACGTACGCCAGCAGCCCGCGGGTCCACGCCATTCCGGCACGGTCACCGCTCTCCTCGAACGCTTCCGCCGCATCGGCGAGGCGATCCTCCGCCTCGGACATGCGACCTTCGGCGAACGCAATCCACGCCAGGTTCTGGCGAGACCAGGCCAACCCGGCAACATCGTCGGCTGCCTCATACGCCGCGACCGCTTCGAGTATCACGGACTCAGCATCGCGATAGTTACCGGCGAAGACCTCAACCATGCCCAAACGCCGCAGGCCTTCGGCGATCAACAGCTTGTCACCAAGCCCACGGGCAATATCGAGTGCGAGGTGCGCGGCAGCCATGGCCTCGGGTCGGTCGTCGGCCCATTGGGCGATCTCACTCTCGAGCAGATAGCGCCGGACACGCAGCTGCTCATTGCCCGACCGCTCGATGAGCACGATCGCATCATCCAGATCGGCCTGGGCGAGATCGGATCGAAGCGCACGCACGGACGACCTTGCTCGCGCCAACAGCACCTCGGCACGGCGGGGGTCGTCCGGCGTCATGAGCGCGAGGGCCTCGTTGTAGAGCTTGAGCACATGTTCCGCCGAAGCAGAACCGCCTTGCTCGGTTGCGGCTCGAATGGTCCAGGTGATGGCACCGTCGATGAGATCCTCACCCAGCCCGTCGACCCCGCCGAGGTCGTCCTGGAGTTCGGCCGCCCGCCGGTAGTGGTAGGCGATCGTGTCGGACCCGCCGAGACGATGATTCTTCGCGATCCAGCTCGCGACCCCCGCGTGCCGCCAGGCACGATCGGTCTTGGTCAGGCGGTCGTAGACCACATCGCGAACGAGCTTGGATTGAAACGCCCACCCCGACGTGTCCAGCTCGAGCAGGTCGGCGCGCCGGAGCTCCCCGAGTGCCCGGTCGACGTCGTGGGTTCCGGGCGTGTAGTCGCCCATCGTCTTCAGCGATTCGAGATCGCCCCGAACGCCCAATACCGCGGCGTCGCTGATCACCAGGCGGGCGTTGTCGTCGAGTGCATCGAGCCGCGCACCGACGACGCTGCGGACGTTGGCCGGCAACGCATCCACGGTGGCTCCGGCCGTGCCCGACATCATCCGAGCCATCTCTTCGAGGAACAGCGGGTTTCCGCCCGCTCGCTCGACAAGACGTCCCCGAGATTCGAGATCGAGCGCGGGGAGAAGCTCAGCCGCGAGCCGCCCCATGGCGTCGTCGGGCAAGGGGTCGAGTGTCATCGAGATCGCGTTGAACCGGCCGGGGCGAGGCTGCCATCGCTCGAACAACGACGGAGCGCCCGTGACCAACACGATCAGTGGCTGGCGGGCCAGACGGTCGAGCAGGCCGTCGATCAGCTGCAGGATCGCTTCGTCAGCCCAGTGGAGATCGTTGATCCAGAGGACGATCGGCCACTTGGCGCTCGCGTGGTGCATCACGACCGAGACGGAGCGGATTGCTTCAGCCGTGGCGCGCTCGGTGTCGAGTCGGGACAATTCGTTGGGCAACCCCATCAGGTAGAGCAGTCCTTGCACCACTCGGTCGGCATCGCCGTCAGGAGCATCCTCCTTTTCGAAGACAACGCCAATGGCGGCCGAAATCCGCTCGGCGGTGTCGGTGTCGTCTTCGCCCAGGATCTCCGGTGCGAGTCCAGCCGCGCCTCGAATCGCCTCGGCGATCGGCCACCAGATGTTGGCCTCGCCATACGGGAGGCAGCGCCCCCGCAAGACACGGGCGTCATGATCGAAGCGAGCGATCTCGGCAACCTCGCGACCAAGGCGGGACTTGCCCAACCCGGACTCACCGACGAGTGTGATCAGCTGTGCCCGAGACTGATCGATCGCACCATCGATGACCTCGCGAAGCACGGCCAGCTCGGTCTCACGACCGACAAGGGGACCCTCGACGCTGCGGCGGCGTTCACCGGGTCGACCGAATGGTTGCAGCGCACGGAAAGCGTCAACCGGTTCCTCGCGCCCGCGGGCATGAAGCTGACCCATCGATCGGTAGTGGATGAGGTCGTGGGTGGCCTCTTGTGTGGAGCCGCCGACCAGCACCGTGCCCGGCTCCGCAGCCGTCTGGAGCCGTGACGCCGTGTTCACCACATCGCCCATGGCGGTGTAGTCGTCGCCGGCCGACAGGGCACCGACGAGCACCTCGCCGGTGTTCACACCGATCCGAAGGCGAATACCAACACCGGTCTCGTCGTCGTAGCGATGCACGGTCTCCTGCATACGAAGCGCGGCTCGCACAGCCCGCTCGGCGTCGTCTTCATGCGCGATCGGTGCGCCATACAACGCGACGATCGCATCGCCGATCACCTTGTCGACGCGGCCACCGAATGCCGTGATGTCATCGGCCAGAAGCGCGAAGCAACGGTCGACGAGGTTCTTCACCTGCTCCGGGTCACGGTCTTCGGAGAGCCCGGTGAACCCGACGATGTCGGCGAACAGGACCGTGACCACCCTGCGCTCGTCGGCCCGGGGTGCAACCTCATGCCCGCAGCTGCTGCAAAACCGCGCGTCATCGGTGATGACGACATGACATGACGGACAATCCACGGGGCCAGCGTAGGCGGTCATCCCCCAGGAGGACCCGGGTTCACCATCGGGGATGATGCGCGAGCGGCGAGTTCGTCCCTACCGTGAACCCATGGGAGCCGTACGAACGACGACGGAATGGATGAGATCGCGGCCACTTGTGACCGATACGATCTTCGCCGGCGTCTTCATGGCGTTCGCCATCGTCGCGGGAATCACAGCCGAGGTCCCGGACGGCGAGCGCCACATCGGGGTGCTCGGATGGTTCCTCATCATCTTCGCCACCGTGCCCATCGCGACCCGTCGGCGCTTGCCCGTCATCTCGATGTGGATCATCCTCCTTTCGACCTTGACGTTCTGGGTACTCGACTACCCCGATGATCCGATGGGCCCCGGCCTCCTGATCGCCGTGTACAGCGTCGGCGCCCATGTGGACAGGCCGGCGTCGTTTCGCCACGCAGTGGTAGCCATCTCGGCGATCGTCGTCGTGGGCACCATTGGCGTGCTCATCCCGGAGGAAGACCTGCCGTGGTTTGCCGTCCCCGCGTTCTTCGTGATGTACGGCACGGCCTTCGTCTTGGGCGACAACCTTCGCACTCGCCGGGCCTACCTCCGCGAGCTCGAGACCGCCGCCGAGCGCACAGCGGCCCAGCACCGCGCCGAATCCCAGTCCGCCGTCGCCGAGGAACGCACCCGTATCGCTCGCGAGCTGCACGACGTGGTCGCCCACTCGATGAGTGTGATGGTCGTCCAGGCCGGAGCCGCTCGCCGCATCATCGACACGAACCCGGCGATGGCTGCAGAGGCGCTCGGGGCCATCGAAACAACGGGCCGCGATTCGCTCGATGAGATGCGTCGGATCCTCGGCGTTCTCCGCAGCGACGACGAGGAGCTCCAACTCGCGCCCGCTCCCGGACTCGACGACTTCAGCCGCCTCATTGACCAGTGCGAGAAGGCCGGAATGACGGTGGACCTCGTGCTCGAAGGCGAAGCCCAGCCACTCCCCGCCTCGCTCGAACTCTCGGCCTACCGAATCGTCCAGGAGTCCCTCACCAACGCCCTCAAGCACGCGGGACCAGCCCGAGCCTCCGTCTGCCTCACCTACGGCGAGCACGAACTCGTGGTCCGGGTCACCGACGATGGCCGAGGCGCGTCCGTCAACAACACGGGTGCCGGGCAAGGACTCGTCGGCATGCGCGAGCGGGCCGAAGCCTTTGGTGGCAGCCTCGCCGCCGGCCCCCGCACCGGCGGCGGCTACGTCGTCGCGGCCATCCTCCCGATCGGCGACCACCGATGATCAGCGTCGCGGTCGTCGACGACCAGGCCCTCATGCGCACCGGGTTCAAGATGATTCTCGAGTCCGACCCGGGCATCGAAGTCGTGGCCGAGGCGGAGAACGGCCGCGAGGCTCTCGACATCATCCGGCAGGCACGGCCCGATGTCGTACTCATGGACATACGCATGCCTGAGCTGGACGGGGTCGAGGCCACCCGACAGCTGATGGCCGATCCCCATGTCACGTCTCGCGTGCTCATCCTCACCACGTTCGATCTCGACGAATACGTGTACTCGGCACTGCGGGCCGGGGCGGCCGGGTTCCTGCTGAAGGACACGCCTCCCGAGAGCCTGATCGAAGCAGTCCGGATCGTCGCGGCCGGCGATGCCCTGCTGGCGCCATCGATCACCCGTCGCCTGGTCGAGGAATTCGCGCGCAACGCGCCGGCCGACACCGTCGACCGACCGGGTATCGAAGAGCTCACCGAACGCGAAACCGAAGTGCTCATCGCCATGGCTCGCGGACTCTCCAATGCCGAAATCGCGGCGTCGCTCTTCGTCGGCGAAACCACCGTGAAGACCCACGTGGGTCGCGTTCTCATGAAGCTCGGGGTACGCGATCGCGTCCAAGCCGTGGTCGTCGCCTACGAAAGCGGACTCGTCCGCCCAGGGCAGGGCTAGCCGATCTCAGGGTTCCCCTGAGACAACCCTGAGATCAGATCATCCTTGCGGATGACGGCCAATCCGCATCAGGCCTGATGCCGCCGCATCGTCCGCTCCGCAAACTGTGTTCAAGAGATCCCCCAATCCGAATCCCCCAAGACGGACACACCCGAAAGATCAACCAATGACCGTTCTCGATCCTCCGATCCACACCCTTCCCACTCGCAACCAAGCGGCCGCCGCTGTCGGCGTCTCCAAGATCTACGGATCAGGACAGACCGAAGTCCGGGCGCTCGACGACGTCGATGTCTCGTTCGAGCGAGGCCAGTTCACCGCCATCATGGGCCCGTCCGGCTCGGGCAAGTCGACGCTGATGCACTGCCTGGCCGGGCTCGACGACGTCACCAGCGGTGGCATCCTCATCGGCGATACCGACCTCTCCACGCTCAGCGAGCGCCACCTCACACTGCTCCGCCGTGACCGCGTCGGCTTCATCTTCCAGGCATTCAATCTGGTGCCGACCCTCAGCGCCATGGAGAACATCACCCTCCCAATGGATCTCGCGGGCATCACCCCCGACCAAGCGTGGGTTGACCAGGTCATCACCACGGTCGGCCTCGCCGATCGCACCGACCATCGCCCCAACGAGCTCTCCGGCGGGCAGCAGCAACGAGTCGCTGTCAGCCGGGCCCTCGCCAGCCGGCCCGAGATCGTGTTCGCGGATGAGCCCACCGGCAACCTCGACTCCACCACCGGGGCCGAGATCCTCGCCTTCATGCGGCGAGCCGTGCGGGAAATGGGTCAAACCATCGTGATGGTCACCCACGACCCCAACGCCGCGTCCTATGCCGACCGGGTCATCTTCCTGGTCGACGGCAAGATCGTCAGCGAGCTGGCCGACCCCACACCCGACACCGTCCTCGACCGCATGAAGTCCCTCGATGACCTGAAAGGCGCGGCCTGATCATGTTGCGTCTCACCATCCGCAACCTCGTCGCCAACAAGGCGCGGTTCGCGATGACGACTTTCGCGGTCGTTCTCGGCGTCGGCTTCGTCGTCGCCAGCTTCGTTCTCTCCGACGGACTTCGGTCGACGTTCAGTGACCTGTCCGAGGAGATCACCGACGGCACCGACCTCGTCGTTCGCCCAACGAGCGAATTCGGCGAACCCGTGCCGCTCGACGAAGACCTCGTTGCCCAGGTCAACGCCATCGACGGCGTCGACCTCGCGGTCCCCTTCGCCGAGGCACCCGACAGTTCGGTGCAACCGATCAAGACCGACGGCTCGACGATCTCGACTCAGGGCCCGCCGCAGCTCACGTTCTCGTGGACTGGCGACGAGGAACTCGGTTCGTTCTCGATCGTCGACGGCGAAGCCCCCGACGACCCTCGTGAATTCACGATGGACTACGACGCGGCAGCCAAGCACGACTTCATCGTCGGCGGGAGCTACGACCTGGTCACGCCGATCGGCGTCGAAGAGGACTTCACGCTCGTCGGCACCACAAGCTTCGGCAAGGACAACGCCACCGTTGGGGCCACGCTCATGCATGTCTCGCTCGACGAAGCGCAACGCCTCTGGGGTGCGGAGGGACAGATCGACTCGATCACCATTCGGCTCGACGATGGCGCCGACGCAACCGTCGTGACCGCTTCGATCGGCGAGATCATCGACGGTTCCAGCACTGAGGTCGTGGACAACGCCACGATCACCGCCGAGGAGACGGCCGAGTTCAACGAGGGCGTCACCATCGTCGGCAACGTGCTCCTCGGCTTTGCCATCGTGTCTCTCTTCGTGTCGATCTTCATCATCTACAACACGTTCGCCATCGTGCTCAGCCAGCGGGTGAGAGAGATCGGACTCCTCCGGTCCATTGGCGCCAATGCCAGCCAGATCCGGCGCTCGATCATCACCGAGGCGCTGCTCGTCGGTGTCATCGCATCAGCAATCGGGATCGGTGCGGGGATCGGCCTGGCAGAAGGCCTCAAGGCACTGTTCGGCGCGCTCGGCGCAGAGTTGCCCGACAGCCCGACCATTCTCGCAGCTCGCACATTGATCATCGCTTCGGTCCTCGGTGTCGGCGTCACGATCATCTCGGCCATCGTTCCAGCCCGCAGCGCGGCCTCGATCTCTCCGATCCAGGCCTTGCGCGACGGCGCAGACTTGGACACCACCGACACCAGCCGTCGTCTCGGCATCGGCATCGGTGGCCTCACCGTCGGACTTGCTGTCGGCGCATTCGGCCTGTTCGGCGGAGTGGGTAGCACGCTCGGTGTCGTCACCGTGCTGGGTTTCGCCGCTGTCTGCATCTTCCTTGGCGTCACGCTCGCGGCCCCGGCGGTTGCTCACCCCGTCACCCAGGTGGTCGGCTGGCCGATCCGCAAGGCCTTCGGCCGTGCCGGCGTTCTGGCCTCCGAGAACGCGGCCCGCAATCCCCGCCGCACGGCCACCACAGGTGCCGCATTGATGATCGGCCTGTCGTTGGTCACCACCGGCTACGTCGTCGGGGAATCACTGAAGACCAGCCTCAGCGACCTGATCGACTCGAGTGTCAACGCCGACTATGTCATCACCGACGAGAACGAAGCCGGTCTGACCCAGACCGTGGCCGATGATCTTGCCGCCACCGGCCACTTCGAGGCCGTGGCCGGGATGCGGTACGACGACGCTCTCGTCAGCACGACATCGGTGAACGGTGACGTGATCGGTCTGACCGCCATGGACGTGGGCGCCCTCGGGCAACTCTTCAACGTCGACGTCACCACCGGCTCTTTGCCGGACAGTGAGGCCACGGACGTGATCGTGGTTCACACCGACGTGGCGACCGATCTCGGAATCGGCGTCGGCGACACCGTCACCACCGAGTTCGCCACTGGCTATTCGACGCAGCTGACGGTGGCGGCCATCTACGACGACAAGACAATCTTCGATGACCCGATCGTCCCCGATCACGTCTTCGACGACGCCAACGTCGGCCTGCTCGATGACTGGGTGGCTGCCGTCCTCGCTGAAGATGTCACACTCACCGACGCTGGACCAAGCATCGCCCGGTTGCAGGCCCAGTACCCGCAGGTGTCGATCCAGACGGCGAGTGAGTTCCAGCAGAGCTTCGAGGACACCATCGATCAGATGCTGGTCGTCATCAACGCACTCCTTGCGCTCGCCGTGATCATCGCCCTCATCGGCATCGCCAACACCCTGGCGCTCTCGGTCCACGAGCGCACCCGTGAAATCGGCCTGCTTCGGGCGGTCGGCATGACTCGCCGTCAGACCCGCCGCATGGTTCGTTGGGAAGCCGCAATCGTGGCCATGTTCGGCGCGGTGCTCGGCATCAGCGTCGGGCTCGTCTTCGGTTGGGGCGTCGTGTCGGCGCTGCCGGAGGACGACTTCGGTGGATCGATGGCCTTTCCCATGGTCTCGATCCTGCGGGTCTCCCTCATCGCCACCGCTGCCACACTGCTGGCGGCATGGCTCCCCGCCCGCCGAGCCGGGAAGCTCAACGTGCTCGACG
>JAJCXZ010000086.1 GCA_029263175.1 Acidimicrobiales bacterium | reverse complement strand
CTCCCGTCGGCTCACCTCCGTCGAGGTCGTCGCGCAGTCGTCCGAGGGAGTGGCCGGGGGCAACCTGGTTGCTCCTCCCAATGTCTCGCACGTACGCATTGAGCGCGTCGTTGATCGCCAGGGCGTCGGTAGCTCCGGCCGTTGCCTGCCGCGCGGCTTGGCGGATCACGTCCGGGAGCGACGCCGGCGTTTCGGTATACCGAGGGTCGACCTCACCCCGCGCTGATCCGAGACCTTGAAGGCCGGTGCGATCAGCCAAAACTCCGGTAACCGAGTAGCTCGTCAAACGGGAAGTCGTGAGCGCGGTCTGGGTCGACTCGCTCCACTGGACATCATTGATGCTGGTGCTCACCACCGTGCTCGGCAGAGGGATCCATGGACCTTGACGGGACGCGACCGAGATGTCGAGCGTGATGACCTCCCCTGGATTGATGATCTCAGGCTCGGGGATTCTCACCACTCCACTGAACTCTGTGGTCGGAAGCCAGCGCTCCCCGTCGTGCACGTCGTACACCTGAAGACGGAGCCGGATCTCCGGCAATGGTCCGCCCGCGCTCGACTCCACGGTGAGATGGAGACTTTCGTCATCGAGTCGGCTGGAGAACTCGGCAAGGATGTCGGGCACCTCCAAATCGATCACCGCGGAGCGCCGATCAGAGCGGGGGTCGAAGGGCTCGCTTGTCGCCTCGGGAAGTGCTTGTGCCGCCACGGAACCAAGGAGGCCGGAAGCCCCGATCACGAGCACGAGGGAGATGGTGCGGCCGAGCCGCCACCGATTGCCGGAAGCACGGGTGATGGTTGCCACCATCACCAAAGCCGCACACCCGGCCGCGGCGCCGATGATCGCATGGGCGGCTCCGTGAGGAAGCGACGCCGCAACGCCGAGCCAGAGCACCGAGGCGACCGCGAGAGAGGCACCAAGTGTGTTCTGGCGGCGCGCGAGGAGATGAATCGCGACGGCCGTGGCGATCCAGACAACGATGGCCATGAAGATCTTTGCCGCTTGCTCGTTGCCAAGCGAGAGGTCCTCGGCGAGTACGGCATTCCAGCCGTCGAAGACTCCGGCCCGAACATCGCGCCACGGATCTGCCGACGTCGGGTCGCGCCAGAATTGGTCTGACAAGGCCAGCACGGACCAGAGCACCGCGCCGATCGCAGTGACCAGAGCCAGCGCCGGCACTGTGAAGCGTTCACGGCGAGCCTCGACGAGGTTGGCGATCAGCGCGGCCGCAACGGATCCGCCGATGATCTGGTACGCCCACAGGGTGCCCGAGAATGTGTCGCGCAGCGAGAGCAAAGCGATCGCCACCGCCGCCACGACGGTGAACGAGGTGCTGAACGCGAGTGGTCGTCTCATCGCTTCATCCGGCGGTTCCACAGTTCGGCAAAGTCAGCGCTGGTGGGAGCGTTGAGCAGGACAGCGCCGGCGAGTTCGTGAACCTCGCCTGTCCGGGTCGCTCCGATACGCACCATGGTGAGCTGGCTGAAGCGCCGGCGAAGCGGGCCGAGACTCTGAAGCGCCTCCGCACCGGCACGACCGGTGATCGTCAGGCACGAGAGGCCGGCGGGGTCTCTGGTTGCTTCCACTGCGGCTTGCCCGATTTCCAGAGACGGCTCCTGCGAGCGTTCGACCGCGGCGAGCAGGTCCAAAACCGCGGTACGCGGTGAGCGGTCGTCTATCAACTGGCCATCGGTCGTACGCAGGCTGAACGGGAAGCGTCTGGTGATCGCGGCGACCACAACGCTGGCCGCGCATCGCACAGCGTCCTCGAAGCTCTCGTCGTCGTAGAGATCGCGGCTGACGTCGAGGATCACGCTTGTGCGAGGGCGATTGACATCGACATTGTGGCGAACCATGAATTCACCGACGTGGGCTGACGCTCGCCAGTGAATGAGGCGAAGATCGTCGCCGGGTACGTATTCGCGCAAGTTCGAGAAGGTGATGCCGCCTTCGGCAGCCTCGCCCGACGGAATGCCCTCGAGGTCGCGGTGCAGCCCGGCAGGGAACGGGGACACCGCATGGACGTAGGGGTGCACGATCAGGCGGCCCACCCCGGAGTTCGTGTCGCCTCGACGGACCAATCCGATTGGATCGCTTCGGTTGACGACCAGCGGTCCGATGTTGAACACCCCTCTTCGATCGGCCGGGAGGGGATGGTCGATCACGACGGACTCGTTCGGCTCGAGCGGCGGGAGATCGATGGCGACCAGACGGTCGCCTATGCGGTCATGGACGACGCTCGGACCCGTGGTCCGACGGCTGCGGTTGACGATTGTCAGCTCAGTTGTGGCCACCTCGCCGGCAGTGATTCGATCGGGTCGCACGCGGCGTGTGCTGGCGAGGTCGGCGTTTCGGCTCGCGAGAATGGCGGCGATGATGACAGCGAATACCAGGCTGGCCCCCATCGAAATCAACGCCCCGTATCCGCTGGCGGCTCCGGCTGCGGCGATCAAGACCCCCGCCGCGAGCGTGAAACGCCCAGCGGCGGTCACGTCACTTCCGCCCCGAATCGTTCACTGGCACGATTTCGATGACGTCATTGACAACGGATTCACCGTCGGATCCGCGGAACTCGGCATCGGGGGTGACGATGACGCGATGCGGGAGGACGTGAGGCGCCATACGACGGACATCGTCGGGAGTGGCGAAATTTCGGCCCTCGCTCGCGGCCCAGGTTCGCGCCAGTGTTGCGAGCGCAAGTGAACCTCGAGGGCTTACGCCGAGGCGCACATCGGCGCGCGTTCGAGTCGCAGCTGCAATCGCGACGATGTATTCCTGTACAGCCGGTCCCAAATGGACCAGATTGGCCACGCGACTCATCGCCGAGAACCGCGCAGTGTCGACGACCGGCGCCAGCTCGGCGCGGTCCCACCGTTTCTCGTGCTGGGTGAGGATCGCCATCTCCGACTCCTGGTTCGGATAGCCGACACGGAGTCTCATCATGAAGCGGTCGAGCTGAGCCTCGGGTAGCTCGTACGTGCCGTCGAGTTCGATGGGGTTCTGAGTAGCGATCACGATGAACGGGTCAGGCACAAGTTTTGGTGTCCCGTCGACAGTGACCTGATGCTCCTCCATGACTTCGAGCAGTGCTGCCTGGGTCTTGGGTGAGGCGCGGTTGATCTCATCGGCGACGACCACATTGGCGAACACTGCGCCCTTGTGGAACTCGAACTCATTGGTCCCGCGGTTCCAAATCTGAACACCGGTGACGTCGGTGGGCAGGAGGTCCGGTGTGAACTGGATTCGCTGCAGCGAACCATCGATCGTTTCCGCGAGTGCGCGGGCGAGCGACGTCTTGCCCACGCCGGGTACGTCCTCGATGAGCAGGTGGCCATCGGCGAGCATGCAGGCGATCGCCAGCCGAATGACCTCCGGCTTCCCCTTCAGGACTTGTTCGACGCTGGCGGCGATGCGTTCGAAGTCGGTGGCGAACCGATCGAAGTCGAGAGACCTTCTGGTGTTGCTGTGCGGCGATTGGGAATCCGGCATGTGCGCCTTTCGTCGAAACGGTCCTCATTGTGGCGGCTCAGCAACTCTCTGACCAGACAGCCGAGCTCCACAGACCAACGGGGAAATTCAGGGAGCGAGCGGTCGGCCGAACGGCAGATTCTCTTGCCAGGTCGACAAGAAGTCTTCGGCGTCGTAGCAGGCGGCCAACAGCGGGCCGTCTTCGTGTGATGCGTATCCAGCGCTGAGGTCGCCGAGGTCTTCCACGACACCGGCGAGGATTTCCTCATCGGTGCGATGAACGTCGCCCCAGACGGCCAGCGTTGAACCGGCAAGCGCAACGAAATCGGCGGGCGACGGTACGCCCGCGCGGCGCAGCACTGCCAGCGCTCGAGCGGTGAGCGGAAGTCGCCCGCAGGGGACGACGGCGGCCGCGCCGGTGAGCTTGGCGGCGACCGAGTGATCGATGATGCCCATCTTGGAGCCGGCGAACACGATGTCGGCGCCGGTGTCGAAGACGGAGCTTGGGGGGGCGACCTCACCCAGGTCATTGACAAGCTCTGAACCGAGGCTCGACCAGGACGCGGCGAGCACCGGTGCGGGAAAGCCCGACCGGCTGGTGACAGTGCCGGTGGCCGTGGAGATCGCGGTGACGACGGCACCGCGTTCCGACAGTGCCGCGGCCAGTGCCGGGCCGTTGGCATCGAACCCCTCTATGGCCACTGTTCGTCCGTCGAGTGACCCGAGGGTCTTCTCGGCCACCTCTGCTGCACCGAGGCCTTCGCAGCGGTCGGCGAACTCGCCGAGCCGGGCGGTGTCGCGAGGATCGCCGTTGGCCAGGGCCGAGAGCTCATCGTGGGGCACTCCCTTGGCTGCGTCGGGGAGGTAGGTGGCGGTGGCGACGAGGTCGGCGGCTTCCGCGGTGAACGCGCTGATAGCGGCGTCGCGATCGGACCAGTCCGCGGAGATGCCCGCGGACGCGCCGCCCCGGGTCATCCCGAGTGAGGCGTAGGTATAGGTCTGCGAACGGGCGAGATCCTTCGCTCCGCCCTGCAGGACCTTCTTGGCCCAGCGCACCGGCCCCGACGATGCCTCGGCACCATCGAGATCAATGGCCACAAAGGCTTCGGTAGAGCTGAACTTGTGGATCCGCACGAGCGGATCCTAGTCCTCGATCTCGATGGCGAACTCGGGGCAGTTGTCGGCGGCAAGCCGGGCCTTCTCCTCAAGCTCAGCCGGAACGTCGCCCTCGACGAGAAGGATCGCGTAGCCCTCATCATCGGTGTCGAACAGCTCCGGAGCGAGCATGTAGCAGCGGTTGTGGCCTTGGCAGGCGGAACGGTCGTACTTGATCTTCACGATGGGAACCTTATGTCAGACAGCGGATCGGGGCTTAGCTCGGAAAGCGGACGGGCAATTGGCGCGGCCCCCGAACCTGGCCGGTGGACCAGGTGACGGCGTCGGGGTCGGCGAGCTCGAACTCGGGGAACGCTGCCATCCACTCTTCCATCGCGACACGCAATTCGAGGCGGGCGAGGTTGGAGCCGACGCAGCGGTGGATGCCGAGACCGAAGGCGGCGTGGCGATTCCGAGCTCGGTCGATCACGAACTCGCCCGCTTGGTCGAATGCTTCGGGGTCTCGGTTGGCGGACGGGAACGGGAGCAGCGCCCAGTCGCCGGCCTTCATCGTGCAGCCGCTGAGCTCGATGTCTTCCGCGATCAGCCGGGCCATGGTGACCGGGGCGTAGAAGCGGAGGACTTCTTCGAGAGCGAACGGCTGCACGTCGGGATCGTCGGTCCAGCGGGCGCGGTCGGCGGGCGACTGCGCCATGTGCCAGAGGCCCGCGCCGATTGCCGACCAGGTGGTATCGATACCGGCGATGATCAGGAGGCCGATGGTGCCGCGGACATGCTCATCGAGCAGCGGCATGCCTTCGATATCGGCCTGGCAGAGAAAGCTCATCAGGTCGTCGCCGAGACTGTTGCGCCGCGCCGCGACATGGGTGTCGAGGTAGAAGTCCATCGACTCTTCGTACGGCTTCTCTTCGCCGGCCTGCTCCATGATGTCGTGGATGAAGCCACGGAAGACATCGCCATCCTCGCGGGGAAGATCGAGCATGTCGGCCATGACGCTGACGGGGATGTGCTGGCTGTAGTGCGCCGCGATGTCGATGGTGGTCTCGCCCGCGTCGATCATGGCCCTGATGTCGGCGATCCGACGCCGGCAGGTTTCGCGGACGATGGGCTCCCACGCGTCGATTGCCTTGGGGGAGAAGAACTTCAGCATGATCCCCCGAGCGATCGCATGGAACGGTGGGTCGCTGGTGATCGGTGGGGCGTAGCCCATCGGCGCCGGGATGTCGGGCCGTTCTTCGGTGACCACGACTCCCTGCGACGAGAAGTGCACGACATCCTTGGAGATGGCGGCGATGTCTTCGTGGCGGGTCGGGAACCAGGCACCGCCATAGCGGTCGGTGTGAGCGATTGGGCAACCGTCGCGCAGTTCGTCCCAGATCTCCGTGGCGTTCGCCGCATAGTCGGGGTGTTGATGGTCGAAATCGGTGGCCCAATCGGCCACCGGAGGGCGCACGTCGGTCATAGAGCTGCTCCAGGGAGGGGAATTACAGCGTAAGTCTAGACCGTTGTCGTAGCTGTGTCAGGCAGGCGGGGTGACCACGATGTGACTCGGGGCCGGTTCGAAACGGGACCGCACAGCAACCGCGTCGGCGTTGTAGACCAGTTCGATCGCCGCGCCGACGACCCGAACCTGCACTTCGATCGTCGGCTCGACGAGCCCGAAGTCCTCACCCGGCACGATCAGGGTGACCTGTTCGCCGTCCACTGACCGCAGGTCAGACTCGAGGAGAGGCCCGAGAGGATCGCTGGAGATCGAGCCACTCGCTGTCACTTCCCACGTTCCACCTTCAGCGCGAGTCCAGACCGTGCCATCGAACGCGATGACATCGAGTTCAGAGTCTTCGGTGACGAGCTTGAAGCTCGAGTCGCCGTTGATGTTCACGCCGATGATGCTGGTGACGACGCTGCCACTGAGCTCAACCCTGGTGTCGAAGGCGTACGCGTCGCGAATGTTGGTGAGGACCTGGTCCAGCTGATCCGACACTCCAAGGTCCGAGGACCCATCGCCGGGCGACAGGTCCCCCGATTCTGGGGTCTCGGTTTCGACGACGTCGTCGCCGGCACTCTCGGCAGTCGCATCGGAATCGTCGGATGAACAGGCACTCAAGCCGAGAAGTAGCGAGGCGATTGCTGCGACTACTCGTCGTGACCGCATCGACTAATGGTCGTCGTCATGGTCGTCGTCGTGGTCGTCGTCGTGGTCGTCGTCGTGGTCGTCGTCGTGGTCGTCGTCGTGGTCGTCGTCGTGGTCGTCGTCGTGGTCGTCGCCGCCCGCGGTCGGGTCCACTAGCTCGACCTTGAGCTCGGCCTGACCGTGCTCCACCTCGATGAAGATGACCAGGTCGACGTAGGCCTCGCCCGACCAGAACATGATGGTCTGGCTGACGCCCCACTCACCCTCGTCGGCTTCACTGAACGACACTTGGGCAAGGATCTCGGGTGCGCCGGCGCCGGGATGCGAGGCCGTCACGTCGGTGATCATCGGCTCGCCGCCGGCACCGATGGAGATCCGGTAAGTGGCGGTCGCCGGCGAACCGAAGAGATCGCCTGCCCACGTGTAGGTGCCGGCAAGGTCGGCGGGGTCCGCGCCCTCGATCTCGGTCTCCCCGATTTGGATGGTGCCCTCGGCGCCGACATGGCCCTCAACCTCTACGGTGACGCCGGTGTGGGTGTTCGTGAGCTTGATCTCGAACTCGCCGTCGTGGTCGTTGTCGACCTTGACATCGAACGCTTCGGAACCAGGTCCGCTGACCTCGGCCTCGACGAAGTGGCCGGCGTCATCAGCGACGACTGTGATGACCAGATCGATGCCGAAGAGCGGCACGGTGACGCTGTCGGCGGGGGTAGCCGCTGGTGCCGCCGGTTCCTGGGCAACGGCTGAACCGATGCTTAGTGCGAAGGCCGTGGCCAGAATCGATACGAGAGCGATGATCTTGGTGCGCATTCGGCGTCCTTGCGGGGTTTTCGAGCGAGCTTGCAACTAGAGCACGCCGCCGACCGAGCAGAAGGTTTGGCCACGGAGAGCGAGATCTCGACCCCTCCGGGTGGGTCGCTCGGCCGCGAGCCTCGGCCTAGCCGCGGGTGCGGCGGAACTGGCGAGCTGCGAGCGCGGCGATGATGCAGACCATGAAGAAGCCGACAACGGCCACGATGCCTGTATCGGCCGTGGTCCGGTCACTGAGTTCTTGGGCGGCGGCATCCGAGCCGGCCGGAGCGGCGGTAACCGCTGGGTTCGGGTCGGGCGGGTACGGCACGAGGTCGGTGTCGAAGCCGGCCTCCGCGGGTCGAGTGCCATCACACAGATAGGCGGCCAGCTCGCCATCGGCGAGATCGGGACCTTCGTAGAGATCCGATTGGGCGAACACGATGAACTCACCCTCGTCGGGAATCTCGAGGCCGCAGCTCGCTCCGTCTACTGGCGAGAGAACTCGCTGCGTCTCGGTGGCGTTGCCCTTGTAGACCTCGTCCACTGCGAACGTGAACGTGGCTGGGTCGAGCGAGCTCACCGTGCCGTCGCCGTCAGGATCCTCGATGTATTGGTAGTCGATGACCGTGCCGCGGAAAATCACGTCGACCACGTCGACCAGTTCGGCATCGCTGACTTGGGCGCACGAGCACGCAACAGCGGTGCCGGTGCCGAGCATCAATGTGGAGGCGCCGATCGCCAGCGCCAGCACTGTGCGGAGAACCGACATCAGCCCTCGGCGATCAGCTTGTCGAGGGTGAGCTCGGGCTGGTCCATCTCGAGGCGTTGTAGCCAGTATGGGCTTTCGAACAGGGCGAGGAGCTCGCCGTCGGAGCGGGCGGCGACGGTGACGCCACTCATGCCCCTGAGCTTCTCGCTCGACTCTTGGTCGGTGATTCGCGCCGTGGTCCACGAGCAAGGGTTGAGTTCGACCGGGGCGCCGAACTCATTCTCCAACCGATGCTGCACGACCTCGAACTGAAGGGGACCGACCGCGGCGAGGATCGGCGCCTGGTCGCCGACATCTGGTTCACGCAGCACCTGCACCACTCCCTCTTCGTCGAGCTGGTTGATGCCGGAGCGGAACTGTTTGGTGCGCGAGGTGTCGGTCGTCCGGGCGACGCGGAAGTGGGCCGGCGCGAACGCGGGGACAGCCGGCCACTTGACCGGCTTGTCCACGAAGATTGCGTCGCCGACGCGGAAGTCGTTGGCGTTGACAAGGCCGACGACATCGCCGGGATACGCCTCCTCGACCGTCTCTCGATCTTGGCCGCTGACGGAGTGGGCGTACTTGGTGGCGAACGGCTTGCCGGTCGGCCCATGGGTCACGACCATGCCGCGCTCGAACTTTCCGGAGCAGACCCGCATGAACGCCACGCGGTCTCGGTGCGATTTGTCCATGTTGGCCTGGATCTTGAAAACGATCCCGGAGAACGGGTCTTCAAGCGGCCGGGGCTGGTCGTTCTCATCGAGGCGAGGAGGGGGCGCCGGAACCAGATCGACCATTGCGTCGAGGATCATTCGGATGCCGAAGTTGGTGAGTGCGGATCCGAAGAAGACGGGGGACAGCTCTCCGGACTCGAAGCGCTTCCTATCGAAATTGCGGTCCATGGCATCGAAGAGTTCGACACCCTCCTTGGCTTCGAGCCAAAGGTCGCCTTCTTCGGCTTCAGCGAGTGCCGGATCGACGATCTCTTCGGGGGCCTCGGTCGCGCCACGAGCTGTGCGCGTGTAGCGAATGAAGTCCCCGGTCTGGCGATCGATCAGGCCGCGGAATCGCTCGCCGTCGCCGACCGGCCACGTCATGGGTACAGGCTCGAGGATCAGTTGCTCTTCGATCTCGTCGAGCAACTCCAGAGCGTCGCGGCTGGGTCGATCCCATTTGTTGATGAACGTGACGATCGGGATCTCGCGGTCGCGGCAGACCTCGAACAGCTTGCGGGTCTGCGCCTCGATGCCCTTTGAACCGTCGAGCACCATGATCGCGGCATCGGTGGCGGCAAGCACGCGGTAGGTGTCCTCGGAGAAGTCCCGGTGACCGGGGGTGTCGAGCAGGTTGAGCACCATGTCCCGGTAAGGGAATTGCAGAACGGTCGAGGTGATCGAGATACCGCGCTGCTGCTCGAGCTCCATCCAGTCGGATGTTGCCGAACGGCGACCACCCTTGGCCTTCACTGCCCCCGCGCCGGCGGTGAGCATGCCGCCGTAGAGCAAGAATTTCTCGGTCAGCGTGGTTTTCCCCGCGTCGGGGTGCGAGATGATCGCAAACGTGCGACGTCGCTTGGCCTCAATGCGGGGATCAGACACCTACCCAGGCTACGAGTTGAAACAGTGGGGTCAGACCCCCGTTTCAACTCGCAGTGTCGGCGGCGAGGCTCGTGAGCAGATCGAAGGCGTCGGAGATGTCCTCGCGGTGCGAGGAACCACCGCCGAGGACGATGTGTTGGATGACGAGAGCGACGTCCTCGACGCCGGCCTCGACCCGCTTGCTGTGGCGCCAGTGCTCGAGCCCGCGGGCGTCCATGTACTCGGCGTGATCATCGTGATCGAGGTTGGCCCGCTCCCAGGCATGTCCAAGCTCGTGAGGGATGACGAAGGCGAGATCCGAGCAGATGTCGATGCGCCAGCCGCCAGCGTTGGGTTGGAAGAGACCCATGAACCCGTTGCACTGGTCTTCGTCGGTGGTGAAGGTGACCGCGAGATCGGGGAGCGGCATGCCGAGTGCGATGAACACCGCGACTGCCTCTTCGACAGCCGTCTGCTGCTCGACTGTGCCCTCGACCACGATCCGGGGAGCGAGCGACGCTGCGGTGGTGTCGGCAGCAGCAGGGACCCCGACGGTGGACGCGGAGAGGATCAGGGTGCCGAGGAGGCAGGTGATGAGGATGCGGACGGAAGGCATGAGCCGACCATCCGGGGAGTTCCTCGCGAGCTGGTCTCACTGAGATCGCAGTCCGATTACAAGCCGTCGGTCCCTGGCGCTCGAGCTGGCCGGATCCTCCGAACTCCGTTGAAAGTGCTGGCCTCAGGGCCTGCGAACAGACTGCGAACGGCGGCTGCCGGATGCAACCCTCAGATGTTCGCCATCCAGCCGAATGAAGACGGTGTCGACCTCTGGAACTTCAACACCGACACGTGGGCTGACATCGCCTGTGAGTTCGCCGGTCGAAACCTGACCCACGAGGAGTGGGACACGTTCGGCCCCCGCACCATCGAACGCCGAGCCACCTGCCCCCAGTTCCCGCTCGCCTAACGCACACTGGGGTCTGTCCCCAGTGTGCGTTAGGACCACGTCCTCTGAGATCAGGTGTCGCGCTCCACGACGAAGTCCGCGAGCGCACGCAAGGCAGCCTGACTGCCGTTGTGGTCGGGGAGCGACTCGATTGCGCTGATCGCATCGCCCAGGAGCTGGTTGGTTTCGTGCTCGCTCGCCTCGACCGCTCCGGTGTCGACCATGACTTGCTGGATCGCGGCGACATCCTCGTCGGTGAGATCGGGTCGGCCGACTCGGTCGAGCACCTCGAGCTGGCTTGTCGATGCTGCGCCGCGGGCGTTGGCGAGCAGCACGGTGGGTTTGCCCTCGCGGAGGTCATCACCTACGGGCTTGCCGGTCTTTCGTGGGTCGCCGAACGCGCCGAGCATGTCATCGCGGAGCTGGAAGGCAACGCCGAGCGGCATGCCGTGAGCAGAGAGCGCGTCGGCCAGCTCGGGCCGGCCCGCCAGTGCGGCACCGATCTGGAGCGGACGCACGATCGTGTAGCCAGCGGTCTTGTGCTTCATGATCAGGCGGGCGCCTTCGGCGGTGATCTCGCCGGTAGCGGTGCCGATCACATCGAGGTACTGACCCATGTTGAGCTCGGTCCGCAATGCGTCCCAGATCTCACGAACGGGCGACGAGGTCCCGGTGAGTTGACGGTCGGCCATCACAATCGCGATGTCACCGACAAGGATCGCAGCGGCCTCGCCGAAGCGACGATCCTCACCCTGCCATCCGCCGGCGCGATGTCGGTCGATGAACTTGGCCCAAACCGTGGGGTGGCCCCGCCTTGTCGAGGAGCCGTCCATCACATCGTCATGGACCAGTGCAAACGCTTGAAGCAGCTCGACAGCGCAACAACCGGCGAGCTGGACGTCACTTTCGGGATCGCCACCACCGGTGACGAATCCCCAATGGACGTAGGCCGGGCGAAGTCGCTTGCCGCCGCCGGCAACGAACTCTTGCAGATCGGCGAGCGGGACATCGACCGTCGGGTCGAGGGCGGCCCAACGGGCGCGCTCTTGGCGGAAGACTTCCGTCAGCGCGATATCGGTGCGCGCCGCGATCTCGGTGAGTTGAACCGGGACGTCGCTCACACGCCGAGGGTTCCTTCGTCATCGGCCTCTTCGAAGGCGTCGCCGGCGTCACCGATGTCGTCTTCGAGAGACGCGACGACTCGTTCGACCTGGACCCGCGCCGCGCCGATGCGATCTCGACAGACCTGGATCAGTGTCGAGGCTCGCTCGACTTTGGTGGCCAGCACATCAACATCGAGATCGTCGTCTTCGAGATCATCGAGGATCGCCTCGAGCTCGGCCATGGCATCGGCATACCCGGCTTCTTCTGGGTCACTCACTGTTGCTCTCACCATTGGACGACTCCACCTCACTGATCGTACTCGTGACACTTCCGTCGGCGACCTGCGTTGTGAGGGTGCCACCGGCGGCGACGTCGGCGACGGAACGCACGACGTTCCCCTGGCCGTTGCGGGTGATGGACCAGCCGCGGGCGAGCGCAAGGGCTGGATCGAGGGCACGCACGTGTGCAGCGGCGGCAGCGACCCGATGGTCCGCGGCGCGCAAGGCGTGGCGTTGGGCGACGTCGATCCGCGCTACTGCCCGGTCGAGTTGGGCCAGCGCTCTCGCGTCGACTCGCTGGGCGCTGCGCCCGAGTCGAGCCGAGTCCCCGGCCAGACGGTGCTCGGCGCGAAGGAGTGCCGCGGCGATCGACCCGGCGATGCTTCGACGAAGTAGATCGACGCGATGATCGGCGGCCGCGATTGCACGCCGACTGTGGTGCACGACCGCTGCCTCCCGCTCGTCCAAGCGGCCGAGCCACGCCGCAACGACGGTGACGACCGCTTGAGCTGCCGCAGTCGGGGTGGTGTGGGCGGTGTGAGCGACCTCGTCCGCCACTGAGCGGTCGATGTCGTGGCCGACTCCGCTGAAGACCGGCGCCGGCGCGTGGGCGATCGCGTGGGCAACGTCGGGATGGTCGAACACGGCGAGGTCGGTCTTCGAACCACCGCCGCGAGCGACGAGCACAACGTCGACCGAAGCGGCGCAGACAGTGCGGATCGCGGCGGCGATTCGTCGCTCGGCGCCGAGGCCTTGGACGGGAGTATCGACTTCAACAAGCGTGAACGCGAGCCCGCTTCGTTCGAATACGGTGATCATGTCGGCGTGGGCAGCGCTGCCGAGCGAGGTGACCAGGCCGACTCGGAGCGGGACTGCCGGCATGCGCCGGGAAGCGTTGGCTCGAAGCAGACCGGAGTCGGCTAGTTCTCGCATCAGCGCCTCGCGCTCGGCGGCCAGCACGCCAAGCGTGAACGTCGGGTCGATGGCCGACATTCGCAGCTGCATGCGCCCCTGTGGGGAGTAGTAGTCGACAACACCCTGGATCCGGATGCGCACACCATCGGTCATCCGGATCGGATCGCCGTGGCGCTTGAGTACCCGGGTCACCCGGTCCCGGCTCTCCCGGAACAAGACCACGGGAAGCGTGGCGAGCGGTGCCTCGCCAGGCGTCTCTGCCGGCTCGACCAGATCGAAGTAGACGTGACCGTTTCGGCTCCGGCTGATGCCGCGGATCTCGCCTTCGACCCAGACGCCGTAGGGCATGGCGGCCTCGAGCGCGAGGCGGACGATGTCGCCGAGTTCACTGACGGTCAGCGTCTGGTCTGTGTCGCTCACGGGTGAGACCGTACTGGCCTCAGGCGTCGGCGGCTTCGACGTCCTCGCGGCGGATGCCGAGCAGGAAAAGGATGGCGTCGAGGTAGGGAACGGTGATGGACGTGTCGGCCGCTGCTTCCACGACGGGCTTCGCGTTGAACGCGATGCCGAGTCCGGCTCGGTCGAGCATGTCGAGATCGTTGGAGCCATCGCCGACGGCGACGGTCTGCTCGATCGGCACACCGTTCTTCTCGGCGATCTCCACCAGCAGATCGGCCTTGCGGGCGCGGTCCACGACTGGTCCGACCAACCGGCCCGTGAACTGACCTCGCCGCACCTCGAGTTCGTTGGCATACGCCGCGTCGATACCGAGGTCCTCGGCGAGGCGATCGGTGAAGCAGGTGAACCCTCCGGACACGATCGCGGTTGAATAGCCGAGGCGGCGAAGTGTACGGATGAAGGTGCGGCTGCCGGGGGTGTATTCGAGATTGGCCCAGGCTCGATCGACCGCGCCGACATCAAGACCGGCCAGCAATTTCACACGTTGGCGCAGCGATGCCTCGAAATCGATCTCACCAGCCATGGCGGAATCGGTGAGATGTTTCACCTCGTCGAGGCATCCGGCTTCGGCGGCCAGCAGGTCGATGACTTCGTTCTGGATGAGCGTGGAATCCACGTCCAGCACCACGAGACGCTTGGCCCGACGGCCGAGCCCCTCGCGCTGCATGGCGACGTCGATGCCGCGGTGGCCGGCAGCGGCGGTCAAGAGCGAGCGTCGGAGTTCGGTCTCCTCCGTAGCCCGCACGAGGAGCTCGTAGCTCATCACCGGGTACCGAGACATTCGCGTGATGCGGTCGATGTTGCCCCCGGCATCAGTGATCGCCCGGGTGACGACGGATAGTTCGAGCGGGGTCAGCTTCGATCCGACGATCGTGACGACGTGACCCGGCACAATCGGTGATGGGGTCCCGGAAACTATGTCGAAATCGATGTTGATCTCCTGTTCCCAACCCCACAGCAGCACGTTGCGAAGCATGTCGCGCCCAGTGGGGGCCTCGACCACCATGCCGAGGGAGATCTGGCCCCGAATGACGATTTGTTCGATGTCATAAACGATGGCATCACATCCGGCGAGGACTTCCATGAGTCCGGCGTTGAGGCCCGGGGCATCGTCGCCGTTGAGGCGGATGAGGATCGTCTGACGATCGGTCACACGTCAACGCTAGGACTGGGCCGTCGACTAACGCACGCTGGGGACAGACCCCAGTGTGCGTTAGAACCGGGCTCCGGGTTTGTTGTGGTACGACGGGCCGGGTGGATGCACTACAGAGTGTGGACGCGCGAAACGCGGTGACAGTGCCCGGCGAGGCATCGGCGCATGCCTTCTCGATTTGGGCGCGCGATGCCGAGCCTCGCCTCCGCCATGCGCTCACAGCATCGTTCGGCCCGCAGGTAGGGGAGGAGGCAGCCGCGGATGCCCTTTCCCACGCCTGGGAGCAATGGGCTGAGATCGCCGACAAGCCAAACCCGACTGGATACGTCTTCGGTATTGCGAGAAACAAGGCCCGCCGGATGGTGTCTGCCACGGTTCCCGCGTTCTTCCCGATGCCCTCCCAGCGACTTCCCGATGTCGAGCCGGGGCTTCCCGACGCGCTCAGCCGGCTTCCTGAACAGCAGCGGATCGTCGTCGCCCTGCTCTACGGATATCAGTGGACGATGAGCGAAGTTGCCGAGTTGCTCGGTACCTCCAAGTCGACTGTGCAGAACCACGCCGAGCGGGGTCTTCGGGGCCTCCGCGGAACCTTGGGAGTCGAGCAATGAGCAAGCCGATCGTGGACCAGGTCCGCAGCTACTTCGAGGATCTCGAGGCACAGGCGGGAGATTGCGCGCCGCGAGTTCCGGCCTCAGCCCCGGTTGTAGTTGACCTCGATTTCGAACCTCAGAGTGAAAGGGAAGAGAAGATGTCGCGCAATGGGTGGCTAGTCAGTGTGGCAGCGGCCGCGATCTTCGTCGTGCTCATCGTGGTTGCCTTTTGGGGTGGTGACTCAACCTCCACGATCGAGCCGGCGGATCTCACACCGGAAACGAGTGACGAGCCGGTCGCCCCCATTCCAACGGTTGCCGCGGCCGAGCCAGAGCTGGACCAGGTCGCTCTGGCGGTCGTGCAGGCTTGGTACGCCGCTGCAGATGCCGGCGACATTGCAGCCATGGAGGCGTTGTGGACGCAAGTCGAGGGCGAAAGCTCGACTGCGGTGACCCGGGAAGGGCACTTGAAGCTCATGGCGTGGGATGTAGCGCAGGGCTCAGTCGATAGCGAGCGCTCCTGCAGCGCTGAACGTCCGACCGCTGAGGGCGAGGTCTTGGTCACGTGTGAATTTTTGGACCAGTACGCCGTGCATGACCTTGTCGGTGCGCCACCCATAGCGGTCGTTGAGGACCTCTACGTGCGGCCAGACGGCTCGGTCAGGCTGATCATGAACTCTTGGGATCCTGCTGCGTATTCCGCGGTGAACGTTCCGTTCGCCGACTGGCTCGCCGTGCATATTCCCGGCGAGGAGGCTGTCGCCGGTTGGGGATTCGACTCGGTCGACCACGCTCGCCAGGTTGGCGAGCGCCGCCTCGAACTCGGGCGACTGTGGGCCGGGTACCTCGAAGAAAGCGGGTGTACTTACGACGCTCCCTGCGAATAACGCACGCTGGGGTCTGTCCCCAGTGTGCGTTAGAACCGGGCTCTCGTCGAGCTAGCGCCAGGCGAAGACGGGTTGCTCGTACTCGTCGACTCTCTCGGCCACGCCGTCGTACGCCACACGCCGGAACTGATAGATCACGGCTCCGGTCGGGGCGTGGATCAGGTCACCGCCGATCGGGAGTTGGATGACCGGGCGGTCACTCTCGGGGATGTCGACGAACCGGGGTGAATCGGCCCGAGTCAGCTGGGTCAGCGCGATGCGGTGGATCGATGCGACTTCACCCGGGTTGGGGACCGGTTCGGCGTGCGGGCCGGCCCAAAAGACGAACGGTGTGATCACGTAGCCAGATCGCGTCGGATAGTCGTCGAGCTGTCCGAGGAGGTGCTCGGTGGTGAGGGCGAGCCCGATCTCTTCCTCGCACTCGCGGATCGCGGCTTCGAGCGGGGTCTCGCCGTCATCGATGCGACCGCCCGGGAACGCCCATTGGCCAGGATGGTTGTTCATCCGCGACGCGCGGCGTGTCAGGAGGAACGCGGCACCGCCCGCTGTGCCCTCGACCGTGCCGGTGAGCTCGTCGCCGTGGGTGCCGGGGACGCTCGCCAGCATCTGCCGTCGTACCTCGCCGCTCATGGTCCGCCCGGCCTCGTCGTGACCGTGTTTGTCCGCATCGGAATCGACGATGATCATGCTCACGGCGGCACGCCGTCGTCCTTCATGGTCGTGCGTGCGCACGTCGTGCGCGGCAAGATTGGCCGCGAGTCGAGCCCGCAGGACGTCGTCGTAGACGATCACTGGCTGTGTTGGGAGCTGATCAGGGGTCGATCTCCTGCAGCTTGGCAAACATCTTCTGCGCCGCCTCTGCTGCCTTGGCCCGGATCTCGTCGCCATCAACGAGAGTGGGGAGTCCGTCCTCCCAAACCGTTTCACCGTCGATGCAGACCTCCAGCGGCGTGGTGCCCGGCGTGAACGCAAGCGCCCAAGGGTCGTCGGACTCGGCGGCCCACACGACATGATCGTCGAGGGCAGCCGGCATCAGATCCCAGCCGGTGGCCAACCAGCCCCAGGCGAGGTCGGGAGTTGCGGTCACGTCGGCCGCGCGGGCGGCCACGTAGGCCAGTCGGAACTCTTCGAGCATGTCGGCGCCGATGCCGTCGGTGCCGAGCGCAACCGGGTTCTCGAACCGCGCCGGCCGGGCGTAGCCGACCGAGTTGTTCATGTTGGAACGGGGGTTGTGAACGAACGTGCCGCGCAACCCATGGTCGTCGGGCAGGTGAACGCCATGGATCAGCAGCCAATCGTCATCGGTGTACTCGGCGAGACGCTGCCAGTCGTCCTCGGCTCCCTCGGCCACGTGAACGTGGACACCGACGTCGTGCTTGCGAGCGAGTTCGGCTGCCGAGGCGAGCGTTTCGTCCGAGCACGTGAACGCGGCGTGGATGCCTACGTAGCCCTCGTTCTCGCCGTCGCCGAGGAATCGATCGTTTTCCGCCAGTCCGGCGGCCGCACCATCCGGGCCGTGGCGATCGGTGACGCCGTACGCGCACGAGACGCGCACGCCGACTTCCTCACACGCATCGGCGATGACGCTCAACGAGCCTTCGATGGCATTGGGCGATTCGTGGTGGTCGATGATCGCGGTGGACCCACGTTCGAGCGCCTCGAGTGCGCCGAGCTTCGCCGACCATTCGATCGTCTCCAGATCAAGCGCCCGGTCGAGGCGCCACCACACGAGTTCCAGGATGTCGATGAACCCCTGGGGCGTCCGCGGCGGAGCCGGCATCCCCCGAGCCAACGACGAGTACAGGTGATGGTGCGCACAAACCAGCCCGGGAGTAGAGATCGTCATCGCGCCTCACCCCCTGGTGTTGTTGGGATCAGGTCCATGCGCTTGACCGTTCGCGGTTCTTCTCGGTGCGCATGGGGAGCTCGGTTCGCCAGTCGCCGTCGTGGGAGTGGAGGGCGGCGGCGACAGCACCAGCGGTGGGGACGAGGCCAATCTCGCCGACGCCCTTGATGCCGTAGGGCGAGTGCGGGTCGGCCGACTCGACGAGGATGACCTCCGTCGACGGCATGTCCTTGGGACGGATGATGTCGAGGGAGCGAAGCGTCGTGTTCGTCGGACGACCGTCTTCGTCGCACGGGAAGCCTTCAGTCAGCGCATACCCGAGACCCATGTGAACGGCGCCCTCGATCTGGCCCTCGCAGAGCAGCGGGTTGACCGCTCGTCCGACGTCGTGGGCGGCGACAACATTGGCGACGACACCAGTCTCGGGATCGATCTCGACCAGCTGGGCGGCATAGCCGAATGTTGAGTGGATGACCGGGTTCTCGAGGCCTTCGGTAATCGAGTTGGTCCAGTCGACGATGTAGACACCCTCGTACTCGACCCCGACTTCGCAGCCATCGGCCACGGCGACACGGCAGGCGTCGGCGACGGAGCCGGCGCCCATGACGGTGCCACGCGATCCGGTGGTCTGGCCGGCGCCGAGTTCACGGGTTGTGTCGACGATGACACGGACGCGGTCGGGGTCGATGCCGAGCTCCTCGACTGCCACCTGGCGGGCCACCGTGTGAATACCCTGACCCATCTCAGTCCAGCAGTGCCGCACTTCGACGGTGTTGTCCTCCATGAACTGCACCGTGGAGCGGCTGACCTCATTGGCTCCGTTGCCCAGGCCGGAGTTCTTGAGCCCGAGACCCATACCGACGGGTTTCCCGGCAGCGACAGCAGCGTCCCATGCGGGCTTCACCGCATCGAGGCAGGCCTGCGCACCGAGGCAGCCGTTGTCCATGATCTGGCCGGGCCCCCAGACAGCGCCGGGTTCGACCACGTTGCGGTTGCGGATCTCCCAGCCGGAGATGCCCACCTCCGCGGCGAGGCGGTCCATCATCCCTTCCATGGCGAACTGAGCCTGGTTGGCGCCGAACCCGCGGAAGGCGCCGCACACCGAGTTGTTGGTGCGCACGGCTATGGCCTCGACGTCGATCGTCTCGGTGACATAGGGGCCGCTGGCGTGGCCGGCGGCGCGTTCGAGCACCTTCATCCCGACAGATGCGTAAGGGCCCGAGTCGCCGATCATCTTTGCGCGCACGGCGAGCAGCTTGCCGTCCGCGTCGCAGGCGACTTCGTACTGCATGCGGATCGGGTGACGCTTGGTATGAACGAGAAGGGATTCCTCACGAGAGAAGGTGGTCTTGACGGGTCGGCCGAGGAGCCACGCGGCGAGCGCGGTCTGGCCCTGGTTCGACATGTCCTCCTTGCCGCCGAATGCGCCACCGTTGGAGACGAGCTCCACGATGACCTGGTCGGTGGAGATGTCGAGCATGCGGGCGATGTCGTTGCGGTCGTCCCACACGCCCTGGCCACCGGAGTAGACGTGGATCGTCTCGGTCGCACCATCGGCGCCGATGGCCGGCACGGCCAGCGTGGACTCCGGCTCGAGGAACGCGTGGTCGATGCGCTGAGTCTGGAATGTTTCGCGCATGACGTGAGCAGCGCGGTCGATGGCGTCGTCGACCTCGCCGCGGGCATAGGCGGAACGGCTGAGCATGTTGCCGTCGAGTTGCCAGACGGCGTCCTCCTCGGACGCCAGCGCGTCGGCCGGGTTGGTGAATGGTGGGTGAGCTTCGTAGCTGATGGAGACGAGCTCAGTCGCGGCGCGGGCCTGGGCACGAGTCTCCGCCACAACGAGCGCGAGTACGTCGCCCAGGTAGGAAGTCCGACCGCCGGCCGGGATGAAGACGGGCCAGTCCTTGTAGATGATCCCGCAGCGAAGCTCGCCGGGGACGTCGTCGCCAGTGAGCACGGCTACCACGCCGGGTGCGGCAAGAGCCGCTGAAGTATCGATGGCGAGGATGTCGGCCCGGGCGTGCTCAGTGAGCACGACCGCAGCGTGCAGGCAACCCTCGGGCTCCATGTCGTCTATGAAGTCCCGGTCGCCGAGTGAGAGCAGATCCGCTTCGTACTTCACACCACGGCTCCCAATGCCGCCGGCGGTCAACGCCACCGGTGTCTCGCCCGCCGCAAGCGTCTCGACGGCATCGAGGATCTTGACGTAGCC
>JAJCXZ010000085.1 GCA_029263175.1 Acidimicrobiales bacterium | reverse complement strand
TACGCCGGTCGGTTCCTCATCGTGATCGAAGATGGCCTCATCGTCGAAGTGAACAACACCATCAGCGACGAGGCGGCGTACGGCGCCGAGGTCTACGGACCGTTCCAGTCCTGGCTCATCGCCAACCACCCCGACGATGTCCCCGGGCTCTACGACGACACGAACCTCCCCGTCGTCACCGCCGAAACGATCCCCCTCTGGGCTGCCTACACAGCAGAGTTCGCAGCCGCGCAGTAGCTCAGAGCGCCGCCGGTTCGGTGCTTGGGCCGGCAGCCGCTCGCCCGGGCACCGATGTGGCGACCTGTCGGCATGAGCGACGAGATCCGCCTTTTGACGTCCACGTACCTGACGCCGAGGTCGCCGACCATCGAAGCCGGCTCGAGAACGGGTTGATTCAACCCTGCGCAGCCATCGCGTCGAGTCTGGAAGTATCGAGCCAGCAGGCGTGTACACCGAAGGGGACCCGTTGCGGCAAAAGGAGTCGTGCTACCTCCTGCATGGTCTCGGCATCGATGATGATGAGGGCGGCTTCGTCGTCCCCCATCAGCAAGTCAAGTAGGTAGCCGTCGTCTTCGTTTCGGGGATTCTCTTTGGAGACGAATAGAGGTTCGCCGCCGTACAGATCGCCATAGTCGAAGTAGCTGGCCTCCTCTTCTTGGTCCAGGTCGTATTTGAGCACGCCCTTGCCCATGTATCCGTCCCGCTCTTCATCGAGCAGATATGTGTAGCGGGTGGGGCTTCCGAGGTAGTCGAGATTGACGCTCGGTCGCTCATAGCCGTGGTCGAGAAGTATCCGTTCCTCGGCGACTGCACCTGTGTCGAGGTCCAGCATCCACTTGGTGAGGCGTGCCCTTGGTTCAGCGGGGGTGTGGATCGGGACTTGACAGGGATAATCGGCGAATTTGGGGGCGTAGATGACGATCGTGGGTCGTCCGGCGCCGTCGGTCTTCTCCCATCCGTTGACCGTGTGCCAGAGACTTCCCGGGATGCCGGTGTCGAACCAGCGGGCTGTATCGCCCGGTTTGAAGTCGCGCGGCAGGACACCCCATCGGAGGGTGTAGTCCTCGCGAAAGTTGAAGAGGCTTCCCTCCGAGTTGTGTTTGCCCTGGGGATCTGACCTCAGAGAGATGTCGGGAAACACGACATGGTTCTGGGTGAGGAAGAAGTCGTGCAGGTAGACCATCTTGCCATTCTCTGGATCCTGCTGATGGGCCAGTGTCTGACGCTGGGCGATGCCCTCGCTGACATGGCCCACGTAGATGCCTCCGCCCGGCTCGATGCTCACGTTGTAGAAGTCGCCGTTGTTGGGGTCGAGCCTGGCGTGGGCTGAGAACGGGCCTTCCCAGCCACCACCCCAGGTCTCGAACTCGCCGGTGCCGTCGAGCATCAGTCGTCCACTCTTCACGTGGGCGTTGACTCGAAACGGGTGACCGAATTCCTGGAGGCCGTACAGGTGGCCGCCGTGATATTGGACGGCGGTGGACGCTCCGGTCGTCTCGAAAGCGGACAAGGCCGGGATCAGGCCGCGCTGTTGCTTTTGGGCGATGAGTCCCATTCGGCGCATCCCCAGGTGGCCTGATACCGCGAGGTCCGAAAAGTGGCCGTATGTCTCACGTCCCAGTTCTCGCTCGATGTTGAATCTGGGTGTTCGGATGTAGGTGTTCGAGTAGGTGGCTGTTCCTTCGGAGATCTGCACCTGGTGGAGCATGCCGGCACCGTCGAACATGTGATACCGAACGCGCTGGTCGGCGAACTGTGGGTTGGTTCCGTTGCGGACGTAGACACCCTCGAGGTCGTCGGGCAGTTCGCCCACGATCTCGACCGGCGCGTGGGACAGCTCGATGTGTGACGGCTTGAATCCTGGCCGATTGTAGAGACTCTCGCGATTGAACCGAGCGACGTCCAGCTCCAGTTCCAGCTCATCGTCCTCGGGACCGAACACACTCTCGCTGGTCAAGTCACCACTCGCCATCGTTCACCTCCTGGCAAACCCGTTGCGCCGGGTCAGACCCTAGCTCCGGGGGATAGGCCGCCGTTCGGCCTCTCGAACCCTCAAGACGCATCTCACGGGACCGATGGATTCGAGCATGCGCAGAACAAGAATTGCCTCCAACGAACACGCGGGCCGCAACCGGGCATGGCGTGGAACCGCCTCCGGTATCGGTCTGCTCTTGACCTTGTTGCTACTCGCCTCGTGCGGGTCTGCCGGCGACCCTTCCGCCGACGCACCTACGGAGAGTCAACCCGCCACCGGGGTCCTTCGAATCGCAGAGCCGGACTGTGGACCTACACCCACGAGCCTCTCGGCCGCGACGGCTATCGACGCTGGTCGAACAGACTGCCTCTACACGGCTCCGGTCACCCTCACCGCGGAAGTCCCGGGAAAGATCAGCTTCCTGATCAGCCCACCTCCGGCCACGTGCGCCGTAGATGTCCTGAACCAGGACGGATCAACGAGTATCTCGCTGTCACTCGATAGCTCCGACACCGCGAGCACCTGGGTACTCGGCACCGGCGAGGGCGTGACCCTGTCTGACAACGACGGCGACACGTGCCGATTCCAGGTCAGCTGGACACCATCGGCGGCTGCGGCGCCGACCACCACAACCACGACAGCCATACCGGCCACCACTTCGACGACCACGTCCACCACGACAACGACGACCACGACCACGACGACAACGACCACGACGACGGTTGCCCCGCCGCCGACCACCACATCGAACGTCGGCAGCTGATCCTGCACCCCCCCGGAGGAGTTCCCAGTATGAAGCGTCGACCACTGGCTGTCTGTCTCGTTCTCTCGATGACGGGTGCGCTGTCGAGTTTTTCGCCGGCTGCTGGGGTGGCCGGGTTCGGTGATGTCGGCTCGGACACGTTCTTCGCAGAGCCGGTGCAGTGGATGGTCGACAACGCCATCACCAACGGCACTTCTCCGACGTGCTTCGGTCCCGATGATCCGGTGACGCGTGGTCAGGCGGCGGCGTTCATGTGGCGGATGGAGAATTCCCCCGCCCCTGGTGCTGCCCACGTCTTTGGTGATGTCGTGGCCCCGTGGCAGGAGGACGCGGTGTCGTGGATGTTCAACAACGGCATCACCACTGGTACGACCGCGACGACCTATTCGCCTGATGACCACCTGACTCGGGGTCAGTTGGCGGTGTTGTTGCATCGGTTGGAGGGCTCTCCTGAGGCTCCGGCCCCGGTCCAGTTTGCTGATGTCGTCGAGGCATGGCAGATCACACCGGTGGGGTGGATGCTGCAACAAGGGATCACCACGGGCACGTCGTCGATCACGTTCTCGCCAGAGGAAACGGTCACCAGGGGCGAGTTGGCGACCTTCTTTTACCGGTACAAGGAGTCGCCCCCAGTCGTCATCGACGACGAGTCGCCCGGATGCGCGACGTTCGAGTCGCTTGACGGGATCAACACCATCGGCAACTTCACCAGCTTTGTGGCCAGTGGCTCATCCCGATGGGTGCAGTCGGTCCCAGGCATCGAGGACCTTCGGATCGTCTCGACCGCCGACGGCGGCCAGCAGCCCGCCTTCTGGCTCCCGCCGACCGGCGAGGGCGACCAGCCACTCGTGGTGATCCTGCACTCCTGGAGCGCCCCGTATACCCAGCACGCGGGGATTCCCTTCGCACTGTGGGCCCAGGAGAACGGTTGGGCCGTCGTCGCACCCGATTTCCGCGGCAGAAACGACGATCCCAACGCGGTTGGATCCGAGCTGGCGGTCCAGGATGCGGCCGACGCGATCGACTACGCCGTCGCCCAGCCGGGGGTGGATGCCGAGCGGGTGTACGTCGTCGGCTACTCCGGCGGCGGGATGATGGCGCTGCTCCTCGCGGGCCGGCACCCCGACAAGGTCACGGCGGTCTCGGCCTGGGGACCGCCCCACGACCTCGTCGAGTTCTACGACTTCTCGCGAAGGAACGGATTGGGCTACGCCAGCCACATCTCGGTGGCCTGCGGGGGTGACCCGAGGGAGGCCGGCCCCGTTCAAGACAACTGCCTGGCCCGTAGTCCGATGACCTACCTGGACTCGGCTCGTGAGCACGAGATCCCGGTCTTCATCGCGCAGGGAATCCGCGATCCCTACGTGCCAATGACTGCTGCCGCGGAGGTGTTCAACGCGCTCGCCGACCCTGAGGACAACTTCGCCGCCGGCGACGTGGATCTCTTCGGTCAGGGAATCGTGCCCGGCCATCTTCCGGACTGGACCGGGACCGAGACGTACTTCGGGCACGGGGACCCAGCCCCTGTCTTCGCCCGGCAGTCGGGCTCAGTGTTGCTCGTCTACTTCCAGTCAGGCCACGACATGGTCTACAACGCCACCGCACGCTGGTTCGCTTCTGACCCTCGCTGAGCGAAGGTCGTGGGGACGTTCGCCGAGCGCGAGGTCGGGAGCTGATTGCCTTCGCGATGTACCGTCCGCTTGGAGCAGGCACGACACAGAGGGCCCGTTTATGAGATCCTCGTCTCGTCTGCTGAGCGATGGGGGTTTGTGGTGAGTGAGAACAGTCGGGCGTTTGTGACGGCGCTGTTCGGCTTCGACGCGGTGGTGCAGCGGGTCGAGCCTGAACAATGGGATCTGCCGTCCCCGTGTGAACACTGGGACGCCCGCGAAGTCGTGAATCACAACATCGTGATGGCCCACATGCTCCTCCAGATGACCAAGGGCAGCTCTGCTGCTGTGCCGACTGCGGGCGGAGAGCGGGAGGTTGCCGCTCCGCACGGCGAGGGGTACGTGCTCGCGTCCCACCTGTTCAACCGCGAGCTTCGTGCCGGTAGGGAAGAAGACCCGACCGACCTCTGGAACCAACATCGCGATCGACTCCTGCATGCGCTCGACCAGCCGGGCGCGGTAGACGCGGTGGCGCGGAGCCCGTGGGGTCACAGCACGGTCGACGAGTTCTTGGGTTTCGCGTTCTACGACCCGCTGGTGCACACATGGGACCTGGCCACCGCAGTCGGGCAGCGACTCCATCTGGATCCGCAGTTGGTTGATCGGGCCCTGGAGATGCTCGAGGACCCCGGAGAGGGCCGCAACCTGCGACAACCGATCTCATTGGCCGACGCAGTTGCCACGACGGCCGCTGACGCCACGAGCCGGCTGATCGCCGCCACGGGACGAAACCCGGCCCTCTCGGCGCCGCGGTTGCACTCCTGAGCTACCGCCGCCGGCGTCAGCTGTTCAGCCGGTCCGGACTGCCCAGGCCTGGGCAGGGACTCCGCAGCTCCCGTCGGTCTGGCGACCCTCGGCATTCCTGTCGTCGGACTGGACTCAAACCGCCTTGCCTGATGCCGATGATGAATGGTGAAGGACGGTCTCAGAACGCGACGACGAGCGGGCCTCTTGGGACCCGGTACCGTCACGCTCGTCGTGCTCGTCGCGGCGTGGTACGTCATCACCAGCGTCCTCGCCGCTTCCACCGAGGGGAGATCTGCTCGAGCCGCTGCCGAGCTCCGTAGTGAGCTGACCAGGGTCGCAGTGATCCATGAGGAGACAGCGCTTGGTCTGGCTGGGTCTGCCGACAGGCTGGTGGCCAGCCAGCAGGTTTTGGACGGGCTACTCGACGACGGACTCTCCTCAGTGCCGGAAGCTGAGGCAAAACCGCTTCGACTGGACCTCATTCAATTCGCGTTTGCACCTCCGTCATCGACCGAAGCAGCCAGCGCCCTGCACCGAAGTCTCGATGACCGGGTCGCCGCGGTTTCTGCAGCTGCCAGTCAGCGTGCGGATGAAGCCGCGGATGATCTTCTGCGGGCGACGATCGTCACCGCGGTCGTGGCTCTCTTGATCCTGCTCCCGGCTGTCTACATCCAGGGCTGGAGCGGGTCGAGACGAGGAGACGCGCATGCCCGGGTCGAGATGGAACATCGGCATCGCGCGCTCGTCGAGCATTCGCCCATCCAGACCTATGTCGTGGCCGACAACGGGTCCATCGAATTCGCTTCTCCCGCAGCCATGGCCACGCTCGGAGCTCGGGTTCGAACGATGGACGAGCTCCTCAGTCACCTCAGCCCGAACGACGAAACACTCGGCGCAGCCTGGCGGGCCGGTTCACTTGGGTTCGGGGTTCCTCACGTCGTACAGGCCGAGGACACGTGGTACGAAGTCATCACCGCCGACCATCGTGACGATCCTGCGGTCAGCGGGATAATCATCACTGCGCAGGACGTCACCCCCCGGGTCGAGCTCGAGCAGCTGCTGCGGCGTCAGGCTGCTTCCGACGAGTTGACGGGTTTGGCCAACCGGCGCTCCTTCGATGCGGCGCTTGCCAAGGCGTGCAGTGTCGCCTCGAGGCGGCGCAGCCTGCTGGGTCTCCTGCTCATCGACCTGGATGGCTTCAAAGCGGTCAACGACACTCTCGGTCACCAGGTCGGCGATGAGCTCCTCATGGAGGTTGGTGATCGACTCGTGGACTGCACTCGTTCGAACGAACATCTCGCTCGGTTCGGTGGTGATGAGTTCGCCCTTGTCGTCGAGAACGTCGTCGGACGAGAAGAACTCGAGGAAGCAGCCGATCGCTTGATCGACGCGATTCGTGTGCCGGTCCAGATTCGCGACGACCTCATCGCCGTGGAGGCGAGTATCGGCATCGCGTTCGGTGCGGGGTCCATCTCACCAGAACGGCTGGTCCGGCGGGCCGACGAGGCGCTCTATGAGGCGAAACGGGGCGGGCGGGGGCAATGGCGCCTCCATGGCGAAGAGCTGCGGGAGGACGAGAACTCAACCTGACGACCGGATCCGATTCGCGCCCGAGTCTCGACCCTCGAGGCCACCGTGTGGATCGCCAACAGATCGTCCCGGACGGCTAACGTAGATCATGGTCACGCTGGGGCAGATGGCAAGCTGGTTCAGTGGTCGACGTCGAGTGTTCGTGGCCGTGTTCGTCGGGTGGATCGCCCTCGTCGTCATCGGCGCGGGTGGCAAGTCCGATGCGACGGGTTGGTTTGGCGTACCGAACTTGCAGGCCGCGTTCGCCGCGATCATCGGTTTGGTCCTGCTGTGGGGACTCGTCTTCCTGCCGTTCACATTGGGCCGCCGCCATGGCTCTGTCCTGGAACGGCGGAAACTGTCGCTTCGAGCCACATTTGTCGTGATCGGAATCATCGTTGCGTTGGCCCTCTTGTTCAGGCCCGACCCGCGTGACCAAGATCCCGACGAAGAAGAAACGGCTCAGCCAATCGTTGTCAGCGAAGACATCACACTCGTCGAGCCTGACGACGACGCGCCCATGGTGTGGCTGCTCGTCATCTTCGCTGCGGCGGGAGGTGTGCTGCTGTGGAGCCGCCGCCGATCGGTGCCCGAACTTGCAGATTCGGGACTGGTCGAGCAGTCCACGTTCGAGGCGGAACTGGCACCGGCGATTGATCTCGCAGCGAGTCTTCTCGTCCCTGGCGGCGATCCGCGAGCAGCGGTGTTGGCTGCCTACGCGAGTCTCGAAAGCAGCCTGGCCGATCGGGGTCGAGGCCGCGAACCGTCGGAGACACCGACCGAACATCTGGCCCGCGTTCTCGCCTCTGTGCCACTTGTGGTCGGTCCGGCAGTCCGGCTCGGTGAGCTCTATGCGCTGGCCCGATTCTCCGACTATGAGATCACCGAAGCGGACCAACATTCGGCTGCCCTCGAGCTCGAACGATCCCGGCGTCACTTGGCCGCGGTCCTTGGCTCCGTGACATGACGCCAGGACGAATGACGTGGATCGTCGTCCGAGACGCATTCGGTGCGCTGATTCTCGCATTTCTGTTCAGCGGCTCTGATCTTGTTTCGGTCGGCATCTGGCTTGCATCGACCGCGGCATTGGTTGGCCTGGAGCTCTTGATCCTCGTGCTCAAGGCTGCTGAGGTTGAGCCCGCCCAGATCGCCGTCGCCTGGACATGGCGTTTCCGGCGACGATCTCGTCGCCGATTGGATCGTCGACCGTACGCCGTTCGGGCAACGGAAGGCATGGTGGCGAGCGCCATCGACAACCCCAATTTCCACGTCAGCCGGCTTCAGCCTCGCTTGACCGAGTTGGCCGATCATTTCCTGCCGATTCGACAAGGAATCGACTCGGAGTCAGACCCGGCTCGGGCCAAGGCCCTCCTCGGCGACGTTGCCTGGCTCGTTGACAGTGACGTGTCAGATCGCAGTCCGACCGTTCACGAACTCGATCGGTTTCTCGACATCATCTTGGCCGAGGAGCCGACGCCGACGCATGCAGATCAAGCGGGAAGCGACTGATGGACCCAACGCCAGAGACCACGCCGAGCGACCTGACCATCGTTGAGGCGGCAACAATCTGCGACCGAATCCTCGATGCGCTGGAAACGGTCATCGTCGGCAAGCGATCCGCGCTCGAGTTGATTCTGGCTGGTTTGTTGGCCGGCGGTCACGTACTACTCGAGGATCTCCCAGGGCTGGGCAAGACGCTTATGGCTCGATCTCTCGCCCAGGTGACCGGCTTGAGCGTCGGTCGGGTTCAGTTCACCCCAGATTTGATGCCGGCCGATCTGACAGGTTCATTGCTCTACGATCAACGCAACGGGGATTTCAACTTTCGGCCCGGCCCGATCTTCAACAACGTCGTACTCGGCGATGAGATCAATCGAGCCCCTCCCAAGACGCAGGCGGCATTGCTCGAAGCCATGCAAGAGCGGCAGGTGACCGTCGACGGCGTTTCACATGCGCTACCCGCTCCCTTCGTGGTGTTGGCAACACAGAATCCGATCGAGTTCGAAGGGACGTATCCGCTTCCTGAAGCGCAGATAGACCGCTTCCTACTGCGAACATCGCTCGGCTACCCGAGCCAGGAAGACGACGTCGAGATCATCCGGCGCCGACTCGACCGTCGAACCAACCAGGTCGAACTCGACGCGGTGGTCGATCTGGCGACGGTGATGGCACTGCAGGCCGCGCTCGAGAGGGTTGTCGTTTCTGAGCCGGTCATCGGGTACTGCGTAGCGCTCGTGCACGCCACCCGGTCGAACACGAATGTTCACGCCGGAGCAAGTCCGCGTGGAGTGGAAGCGCTCGTCGTGCTGGCCCGAGCCAAAGCCGCGCTCGACCGTCGCGAGTACGTGACACCCGATGATGTCAAAGCGGTAGCGGTGCCGGCCTTGGCCCACCGGATTGTGCTTCGTCCCGAGCTGTGGGTGCGAGGAGCAGATAGCGCATCGGTTGTCATCGACTGCCTGGCGACGGTGCCGACGCCCCCTACGTTGCCGGCAGATGACGCTCCGTGACCCGACATGGCACCGAGCGACTGGGGCTGGCGTCCGTCCTGACCGTCGTCGGCGCGCTGATCACGATTCTCGTTGGACGGCCTGAGGCAGCGCTTTTGGTTGCGCCCTGGATGGTATTGCTGACGTTGGGGTTGACGAATGCACGGTTCGCTCCTCTCTCAGCGACGATTGAGGTAGCCGACGACCGAGTGGTGATTGGTGAAAACATCGAGGTCACCACGACGGTGACTGGTGCTCCGGGCTCGGTCCAGGTCATCTGTTTGCCGAGCGACGCCTTCTGGGCGCAGAACCAGACCGAGAATGCCGCGAATTCGACGCCGGTTGCCGATGTGCTTGTCGCTGATCGGGCCGAGCTGCGGTCAACCCTCCAGGCCGCGGCATGGGGACGCCACGATGTCGGTCGGGTACACATCGAAGTCACTCAGCCCTACGGGCTCTTCCGATCGTCGGGCGTTGTCACCGACTCGACGATTCTTCGGGTGCACCCAACCCCTACGCAACTTCGAAACCTGCTCTCTCCATGGCTGGTGCGGCGGATAGCCGGCGCTCACCACACCACGGCGCTCGGTCGAGGAGTCGAATTTGTCGACACGAGAGAGATGGGACCCGGTGACTCCCTGCGCGACATCAACTGGCGCGCAAGTGCTCGCTCCCAACAGCTCTACGTCTCCCAGCGCCACCCTGATCGGGCCACTGACGTGATCCTTCTACTCGACTCGTTCGTCGAGTCGGGGCATGACGCCCAAAAGGTGGTTGGGCTCGCCATCGAAGCTGCTGTCGGGCTCGCGGAGAGTCACTTGTCGGTCACCGACCGGGTGGGGCTGGTCGCCTTGGGTGGCGTTCTCCGATGGGTTGCGCCGGGAACCGGGAGACTTCAGCTGCAACAGCTGACCGACGCGCTGCTTGCGACGCGGCTCTACGCGAACGCGACGGAACGGGACCTGGATGTGATCCCACCGCGCATCCTCCCACCTCGTTCCTTCGTGGTCGCTCTCACACCTCTGCTGGACGATCGGTTCATCAGCGCGCTGTTCTCGCTGGCAGGTCGAGGTCATGACGTCGCCGTCATCGAGTGCGGATCGGTGTGGGGAGAGGCCGATGAGCAGCAAGAAGACGAGACATCGCGGGTCGCGGTTCGCGTCTGGAACGCCCAACGCCAAGCCGTCCGCGACCGGCTTGCCAGCCACTGGGTCTCGGTAGCCGAGTGGAGCGATGGGGCACACCTGGACATCGCTCTCGGCCAACTCGTACGGCAGCGGGCCGCCCGTGTAGGACAGCGATGAGCCGGTCCAAACATCGGCGGTTGAACAACGGTGCGATACAAGCACTCATGGCCCTTCTAGTCGCAGCCGCGTCGGCCGCAACGATCGCCGCCCCGGACTGGACCGCAGACAATGTCGCCGGCCGCTTCGCTCTCAGCGGCGTAGTCCTGTTTGCGATCGGGCTGGCTCTCGGCTCGGCCAGGCTTGTCGGGGTGGCCGCTCTGCCCGTGCTCGGAAGCGCGCTCTTCTCCTCGGCGACGGGGGAGAGCCCGGCATGGGTTCGGTCGATCGTCGTCGGCTGCCTCTGGTACCTGGCCGTGGAGTTGGCATGGGATTCGATCGAGCGGCGCAACGGCGTCAAACGCTCGTCCGACCTCGAACTCCGACGCATCAATGAAGTCGCGGTGGTCGTTGTCATTTCTCTTGGGGTGACCGTGTCGGCGTACGCAGCGTCATCACTCGATGCGCCACGCACCCTCATCGGTCAAGCGGCCATCCTCACCGCGCTCTTTGCGGCGCTGCTTTTGGTCATTCGGCAGTTGACGGCCAGTAGCTAAGGTCGGCAGTGACCGGTTGCGGTTCACAACCAGTCCGATGGAGAAGGGCGACGTGCGTGGCGCAGCGGATCAGAGTGCAGAACTTCACGGTCTCACAGGACGGCTATGGCACTGGCGAGGGCCAGACCCTGGAGCAACCGTTCGGTCATGCTGATCCTGGCGAGCTGATCGCCTGGGGATTCGACACCGCGAGCTGGCCGGGGCGCACGGCGCCCGGAGGGTCTCGTGGGCTCGACGACTACTTCACCCGTGACTTCGCCCGCGGGATCGGCGCCGAGATCATGGGCCGCAACAAGTTCGGCCCCCAGCGCGGCCCATGGACCGATCATGACTGGGTTGGCTGGTGGGGAGACACCCCGCCGTTCCATACACCCGTGTTCGTGCTCACCCATCACGCGCGACCAGCGTTCGCTCTCGCCGATACGACGTTCCACTTCCTCAACGCCACACCAGCCGACGTTGCTGAGAAAGCAAAGGCGGCTGCGGACGGACTCGATGTGCGTCTCGGCGGGGGCCCGACCACCATCCGGTCATTCCTTGATGAGGGCCTCGTTGATGAGATGCACGTCGTCGTTGCACCGACGAAGCTCGGCGGCGGGGTTCGACTGTGGGATTCCACTGAAGAGTTCGACGATCGCTTCCATCACGAAGCTATCTCGAGCCCTAGCGGCGTCACCCACCACCTGCTCTGGCGGAGGGATCCATCAACCGAGCAGAAGCGGTGAGGGCATCACCACGTACCACGAGTGGACGACGGCCAATCACCCAGGGCGGTATGGGCGACACCAAGATCAAACAGTCGTACCCCTGGCGCTTCTCGAGCCGCCGACCATGGGCGATCTGTCAGTGGTTGCCAACGGCTGGGCCAAAGCCCGCCATTGCCCGCCGAGTTGGGTTGGTGGAGTCGGCCGCCCGGGGGTGGTCGATATCCGGGGAGCGGTTGATGCACGGCGAGACGGTGGGTGCACTCGGCTTCGATTCGAGACACGCCTGCGGCGGCTGTCACCGCCAACGATTGATCTCCGCCGCGAGCACTCGGGGCCCGTGCTCTCGGTCGCGGGCCATCCGTTCGGGCTGGTTACGGCTCATGACCATCTCGACACGTCTGGCATCCCAGTCACCGTCTGGCCAGTCGTGAATCGTTCCGAGCGTTTCGGCCATCGCGAAAATTGTCCACGGTGAGCGCGAGGCAGTGGCATCAAGAAGCTCAACGGCCCGATCGTCGTCGCCGCTGAGATGAGCGATGCGAGCGAAAGCTACGAGGAACTCGGCTTCCTCGAACGGTATTCGCCCGGTCAGGCCCCGGTCTGCGACCTCCACTACCTCAAGTGCCGCGGTGTCGAGACTGGCGGCGTGCATCGCCGCGGAGATGCGTGTGGAGAATCGCCAACCGCCATCGCCGATGTCGAGGCCTCTGGCCGTGGCCAACATCGCCTGATCGGGGACGATTCCACCCAGATGAGCGGCCCACATGGCAATGGCAAGATTGTTGTCACGGGTAAAGGAGTCGATGTCGCCGATTGTCTGCTCGGCCAGAGTTGTGGCCTCCTCGTAGCGTCTTTGGCTGGCGAGGCAGGCGGCTTTCATGTAGCCGGTCATCTCAGCGGCGATTGCCTCTTCAGGTGTAGACCCAAGGCTGTCCAGGAAGTCATCGAGTAACAAGACCCCGGCGTCCGGATCCAGCACTGAGAGCGAGACTGCCTGGTTCGTAGTCAAGGCCGAGAGGTGAACCGGCGGCAGGTGGCGATGGGCTGCGAGGTCGTCGCGAGCCTGGGTGACTGATTCCAGGACTCGGCCGGCGGTCATTCGGCTCATGGCCAATGCACCGAGTAGGCGAGCACGACGCGGATCATCGAGATCATGGACGTGTCGGTGGGCCAAGTCTTCGAGGCGTTCCAACATCTCCGCCCCGGTGACCCCAGATCCAATAGTTGTCATTGAGCCCACCTCCAGCATGTCCCATGCGCCAGCAGCCCGCCCGGCTTCGAGGGCGTGGTCGACGGCGTTCCAGATAGTGCTGAGCTGAGTTCGATATGAGCGCCCCCACGCCCACTGCGACCGCCGAAGCCATCCATCCTGGCAGTACTGAAGATACGCCTCGAGGTGACGCTCGGCGGTGGTGTCGACCTCGCCGGCGTCTACGAGCAAACCGGCCGCATAAGCGCGGACCGTCTCGAGCAGGCGAAAGGCCCGCTGCTCGGCATCGATCACGACCGGCACCACCAATGACTTCGCGACCAGAGACTCGAGTAGATCGCGGGCCTGCGGTTCCGGGAAGTCGGTGACGGTAGGGACCACGTCGAACACGAACGGCCCGGAGAATGTGCAGAGGCGACGGAAGAAGGTCCGCTCGTCGTCGGCGAGCAGGTCGTGGGACCACGCGATGGTAGCTTCGAGGGTGCGTTGTCGTCCCACCGCAGCTCGGCGTCGTCCTCCACCCAACAGGGCGAACCGGTCGTTGATGTGGGCGACCAGCTGTGCGGGGCTGAAGGTTCGGACTCGCGATGCCGCAAGCTCGATCGCCAACGGCAACCCGTCGAGCCGCTCGCACAGTTCGATCACGCTGGCCCGGTTGGCATCGCTGAGCGCAAAACGATCGTCCACCGCAGTCGCGCGCTCCACAAAGAGACGGAGCCCAGCCGAGCCGGGGTCGAGCGAAGGCACCCGAAAGGTCCGTTCTCCTTCGACCTCAAGTGCTTCGCGGCTGGTGGCCAGGACGCGGAGCCCGGGGGCCGCCCGCAATAGCTCGTCCACCAGGCCAGCGACCTCGTCGAGTACATGCTCACAGTTGTCGAAGACCAACAGCGCCGACCGGTCGAGGAGGAAACGCTCGAGTTCGCCGCGGCCCTCGTCCGGGTTGCTGATCTGAAGACCGATCCCCTTGGTGACCGCAACTTCGACTTGGCTCGGGTCCTCGATCGAAGCCAGGTCCACGAAGAACACCCCACCGGAGTGGCTCGCATGATTAGCTGCCGCCGCCTCGATTGCGAGTCGCGTCTTACCTGCTCCGCCCACGCCGGTGATGGTGACGACTCGGCTTTCACCGATCAGGTGGCGGACCCGGTCGACTTCTTCGCTCCGACCTATGAACGACGACCGGTGCTCGGGGAGCGTCGACAACGATGCGCCGAGCGAAACCAACGAAGCGAATTCGGTGCCGAGACCGTCAGCTCTGATCTGGTGAACCTCGATCGGTTCAGCGATATCACGCAGACGATGCTGACCAAGCGACACCGTTTCTTCGCCGCAACCCAACGCAACTGCTGAGCCCGACACCACGATCTGCCCACCATGCGCTGCTGCCATCAGCCGTGCCGTGAGGTTCAACGTCGGCCCGAAATAGTCGCCACCCCGCTCGAACGCTCTCCCGGAGTGGATCCCCATCCGAACCTGCAGGCCACCTGTTACCCCCCACCGGGTCGCCGACAGGCCCCGCTGAGCGTCGACCGCTGCGATCACCGCTGCGACAGGGTTTGCGAACGCAGCAGAGAACGCATCTCCGGCCGTCGAGAACACATACCCAGCCTGGGCGTCAATCGCTGCCCTGACGACCGCGTCATGGACCGCCAGATCGGCCGCCATCAATGATGGTTGATCAGCCCACAGACGCGTGGACGTCACCACATCGGTGAACAAAAACGTCACCACCCCCGACGGCAGATCCCTCACGAAGCCATCGTCTCACATCCCGCAGCGGCCGCGAGCCTGGGAGTGGCGGGAGATTGTTGACCCCGAGTACGTGGCGGCCGCGATCGAAAACGCCGAAGGCGAGCGGCCGTGACCTCACCCGTTCAGATGAGGTCGATGGCGTTCTTGATGAGGTCGGCGGCGGCGAGCTCGTTGAGGGCGGTGCTGGGGTTGTTGAGTAGGCCTGTGACGACGAATTGTTGGCCGTCGTCGCGCTCGAGCCACCATGCGACGGCGAAGACCCCTGGTTCCGACCCGCCCTTGAACCGGACGGCGGTCCATGTCGTGGCGTCGAGTTCTACGCCGAGGTTGATCGACAAGATGTCGGCCACGGGTTCGAGGCCCGTTGTCGAGGCCAACTCGTCGAGATGAGCAAGCGTGCGGCAGAGATCTTGGGGCGAGGCCAGCCATTCGATGTCGAGGTTGCGGGGCTGGTCCTGGGGTAGGCCTTCGGCGTTCGCCGCGGTGACGAGGGTCGGGTCGAGGACCCAGGGGACGGTCTTGCCGTCGAGGTCGTCGAGGATGGAGCGGCGGCCGTCGGTGTCGGCGTTGTACCAGTCGGGCGGGTTGGGGGGATCGGCCAGGTACTTCAGCCAGAAGAGTTCGCGCGTGGCAAGGAATGGCTGGTTGAGGGCTGGTTGGGCGACTCCGGCACGGGCCATGGCGGCTTCGATGGCCTGTCGACCGAGCCGGTCGATGAGGTGGTCGGTGGCGGTGTTGTCCGAGATCGAGATCATGGCTTCGGCGTACTCGCGCAGGGTCAGGGTGTCGCCGTCGTCGAGTTGGTATACCTGACCGGCGGGGTTGCTGCGCAGCTCGGCCCGCACTGCGAGCGGTTCGTCCCAGTCGGCGGTGCCGAGTTGGATCTGGTTGGCGAGCTCGGCGAGGACCCACAGTTTGAAGATCGACCCGATGGCCAAGGGTTGGTCGCCGTTGTGTTCGTGGACGGCGTCGCAGCTGCCGTTGGTGACGTCGTAGATCCCGAGGGCAGCATGGGAAGCGAAGGCTGCCATGTCGGTGTCGAGTTGGGCGAGCGTGTATCCCTCGGGCAGGTCTGTGTCTGCGGGTTGGAGGAGCAGGCCTTCGATTTGGTGGGGTTCGGTGCTGGCGAGCGCCACGGTGATCGTGAGTCGGGTGCCGTCGGCTGATTCGACGGTGATCTCGGCCGCTCGGTCGTCGCGGCTGTCGTCGAGGATTCGCCATGGGGCGCTGCCGGCGGGAGCGATCTGGCCGAGCGGGGCGTTCAACGCGGCGATCGGGACTTGTGCGAGGAATGCGGTGTCGAAGCGTTCGGTTACCTCGGTCGAGGCGAACTCGCCGGCGTCGAGGACGCCGATCAGCCAACCGATGTGGTCCTCCATCGTGAATACCGCAGCTTCGGGCGCGTTGGCCGCGGCAGTCGCCGTCGAAGCGGCGTCGAC
>JAJCXZ010000084.1 GCA_029263175.1 Acidimicrobiales bacterium | reverse complement strand
CGTCGCCTGCTCAGTGGTCGTCGTCGCCTGCTCAGTGGTCGTCGTCGCCTGCTCAGTGGTCGTCGTCGCCTGCTCAGTGGTCGTCGTCGCCTGCTCAGTGGTCGTCGTCGCCTGCTCAGTCGTCGTCGTCGCCTGCACAGTCGTCGTCGTCACTGGCGTACCGTGCTTGAAGAAGAGGCTCACGCAAATACCTTGAAGGGCAGTCTCTGGCGTGCCGCTCGCATCAGCGTGGCGGACACGTATCCGATTGATGTTCTCGCCCGCGGCAAGCTGGAGCGCCAGCGGCCAGTGAGCGTCCGCCGATTCGAGACCGTCATCGAGATCCTCAGTTGCGACTGTGGAAGCAATGGTCCCGCCAGAGGCGTCAAGGAAGTCGATGATCAGCTGTTCGTTGTGCGGACCTGTCGCCGCGCTCGCCGACCGTCCCTCGTAGCCGTCCCAAGCGTGGACTGAGACGCCGTAAGTCGTGATGTCTGGGTAGGTGCCACCACCACTGATCGTCTGCGGGAGGTCGTAGATATACGATCCACCGGCTGCAACCTGTGTCCGAGGAAGAATAAAGAGGTAGTCGACGTTGAACGGGAAGACGGCCCCACACTTGGCCGGCACCGGCGGGGACTCCGACGCAGCGGGGGCGACAGCAAGGAATGTCACACCGGCTACCGCCGCAATCGAGACTGCTTTGCGAAGACTCGTGAACTTCATGTGGAAACCTCCCGAAGGATCCACCAGGGTGGTGGATTCCGGTGGGGCCGGTTTCGCTCTCGCTCTTCGTGGACCTAAGCGACCAATATGGAGTCCACGAGTCATTGCTTCCCCGTTGATGGCCAATGTAGCGGTGACCGTGTGTGGTCAACCATAGGTCGTTGGTACCAATGTGGCTGGCACTGTAACCAAAGCGTCAGAAACGCAACCAGGGGTCGAACTTCGTCACGACGGCGGTGACGAGGCTCAACAGGACGACAAGCACTCCTGCTGCAGCCCCTGCATCGGAATGTCCGTCATTGCGGCATGTTCCGGTGGCGTCGACGAGATCATCGTCGGTCCCGGTCTCTCGAACGATGACCCTCGACCCGAGCGCATCGTCGTAGCGTTCGGACACCGAACTCTCCGCGGCAACCGCCAGATCGCTCACGAGAGTCTCGCCGCCGACCACCACGCTGAGTATGCGTGAGTCGAGGGTGTGATTGGTCACCTCGACCTCAATCGCATCATCGACACAATCAAAGACGAGCCGAACTTCGAGATCAGGACAGGGCGGGCGAGCAAGGTCGTCGGCGTCGACCTGCCGCCATTGGTCGAGCGTACCCACACCAGAGGCACAGGTGTCCTGGCTGAGCGCTCCGCCGGCCCCTTCACAAGTCCACGGGGCGACCAGCTCGCGGAGGTAGTAGTCGCCTCTCGGGCTGACCAGAGACACCTCCGTCTCGGCCCCGACATCGACTCGGCGAACGATGACCAAGGACTCGCCTGACTCGATCTTCATTGGTTCGGCGCGTTCGCCATCGAAGACGGCCACGACTTCGCCCGCCGCATCGCCGGTGTTCTCGATCAGCAATTGCACCTCACCCGACGGGCATGCGAGTGAGAGCGATGCAACGAGGTCAGGGCCTGGGCATTTTAGGTCGACCGTCGTGCGGACGACATCCTCGCCGGAAGAAACGATGCGTAGCGGGAGTTCCGCCAGCCCGGCGACGTCGATGCGGACCACTTCTTCGTCACCCGGCGCTACCGCGAAGGATCCGACGAAGGCCCGTTGCTCAACGAAGACATCGGCGAATCCCTCGGTACCGCCGGTGTTCGCGATCGTCAGGACGACCTCACCGTCGACACAGACCAGATCGATTGCCACCTCGAGTTCGGCCGGAGCCTGGCAATCAACCTCAGTCGTTGCCGAGGAGCGGCGTCCGCCATCACCGACGGCAACCACCTCAAGTGTGGAGTCCTCGGCGTCGTCGGGCAGATCCAGGTCGAACGTCTCTGTGGCGTCGCCGGCGAGCTCAACTCGATTCCGGGTTGTCGAGCGCACGATCAAGATATCGATGCTCCCCGACTCGGAACTACCGTTGTGCACCCGCACCGCGATTCGCCGGTTCGCACAATCCAGGGACAGCTCGATCTCGGGGTCAACGCCGCTGAGCTCCGGCGCGGTGGTGCTGGTGACCGGCGGTGCCGTGGTGGTGGCGCGAGGCGTGGTCGTTGTGGTGGTGTCAGGTGTCGTCGTGGTGGTCGAGGTGGTCGACGTATCCGGCACCGTCGTCGTGGTGCCCGGCAGCGTGGTGGTCGTCGAGGACGGCGGCGCCGACGTTGTGGTTGTCGTTGTGGTTGTCGTGGTGGTCGTTGTCGTGGTGGTCGGCGGCGGCTCCGTCGGAGTCAACGACACACAGGTTGCCTGCAGGCCCTCCGGCGTCGAGGCCGACCCGCCGGCGAGCACGTGCGAGAGCGTGATCGATGTCTGGGTGCCGGCGAAGGTGACCGTGCCGAGAGAGTCGTAGGTGTAGGCGTAGTCCTCGAGATCGGCGAGATCTCTGGTCGGACCGAGCTGCTGCCCCTCCGGAAAGCTCACCACGAACTGTTCGAAGAGCTCGGTGTCGTCCTCGCGGCCCTCGTACTGATCCCAGGATTTCGCGCGGACCTCATACTCGCCGGGCGGAATCGAGACCGACAACGGAATCGTGACGGACTGCGGAGCGGAGCCGTCCATCGCCAATTGTGCGCGTGGAACGATGACGATGTCGCCCGTACACCACCCTCCTCCGCTGGCTTGAGCCGGAGCGCTGGCCCCGAACAACAACCCGAACATAAGCAAGGCGGCACCGGACAGCTGTTTGATCAACCGTCGATATGCCACTGGAAACTCGTACTCCTGCGATGACGCTACTCGCCGTCTCAACCACGGAGGGTGATGGTCAATCTCACTCAGATCGCATTCAGCGGAGGACCAGAACCCGGTTATCCACAGGTTTGCCGTCACCTGAGTCGGTGCCGTCATCGGGGACCGTGTCGACGTCGACGAGAACAGCGTCGCCTTCACCGTAGCGACCCTCGAGGAGGGCCAGGGCGAGGACATCACCGATCTCTCGCTGAATCAGGCGCTTGAGTGGCCGAGCGCCAAAGGCCGGGTCGTAGCCCCGCTCGGCGATCAGCGTTTTCGCCTCGTCGGTGACATCGAGCGAGATGCGTCGGTCGCTCAGCCGCTTCGCCAGGCCTTCCAGCTGGATGTCGACGATCTGCACGAGGTCGTCCTCGCTGAGCGCACGGAAACGCACGATGTCGTCGATTCGGTTGACGAACTCCGGGCGAAAGAAGTCGCCCGGCTCGCCGCGCAAATTGGACGTCATGACCAGGATCACGTTGGAGAAGTCGACAGTGCGACCCTGGCCATCGGTGAGTCGGCCGTCGTCGAGGAGCTGAAGCAACACGTTGAACACGTCGCCGTGTGCCTTCTCGACCTCATCGAGCAACACCACGGCGTAGGGTCGGCGACGCACAGTCTCGGTGAGCTGGCCGCCCTCGTCGTAGCCGACGTAGCCGGGAGGCGCGCCGATCAGGCGGCTGACGCTGTGCTTCTCCATGTACTCGGACATGTCGATGCGGACCATGGCGCGTTCGTCGTCGAACAGGAAGTCCGCCAGGCTCCGGGCGAGCTCGGTCTTGCCGACACCGGTGGGTCCAAGGAACAAGAAGCTTCCGATCGGTCGGTTGGGGTCTGACAAGCCGGCCCGAGAGCGTCGGATCGCATTCGCCACCACACCGACCGCAGCGTGCTGGCCGACAACTCGCTCGTGGAGGTGCTCCTCGAGATGGATCAGCTTGTCGACCTCTCCCTCCATCAAGCGCGAGACCGGCACACCCGTCCAGCGGCTTACGACCTCGGCGATGTCCTCCTCGTCGACCTCTTCTTTGAGCATTGACGATTCGGCCTGGATCTTGTCGAGCTTCTCGCTGGCCTCGGCGAACCGGCGCTCCAGATCGGGAATCTGCCCGTAGCGCATCTCGGCCGCCTTCTCGAGATCCGTTTCGCGTTCCACCGCACCGCGGATCGCGTCGAGTTCTTCGTTGACCTCTCGCATCGCGGAGATGGCATCCTTTTCCGCCTGCCAGCGAGCGGTCAACCCACCAAGAGATTCGGTGAGGTCGGCGAGTTCGCGGTCGAGATCGTCGAGCCGTTCGTGCGAGGCCTCATCGGTCTCCTTGGCCAATGCCACCCGCTCGATCTCCAGCTGACGAATGCGCCGCTCGACCACGTCGATCTCCGTTGGGACAGAGTCGATCTCGATTCGCAGGCTGCTACCGGCTTCGTCGATCAGGTCGATGGCCTTGTCGGGGAGGAACCGGCCGGTGATGTATCGATCACTCAGCACGGCCGCAGCCACAAGGGCCGAATCCTGAATGCGCACACCATGGTGCACCTCGTAGCGCTCCTTCAGACCACGCAGGATCGCGATCGCAGCCTCCACCGATGGTGGCTCGATGAGAACCTGCTGGAACCTGCGCTCGAGCGCGGCGTCCTTCTCGATGTATTTGCGGTATTCGTCGAGTGTGGTTGCGCCGACCATGCGGAGCTTGCCGCGAGCCAGCATCGGCTTGAGCATGTTGCCGGCATCCATCGATCCTTCGGCGGCACCCGCACCCACGACCGTGTGCATCTCGTCGACGAACGTGACGACCTCACCGTCGGCGTCTTCGATTTCTTTCAGCACCGACTGCAAGCGCTCTTCGAACTCGCCGCGGTACTTCGCACCAGCGACCATCGACGACATGTCGAGCGAGATAAGTCGCTTGTTGCGGAGGCTTTCGGGCACGTCACCTTCGACGATGCGGGTTGCCAGTCCTTCGATGATCGCGGTCTTGCCAACGCCGGGCTCGCCGATGAGCACCGGGTTGTTCTTGGTCCGCCGCGACAGCACCCGGATGACCCGCCGGATCTCGTCGTCGCGGCCGATGACCGGATCGAGTTCGCCATCGCGCGCTGCCTGGGTGAGGTCTCGACCGAACCGGTCAAGCGCCTGATACTGATTCTCCGGGTTCTGGCTGGTCACCCGGTGCGTGCCGCGAACTTCACGCAGTGCGGTGAGCAGGGTCTCGCGGTCGACGCCGATCTTCTCGGCGCTGGCCAGCAGGATGTGTTCAGTCGACAGGTACTCGTCCTGCAGGTCACCGCGAACCTGATCGGCGCTCTCGAGGGTCGTCCGCAGGGGCGCAGACAACTGGGGGTCAGATCCGTAGGCGTTGGGCAGCTTCGCCAGCACAGTCTCGGCCTCGGTGCGGGCCTTCAGGGGGTCGATGCCAACCTTGTGCAGGAGTGGAAGCACGATGCCTTCCTCCTGGCCCAGCAGGGCGACGAGCAGGTGCTCGGGCATGACCTCGGGGTGCGATGCCGCTCGAGCCGCGTCGGTGGCGGCCGAAAACGCCTCTGTGGTCTTGAGTGTCCAGCGGTTCGGGTCGAGTGCCATGGTTCCTCCGTCGTCTTCGTTGGTCACAAAGTTGAGTGCATATGACTCAACTTTGCTCGAGGCGCTGGTATTCCCTACTTTCGACGTTTGTAGAGGGTGATGCTCTGATTGATCGGCACCAGTTCGCCTCGATACTGGCGCAGTGTGGTCTCCGCGGCGATGTCAGCGGCGATGAGCGCCTGCTCGAGGCGCCGTTCCGCGTCGGCGACGCGAGCTTCGAGGTCGAGCACCCGCTTGACGCCGGCGAGGTTGAGACCTTCGTTGGTGAGTTCCTGGATGCGGTTGAGCAACTCGATGTCGGCGTCGGAGTAGCGGCGGCTCCCACCGCCGGTGCGCGCCGGATCGACGAGGCCCTTCCGTTCGTAGATCCGCAGCGTCTGCGGGTGCACCCCGGCGAGTTCAGCAGCGACGGAGATCACGTAGACAGCCCTGGTGAAACGATCGCCATCACTTTCAGGAAGAGGCATGTGCGCTCCTTTCGGTTCACACCCCGAGATGTGACCGGGGACTTTCTGTAGACGCGGCGGCGAGCGCCTCGACCGCAGCCCGTTGATCATCGGTCAGCTCGTCAGGCACAGCGACTTCGACGGTGACCAGCATGTCGGCACCGCCGCCCTTGCCTCGCAGACGAAACTTCTTCCCGGTGGCAGTGCCAGCCGGGATACGCATCTTGACCGTGTCGCCATCGAGGGTCGGCACGACCACGTCGGCTCCGAGGGCGGCCTCGGCGAACGAGATCGGTACTGCGAGCGTCAGATCCTTGCCGGACCGCCCGAACAGCCGGTGGTCCTTGACCTTCACAAACACGAAGAGATCGCCGGGGGGACCACCATTGCGCCCGGGACCGCCCCGACCCTTCAAGCGAATCTTCTGGCCGGTTTTCACTCCGGCGGGGATGCGGACCTTCACCTCGCGGGGACGGACCTCTGTGCCCTGACCGCGACAGGTCGGGCAGGGATCGGTGATGACCGAACCTCGACCGCCGCATGCTTGGCAAGGGCGGCTCATCGAGAACATACCCTGGTTGTCGTCGAGCACACCTCGGCCGTTGCAGTGTTGGCACTTCTTGGGCGCCTTACCAGGGGCAGTGCCCGAGCCGGAGCACGTGGAGCACGCCGCTTCGCTCGTGAGCTGAATCGACGTCTCGAGTCCCTTCACGGCATCGTTGAAGTCGAGCGCCAACTCCGCTTCGAGATCGCTGCCGCGTTGCGCTCTGGTCTGTTGCTGTTGACCGCCGCGGCCTCCACGCCCACCGCGGGCGCCGCGACCGAAGAGGCCGCCGAGCAGATCGCCGATATCACCCATGTCGCCGCTGAAGCCACCGGTGCCCGGTCCACTTCCGCCGCCGAACATGCCGCCCATCGGGCCCATGTGGCGGACTTCGTCATAGCTCTTGCGTTTGTCATCGTCGCCGATGACGTCGTAAGCCGACGACACTTCCTTGAAGCGCTCTTCAGCCGCGGCGTCGCCCGGGTTGGCGTCGGGGTGGAGCTCACGAGCGAGCTTGCGGTACGCCTTCGTGATGTCTTTGGCCGAGGCGGTGTCTGACACACCAAGCACGGCGTAGTAGTCCTTCTCGAGCCATTCACGCTGCGGTTCAGCCATCAAACACCTCCTTCACCCTTCCGTCCTTCGAATCTCAGCCCTTTACCTTGACCATTGCCGCTCGCAGTACCCGGCCGTTCCAGGCGTAACCGGTTCGCAGAACCTGCGTCACCATCGGACCTTCCGAGTCGTCGTCTGCGGCTTCGCTGATGGCAGCCTCGTGTCGGTTCGGGTCGAACGGTTCGGCCTCATCGGCGATCGGCTGCAAGCCGGCTCGTTCGAGCTCGGTTCGCAGCTGAATCGCTATCGGCTCAACCCCGTCGACACCCTGCTGAGCCGCGGCCTCGCACGCGTCGAGCACGGGCAGGAGCGCCTCGGCAACCCGAGACCCTGCATGCGCCGCGAACTCGGCATTGCGCTTGTCTGTCTGCTTGCGGAAGTTGGCGAACTCCGCCGACACCCGCTGCAGATCGTTGAGATGCTGATCGCGTTCGGTCGTGACGGCCTCCAACGCTTCGAGCAGATCTTCCACGGTCAGGGGTTGCTCTTCGAGAAGAGCCTCATCGATGACCTCCGCCGACTCTGCGTCGACAGTATCGAGAGCCTCTACGTCGGGGTCGACCGCTGGGGCCTCGTCCGTCACGCCGACTCTTCTTCGTCGTCGATGATCTCGGCGTCGACGACCTCGTCATCGGCCGGGGCGCTCTCGGCAGCCTCGGTCTCACGCTCAGCCTGAGCGGCCGCTTCATAGAGCCGCTGACCGAACTCTTGGCTCGCCGTCATCAGGGCCTCGGTGGAGTCCTTGATGGCGTCGAGATCGGTGCCCTCGAGCGAGGTCTTGACGTCGGCGAGCTTGGCCTCGATGGTGGCCTTCTCGTCGTCGCTGACCTGCTCGGCCTGGTCCTTGAGCAGCTTCTCGGTCTGGTAGACGAGGCTGTCGGCGGTGTTGCGAATCTCGGCTTCTTCCTTGCGCTGACGATCCTCTTCCGCGTGGGCTTCGGCGTCCTTGATCATCTGATCGATGGCGTCCTTGTCGAGCGAGCTCTGACCGGTGATGGTCATCGACTGCTCCTTGCTGGTCGCCTGATCCTTGGCACTGACATGCACGATGCCGTTGGCGTCGATGTCGAAGGTGACCTCGATCTGGGGCATACCACGGGGCGCCGGAGGTAGCTCGATGAGCTGGAACTTACCGAGCGTCTTGTTGTAGGCCGCCATCTCGCGCTCACCCTGCAGCACATGGATCTCCACCGACGGCTGGCTGTCTTCAGCGGTGGTGAACGTCTCGCTCTTGCGGGTGGGAATGGTGGTGTTGCGCTCGATCAGGGTGGTCATGACGCCGCCCTTGGTCTCGATGCCGAGCGACAGCGGGGTGACGTCGAGGAGCAGTACGTCCTTGACCTCGCCACGGAGCACACCGGCCTGGACCGCGGCGCCGACCGCCACGACCTCGTCAGGATTCACCGTCTTGTTGGGCTCCTTGCCGGCAATCGTGGTCACCAACTCGGTGACCGCGGGCATGCGTGTGGAGCCGCCGACGAGCACGACGTGGTCGATCTCGCCCTTGTTCAGGCCGGCGTCCTTGATGGCCTGCTCGAACGGGCCTTTGCAGCGCGCCAGCAGGTCAGTCGTGAGGTCCTGGAACTTGGCCCGCGTCAGCTCGTAGTCGAGGTGCAGCGGGCCGGCATCGGTGGCAGTGATGAAGGGCAGGTTGATTTGTGTCGACTGGGTCTGCGACAGCTCGATCTTGCCCTTCTCGGCTGCCTCCTTCAGGCGCTGCGCCGCCATGGCATCAGCGGTGAGGTCGACGCCATGATCGTTCTTGAAGTTGGCCGCGAGCCACTCGATGACAGCGTCATCCCAGTCGTCGCCGCCGAGCTTGGTGTCACCCGCGGTGGACTTTACCTCGAAGACGCCATCGCCGAGCTCGAGCACCGACACGTCGAACGTGCCACCGCCGAGGTCGAAGACGAGGATGGTTTGGTCGTCGGTTTCCTTGTCGAGGCCATAGGCCAACGCTGCGGCCGTGGGCTCGTTGATGATGCGCAGGACCTCGAGGCCGGCAACCGCGCCGGCTTCCTGAGTGGCAGTGCGCTGCGCGTCGTCGAAGTACGCCGGCACGGTGATCACTGCCTGCGTGACGGTGTCGCCGAGGTATTCCTCGGCATCGCGCTTGAGCTTCATCAGCACACGAGCCGAGATCTCCTGGGCGTTGTAGCCCTTGCCGTCGATGTCGATCTTCCAGTCGGTGCCCATATGGCGCTTCACGGAGCGGATCGTGCGGCCGGGGTTGGTGATTGCCTGACGCTTGGCGACTTCGCCGACGAGGACTTCGCCGTCCTTGGCGAACGCCACAACGGACGGGGTGGTGCGTGACCCTTCGGCATTGGGGATGACGACCGGGTCGCCACCCTCGAGGACAGAGACGACGGAGTTGGTCGTACCGAGGTCGATACCGACAGCCTTTGGCATGGGATGCTCCTGATTTCTACGGGGGTATTGGGGGAGTACGAGTACTAGAACCTGAAGAGTACCGGCGTCATTCCCGATTTGCGAGAAAACCTGAGTGCGAGTGACTCAACTTTGACCCCTGAACGAAATGATCCCAAGGCCCGGTCCCCCGCTCGGTTCACCCAATACTGTCCGCTACGCACCCATCTGATCGTCCACCGCGTTCCGTTCCTCTGGCAGTTCCACAAGGTTCACCACGCGGCCGAAGTGATGACACCGATAACTACATATCGCGAGCACCCAGTCGATCGAGCGCTCCATGCGTTTGGAAGCGCTGTCCCCGCCGCCGTGGTGGATGCAGTCTTCCTCACACTCACACATCTGGATCGAGTTTCCACCGGCAATCGCTCGAATCCACGACTGCCCACGCTTCTCGCAATCTCGGCGGACATCGCAGAGGCGCTCGAGCTCCCGCCGGTGACGGCGCCGGATGCACCGGCCGACCGTCGCACCTTGCGCGTCTACGGGTTCGCCGACCAGAGTTCGGTGGTCGGGTGCACCCGACCACCGATCTCAACAACATCCCCTGGGCAGTCGAGTTTCTCATCGAGAACAACAGGTACCACGACCTCGATCTGGTCACGCTGACCGCTTGCACGGACCCACGCCGAGGTCCCGCTCCTCTCTGCTTCGTCCTAACTCAGCCCGAGGCTCTCCAAGCCGTAGCCGGCGCTGCCGTGTTCGGCGACGTCGAGACCGGTGATCTCCTCTTCGGCATCGACACGTAGACCGATCGTCAAATCGAGAATCTTGAAGAGTACGAAGCTGGTGGAGCCGACCCAGGCGATGACGATCAGCACCATCACCGCTTGCACGGCGAGCTGTGAGCCACCGCCGCCGTAGAAGAGGCCAACGTTCTCTGCGCCGAGGAAGGCGTCGTCGTAGCGGGCGAACAGGCCGATCGAGAGGGTGCCCCAGATGCCACAGACACCGTGCACCGAAACGGCACCGACCGGATCGTCGATCCGGATGCGATCGAAGAACAACACCGCGAGGACCACGATCAGACCACCGATGAAGCCGATGACGACGGCCGCCCACGGCTCAACCGTGCCGACCGGCGCGGTGATCGACACGAGCCCGGCCAGTGCACCGTTCCCGGCCATGGCGACGTCGGCCACGCCCGTCTTCATCCAGATGAGGACTGAGGCACCGATGACACCGGCTGACGCTGCCATCAGCGTGTTCATGGCGAGGAAGGGCACGATCGCATCAGCCAGCAACTCGGAGCCGGCGTTGAACCCGAACCAGCCGAACCAGAGGATGAAGACACCCACAACCGCGAAACCGATGTTGTGACCAGGGAGAGCTCTGGGTTTGCCATCAGGCCCGTACTTGCCCAGCCGAGGGCCGAGAATTGCGGCGCCGACGAGCGCGGCGACGGCTCCGGTGAGGTGAACGATGGTCGAGCCGGCGAAGTCGGAGTACACGCGCCCACCGATCTCGATCTGTGCGATGAGGCCACCGCCCCAGGTCCAGTGAACGACAACCGGGTAGATCACCGCTGTCATCACTGCCGAGAAGATCAGGTAGGTGCTGAACTTGGTGCGCTCGGCCATGGCGCCCGAAGCGATGGTGACTGCCGTGGCGGCGAACACCACTTGGAAGAAGAAGCTCGTCGCGGGCGTCAGGCCCGCTGACGTGTCGAAGATGGCGTTGGGGTCTGCCGAGTCCTTGAAGAAGAAGTCGTTGAGTCCTCCCCACCACTTCGAGTCGGACGTGCCATAGGCGATCGTCCAACCGACGATGAAGAACGCCATTGCGCCGATCGCCATGTCGGCGAGGTTCTTCGCCATGATGTTGCCGATGTTCTTGGCCCGGGTGAGCCCTGCCTCGACAAGGGCGAACCCCGCCTGCATCAAGAACACCATGCCGCCGGCAATCACCAACCAGAGGTTGTCCATGACGGCCTGAACGGCTTCGGCGCTGAGTCCTTCGTCCTGGGCGGCCGCTGGCGATGACCACAGTGTTGCCAGCACGACAACGGGGATGATGAGTGAACGTTTCCTGAACATGTCGGCAAGCTACGAGGCACCGATTGCACGGCTGTTCGCCGCCTGTTACCGCTTCACCGCGAACACCTGACAACTATCTGACGGAGCTCGGTTCGAGAAGGTAGCCGCGGGAGCGGACGGTCTGGATCTTCAGTCCGGCCCTGTCCAAGCGTCGACGCAGCCGCGAGACGTGCACGTCGAGGGCGTTGCGGCCCGGCGCGTCGCCACCCCACGCGGCGCGGGTCAGATCGGATCGCGACACAACAGATCGAAAACGCTCCACCAGGGATCGGGCCAACCGGGCTTCCACTGGCGACAGCGGGGCGAGCGTGCCGTCGTAGTGAACAACATCATCGGAGTCGATCGACGGGACCAGCAGCTGTTCGGCCCGGCGGGCCAAGGTGTCCACACGGACTCGGATGTCGCCTTCGTCGACCGGTAGCCGCACCCAGTCCTCGAGTTCATCAACGGGGCGCGGCGGCGGGGTGTCCTCCCCTACGACGAGCAGGCGAGGCGAGCGCAGGCTCCGCAGAGTCTCGAGCTTGTCCGCTCCAGCCGGCCAACGTACGAGTGCAACATCCATGGACCAAGACGGTAGGAAACGAGCATTTCTCGAATGTTTCGTCGATGTGAAACGCCCAGCCCGATTCAAGCGGCGAATACGCGGGGACTCTGCCGAGGGAGGTATCTTTGCGGCGCCATGAAATCGCGCCTGAAGCCACACCACATCGTTCGAGGAATGGGCATCGGTATTGCCCTTTTTACGTTCGGGTCATACCTCCTGCCGTTCTGGACTGACTGGCATGACGATTCGACCGTCACCCGCGAGGTGTTCGACAACATCCCCGATGCGATCAAGCTCGGGTTCTACACGGTGATCCCCGCAACGCTCATCTGGGGGGCGTGGGCGTTCTCCAACCGGATGAAGAACTGGGAGCGCGGCCGGCCCGACAACCGTCGCACGACCACCAAGAACGTCAAGCGGCGCATGGGTGACTTCCGCGCCGGCGTCTACATGCAGACCCTGATGCGCGAGCCCGGCGCCGGAATCATGCACTCGATGATCTACTTCGGGTTCATCATCTTGCTGGGCGTCACCACGGTGCTCGAGGTCAACCACCAGATTCCCGAGGACATCAAGTTCCTCCACGGCGACGTCTACCGCGCTTACGCCATGATCGGCGACGGCGCCGGGCTGATCTTCCTGATCGGCATCGTGTGGGCGATCATCCGCCGCTACGGCCCGTGGGCATGGCGGCCCTACCGCATCCGCATCAAGTCGAAGCCGGAACACGCAGTGATCCTGGGTGTCTTTCTCGCCATCGCCGTCACCGGATTCGCCGCCGAAGCTTTCCGCATCGCCCACGACGGTATGCCGGACTTCGAGCAGTGGAGCTTCGTGGGCTACCCGCTCGCCACCCTGGTCGAGAACAACGACAGTCTTGCCGGCTGGCACCAGTTCTGGTGGTCCGCTCATGTCGTCAGCTTCATCGCCTTCCTGATCATCTTGCCGACCACCATGTTGCGGCACATGTTCACCTCACCCCTGAACATGTACCTGAAGGACAAGGACCGCCCGAAGGGCGCCATGAAGCCGATGCCGAACCTGGTCGAGGGCGATACCGAACTCGAAACCTTCGGCGCGTCGGTCATCGAGGACTTCACCTGGAAGCAGTTGATGGACACCGATGCCTGCACGATGTGCGGCCGGTGCACCTCGGTGTGCCCGGCGCACGCCACCGGCAAACCCCTTGATCCTCGTGAGATCGTGTTGAAGACGGGCGAGGTCATGGCCCGGACCGGTGACCCCGCCGTCTCGCCGCCCCTCGGAGTCGACGACGGCATCACCGTTCCCGCCAACTGGATGTTCGACCGGATCTCCCAGGAAGAGTTGTGGAGCTGCACGTCCTGTCGAGCTTGCGACGAGATCTGCCCGGTCAACATCGAGATTCTCGACAAGATCCTCGACATGCGTCGCTACCTCACCTTGATGGAGAGCGACTTCCCCTCCGAACTCGGCCAGGCGTTCCGGTCCATGGAGAACTCCGGCAACCCGTGGGGTATGAGCCAGAGCGAACGTGGCGACTGGGCCACCGGCATGGACGGCATCAACCTCATCGATGGCGGCGACCCGATCGAGTCGGAATACCTCTACTGGGTCGGTTGTGCCGGCGCCTTCGACGACAAGAACCGCAGGGTCACGCAGGCCATGGCCAAGCTCATGCAACGAGCGGGCGTTGACTTCGCCATCCTCGGCCCGGCCGAGAACTGCACCGGCGACTCCGCTCGTCGGTCCGGCAACGAATACCTGTTCCAGATGCTCGCCAGCCAGAACATCGAAACACTGAACGCCATGGGTGTGAAGAAGATCGTCACCCAGTGCCCGCACTGCTTCAACACGCTGGCCAACGAGTACCCCCAGCTGGGCGGTCACTACGAGGTCGTACACCACTCCCAGTTCCTGGAGTGGCTCGTGGACCAGGGTCGCCTCGACCTCAGCGAAGCAAAACTCGAAGAGCGTGTGGTGTACCACGACTCCTGCTACCTCGGTCGCCACAACGACGTCTACATGGCTCCTCGCAAGGTGCTCGGCAAGCTCGGCGGAATCGAGATCGTCGAGGCCGAACGCAACGGCACCAAGGGGATGTGCTGTGGCGCCGGCGGCGCTCGGATGTGGATGGAAGAGACCATCGGGGAGAAGGTCAACGACGTCCGAGCCCGAGAGCTGGTCGACACCGGCGCGGCCCGCGTCGCCACGGCCTGTCCGTTCTGTTACGTGATGATGGACGACGGGGTGAAGGCTGCCGGCAAAGAAGAAGACGAGGTCCGCGTCGCCGACATCGCCATGCACGTGCTCGAAGCCATCGAGACCGGCGAGGCCGGCATCGCTGCCGAAGAGCTGGCGTCACAAGAGGCCCTGGCATCGAACGTTGCGGTACAGACGCTCGTGGCCGAGTCAGAAGCCATTGACGATCTGAAAGTCATCAAGGGGATCGGCCCGAAGCTCGAGTCGCTCTTGCATGAGCTCGGCATCGTGAACTTCGAGCAGATCGCCGCCTTCTCTGCCGACTACATCGTGGAGCTCGATGGGTACCTTGCCTTCGATGGGCGAATCGATCGTGACGGCTGGGTTGGCCAGGCGGCGGAACTCGCCGCAGGGCGAACTCCCCGCAACGCTGAGCTCCCCGAGCTGCCCGATGCATCACCCGGGAACGCGACGCAGCAGCAGGACAGATGACCGACCAGGACAACACGAGCGCGGATGCGCGAGTGTTGGTCGTCGGCGCCGACGCCGACGCCGCCGGCTTCTTCGCCGACATGTTGACACGGGCCGGTGTGCCGGCGCGGGCCAGCGATGTTGCGCGGGCTGCGACTGAAGTCGTGAATGCATATCCCGGCTACGCGGTCGTGGCGATCGACCACGCTCTCGAAGCGGTTCGATCGATTCGGGCGTTGGCCGACCCTCGCCGCGCCGCAATCCCGATCGTGGTGCTCGGGGCCGACGGCGCACCCGCTTCGGCCGCCGCCGACGCTCGGACTGCCGGTGCCACGGCGTGGATCGATCGGCCGGTCTCGGAGGCCGACCTCGTCGCCGGAATACGCCACATGGTCGAGGCCGCTGACTGAGTGAGGGCAGACCCGTCGGGCGGTAGTCTCACGGGCGTGTCTTCCGAGAGTCCGACGATCCTCGTCATCGACAACTACGACTCGTTCGTCTACATCCTCGTGCAGTACCTGGGTGAGCTCGGCGCCTCGCCGATCGTTCATCGCCACGACGAGATCGACCTCGATGGCATCCGGACGCTCAACCCCGACGGGATACTGATCTCTCCGGGACCGGGTACGCCCGACGATGCCGGCGTGTCCATGGACGTTCTGCGCGAGCTTCCCGGCACTGTCCCGATCTTCGGCGTGTGCCTGGGCATGCAATGCATCGGCCAGGCGTTCGGTGGTGATGTGATCCGTGCGCCGCGGGTGATGCACGGGAAGACGTCGATGATTCGCCACCATTGCACCGGCGTCTTTGTGGGGCTACCCGCCCCCCTCGAAGCAACGCGCTACCACTCACTGATCGTCGACCGCGAAACCCTGCCGGAGGCCTTCGAGGTCACGGCCGAGACTGATGACGGTCTACTCATGGGCATCCGCCATCGCGATCACGATGTCGAAGGAGTGCAGTTTCACCCTGAGTCGGTGTTGACCACCGCCGGGCACGATCTGCTCGACAACTTCCTTCGCCGCTGCCGCAGCTAAGGCCCTACGGAGCCGCCGTTGTGGTGGTTGTGGTGGTCGTCGTGGTGGTGGTCGTGGTTTCCGCCGTCGCCTCGCCGATGGTGATGGTGATCGGCGAACCCTGATCGACCTCCTCGAAGGCAGCCGGGGATTGAGCGATCACCCGCCCGACCTGGGGCGAGCCCACCGGCACCGGCTCAAAGATCGGAATCGGATCGAGGCCGGCGTTTCGGAGCGTGGTGATGGCGGTGTCGGCGAACAGGCCGTCGAGTTGCGGCACGACAACCTGTGGGAAGCCCGTGGACACCACAATGCTCACCTGCGAGCCGCTCGGGACGAGCGTGTTGATCGAGGGCTCGGTGCGGATGACCTTGCCTTCCTCGATCTCCTCAGACGGCTCTTCGAGCTGTTCGGTCGAGACTGCGAGGCCCGCCGTGCGCAGCAGATCAACCGCGGCGATGACCGTGAGCCCTTCGACGTCGGGCACAGCCACGACTTCAGGCCCGCTGGAGACAACGATCTCGACTTGCTCGCCGGTCGCAAGTGCAACACCGGCGCCGGGGATCTGGTCAATCACGGTGCCCGGGTCAAGCGGGCTGGTGGCCGGCGTCTGCAAGACGGAGTAACCCTGTTGCTGGAGCTCGGCGGTGGCGAGCGCGGCGTCGGACCCGATCACGTTGGGCACGACTGTTTCCGTACCTGAACTGACTTGGAGGGTGACGACTTCGCCTTCTTCGACTCGCTGGCCGGCGGGTGGGGACTGGCCAAAGACCTGGTCGTCGGGAACTTCGCTGTTGGTCTGGTACTCGACCACCCACTCGAGGCCGACTGCCCGAAGGGTTGCTTCCGCGTCCCGAATATCGTCACCGAGAACGCTCGGCACGTCGATCAGAACGATCTCTGCGTCATCGGGGTTGTCGGGATCGTTGGTGCCACCGAGTGCATCGAGAAACTCGACGAACAGGTAGCCGAGGATGACCACAAGAATCGCGAGAGCGGAAAGAAGACCGACGGTGCGCCAAATGCCGCCCCCGCGCGCAGGGGCCTCTTCGTAGTAGTAGCCACCCGGATACTGGGCAGCCATGGCTGCGGCGTTCGGGTCGGCAACCATGCCCGCCGGAGCGGCGACGGGCTGAGCCGGCTGGGCGGCAGGAGTGACGGGTTGCGCCGTCGTGGCATCGACTGAGGCGGCAGCCGGGGCCGAAGGCCGGGGAGTCAGCGCTGCCGCGGCGGCTCCTGCGCCGGCAGCGGCTGCTGCTGCTCCTCCTGCGGCACCCGCGGCAGCTGCGCCAGCAGCCTTGCCGGGGATCTTGTGGGCGCCGGCCAGGTAGCGGCGGAGGTCGTTGCGAAGATCCTCGGCCGCCGGGTAACGGTTGGCCGGGCTCTTCGCCAGCAACTTCATGGTGATGGCTTCGAGCGACTGGGCGACGTTCACGCCGCGGTCACGAAGGCCCTGGGGCTTCTCCTGGACGTGCTTGTAGGCCACGGCGACAGGTGTTTCGGCCTGGAAGGGCGGGACACCGGCGAGCATTTCGTACAGCACGACACCGAGGGAGTACAGGTCGCTGCGGCCGTCGACGGACTTGCCCTGCGCCTGCTCAGGCGAGAAGTAGGTGGCGGTGCCCATGACCGAGCCGTGCTGGGTGAGCCCGGCATCGGTGCCGCCGTGCAGCGCGGTGGCGATACCGAAGTCGGCAACCTTCACCTCGCCACCGTCGGACACCAAAATGTTGCCGAGCTTCACGTCGCGATGAACGAGCCCGGCAGCGTGGGCGACGCCGAGTGCGCCGGCGACGTCGGATGCGATCTCGGCGGCACGATCCGGCGAGAGTGGTCCGGTGCTGCGCAGCACGTCGGACATGGAACGGCCCGAGACGTGCTCCATCACGATGTAGTAGGTGCCTCGCTCCTGGCCCCAGTCGTAGATGCCGACGATGTTGGGGTGGTTGAGGTTCGCGGCCGCCTGAGCTTCACGGCGGAAACGCTCGACAAAGCTCGGATCGTTGGCGAACTCCGGGAAGAGAACCTTCAGCGCGACTTCGCGATCGAGTAGTTCGTCGCGCGCGAGATAGACGTCGGCCATGCCTCCGCGGGCAATGTGACGAAGCAACTCGTAGCGACCGTTGAAAACGGTGGGTCCCTGTTCGGACATAGCAGCCGAGTCTAACGGCAGGTCCGTCGGTGACCGATGCAGCCGGGTCAGCCAGTTTTCTCAGCTGAAATAGGCTTCGATGACAGCCCGGGCGATCGGGGCGGCCACCACGCCACCCGTTTGCTCGCTCGCGCCCTCCTGAGCCTCGACGATCACAGCGATCGCAAGCTCCGGCACCCCGTCTCCGGTTCCGGCAAAACCGACGATCCACGCGTGTGAATTCGGCGGGTCCGTGCCGAGCTGGGCGGTCCCCGTCTTGCCGCCGACGAGGAGCCCGTCGACCGCCATGTTGCGGGCCGTGCCGTTGACAGCAACCTCCACCATCGCGGCCCGCAGCACATCGGCGGTGCTCGGTCGCAGCGCTTGACGCCAGAGCCGAGCGTCAGTCGTGCCGTAGCGGGTGCCGTCCGCCCCTGTGAGTTCGTGCACCACATGCGGGACCATGATCTGCCCGTTGTTTGCGATCGCGGCGACCACCATCGCCATCTGCAAGGGGGTCGCCGCCACGTCGTTCTGGCCGATCGACGTTTGCGCGAGGCGCGCCGTGTCTTCGTAGATGTCCACGGCACCATTGGCGAGGATGATGTCCTCGGTGCCGCGGTAGAAGTCGACATCGGCCAGACGTACGCCGTAGTCGGTCGGGAATCGCGACGTGGCGGCGTTGGGCAGGTCGATCGGCGGCAGCTGGTTGAACCCGAACAGTTCCGCCGTTTCGATCATCTGCTCGGGGCCGACCCATTCGGCACCCATTTCCGCGAACGCGGTGTTGCAGGAGATGCGCAGGATCTCGATCAGATCGCCGCCACATGCGCCGCCGGCGAAATTTCTGATCGGCACGCCGGCGGGAATCGGGTTGTAGGCGTCGGTGACCGGGAACTCCGGCGCGAAGGCGCCGATCATGCCGGACTCCACACCGGCAGCGGCGGTCACGAGCTTGAACGTCGAACCGGGGAAGAACACTTCCCTGTATGACTTCGCCAACAAGGGATCACCGCTGTCGTTCAGGTAGGCCTCGAAGGCAGCGTTGGATACGGATCCATCCGGGTCGGCCAAGAGATTTGGATCGAAGCTCGGCCACGTCCACATGGCGATCACCGCGCCCGATCGCGGATCGATGGCGACAACCGAGCCCCGCCTGTCTCCCAATGCCTCCTTCGCCGCCCGCTGGACGTCGTCGCGAATGGTGAGGTGCAGGGTGGCGGTCGTGTCGCGATCGCTGAAGAGATCAGCAAGCGTCCGGAACTGCTGCTCAACCGTGACGCCGGCGAGCTCATCGTTGTAGATGCGTTCCAGACCGGTCGCCGCCACATTGAGCGACTGATAGCCGGCGATGTGCGCATAGAGATCGCCTTCGGGATACTCCCGGCGAAAGTCGACCGGTTCCCCGATCTCGACCGACCGGGCGATCACCACACCGTCAGCGCTGACGATCGAGCCTCGCTCCTGTCCGAAGTCACGGATCAGGCCTCGCGAGTTGATGGAGTGCTCCTGCAGCCGTTCCGCACCGAAGAACTGCACACGGTTCAGCTGGACGAACAGGATCACGTAGAGAACCGCGAAGGCCAGGCCCAGGCGACGAATCCGTCGGTTCACGACGGGTTCTCGGCTCGGGATCCGCCATCAGCGCGGACGGTCCGTTGGTCGTGCGAGAGGCGCAACAAGAGCGCCAGGAGCACATAGTTGGCGATCAGCGACGACCCGCCATAGCTCACGAACGGCAATGTGATTCCCGTCAGCGGCACGACTCGGAGCACGCCGCCCATGATGATGAAGGCCTGGACCCCGAGAAGCGTGGTGAGGCCGACGGCAAAGAGCTTGTCGAACGGGCGCGTGGCGCGAAGGGCGATGCGAAGCCCGGAGCCGATGAGGACCAGGAAGGCCATCAGAATCGCCGATGTGCCGGCGAGACCGAGCTCTTCGCCGATTGCCGCAAAGATGAAGTCGGACTCCACAATCGGGATTCGGTCAGGTTCACCCTGCCCCAGCCCCGCTCCCGTCAACCCGCCGTCGGCCAGCGCAAACGACGCCTCGACAATCTGGAAGCCGGTGCCTCTGGCATCGGCCCACGGGTCAAGCCAGATGTCGACGCGCTGTTGCACATGGGGGAACTGGGTCCAGGAGACCACCGCGCCGGCGAGGAAGAGCCCGAAGCCGAGCAGCAGCACCATCGTGCGTTCCGACGCCACCCACAACAAGACGATGAAGACGGCGAAGAACAGCAGCGAAGAGCCCAGGTCTCGCTGGAACACCATGACACCGAGCGATCCCGCCCACGCGATGCCGATCGGTAGCAGATCGCGGAGCTCAACACGATTGCGGAGCAGATCGCGGGCATCAACCAGGTAGGCCGCGAAAAACGCGGCAAGGGCGATCTTGGCGAACTCACCGGGCTGAAGATTGATCGGGCCAAGACTGGCCCAGATTCTGGCGCCTCTAATTTCTCGACCGACCCCGGGCACGAAGGGGAGCACCAGGAGGCCGAGGCCAGCCGCACCAAGGAGGTAGCGATAGTCGACGAGAATCCGGACCGGACGTATGAGCGCCAGCGTGACGATGAAACCGAGCACTCCGACCGCAGTCCAGGTGGCCTGGAGACCGGCAAGATCGGAACCGCCGGGGACGTTCTCGGCCAGGCGGGCGATCATGACGTAGCCGAGCCCGTTCAGGAGGAGCGCCATCGGCAGGATCACCGGGTCGGCGGCAGGGGCCAAGCGTCGCACTGCCAGGTGCGCCACAAAGCCCAGCGCCAGCATCCAGCCGAGGAAGGGGCCGAAGTTTGCCGGGATCGACGCCGTCCTCCCGAGGCTCGCCAGCACGTACGCAACCACGACCACGATTGCCACCATGGCGAGGATTCCGGCCTCGACGCGGCGGGGACGAAGTGCGGCATAGAGCGGCGCAACACGCTCGCGGCGCGAATGACCGAGAGCGGTCACGGGGTTTCGGGCGACAACTGCTCGCGCAGATCCTCGATATGAGCCTCAGCGTCTTCGAGGTTGTCGAACTCGAGCCCGTCGAGCACCAACTCGGCATCATGGGGCTCGAGCGCACCGACGAGCAGCCCCGATCGTGTCTCGAGCGTTGCATCGAACCAGAGCACGCCGCCGGGCCGGCCCTGGTAGATCACGATCTCCTGGCCTTCGACCCCCACGTAATACGTGGAGCGGGCATACACCGCCAACGATCCGACCAGGGCAACGAGCACCATCAGGACAGCGACGACGAACGCCGCCAACCGCCAGGTGAACACCTTGCCGACAGGCGGCAGGACAATATCGTCGGGGTTGGGGTCGTCGGGGTTGGGGTAATCAGGGTTCGCATCATCAGCATCGGCGGCCGGAGGATCGGCGACGTGATGACCCTCGAAGATTCCGTCCGGCAATGCCTTGCGGGTGTCAGTGACCCGATCGTCGGGGACGTCATCTACCGAGTCGGCCTGGGCGATATCGACAACGACAACGGTGACGTTGTCACGGCCTCCCGCCGCGCAGGCCCGCGACACGAGATCCTCAGCCGCCGACTGGGGGTCCTCAACCGTGCTGAGAACCTCGCAGATCTCCGGCGCGCCGATCTCACCGAACAATCCATCACTACAGATCACGTATCGGTCGCCGGCGACAGGCACCAACTCCCAGGCGTCGACAAGAACCTTCTCGTCGATACCCAGAGCGCGCGTGACGATGTTTCGCTGCGGATGATTGGCCGCTTCGGCCCGCGACAGGCGACCATCACGAACGAGGGCTTCGACCAGGCTGTGGTCGACAGTGTGCTGATGGAGGCCATCGGCGGTGAGGCGATACAGCCGGCTGTCGCCGACATTGGCAATGCCGAGCCGATGGGGGCCGGCCCGAACGAGTTCGGCCAGCAGCGACACCGTGGTGCCCATTCCCCGAAGGGCAGGTTCACGACGGGCGCGGGCCACCACTGCCGCGTTGGCTTCCTGCACTCGATCGATGAGTTCGTCAAGCGTGCTGATCACGCCTGACCCGCGAAGCGAGTCGACGGTGACTTCGGAGGCGATCTCTCCACCGCTGTGGCCACCCATTCCATCGGCGACGACGAACATTCCGTCCTCGACGAGATGGCGGTCCTGGTTTGCTCGGCGGACGCGACCGACGTCGGTGGCTGCGCCCCAGACGAATTCGGTCATACGAGCTCCATCACGATGTCGCCGACCTGAATCCGAGAGCCGACCGCGAGCGCGGTCGTCGCATCAAGGGCTTCTCCGTCCACAAGGGTGCCATTGGTTGAACCAAGGTCCTCTACGTACCAGATTCCGCCGGAATTGAAGACACGGGCGTGCAGCTTCGACACTCGAGCATCGTCGATGACCACTGCACATCCCGTAGCTCGGCCGATTGTGGTCTCCGGTTCGAGAACGAACCGGGTACCGGCAACCCCCGGCGGAGCCACCAGCACCAGCGCGGCTGCCGCCCCCAAGCCCGACGGAGCTGCCGGAGAGCTTGACAGGACCTGCCGGGCGGCGACAGGTTCGGCCATCGGCGCATCCGAGGCGACGCCGGCAGGGACCTCGGCACGGAGCTCGACCACCACGGCCCGGATCACCCGAAAAAACGTCAGGTAGACAAGCACGAGCAGGCAGATGCGAAACACATCGAGCAACTGATCGGACACGTCAGCCGGCCCGGAACTCAAAGAAGGTGGTGCCGCCGAGGCAGACACGGTCGCCATCGTCGAGACGATGCCGGGTGACAGCCGAGTCGTTCACCAGCGTGCCATTGGTGGAGCCGAGGTCAGAGATCACAAAGCCGCTGCCGTCCGGCCGGATCTGCGCGTGTTCGCGGCTGACATTCGAGTCGTCGAAGGTGATGGTGCATTCCGGGAGCCGGCCCAGCGTGAGCACGAACTCGCCGAGGACCACTTGATGGCCGTTGGCGAGATGGAGAACACCAACACCACCATCCGCTTCCTTCATGCGGGCGAGAACGCTCAGACCGCCGCCGCGTAGCGCCGAGTCCGCGATGAGTTCGACCTGGACGGGCCCCATGAATGCCCAGCCTTCGTCGCGTGCAGTCTCGCGTGCGGCGTCACACAGCTCCCGCACCAGGGAGTCCTGAACATCGGCGAATCGGGCAAGGTCCGCGGTCGCCAGTGCGACCGAGAAGTGGTTGGCCACGACGGGCTGGCCGCGTACGCCGACGGATCGGGAATCAGCCATTTCCCGAGCAACGCGGTGGCTGATTTCGACGGGCCGAACGCCACCGCGGAAGAAGCGTCCGACGCTGTCTTCGACAAACCGTTCGAGTCGTCGCTCGATAGATCGCAAGCCCACCCTGGAGAGGCTAGCCCTGCCGCAATGGCCGGGGGTTGCGCTACCCTTTGTCAACACGTTCACCCCGTGAGCGGCCACGCGCGAGTGGCGGAATTGGCAGACGCGCAGGCTTCAGGTGCCTGTGCCCGAAAGGGTGTGGGGGTTCAAGTCCCCCCTCGCGCACTCCGGATATGTCGAAGCCCTTGGACCCGATGGTTCGAGGGCTTCAGACGTTTTGGGCCGACTGAGCGTCAACCCCGATCCAGGGCGTGGAATCACAAGCGTGGCGGCGACGAACCAGCATCGCGCTGGCGAGAACGAGCGTGATTCCGCCGACGACCAGCATGCCGGCCACCGGGATGAGTGGGGCATCGCGCAGGCCGGTGAACGCGAGTTCGGCGGGTGCAGCCGGGGGTTGACCGTCATACACGACCTGTGCGCCGGCGACTTCTGCGAGATCGCCCGAAGCCACCTGGATGCTGCAGCCGATACCGCGGACAGCCTGAGCGGCCGAGGGCGGGCACGTGGCCATCTCGCTGGCACCGACCTGACCGACGATCACGACAACGTCATCGGCGAGCAGGCCACCGCCGGCGTCGACCACGTAGCCGGCGGATCCGGCACCGACGAGACTGCATCGGGCGATCGAATCTCCGAGCCGTTCATCGTCGTTGCACAACAGGAGGTAGACGGTGTCGGCCGGGACGAATCCGCTGCCGGTGACGGTGAGAATGTCTCCGTCTTGCAGCACGCCACCCGGGCTGACATCCACCTGTGCGGGTGCTGGGTCCTGGGCCCCAGCCGGCGATGCGACGACCACGAGGAGCGCCACCGCGACCAGGACTATGCGGAGCGAACGCATCAGACATCGCCTCCGGCGTCTTCGTCGAGCTCGACGGGAGCGTCGCCGGCATCGCCGCCGTCATCAGCCGGCGTGTCGGCATCGACGTCGTCACCGGTGTCGTCGTCGGTGTCGTTGACAGTTTCCTCGTCCTGCTCGACCGGGTTGTCGTCGGTGGATGTCTCGCCATCATCGACGTCGTCGCCGGTGTCCCCGTCGGTGTCGTTGACAGTGTCCTCATCCGTCTCGGCGGGATCGCCATCGCCGCCGGCATCGTCGCCGTCTACGTCGTCGCCAGTGTCGTCGTCGGTGTCGTTGGCGGAATCCTCATCGCCCTCGGCACTCTCACCGTCACCCGACTCGTCGCCGTCAACATCGTCGCCAGTGTCGTCGTCGGTGTTGGTGTCCTGGCCGTCTTCGTCACCCTCAGAATCATCGTCGCCGGCATCATCATCGACGTCGTCGTCCCCGTCCTCAGAATCATCGTCGCCGGCGTCATCATCGACGTCGTCTTCGCCGTCCTCAGAATCATCGTCGCCAGCATCATCATCGACGTCATCGTCAGCATCCGAGCCGTCGTCGCCGTCCTCAGAATCATCGTCGCCGGCATCATCATCGACGTCATCGTCGTAGTCGTCATCGTCGTCGTCATCATCGACGTCATCGTCGTAATCGTCGTCGTAATCGTCATCGTCATCGTCGTGATCATGCGTATCGCCGTCATCGCCGCCGCCGTCACCACCGCCACCGTCGTCGTCAGGCGCGTCATCATCGATGTCGTCGTCCTCCTTCGGAGGAAGAACGACCGGCAGGTCATGGGTGATACCGACAGGATCGCTGGCCCGGAGCGGCCCGCTCTCGCGAGCGCTGCCGAACGCCCAGGCCTGGAGGTCGTCGGCAACGACCCAGACGCCCGATCCGTCGAGGAAGGTCACCAGACCGATCGTGTCGTCCCAGCGGCAGGCCGAACCACCGCGTTCGGCGCCCTGGAAGGCTGCGTCGCCGAAGGTCAGGACCTGGCCGGACTCGGTGAGGATCCAGTAGCCCTCGCCGGTGACGGTGGTTTGAACACCGATCGGAGTCACGACCCCGACACCGTCAAGGTCGAGCACGCTGCCGGCGTAGAGGGCGTCGCCAAGGGCGAAGACCGTGCCGTCGGACGCCGCGAGAATGAAGCCGCCCATGGTGGGCGAAGCGGAGAAGTCGACGAGCGGCGCAGTGAGCCACCCTTGGCCGAGGGAACCGAGGTCGGGAGCTGCCCCGAAGGCATGGATCTGGCCATTGGCCTCGAGGATCCAGTAGCCGGCCCCACCGAGGTACACCTCGAGGGCCACGGCTTCAACCGCCGCTTCCGCGTCGTCGAGTGAGCCGTGGTAGACGGCATCGCCGAATTCCTGAACGTCACCGAAGCGATCGAGGACGTAGAAGCCGGTGCCAGTTTCGGTACGGGCGAGATCGACGAGTTCTTCGAGCTCGACATCGCCGAGCGAGCCGCGGAACCCTGCGTCACCCAAGGCAGACACATCGAGCGCGCCGCCGACGATTGCCACGACTTCCTCCGACTCGGCCGGGGTGACCGGCGTCAGATCAGCGGCGGGCAGAGTGGTCGTGGTAGTAGTCGGTGCCCCGCTGTAGTGATCGGAGTTCACCGGGCGGACCGGTCGCAGCGCTGCAGTGTCGACATCCGATTCGTCCTCGACGTCCTCGGCAAGCAGGCCGTCGTCCTCGTCGATGTCATCACCATCGGAGTCATCGCCCTCGGAGTCGTCTTCGTCTTCGTCGCCCTCGTCGTCCTCGTCGGGAGCGACAGTTGTGGTCGTCGCCGATCCATCGGCGGGTGGCGTGTCATCGATTGCCGGCGTGTCGTCTGGAGCCGTGATCCCCCACAGCGGGTTCTCGCCCCCGCGGCAGAGGTAGTCGAATGGGGCCGAGCCGAGAAGGTCAGCATCTCGGAGTGACCAGAAGGGGTTGACGTAGATGCCGGAGGCGTTCTTGACACCGAAGTGAAGGTGAGGAATGGTGCCCTCGGCGTTGCCCGAGTCGCCGACATAGCCGATCAGATCGCCCGCTTCGACACGAACTCCCTCGCCTATACCCGGACCAAAGGCCTCGGCATAGAGGTTGAGGCCGTTGTCGGTGCCTTTGCTGTCGTTGTTCAGGTGGATGTAGTAGTAGCGCCAGCCGTCGTCGCCCAACAGGACGACCATGTTGCCGGCGTTGCCGCTGTTGCTGTGGCGCACGGTCTCGATTACGCCGTCGACGGTCGCCACGAGTGGCGTGTGGCGATCGGCGACCACGTCGGTGCCCTTGTGGAGGCGGGCACCTCCGTCGCGGGGGAAGTGCCAGTCGTTGATGAAGCGGTGCTCACCATCGATCGGGAACACCATCTCGTGCACGACAGCGTCGTCGGGAAGGATCGTGCTGGCCGTTGTGATCTCGGGTTCGGGCGCGTTCGTTTCTTCGAGGGCCAGAGCTGCATCGCTCAACATCGTCACGAGCAGAAGGCTTGATGCAGCCATCATTGCGGCACGCGAAATCCAGTTTCGATTGCTCACGACTCTCCTTCAGGAAGTGCGATGCCGTCGATGTCCAAGCCCAGCCCGAAGGACGAATGGGGGAATCGGACGGTCCAGATACAGGCTTCGAGATCAGTGCAGGCGAGGACGTCGGTGTCGGTCGCCACAAGCCCTGGGGCACGGATTTCTCCCAAGGTGCTGATCATCAGCTCACCATCGGTGCCGCGCACCGCCGCAGCGTCGATGTCGCCGGACCGGGTGGTGAGGCCACTCCCGGATCCGTCGAACCACACCGAGATACTGCCGATACTCTGCGGGCCGACTTCCTCGAGTTCGACACGCAGAAGATCTTCATCGCGTACGAGGCCGATACCACCCACCGTGATGTTGCCGCGGACGGATACGAGCAGCTCACCGTCGCCCATGGCGATCGCGTCGATGTCGGATCCGGGCCCTTCGAGACCGAGGTCGCTGCCGTCCAGGTAGATGGAGAATGTGCCACGCGTGGATGTTCCGAGCTCGGTTGCGTCGAACTGGAGGACGTCGTGGTCTTCGATCTGGCCGAGCTCGGGGAGAGAGATTGCCCGGTCGACGGAGAGAAGAATGGTTGAGTCATCGACCACGTGAAACGCATCGACATCGACGCCGCCGAGACCAACGTCGGAGCCATCGAAGAGCATTTCGTAGCGAGCGCCAGTCCACGCAAGGATGTCCTCATCGCGGAACCCGAGCGTCGAGTCGTTGGTTCTGCCGGCCCGCTTCCACGAAACGAAGATGATCGGCTCGGTCGACTCTGGCGTGTGGACACCAATACCGATGTTGACGATTCCAGCGGAGACCACGATGACCTCAATCGAGGACACACTGCTCACATACCCCCCGGCCGGCAGGGTCTCCGTGTCGACTGCAATCCGCGCAGGACCCGGCGAAAGATCTGAAACCACGGCGGCACCGGTCGCATCGCTGGTGGCCGCAAGCGGCCCGACGTCGTCAGAGGTACCCCAGAGTCCGTCCGTCCCAGCGGAGGTCACTCGTATGGTCACACCCTCGATGGCGAGTTCGGAATCCTGATGGATCGCATCCGCATTCGCATCGTCGTAGATGTCGACGGTCAAGGCGCCGGGGTCCGGCGGGCGCCAGCCGAAGTTCGCCGTGGTGGCTTCACCTTCGACCACGGTGACGTCCTGGACGCCAGGTGTCGTCAGCTGGGCCGAACCGGGGAGAGAAGTCGGTGACACAACCACGTGGGCGCCGCCGACCGCCACACCGCTGAAGACATAGGTGCCGTCGGGGTCGGTGACGGTCTCCGCCAAGATCACGTCATCAGCGGTGCCGAAGGTTGCGTCGTCACCGGCGTCCATCAACGCCAGCTGCGCCGAGCCTGTCGGGATCTCGCCATCGTCGTAGGTTCCGTTGCCGTTGAGATCTTCGAAGACCAAGCCGGTGACAGATCCGGCGGTAGGGGCGACACCGACGAGCAGGTCGAGGGCGGCACCGATGTCGAGAACACCGGCACCGAAGGTGTCATCGGCGCCGGGGTCACCGAGGTCGATGGTGCTGCCGACGATGGCTGCCTCAATGGCTGCATCGTCGCGCCCGCCGTTGGCCTCGACGAGGAGGGCGACGGCTCCGGCGACGTGAGGGGCTGCGAACGAGGTACCCGTGTGAGGCACGAACTGTCCCTGAACGGTCTGGGCCGTAATGCCATCACCAGGCGCGACGAGATGGGGGTACGTGCGCGTGGCGCCACCACATTCGGTCGGACCCCGACTGCTCTCGGACACGATGGTGTCGTCGGCTTGCACGGCGCCGACGGCCAGAACGCCCGGCAGGTTGGACGGGCTCGGCGAGCTACCCGGAAGCGGACCGAGGTTTCCGGCGGCAAAGACCGGTATGACACCCGCCGCTCGCAAGGCGGCAATGTCGGGGGCGAACTCGCTGTCACAGCCCGGAGCGGCACCCGTCCAGGACGCGTTGACGACATCGGCGCCATCATCGGTCGTCGGATCGCCATCAGGATCGAGCACCCATTCGAGAGCCGATCGGATCGCGGTGGTTGTCGCGCTGCCGGAGTCGTCGAAGATCTTGGCCGCGATCCACTGAGCCCCCGGAGCGACACCCACCGCTGAGCCGCTCTGATCAGCACCGGTGATGATGCTCGCGACAGCCGTGCCGTGGCCTTCGAGGTCGTAGGGCTCGGTCGTGACCGTGTACGGGTCGAACCAGCTGTTGGTTCCACCTCGATAGGTGCCGGCGACTTCGCTCGGGAATACGCCCGGGATACCAATCATGTCGACACCCGTGTCGAGCACGGCAACGACGGTTCCTGCGCCGGTGAAGCCGCGGCTCCAGGCGGCCGGAGCGCCGACGGCGTCGATGTTGGCGGTCGGCGGCCCGGTTGGTGGAACGGCGGCCGAGAGGTAGGTGTGCTCGATGTCGATCTCGACCACGTCGACGAAGTTCGAGATCGAGGCGATCACGGCTGGGGTGGCGGTGATCGAGAAGCCGTTGGTGATCCAGAACGGGGTAAAGGACTCGACGGAGGCGCCGCGTTCCCACAACGGAGCCAGAAGTCGAAGCAATGCTTGGTCACGAGCCGCATGGTCCTGAAGCGCTTCGACGACGTCGGCGCTCACGACCTCTGAATCGGCGAGCAGGGCGGACAGGTCGATTTGCTCTGACAACTTCACCACGACGCTCAGGAGGTCGTCGGATCCGCTCGCGGCAAACATCCGGCGGGCATCGGCGGTGAAGACGGAAGTCGTCGGCGACGTAACAGTGACTACTGCGGGGCTCCCGGACGTCACCCCATCGGACTCGGTCGTCTGCGCAGCAAGCGGGCCCACCGACGCACACATGGTGGCGATGAGGGTCGCAACGACTGCGGCAAGGGTGCAGCGCCTCACGAGTCAACCTCGTTGCGCGATTCAGTCGTCTGAGCAAAGGATTCGAGCGAACGGGTGCGACGATCGCGCCGGATCGCGATACCGGCCTGGCTCGCCAGCAGCAGCGCGAACGCCGCCGCCGCCGCACTTGCCAGCGCGGACGTCCACGGGCCGAGGGGATGGTCGCTGATGATCACGGCGCGGGGCGACGGATCGGCGACGGTCCAGTCGAACTGTGCGACCTTGTCGGGCAGGCCCGTGCGGCGAACCACGATCTCGAGGTCGTAGTTGCCCGAGACGGAGAACGACGTGGTGCCGAGTTCGTACTCGCCGTCTCGGTCGGTGGCGGGGACCTCGAAGGTCGTGCCTGCGAGATCCACATCGGTGGAACGCACCCGGGCGATCACCCGATCGATCGGGGCAAGTGCAGGACGTCGAACGGTAGCGGTGTCGACCAGCACGAAGTTCTGGCCGGGAGCATTGGGGCTCACGGTGACACCGATCTGGATGTCGTCTCTCACGACAGCGAGCTGACGGGTGCCCTCCGCGATCGCGGGCCGCCACTCAACGCCGTTGGCCGGGGTCGACGCAGTCATCAAGGCAACCAGGCCGACAGCGAGCGCACCGGCGATGGCCTCGGCACGGACCACGCTGGAGACAGATTCGGCGCTGTACTGCCGACGGATCAGGAGCGCAGCGCCGAGCATCCCCGCAATGAGGGCGAGCTTGCCGAGCATTGCCTGCCCGTACAGCGTGCTGATGGCGGCGTCGATGGACCGGGCCTGGTCGCCGACGGCGAGGAGACCGGTGATGATCGCGGCGGCGACCATCATGAAGGCCACCGGGCTGAACGCGGAGAGAGCGACCGCCCGCATCTGGCGACCCGTGTGCGCCGGCAACCGAGCGATAACGGCCAAAAGCACCACGGCGCCCACCCAGCTCATCGAAGTGATCAGGTGAACAACGTCGTTCAGAACCGAGAAGACGGCGGTCCCCGTGCCCGCGGAGTGACCACCGGCGCTTTGGGCGAGCGCCACAACGCCAAGAAGACCGAGTCCAAGGGCTCCGACGTTCACCCCACGGCGAGCGACGAGAACGAAGAGAGCGGCAAGCACAAGAGCCCGGAGAAGCGCCCACTGGCCCCACGAGGTCGAGACCAGGGCGGTGTCGACGGCATCAATGAGAGACTGGCTGCCGGTGGTCCATGCCGCCAGCAGTTGGTAGGCAACAAGCACCAGGCTCGCGCCGGTAGCGATCGACGCCCCGATCAGCATTGCCCGATGGAGAATGGCCGCCGAACCCTGGTGCCAGGCATCGTCCAGCGCGCTGGGGAACCGAGAGCGGAGCGGTGAGACAACGGTGCGATCCAGCATCACGGCGCCGGCCATGATTCCGAACGAGAGCAGCATGGCCCAACGCAGCAACACCTCGATCGGGGAGATCGGATCAGAGGGTTCGGCGAAGTCGGCATGCGTCAGATCCGCACCGGCGCCGATTCCCCAGACCAGCATGCCTCGCGTGACGTGGCCGTCGGAACTGCTGAACGCACTCCAACGCAAGCTGTAGAGACCGTCGGGGGCGTTTTCGAGGGAAACGATCAGCACCGACTCACTAGCGCCGTGGCCGCTGATGGTGGCGCCGAGCCGATTGCCTTCGGCATCGACGAAGTCGACGGTGCTGGCGTCGATCGACACCGGTTCGCTGAAGGTCAAGGCAACGGTCTCGGGAGCATCGTCGAGCAGGGAACCGTCGGCCGGGTCCGCGCCGACCAGGGTGGCGTGCGCCGACGCCGGCGACGCCCACACCACAACGGTGAGGAAGCTGGCGAGAACCAGCAGGAGGGGTCGAGAGCAGCGGGACACGCTAGACCTCGACGAGTTCGTGGCGACGGGAGTTGGCGAGAGCGAGCGCCGCACCAACTGCAACCGTCAGCCCGCCAATGGCGACGAGAGGAAGCCCACCGCCGGTCGACCCGGCAGCCGACAGTGCACAGTCGGCCGCGGGAGCGGCCGAGCCGACCACAATCCCGTAGCTACCCGAGGCGACGTCCTCATCAACCGCGCTGACGCTTTCCCACTGGACGGTGACCGGACCGTCGACCCCGGCCGGGATCGTGCTCACCATGGTCGTGTGGTCGAGATCACGGAGATCAATGCTCGCAACCGCAACGGACACGCCGTCGGCAATGAGCTCCAGTCGGGACCCGTCGGCGAGGAGTTCTTCGGTGAATTCGATCATCACGGTGTCGCCGGCATCAGCTGTGGAGCAGGCCGCGGGTGACACAACGGAGGGGTCGGCATGAGCGGCGACCGCCTCCGCCCCGGAAAGGACGGAGGCGACGAGAACCGCAGCGACGAAGAATCGTCGACTCACTGGATCGGAACTCCTTCAAGCGCTTGCTCGCCGATGTAGACGGTGACCACGTCACCCTTCTCGAAATACGACCCGAGATTGACGAGCTGCTCGTTGTAGGTCGCCCCGAGACGGTTCTCACGGACGTGAGCGTGCTCGTGGCGTTGCCAACGCAGTTCGAATCCGTCCTCGTGGAAGATCCGCGGTGGGTAGTCGACGCTGTGAACGATCTCGGAGCGCTCGACCTCGAGGATCCGGTATCGAATCTCGAGGAGGCCGCCACCGCCGAGAAGACGGACGTGTTCAACCCAGACGCCCGTCTCACCGGCGAAACCGGCCTGATCGATCGAATCCATGGGGCCGAGCCCCGCTGCCGGGCCGGACTGTTCGGTGAAACGCCCGGCCACGCCCCAACTCGACAGCGCCACCGCAACGATGGCGATGAGCGCGCCGAGCCAGCGCAACGCCGGTCGGTCAAGGTGACCAAGCGGGCTGCTGGCTGGGGGAGCAGTGGTGGCCGTCACGAAGAATCAACCGATGCTGTAGGCGTCGATCTGACCGGCGTTGCCGCCGGCGTGGAGATCGTCGGCATCGAGCTCGAGGGACAGAGCGCCGGAACACGATTCCAGGATGCTGCCGGGGGCCGCGGGAGCGTGACCGAGACAGCCGATCAGATCATCGTGGTCGAACGTCACCAAGCCCTCGACGAAGTTGCTCGTCAGCGAGATCCGAATGTCGGAGCCGGACAGGTAGAGGCCGTCGGTGTTCTCCGCTGCCATACCGATGTCACTGAAGTCGGCAACAGACTCGAAGCTGCCGGCACCACTTGGGTTGGCGGCTCCGAAGACGGGCACCCAACGAAGGACATCCTCGTTGCGAGCGCCAATCCAGGTGGTGCTCCCCGTGGAGAGGGGCACGTGATCGCTGGTCTGGATGCTGCCGCTTGTGCTGAAGGCCGTGATGCCAGTCGTGGGGAACACGTGCAGGGCATTGATGTCGTGGCGGCCCCGGTTGTCATCGAGGCCGATGGCATCACCATCGAGCCACTTGGAGAACACGGTGCCGTCCCACTTGTAGACGTCGTTCTCCTGGAGGATCGAGTCAGGAACGCCCGCCCACTCAACGCCTACAGTGCCGCCGGTCGGCTTGGCGTAGTCATAGCGCAACGAGAAGTAGACGTCGCCGGTGAGCGGGTCCACGTGCACGGCGTTGATGTCGGCTTGGCTGCCGGTGTCGTCGAGACCGTGGAGGTCACCGTCGAAGTGGATGTCGACCGTAGTGCCGTTGTAGACGGCCACATCGGCGTCGCCGACACTGACACCAAGGTAGGTGCGAGTCGACGGTGCCGCCGAGAAGTAGATGTCGTTGATCGCCGGGATGATGTCGGTGCCGACCACGATCTGCATCAGCTGTGCACCGTTGTCGCCTGTGGCACTGGTGCGCAGGTTGCGGTTGTAGATCGACAGCGTGTCGCCGGGATCACCGGCAACGGTGACGATGGCATCGGCGGTCTGACCGGCGGTGACGAACACCTGGCTGTGATCGAGCGGATCTTCCTCGCTGCTGCCGTCGCCGAGCTGGTTTTCACCATCGAACGCCACGATTGATTGGCGAACGCCAAGCACCGTCATCGAGCTGTTGGTGGAGCCTGTGTTGACGTAGCGGAGCAACACCTCTTCGTTGGCGTTGGCCGTCAGCGGAGTGGGGCCACTGGAGCCCGCCTCGGTGAAGGTGTGGCCGTTGATCAGGTAGAGGCTGGGCTTGTAGTCCGACAAATCGCTCGAACCAGGGAAGGTGGCGTTGAAGGCCGGGTCGACCTCGCTCAAGAGCACCACCTGCTCCTTGTCGTACTGCGAGGCCGCAGTGCCGTGAGCGGTACCCGCCACCGCCGAGTCGACGACCATGACGCCGGTCAGGCCCACAAGGGAATGACGGGGGTCGAGGTTCGATTCGTACAGGTAGGTGCCGGGGTGATCCGGCGTGAAGGTGTAGGTGTCCGACCCACCGGCCGGCACGCCACCAAGATCCGGTGCGCCGGTGAGACCGATGGCCGAGAAATTGATGGAGAAGCTCGTCTGGTTGTAAAGGTGCACCGTGGTCGGGTCACCGTCGATGAGCCGAATCGGGGTCGGGTCGCCGTACGTCGGCACCGCCGACGTCATGCATTCGACCTCGCTGGCCACCGTGACGAATCCGTAGAAGTCGAACGACGTCGTGGGATTGCCGGCGACAGTTGGATCATCGACCGTCGCGGTGCCAGCCTTGGCGCACAGATGAACGTCGGTGGCGGCGGCCGCCGGAGACACGGTCGCCGCGAGGGCGAGGGTGCTGCCGAGCAGGGCCACTGTTGCCAGTAGGCCGAGTGTGCGGCGGGGTGAGCGGTTGCGGTTGTAGTTCATGTCTGAGTTCCTTGCAATCTCTCGCCGGGTCACTTGCAGGCCGCTGGACTGGTCCAGGCACCGTCGATGAATTCCTTTGGTGGATCAACCCGCCAGAGCGTCAACATGCCGCCGAAGCCCTCATCAAAGTTCTGGGTCCGGTTGAGTGCGTGGTTGTGCCAGGGGAAGTAGTACTCGCCGCATTCGGTGAAGGTGGTAGTGCCGGCCGGGAGCTGCTGCTCCACGCCCAGGTCCGGCGAACCGGAGTACCACGTCACACCGTCTTTGAAGGCGAGGTTGTTGAGGGCCGGGAGGTTGACGCCGACCGGGGAACCGGTGCCCTGCCATGCTTCGACGTCCTTCCATTCGGCGAGGATGTCGAAGGTCTGACCAGCAGCAACCGTCTTGGTGTAGGACTCGACCTCATCAGGGAGCAATCGACCGTCCTGAGCGATGAGCGACAGGTGGTTGCCGTGCGGGTGGAAGGCGTGGTTGTCCAGACCGCCATTGCCGTAGCGGACAAGCGACGGGAGTTGGTCGTAGCCGTCGTCAGGGTCATCGGCATTGATCTGCACCAGCGAGCTATAGGGCTGGAAGGGCAGGATCGGCGTGTTGTTCTCGGCAATGGTGTCCGGGAACGACCGGCCGTTGATGGTCCAGTAACGGTTGTGACGAGCCAACGGGTCGTAGTCCGCAAGCACCGTGGCGTCAGTGGCGCCACCCGCCATCACCGCGAGCTCGACCGCGGTGTGGAGCGCGGGGTCCATCTCGTGGAACAGAAGGAGGTATTCGTGCTCCGGATCGAACTCGTGACCGGCGTAGGCCTGATTGCGGCCCGCGTTCGGATAGACGAGGAGTCCGCCGAACATGCCCATCTGGACCTGAACCGCTGCATCCGTGCCCGACTCATACATGTAGGTGCCCGGCGCACCGGCCACGAACTCGTAGGTGACCACATCGGTCGCCGACTCGACTTCTTGGGTCAATAGACCGGCGGCACCACCAGAGGCGGTGAGACCGACCTGACCCGGGAAGACGATCGACGTTGCGTCAGCGGAGACACCGCCGGCAAGGGTGCCGACAGGGGCCGGGTTGCGGAAGTTGACCCGAACCGTCTCGCCCTGATCAACACACAGTGTCGGTCCGGGGAACTGGAACAGCGGGTTGCTCGCCTCTGAGTAGCTCCAGGTGTACACCGTGTTGCCGTCAGGCATCTCGATGTAACCCTGACGAGCATCGAGGTTGAAGGTCACCGAGTTGTCGACACCGTCGTAGGCACCATCGGCACAGATGACCGTGGTGTTGCCCGATGCGGCGCCGGCCGTTTGGCTACCGCTGAAAGCAGTGGCCATACCGCCGGCGGCGACGGCAACTGCCAGCAGGCCGGTGAACTTTGATCGCAAACGGAGTTTCATCGTTCGCCTCCCTCAGACCTGTCCATCTGGCATAACCAGAGTGGGGAAGGTTTCGTTGATCGAGATTTGTTCGGGCAACGGCGTTTGGCCAAGACCAACGGCGTCGTCCCAAGTCGGATACACCCAGATTTCGGTGACCATGCCGCCGTAGTTGTTGGCGGTGTTCACATCGGCGTAACTCGGGCCATCAGCGTGGCTCGCTCCACCGTCGTTGTGGTTCCGATCGTTGTTGCGCGACTTGATCAGATAGCGGTTGAATTTGCGGGCGTAGCCAGTGGTCCTCGGCGCCAGCACGTCGATCTCAGCAGCGCCATCGTCGTAGGCGGGTGCGGTGAAGAGCACATCGCGAGCCTCACCCGGTCCCACCTCGATGCGTCGGGTGGTGTAGGAGAGGTCGCTGGTGCCGTTCTTGCCGACAAGCAGCGAGGCATCGTGCGCAATCACGTCGAGGTCGAGACCTGGAGCTTCGAGACTGTGGATCTCGAATCCGAGGCTGGCTATGCGCAACAGCACCCGATCACCTGCACGACACTGGATCAGCGCTGAGTTCGGCTGCCAGTACATCTCCGCCTCGGCGATCTCTTCTGCCGAAATCGGCGTGACCGGCATGTCAACGGTCTCGCTGAAGTTGATTCCGTTGGCGAGCCCGGTTCCCGGGTCGTAGGTGTCGACCTGCATTATCGGCGAGATTTGCGGGATCACCGTGTCGGGATAGCTGCGCCCGTTGATCGTCCAGTAGTTCGGCTTGTAGTCCGACCAGACGAATTCCTGCACATTCTCGAGGTTGTCGTGAGGAGCAGTGTCGATCTCGTTGATCAGAAGACCGAATTCCCGATCAAAGCTCGAGTCGACCCCGGCGGCGTTGCTGTTGTAGGCAACCTTGACTCGCTCGGGCAACCAGAGCCAATCGTTGGGATCGTTCGAGATGGGTTCGGCGGAGAAATGCGCCTGCCATGGTTCGACCAGAATGATGCCGGTCATACCCATTTGCACGTGCTCGGTGTCCTCGAAGTGGCAGTGGTACATGTAGGTACCCGCTGAGCCCTTCGACTGTCCGGGTTCAGATCCCAACTTCGGATCGTAGAAGTACGGGAGATCTCGACCGCTCGGCACGGCGATGCTCGTCTCCGGCACACCGTCAAACACCGCGGTGGCGTTACGGAAACCGTGCCAGTGGAGACTGTGAGAGTCATCAAGGTCGGGGCGAACAACCAGGCCGAGGTTGGTCAGCACGATCGCCATCTCGATGCCCTCGATGCCGATCGTCGTCGGAGCGGTGTGGGTGACCAGACCCTTGTACTTGCTGATGAGCTCACCCGGGTTCTTGTTGAGCTCACCGCCGAGGTCAACGGTACGGAGATCATCGACAACTCGAAATCCCAAGCCGAAGACCGGGACCTCGTCGCGGTGACGGCGACCGGGCAACGAGAAATGCCCGTCGGTCGCCATCAGCCGAACGCTCGGGATGGTCTGGTAGTCGATGGATTCGCTGAGGGGCAACTGTGCCATGCCGACGCCCGGCGTACTACTGGCCGAAGTGGCCAGCAGTGTCCCTCCGGCGACCGTGCCGGCCCCCGCTGCGGCAGTGACAACTGCGCCGCGGCGCAGGAAGTCTCGGCGCCCGAAGTGCTTTCCTTGCTCGGAGGTCATCCCGGCACCCTGGCTCTTTCGTGTGTTGGTGAATTCGTTCATTGCGCTGTTCTCCCTCAACTCAGCCCAAGGGCCCTGAGACGGCGTTCACGTCGTTGTTTCCGGCGAGTCCGTCTTCGTTGCCGTCGAAGTACTGGCCGATCTCGTTCTGACAGCTCCACAGGCCGCTGATCTCGACGAAGTCGCCGCAGTAGAGGACGTCCTCATCTCGGTTGTCCCAGGTGCCACCCTGAAGATCGTCGACATCGATGCGGCCCTTCGTGCTGAAGAGCAGGCCACCATTGAGGAACCCGATGCCGTCGATATCGCCGGCATTCGACGCATCGAGGCCGATCGACGAGCCCGACATGTAGGGCTCGAAGTAGGCGGCCACAACGGGGCCTCCGAGTGGGCTGGCCCTCACCAGGCGGACGATGTCTTCGTCCGGCACGGCGATGGTCAGCGCACCCTGCGTTGGCACTGTTGCCGTGCCGGCGAACGACACGAGGTAGTCGCCGTTGGGCAGCATGTGCAGAGCATCGATATCTGCGGCACCGCCGTTGAGCCCGATGGCGGAGCCATCGATCTCGAGGGTCCAACCGGTGCCTGGGACGGCGAGTTCAGCAGCAGCGTCGAAGCGCACCACATCCTCGTCGTGCACCGTGCCAACACCTGGCACGCTCACGTTGTTCCCCAGGAAGCTCATGAGGAACGTGTCGGCGTCGAGGACGTGGAGTGCGTCGATGTCGGCGGCGTCGTTGCCGCTGATCGCGCTGACCCCGAGAGCCTCGACATCGAGGCCGACCGACAGACCGGCCGGCCACCAGGCGGTGACGTTGCTGTCGCTGAAGCCGCTGACTGCAGATCCGGCGTTGCGAGTGGTGCTGAAGTACATCAGAGCGAACACCTCGGCCACACCGACCTCGTCCGAACCGGCGTCAGGGCGGTCCGTGGGAGCGCCGAACACCGGGCGGCCACCGTCGTCGATGTCCACGAGAACCGCAGGGACGAGGAAGTCACCGCGATCAGCGGCAGGCGAGCCTCCGCTGGCGAGGTGATAGTCGCCTGCTTCGATCGGCGTCGTGCCCGGGTAGACCATCGTGATCTGACCCTGCATGCCAAGGGCCGGAGCAGGTGTGCTCTGGACATTGATGGGCAGGTCAGCCACAAACTGTGGATCACCGACCGTGTTGTTGGTGCCAGCACCATACGGCAGCGTCAGCGTCGAGAAGTCCGGGTTCATTTCGATCCCGAACGTGGCACCAAGGTCCTCGGTGCCGTTGTAGACCCCCAGGTCTGGGATCGGGAAGAACTGTTCATCGTCGATGAAGATCTGCACCGGGCCCGGTTCGTCGCCCTCCGTACCGTTGTTGAACACAACTCCCGAAACGTTGTTCCAGAAGACGTTGTTCAGCAGCGTCGGGTCGCTGTGCACCACGGAGGGGCCGGTAAGCGGGCTGGTGGAGTTGGGCTGCGTGGTGAGACCACCGGCTCGAGGACAGGTGTTGGTACCACCGCTCACAACCCTGACTTCTCCGACACAGACGAAGCCGCCCGAGTCGACCGCTGCATTGGCCGAGACGTTGTTGGCAATCGTGTTGTGAACGATCGTGGCGTTGAGGGCGTCGAAGAGGTGGATACCACCACCGATGTCCGTCGCCACATTGTTCGCAATCACGTTGTTCTCGATCGTCAACGCAAAGCCACCCGGGTGGAGCGCCATGATGCCGCCACCGTCGTCGCCCGACAGGTTGTAGAGGATCTGGTTCGAATCAACGGTCACGTCGCCGGTACCGGGGCCCACGGGGTCGCCGAGGAAGCCGATCTCGCTACCGAGGAGGATTGCGCCACCCTCGTCGAACGCCGCGTTGTTCTGGATGGCGTTGTCGGCGATGCGGCCGCCGTCGCTTTCACCGAAGTGGCTGATGCCACCGCCGTACTCAGCGCTGTAGTTGCCGCAGATGTCGTTCTCGATGACCTTGTAGTTGTCGGCACCGTTGAAGATCGCCATGCCACCGGCACCCGACACACCACCGTTGTGGAGCAGGCGGTTGTCACGGATGACGATGTTGTCGTTGTTGTTGTCGACACGAGCCGTGGCCGGCGTGAAATCGCCCCCAGCGGTCGGGGTGATCCGACCGTTGACCCGGCTGAAGGTGCCGGTGCCCGGGGTCGGCTCGTAGTAGTCGACGCTGGTGACACCGAGGTTGACAGCAGCGCCACCCTTGCTGGCGTTGTTGGCCTCGACCCCGTTGTTGGACACGATCAAGCCAGTGGCATTGCCATTGACATGGATCGAGCCATGACGGGCACGAACGCTGGTGATGCCGAAGCCATCAAGCTGCAGGTGTTCGCCGGAAGTGATGTCGCCAGTCGTCAGCAGGTACTGGAACGCCGGGCCGACCTCGACACCCTGGTTGCCATCCCAGCCGCCAGTGGCGGCAACGGTGGCTTCCCAGTCGGTGAACATGCGCTCGTCGAGCAGAGCACCGAACGGTGAGACGATCGAGCCGGTGAGGAACGCATAGGGCGTCTCCACGAAGTTGATCGGACCGAGTTCGGTGCGCACCCCGATGATGCCACCGGGGCCGTAACCCTGCAGGACGACATCGTCGTGGACCACAACAGACTCGCGGTAGCTACCGGGCGGCACGATCACGAGGTCACCATCAACGTCGGTGACATCGGCGATCGCGGCGTCGACGGCAGTCTGGATGACCGGATCGTCGGCGTCGGCCGGAGCAGGAACAGGCCAGACGTCGAGGTCGTAGCCAGTGCCGAGCACGTGGTAGGTGATGCCGTTGCGAGGCGAGGTGCCGAGCAGGGTGCCGTCATCGAAGCTGACCTGGTAGGGACCCGCAGCAAGGCCGTCGAGGAATCCGGTCCAGTTCACCGTGACGATGTCGTACACACTTCCTGCATCCTCAGGGCTTGGCACGTTGGCCTGCACCGAGCTGCTCGCGGTGGCATCAACGGCAACACCCGCATCGAGTTCGCCACTGGCGGTGAGCGGCGTGAACATGACGCTCGAGCCAGCCAGGTTGAGACCGCTGATCTGAAGGTCGGAGCCATCGTTGTAGACACGGTCGACCTGCATGAGCTGCGGGGTACCGGTCGGCAGTGAGCAAGGACCGGCGGCCTGCGAAAGCAGCGGCGTGTCGGCCTTTGTCATCTTGCCGGGCGTGATGTTGAGCGTGTTGGGGTTGGTGATGAAGCTCGGGTCGTAGCCCCAGTTGTTGCCCAGCGGGCCGGGATCGTTGACCACGACGAGGTACATGCGGGGGCCCACACCACCGGGGGTGGCCCGGTTGATGGTGAACGTGGAGGGCACCAGCACTTCGTACTGACCGTTCTCATCGGTCCACACCGTGTGGAGCAACGTGCCGGCCGAGTCGTAGATGCCGACCGGGACACCGGGGACGCCCTGCTGCTCGCCGAAGGTCAGCGAGTTCTGGTTGGCCGTCATGTTCAAGTCGTTGAGCACGAGGCCCTGGAAGCGACCGGGCATGGGGACGGTCTGGTCTGATCGCCATGCCTGGTTGGGGATGAGCTCGGAGTCGAGCGGTGTGCCACCCGTGTCGTTCGAGATGAACGGGCGCAGCCCGTCGTTGGTCATGAGCTGGAACTCAACGCCGGCGTTGCGGAAGGGCTGGACACGAACGAGCTTGCGGTCACACAGGTTGCTGGTGGCCCCACCGTTGTAGATCGAGCCGTCATCTGCTGCAGGTGTGCCGTCGTCGAAGGCGTCGAACGGGCTGGCGTACTCCGCGTTGACCTGGGGGTAGTGCGAGACACCGACACAACCCGCCGGCGGAACGGCGGGGACAAACGTGTTGCCCTCACCGGTGTTCATGTCGTTCTCCTTGACGACCTGATAGCCGTAGGGGAGCTCGACTTCCACCACATAGAAGCCCGGCGCGAAGCCGGAGAAGGCGAAGCCGCCGTCCCATGCTGCGTCCTTGGTGTGGGCGCCGAGCAGCCACGTGGCGGTGCAGTTGTCGCCGATCGGGCCGAACGTCGGGTTCACGGCCTGGAAGTCAGTGCCGTCAGCCGTGGGGATGGTGCAGGTCTGGCCGTTGCGGGCGATGCCGGGATGCTGGTAGGCGTCGGTCTCAACGTGGTCGACCTCATCGTAGTAGCAGTCCGGGTTGTCCGCATCCGCACAACCCAAGGGCCCACCGAGCTGGTAGAGGGTGACACCAACACCGGGGACGCCGGGCTCGTTGTCTTCTGCGCCCTGCTTGCTGGCGGCCCATTCGGCGCGGGTGACGGAGTTGATGACGCCACCGGCGATACCGCCGTGGCCGTCGCCGCTCCCGAACAAACCGTTGGGCGAGTTCGGGTCGATATAGCTGAGCTTGCCGAAGTCGATCTCGTTGCGCTTGCCCTGCTGGAAGACACTGCCGAGCAGGAGTCCGCCGCCGAATTCAGCGGGGAGGCAGGACTCGCCGACCGGGCCAGAGCCATCAAGGTTCGCAAGGTCGGTTGCGGTGCAGTTGCCCTGGGTGTTGACGGCGTTGCGGTCGAACTGGTCGTGAACCGAGTGGCCAGTGAAGTCGAGCGCACCGGCGCCGACCTCGATGACCTGCATCTTGAACATCGGGCCCCAGATGTCGTCGATCTCGTAGTAGCCGTTGCCATCGGTGATGGCGGCCTTGGCGATCGAACCGTCGCGGTCACGGACCAGGACTTCCTGCTCCGGGATGCCGGCTTCACAGTCGGCGGCCGGGGCGTCGTCGTAGACAAAGCCAGCGCTGCCCTGACCGAGACAGTCACGAACGCCGTTGGCGGCCGGATGGGTCGAGCCGTCCTTCTTGTTGAGCAGCAGGCTGTAGTCGATTGGTCGGCCGTCGGCAGTGAAACCGGAGTCGTAGAAGACGTAGCCGGAGGACCAACCGAACCAACGGAGGACGAACAGGTCGCCCATGGCAACCTCACCGTTGGCGAGACCCTGATCGTCGCCGCCGGGGTCGACCGTCGTGGCGGCGACGGTGACGTTGTAGAAGCCGATGATGTAGCGCAGCTCGTAGTCCCAAATGGTGAGCTGGTAGGTGCCCTGGGGCACGTCGTCGAAACGGAAGCAGCCGGAGTCATCGGTGGCAACCATGTCGATCTGGGAGTCGTGGACACCGACGTCGGAAATCGCGACGTAGGAGTCGAACAGCGGCTGAGCGGACCCGTCGGCGTTATCACTGCCGTTTTGCACGACGGTCTCCACGCCGGAGGCGCTGGGGTAGATCTGACCGTTGTACGCACAACCGGTCACGTCGCCACCGGTCGCGGCGGGTGTGTAGGGGTACTGGTAGTCGATGTTGCCATCAGGGTGCGCTGTCGGGGATGCGAAGCCGAAGGCTTGGAAGGTGCCACCGCCGAGGTCGCCGATGAACTCGCCACCGAGGCCGGCGTCACCGGGGAGCAGCCATGCTTCGATGACCTGCGTGCCCTCGATCGTGGTGGTCTGGACCCAGTCGGAGTTGTCCGGCGGAATCATCTGAATCTCGTACCAACCGGCCGGGATGTACTTGATCGTCAGGAAGCCGTCTGCATCGGTGAGGCAGTTGCCTCCACCGAGGCTGATGAGCGGGACGCCGTCGCCGTCGAGGTCAGCGGCATCGAGCTTGGTGGGGTCACCCCCGCTGACGTCGTACTCCGTGCAAAGCGGGTTGCCGAAGTAGTCGATGGCACGCTCGCCGCCATCGTTGAGGATGATGTCGAAGTCGGGCAAGCCGTACTCGCCGATGTCGAACTGAGCATTCGGCTGCGCGAAGTCGTGGAAGGCACGAACCACAACCTGTGCGAGGGGGAGAGACTCGTTGGTGATCATGTTGACCGCCGCGGTGGCGTCGACCGTGCTGCCGTCCGCGAAGCTCTCGATGCGGATCCAGGCGCCGCCGAGATCGTGGCCGGGGGCACGGACCGACGCGATGTAGCGACAGCCGGGCGGGAGTTCGACACTCAACGTGTCACCACTGCCGGTACCGGTGAGCACAACGGGCGTGCTCGAGGCCATCGGGTGGTAGGAGGGGTGATTGTCGATGTCCGGATCGAACGGGTCGCCGGTGTTGTCGAGCACGATCACGTAGGTGAAATCGCCGGTGTAGGAAGTGGCGTCGCCACGAGTGGGTGATTGCGAATCACCGTCGATGGTCATCAGCGGGATGCTGACGTTGACCTTGTTGGCCCAGTCCATCGCCGGGTCCGCCGAGGCCTCGTCCGGCGTGAGTGTCTCGCACAGCGTGCTCGTCGCCGGAGGTGGCGTTGCGCCGAACTGCGCCTCGGCGCTGTCGACATCGCCGCCCACGGCAATGACAGTTGCCGCCGCAGCCGTTGCGACAGCCAGCGCCGCGCCGAACAACTGGCGACGGCGCCGTCCTCGACGGCGTGCTGGCGTGGATGGGTTGTCGTCGAGCCCGCTTGTTGCGGTAGTCATCGCCCGGCTCCTAATTGTCGTCCGTAAAAGGTTTGAGGGCCGGGCTCACCATTTGCTCGTCCCACCCGCGGTGACCGCATCTACAGGGTGGGAGTCAGCACATTCCTCCGCTATTCAGAATCAGAGAATGGTCGACGGTTCCCATCCGGCAATCAGAGGTTTCACAACGAAGTCACAACATTTCGGACCTTGTAGGCCAAATGTCCGATTGCGTCGGCCACGGGACCTGACATGATCTAGACAACCGGCAACGGCAGCGGGGATCCGGCGATGAGCCTTCGAGAGCTAGACGTGCAGCAGGCCACGTTGGACGCGGTCCTGGTTACCTCGAGCGTCGCCCTGTTCGTCTCCGAGGAGAAGGTGGCCTGGTTCCACTTCATCTTCCTGCTCCTCGTCATCACCGCATTTCGGCTTCGTCTCGTGCCGCTCATGGCTCGTGCAATCCCTGTCGGGACGTCGCTCGTCACGGCCTTGCTGATCGCGTGGAACGACGAGAAGATCCCGACCGACGAGCTCTACGAGCTGCCGGTGCTCGGCGCAATCGTCGGCGTCGTCTATCTCACGTCATCGCGTCGCCTTCGTCTGACAGAGGAGATCAGCGAGCAGGGTCACACGATCGAAGCCTTGCACCGAGCCGCCCGACGCGAACTCCAGGACCAGCTGATGATGAGTCAGCGGCTCCAGGTCACGAACCGGCTCAACACCGCCGTGGTCCACGACGTCAACAACATCCTCGCCGGTATGCAGATTGCTGCAGAGGCGATGGAAGATCGTGCCGATGACGCCGAATACGTGGCTTCGACGTCTGCCGAAATCGGTGGCTACACCGAGCAGGCGGGCCTCATCCTCAGCGACCTGCTGGCATCGGCTCGCATGGTCAACAACCTCACCCCGCAACCGGGTGCCGCCGTCGGCACCGCCCTCGAGGACATGGAGTCGCTCCTCCGGCGCCTCTCCGGGAAACGATGCCAGCTGCTGATCAGTGGCACAGATGTCGAAGCCATCGTGGCCCTTCCCCGCCTTCGGCTCGAGCAGATCCTTGCGAACCTGGTCTCGAACGCCGTCGACGCCATGCCGCCGACCGGCGGAGTCGTCTCGATCCGGGTGGCCGTCCAGGACGGCATGGTGGACCTCACCGTCGGCGACACCGGTAACGGCATCGACGCCGACAATCTGGAACGTGTCTTCGAGCCGTACTTCAGTACCAAGGCAGAGGGCGCGGGCAGCGGGCTCGGGCTCTACGCCGTTCGCGAGCTGATCGCGGACGTCAACGGCAGCGTGAAGGTGGAAAGCACGGTCGGCGAAGGAACGCTGGTTCGCCTCCGCCTCCCCGTTGTCAGCGTCAGCGAAGAGACCGGTGGAGCCACCAAACCGACCGGGCCACGGCACGTCGGCCGGCGTCACGCGCTGCGGATTCTTCTGGCCGACGATGACCACTTCTTCCGTGAAAATCTCGCTGAGTCTCTGCGCGCCGCCGGACATCAGGTCACATGCGCCAGCGATGGCGATTCCGCCTATCGAGCGTTCACGACAGCGCCGCACATGTTCGATGCCGTGGTCAGCGACGTTGTGATGCCGGGACGCACCGGGGTCGACCTCGCCCGGCGACTCACAGAGATCTCGCCCGACCTTCCAGTGCTGCTCATCAGCGGCCACGAACAGGTGAGCTTCGATCACTGGATCTCAAAGCACCCGTCGAGCGTGCGCCAGAAGCCATTCAGCACCGCGGATCTGCTCACCGATCTTCAGGTGCTGGTGGGCGACCCGAATACGTCGACCGACTGACTACTCGGTCTTCCAGCGAAGCTCGCCGTCTTCGAGCTCGACTTCGATACGCCGCTCATCGGTGGACTCCGAGGAGAAGGTCGCCCGGATCTCGTCGTCTCGTTCACGAACCTCGACCTCGAGGTCACCCTCGGCCGTGGCCTCGACCAGTTGGAGCGCACCGTCGATGACACGCACGCTCAGGGTGCCCACACCCTCGAGAGCGTGGGGATAGGTGACACCTTCGACGTAGGCCTCGCTGTGGGCGGGGGACTCCTCGTCGTCATCGTTGGAGTCGGAGTCGTCGTCTTCATCGTCGTCTGAGTGGCTGGAGTCAGACTCGTCGGATGAATCGTCATCATCATCCCCGGCGTCGTGACCGACAGGGTCGTCGTCGCTCTCCCGGTCTTGACCAAGTGCTCCGCTCTCGTGACCGGTCGCTTCGCCATCGCCGGAAGTCTCGGCGCTCGGGGCGAGCGTGTCGGTGGCGCCGTCGGGTGCATCTTCGGCGCTACTGCTCGTCTCAGTATCGATGGACTCATCCTCGACGACCTCGATGCCAGTGCCGGCATCCGGCGACGCGAAATCGACCGCGGGAGTAGGGGAGCCCGGAGCAATCGCGGCAATCGCGACAGGGCCACCGACGGCCAGCGCGACAGCTGCAGTGACGCCGGCGATGCCGGTGCGGATGCGATGGTTGCGGCGAGCGGTGCGGAACCCGGGCGTCAGTGCGCCGAGTCGATCGCGGGCCTCAGCAGGGGAGACCTGCGGGGGCGCCAGACGCTCGAAAGCGCCGCGAAGCGGATCGTGAGACATCACGTTTCTCTATTCTCGAGAATTGGCCGGATCTTCTCGCGGCCCTGGTTCAAGTGGTATTTGACGGCACCACTACTGATGCCCATTTCGTCGGCGACCTGCTCGACGGAGAGGTCTTCGAGGTAGTGCAACGCCATCGCGGTGCGCTGCCGCTCAGGAAGCGGCCGCAACAGACCGAGCAGCGAATCATCGCGGTGTTGGTCAACGACGACATCGGGAGCTGCCGCGCGTTCTTCGTTGCGGAGTCTCCGGTCGTTGGAACGGATCAGATCACGACTGCGATTGATGGCGACGTGGCGAACCCAAGCGGCCGGCGCGTCGTAGCGCCGAATCTTCTTCCAGCGGACGTATGCCCGCTGGTAGGCATCTTGCAGTGCGTCGGCAGCCAACTCGGCGTCGCCGATGATCACCGTGAGGGTGCGGTGGAGCCCGCCATAGCTCTCGACGAAGAAGGCTTCGAACTCGGCGTCGTCGGTCACGCGGACGGCACTCCTGGGGCTGGCGGACAACGACTCGGCATTCCAGGCAACAGTCATGGACAGGGGACGCAAGACGAAGCTACCCGGCGTTGCGCCGGTTGCGAAGTCGAGGAGCGGAACTGTCTGCACGTCTGTACACGACGCCGCGACCTTGTGAGGTTTGGGCCCCAGGACCCCGGTTTACCCGCCAGCGATGCAGACCGTGAGCGCGGCACGTTGGTCTTCGGTCATTGCCGCCGCTGCTTCGCGGAGCTGATCGAGGTCGGTGGGATCAGTGACGCCGAGCTCGGCGAGAATCGCGCCTTCGCAGTCGGCTTGGGACTCCGGCGTATCAGAAGCGACCATGAGGATCTCACTGATCTCATCGCCGGTCACATCGCCATCAGCGTTGGCGTCGTCGACCATCTCGGTAATGGCAGCGGTTACCGCGACGGGGTCGAGGTCGATGCCGGCTTCGTCGATGCCGTCTCCGTCATCTTCTATCGCCTCGTCACCACCGTCGTCGGCGTCGGTGCCTCCATCATCCTCGGTGCCCTCTTCGTCGTCGGCGTCTTCGTCGAGCTCGACCTCATCGGACGGAGCGAAGCCATCGTCTTGGATCTGATCATCGGTGGATGGCGTCGAATCGTCATCACTGTCGCCGCTACAGGCCGACAGCATCAGGGTGAATACGAGCAGGAGGGGGGAAAATCGATGCAACTGCATCTGACCAGTCTGGACCATGATTCGCACCGTTTTGACAACACCCCCAGGAGATTCGTTTGGAAACTCATGAGAAACCACTCCTAGTGTTGCGAATTGAATACAGTCCGTAAGCATCATTGCTTGTCCGCGGTGATTCTCACTACTCTCAGTAGTTACCGATGCATGCAACTTCCTCTGATCTCTGGTAAGTAAGGACCCGGTATGGCGGCGGTCGAAGTACCCCAATCACAACCCGCAGCGGTGGTCCTTGTCGTTGACGACGAAGCTGCCGTTCGTGATGGTGTGAGCGGGCGTATGCAAGCCGAAGGTTTCGAGGCGGTCACCGCGGCCGATGGCAATGCGGCACTCGAAGCACTCCGCACGGTCTCGCCCGATCTGATCGTTCTCGACCTCGAACTCCCCGGGTTGTCAGGCTTCGAGGTTCTGCGCCGCGTTGCCGCGCAAAACGGCCCGCCCGTCATTCTGCTCTCCGGTCTCGGAAGCGAGTCCGACCGAGTGCTGGGCCTCGAGATGGGCGCCGACGACTACGTCACCAAGCCGTTCTCATCGCGTGAGCTCGCCGTGCGGGCTCGCCGGTTGCTCGAGCGCACCCAGCACACACCGGGCAACCTTGCTCCGGTCACCGATCTGTTCGAAGGCACACTTGCGGGCGTTCCGCTGGCCGTGGACTTCACCTCTCGGCGCGTCAACCTCGGTGACGCCGAGGTCTCATTGCGCCCTCGCGAGTTCGACCTCCTCGCGTTCTTCATCCGCAACCCCCGCCAGGTGCTCAGCAAGCCGCAGCTCCTTCAGGCCGTTTGGGCCGCGGAAACGGGCTGGGTCGGCGAAGCCACGGTCACCGAACACGTGCGTCGCCTCCGGTCAAAGCTGAAGGTCGAAGGATCCGATCTCAGCCCGATCGACACCCTGTGGGGCGTCGGCTACCGGTTCGAACCCGAAACCTGATTCCTGCCGCATCGGCACGATTCAGCTGAAGACCGCCGGGTCGGAGTTTTTCGCGCTCGCAACCCATCGCTCGACGAGGTCGATCCGGTCGAGGGTGTTTGCTGGCCACGCCGCCTCCTGGACACGAAACGGCCCGGTGGCGAGCCCGAGGACGTGAGCTGCTGCTCGAAGCCGCAACGACGACGGCTCGACGCGCTCATCGAAGCGGGCCAACGACGCCCGGCCGTGAGCGCGGAACGCCGGACCGGCGCTCCCGGAGCGAGCCAACACCGAGACCTGACCGAGGTAGGCGGCGAGGTCGGTCGCATGGGCACCGATGCCAATCGTGTCGATGTCGACGAGACCCGAAATGTCGCCGTCGACGGTGAGCAATTGCATCGTGTGGAAGTCGCCATGGATCAGCCGGTCGTCGGCATCCTCGTCGACCACGATTTGCTCGAGCAGAGGGGCCATCCGGTCAGCGGCTTCGGGCAGCAGGGTCGAAAGGAACCGAACGTGCTCCGGGACCCGATCCACGGGATCAGCCACCCGAACATGGTGTGCGGCGGGAGCCGGGAATGAGTCCAGGAGCGCCAGGAGTCGGCTGGAATCGGGCACAGGCAGACCGTCTTCGATCAATCGCCGGATCGGTCGACCCTCCATCGCTTCGAGAAAGATGACCCCACCCTTCTCCAACCAGCCGTGGCTGCGGGGAACGGGCAACACCGGCGAGAGCTCACGATGCAGCTCGTGTACCCGCCGGGCTTTCGAGGGCCGGAGCACCTTCATGTAGAGGTGGGCCTTGCCTGTCGTGACCTCGAGCGCGGCTCGCCGCGTTGCCCGATACGACCGACGCCGAAGGTGAACGGGTGCCGGCTCGATCCCGATTTCTTCGAGGGTCGAACGCAGGCGATCAGGATCGCTGACCTGCGGCAGCCCCGGGAGCTCCGGATCGTGGGGGTAGCGCCAGATCGCGATCTCGGCACCGGCCCGCTCGACCACGGCGACGGGCCCCGCGAGCTGGCGGCCGCTCGATGCACCAACCGTATCGGTGGTCTTTGTTCCGTCCGGCCAGCGCAGAGTGGCACGGAACTCTGTCGTCACCGAGCGGCCCGGAACGTAGCGAACCTGGGAGACCCGCAAGCTTTCGACAGTGACGTCGAAGGGAGCGTAAGCCTCCGCAACGACCAACGGCGCCCCCTCCCCGAGCAGATGCTCAAGGGCGGGAACGCCGTGATCAGGTGTTGGAAGTCTGGTCAGATTCAGCCGCCGCTGTCGCTGTCCGAGCTGTCGTCGGAGTCGTCGTCGGCATCATCATCGGAATCGACCGAATCGGAGTCATCATCGTCAGAGTCATCATCGACACTGTCGACCGAGTCAGCGGTGTCGGTGCTGTCTTCGGACATGACGGTGTCTTCGGACATGACGGTGTCTTCAGTCATGGTCGTGTCCTCGGAAACGGCGGTGTCTTCAGTCACGGTCGTGTCTTCGGTGACCGTCGTGTCCTCGGAGATGACGGTGTCGTCGGTGACAACCGTGTCGTCAGCGTCGTCGTCCTCGACGGCAGGAGCCACGTCGGCAGCCGGGGTCGAGAACGAGTCGTCGGGATCGATCGAGGCGATCTCGTCCATCGTCTTCGCGTGCGCCACCTCGGCGACGTACGCCGGTTCGGCATCGACCACGTGGTCGTCGCCGTCGGGGCCTGCAAATGCCGGAGTGGTCACACCGAGGGCGAGCGCTGCAGTGGCGCTCCCCAGAACGATGCGGTTGGTATTGGAGGAGGTCACTTCAGTGCCTTTCGGTGAACTGGCGCCGGGTTCGGTGCGCCGAGTGTTGATATCCACGTTGGGTTCATCGCTGGTCACACGACGCAACGGGCCCAAAAGGTTTGGCCAAGTGGCCTGGAGAGCAACCTGGCCTGACCTCTGGTTCAGACGGAGACGGAGGTCGGCGTAGCCCGAGCTGCCTTGCGCCGAGCCTTACTCGGGGCAAGGAACCTCACCATCGACAGGAAAAACACGGCGCATACGCTGGCGATCGCCGCGTATCGGTAGAGCGGGTTCTTCACATCGGTACCGGAATACAGGCCGTGGTACGTGGCCAGAAAGAACAGTGGCCAACTCGACCAGTGAACCCAGCGCCACAGCTTTCGTGGCAGCTTGCGCATCATCAGCGATGTCAGTTGGATCGCCACCATGAAATAGAACGCCAAGACGCCGATTCCGACTTCGAACTGGCCCGCGACATCAGTGGGGTAGTTCGGCGTGTAATAGAAGGGGACAAAGATCTCGAGCCAGCCGAAGTACACCCACGAATCGGCGACCAGGCTGCCGAGATGGATGGCGGTGAAGATCACCGATGAGCCACCGAGATAGCGATGGAGGTCGAGAAGCCACGCAGGGGTCGGGCTCTGACCGGTGATGCGTGTGGAAAGGCTGAGCCCCCACACGATCGATGCCGTGATCAGGACCCAGGCGACGATGCCGCTGCTACGAGCGGCATACCACCAGATCTGCTCGTTCATGGGGTGAGACTCCGGACATCAAGAGGGCCGACGACGTCGACCTTTCCATTGATATCGACAATCATGCCCGCGGTCTGAGACTCCTCGATCAATGCGGCACCGGCCTCGCGACCGGCGACGAGCACTGCCTTGGCAATCGCTTCGGCAAACCATGCCGCCCCCGCGTGGACCGTGACGGCGACGACATCGGACTCAGCAGGCGCTGCCGTAGATGGATCGAGCAGGTGATGCACGGGTCCGTTTTCGCCCTGCCACCGGCGCTGTAACCGGCTGCTGGTGGCCAGCCCACCGCCGGCGATGCGCAATTCGGCGAGGTCACGGTTGCGATCCTCGGGGTGCCCGACGATGGCAGGCCACAGCTCGCTGCCGTACCACGTGCCCGACATACGAACATCGCCGCCGAGATCGACGAGGATCCCCTCGACCCCGTGGTCTTCACACTCTTCGGCGAGCATGTCGGCCGCCAAGCCCTTGCCAAGCCCGCCAGGGTCAAAGGTTGTGCCCGCCGGGATCGAGACGAGGCCGACGGGTTGGTCGATCTCGAGCTCCGGCATACGCGAGACCCGCTGGCCACGTACGGCGTCGGCCTCGAAGTGGGAGACACCGGTTTGCCACGGGGTGGCAGCCGGGAGGTCGTGATGATCCCGGTCGTACCCGAGGTCGATGAGCTCGGCGAGCATCAGCGGATCGAACCAACCGTGCGTCAGCCGCCAGGCGGCCTCGGCGTGGACCACCAGTCGCATGGTGTCAGCCCCGATCAGGACCGGGAGGCCGGCTCCCTCGTTCAGGACCGAGATCTCCGAGGAGGGACGGAACCGACTCCAGGCCGCCTCGAGTTCTTCGAGACGAGACCGGAGCCGGTCGACCAGCTCACTCTTGTTCAGGTTGCTGTCATCACCGGCAACCAGGATCCGGCAAGCCGAACCCATCGCATGAAACGTGACGTCGAGCGGAGCGCTCAGAAGATCAACCACTGGCTTCTGTGCGAGGCGGTGGGGCATCGGGGGCGGGAGCGGGAGGGGGCGGTGCCGTGGTGGCCGGTGCCGCGGTCGGGGCGGGAGCCGCCGGGGCCGCGGTGACGGCGGGAGCCGCCGGGTCGGGGGCCGGGGCGGGAGCCGCCGGGGCCGCGGTCGGGGCGGGAGCCGCGGGAGCCGCGGCGGCCGGAGCGGCTGCGGCCGGCGCTGCTGCAGCAACCGGAGCTGCCGTGGTCGGCACAGGTCCGCCGGTGACGATGGCGACATCTTCGTCCTCGTGGAACGCCTCGATGAACGCCAGGTCGATGGGCTCACCGTTCACGTCGAGATGACCGGGGAGGCCGAGCGACGGATCAGGCGGAGCCGCGGCGACTTCACGACGGATCTCCACGACGATCGGCTGCGGCGTGGAGTCTCCCGCCGCGCTGGCGCCCTCGGTCTCGTTCAGCTTGGCGAACGGGCCCATGAACGACATCAGCATCACAAAGATCGACGCCGCCAGTGCGGTGACGATGATGCGGGCTGGAGCCGCGGCGTGGGGACGCTTCTTTCGTGTCGGGCGCTCGGCGCGAGCGGGTCGAGCCGCTGCCACCGGTTGTGCAGCAACCTGGGCGACGGGTTGCACTGGAGCAACCGCCGCCACTGGGTTCTGCACAACCGGCTGAGCCGGCACGGGTGCAGGTTGTTGGATCGGCGCCTGAGTGACAGGTTGAGCCGCCCGCTTGGCCTGGCGCAGTTGGAGCTTGGCGAGACGTTCAGCGTGATCGGTCATCAGTTCTCCATCTCGATCTCGATCCCGCTGTCCTCGAGCTGGGCCTTCCATTCGATTTCGCCGTTGCCCCGGAACTTGACCTTGATCTCTCTGCCGATGGCGTCTTCCACGCCGTACTCCCAGCCCGGGGCCGGGTAGGCCGCCCAGAACTCGAGCGAAGAACCATGGTTGGCGATGACGACCTCGCCGGCGCTGCCGACCGTGTAGGTGTGGTAGGTGGTGGTCGAGGCCGGCTCGTCGGTGACAGTGGTGGTGGACTCGGGCGCTGTCGTAGATGGGGCCGTGGTCGGTGCGGCCGTCGATGGCGCAGCGGTCGAGGGCGCCGCTGTGGACGGCGCCGCGGTCGATGGCGCCGCAGTAGCCGGAGCGGCAGTCGCGGGAGCTGCGGTCGGTGACGGCGCGGACCGCTCGGCGGCGGCCGCGCTTGTCGATGTGGCGTTGCTGGGCAGTGCACCGGCTTCGATTGCGAGGACAGTGGGCTCAGCGGCCCATTCTCCCGCGCCGTCGTTGCCATCTGACCCGGCTGTTGCTTGAAGAATGCCGATGTTCATCACCAACGCGATCGCTGACGTCACAACAACTACTGCCACTGAAATGGCGAGTGTCTTTGCGTGTTTCATGAATGCTCCGAAAAGGGGGGTCATTGCGACAGGTGTTCTGCCACTCGGTATTCGCCCTGTAGCGCGTGCGGACCGAAGTCCATCCCTCCATAGGCGAGTTCCAAGATGTCGGCCTCGACAGCTCGGAGTCGCAGGTTCCAGCAGTCGGCGAGCCACCGCGAAGGTGAAACGGAGACGGCAAGCCGAACGTAGCCATGCGTTCGGTGACGGAACCTCAGAACCACCTCATCACCCGTTCGCCAAAGTTCCAGAGGCGAGTGACTGATGTCGTCCACGTGGATCACCGCGCCGATTGGCGCATGGTGGACTTCTCGGACCGGTAGATCAAGCAGAGCCGCGAGCGCTTCCGCGCCACTGGCGACATACCACTCGGCGTCGACCATCACGGTCACCGTCTCGCAATCGAGCGGTAGATCCGCTTCGACCACGCTGAGTGGCAACTGTATGTCGAGATTCTTCTCCGCAGTTCTCATCGATGATCCCAATAGTTCCAGTGCCGCGCCCGACGCAACCTGTACACGCCACTACTTCGGCGCGCGGTTTGGAAAAAATGAGAAAAAAGACCCAGGACTCCGATTTCTTTCTCGTAATACGTCCGAAACAGTGTCACAGAACCGAAATATACAATCTCACCGTGCGTGAGTGGCTCATACCAAACCTGAGGTGGCCCCTGCATCGTGTAGGAAAGAACTCGTCAATCCCCCACTTCACGAGTCCAGAAGGTGACCCGGTGATCCGATTCACGCCCATGCAACTCTCGGCCCTTGTTGTCGCCTCGGCGATCGCGCTGGCGAGCAGTTGCGCCGCGGATGGCGCCTCCCTTGTCGGGGAGCCAACCACGACCATCGACGACCAGACTGCAGCCGTCACCGCCGCCGGCGACTTCGACGACACGCTTCGGGCACTGAGCGGCCGCTACGAGTTCGAGATCACACTCGAGAACGAAGACGGAATCGTGCGCCACGTGGTCGGGCGCCATATCGACGGCAACGCCGCGTTCACCGCAACGAAGCCCGAAGTCTCAGACCATGTTGCCGTTGGTGCCGACTCGTGGACGCGCCTTCCTGGCGGTGTCTGGACCACGAGCGCGGCTTCTGAACTCCAGGATCCGATGTCACCGTTGGCCGCGGTCGAACAGATCACCTATCTCGAGGGTGTGGTCACCATCTCGTTCCCCGGCGCGTGGGCCAACGTCAACGTCGACTGGCTCGAGGCCGAGATGACCACCACCGCCTCGACCATCCAGCTGACTGCCCCGGTGGACGAACCGCTGACCATCGGCAGCGACCCCACCGCGGTCAAAGAGCATTGGGTCACGGTGGTGTTCCGGTCGACCACCGATTTCACCGCCATCGTGGCGCCGGCCTGACCGCCAGGACGAGATTCTCTCGAATAGGCCAAAAGCACCAAACCTCAGTGCTGACGTGTGACGTGTGGCTCACACGGACAGGAATCCGACCAAGTCATCGACTGAGGAGAGAATCCAATGCGAGTGTGGATCGACCACGCTGATTGTTGTGGGGTTGGCGTGTGCGTCGACGCCTGTCCCGAACTGTTCACCCTCGAGTCCGACAGCCTTGCCTACGTCAACGTAGGGGGGCGACGATTCGGCTCGAACGAAGCAGCGATTGTGTCCGACGAACTTCTCGACTCGGTCCTGGATGCGGCAGAAGACTGCCCCCAGGACTGCATCTTCGTCGCCGCATGAGGTGCTCATGATCGCCCGCCGCGTCGTCGCGCTGATCCGAGGTCTCCACCTCCCCGGATCGGTTGCGCGCGACGCGGCGGGTGTCCTCTCGGGCGATGCGTCGGCGTAGCAACGCAAGTGTCGCTGTCATGGGGTTCGGTGCGACCGCCACCGCGCTCACCCGTCTCATTCCTGCGCTCACCGGGCTGCGGGAGCGGCGCCGCGTCGCGGCCTTGGTACGCATCGGGTGTACCGACTACCCCCCGATCGCCGTCTTGCCCCGTGGCCAGTGGACCACCCACGCCGGCACCTGGGTCCGAGTCAACAAGGCCTACATCAGTAGTGCCGCTGACCGATCTGCTCCGCTGAGTGACGGTGAGGTCATCGAACTCCGAAAGCCAGTGATCGTGGTCGCCGGTCATTCCGAACCCCGGTATTCCGACCACGTTGCACCATGAGTTGTCAAAACGTTGGGACAGAGATCGGCCCAACCCCTTGGTTCCCGGGGGCAACTTGTGTCATATTGCCGACGTATGGATTTCGAGCAGCGCACCGGGCGATCACTTGGAACGCTTGATGATCCGGCAGCAGGTTTCTCAATGGGTTGGGTAGAAGAACGTCCTCGCGACGCAACAGAACAGCTGCTGGAGTACGCAGACACCGGTCGGTTGATCGACCTCGATCCCAGCGCGCGCCTCAACGTCTCCGACAAAGCCTCCACCGTGCTGGTCACGGTGCTCACCAGCGTCAGCATCGGCATCGGTGCCTGCCTGTTGACACTTGCGATCCGCAGCGGTTCAAGCCTCGAAGGCCTGCTCGGCATAGGCCTGATCGTGGTCGGACTCTCACTACTACTGCCGGCCGTGCGTTTGGTGCGGCTCCACACAGCCTCCGCGGGCGTGGAGATCACGCCGGGAGCCGTGCTACCCCCGGAGCTGGTGCGCCCCGGAAACTGGATCTTCCGCGAAGGCGCCTGGGTGCGAATCGACGACATGGGTCGCGATGGCGCCGGCAACCTCAACGCCCTCCTCAGCAACGGCGACGTGGTCGAGTTGCTCACACCGGTCACAATTGCCGGCGGCACGTTCCGCGGGCCCAAGGACCCGATCGCTGGTCTCCGAAGCTGACCGGCCTTCGGCCGACAGACGGCGGATTCAGGTCCGATCGTTGCGCAGTAGCCAGTCCCGGCTGGCATCAGCTTCAGAGTCACCGGCAAGGAACGACTCGAAGGCCGCGTCGGCTTCGTCCTCGTCGCCGAGAGCTTCAGCGAGTTCGTCGGTGTTCGTCTGCTGCACGAGCCGGAAGCCGTGGGTACCGAACAAGCCGCTGCGTTCGCCAGCGGTCTCGTCTTCGCTTGCTCGGGAGAACAGGCCGCCCGAGGTCGGGACCTGCGGGGCCGGCGGCACTTCGTCCAACACATCGAAGGCACCATCGTCGCCCACACTCTCGACGACAGGAACACCGTCGAAAATGCCGGCCTCGGCCTCGACCTCGACCGCGACCTCTTCGGACGCGACGTCTTCGGACGCGATCTCTTCGGCGACATCCTCGTCAGAATCGTTGATGACGTCTTCGAGGCTGGCGAATTGCTCCACCACTGCCGGTTCGGTCGTCTGCCGCGTCTGTTCCGGCGCGGTCGATTCCTCGAGCGGCGTGGTGTCGATCTCTGGAGCCGCGAGCTCCTCGAGCGCGGCACATGCGGCGAGCGGCGGCTCCGTCGTCATGAAGTTCACCATCGATTCGGCGAGCTCCTGGACCCGGCGGCGTAGTTCCCCGTGGTAGGTCTCGAGAGCCTCCCGTTCGCCTTCAAGCGAGGCACGAACCTCGCTCAGAGACTCGATTTCTTCGACTACCCGAGCTCGTTCGACGGCCACGAGGTTGGCGGCCTCGGCCTCGGCATCGGCGCGAATCTGTCCCGCCGTCTCCTGAGCAGCGGTGACGATTGATTCGTGGTTCTCGGCCTCGACACGCATCGCGTCGGCCCGTGCCTCCGCCTCGGCGGCGAGACGAGTCGCCTCGTCGCGGCGCGCCTCGGCGTCGGCGGTGACCTCGGTGACAAGCTCATCGGCCTCACGGCGAGCATCTTCCATTGCGGCGTCGACTGTGTTGGCAGCAAGGGTCAGAAAGCGCGACGCGGCTTCTCCGGCGTCAGCACCCTTCGAGGCTTCCAGTTCGGCCTTGAGCCGAGCGATCTCGAGCTCGAGCTCGCGTTCGCGTTCGCGCATCGTTGCTGGATCGGTCCGGTCGACAGAAGACTGGTTCATTTCATGACCTCCACGTGCCCGATCGGCTCAGACACTGTTGCCGTGCCCATCAGGGCGCTACTGAGACAATCGGCCCATACGCACGGGTCTTGAGGCCCGAAGGCAGGATCCGCCCACGGCTACGCTCACCCCCATGACCTCTGAGGGCCGCGACGATCTGATCTGGTACGCATCGTACGGATCCAACGTCAACCGAGCTCGATTCCTCTGCTATCTCGAGGGCGGCACACCCGTTGGCACGTTGCTCCCGCAGCGAGGCGCACGCGACCGCTCACTCCCGCGAGACGACGCTCCTTGCACGTTCCGCTCGGCGATTCGTTTCGCTGGATACTCGGCTCGTTGGGAGGGTGCCCCCGCCCTGCTCGAGCACCGCCGCGCCTCGCCTGGTGCACTCGGACGGCGGTATCTCATCACCAAGGAGCAATTTGTCGACGTGGTCGCCCAGGAAAACGGCGCCGAGGGGCCGCTCTCGATCCCGTTCGACGAGGTGTTGCCCGACGGCCACACACTGATCGATACGCGCGCCTACGACACCATCATCGGCTTGGATCCCGTCGACGGCATCCCCGTGGCCACATTCACCAGCTCCGACATCCCGGAGCAGCGGCCCGCCGCCGCGCCATCCGCGGCCTATCTCGCCACGATCGTCAGAGGTCTCGCCGAGGTGCACGATCTCGACCACGAAACGCTCGCTCAGCGGCTCCACCGCGCGGACGGCGTGGCCCCGACGTGGACGATTCGACAAATCCAACGGCTTCTCAACAATGGAACAACGGACACGGTTTAGGCCGGTGGACCCATGCAGTGACACCGCCGCATCCCTAAGGTGAGGATTACGTTCGAACCCGGGGAGGAGACGTCATGGCGACGCTCTCAGACGCATTGCGCAAGGCTGCGATCGACCGGGCTCACGCCTCGGGCAAAGTTGTCGACGCGTACCTTCTCCAACCCAGCGGCGTGATTGATCTTCGTCGGCTCGAAGACGAGTCCACGGACATGGCTCCTCGCACCGCGCCGACGCTCCCCACTCTCGGGATCACCGAAGCCGATCTGGATATCCGCGACGAGCATCCGATCTCCAAAGCACCGCGGCGCCTCTCGATCTCCCGCAAAGCCGGCAAGAGCGCAAACTGAGCCAGCGCTCAGTGGCCGAACATGGCCATCCATTGATCCTTGGAGTCGGCCCGGTAGACAATATTGCGTTGTCGGGTGACGCCCATGGTGGCGGATGAGTCGGCCGAATACTGGTGGCCCGGGTAGAGCACGGTGTCGTCATCGACGCGCCCCAAGCGGGTCGTGAGGCTCTCGTACATCTGTTCCGGATCTGATCCGGGGAGGTCAGTACGACCGCAGCCATCGAGAAACAAGGTGTCGCCGGCGACAAGACGCCCGTCGACCAGGAAGCACTGGCTTCCTGGGGTGTGGCCAGGGGTGTGAATGAGCTCGATCTCGACGGCACCGACGGTGACGATGTCGCCCGAGTGGTGTAGAGCCAACGATTCATCGGTGACGCCGGTTACCTTGCGGACATAGTCCGCCTCATCGGCCTGAATGTGAATCGGCACGTCGACACGGTCGAGGAGCTCGGCGATTCCCTCGAGGTTGAAGCCCATCATTGAACCGCCGATGTGATCGGCGTGGTAGTGCGTTGCGAGCACACCCGTGCAGGTCATGCCATCACCCTCGAGAACGTCGATGAGACCGTTGACGTCGTAGGCCGGATCGATGAGCACAGCCTCGCCGGTCTGACGATCACCGATGGCGTAGACGAAGTTCACCATCTGCTGAGCAATGGGATCTCCGGTGGCAAAGTCTCGACCGGACAACAGCTGACGGAAATAGAAACGATCGCTCATGTCGTCACTGTACGGCAGCGAGCTCAGCGCGGAAAAAGCCCGAGAGTCGCGTCTGGTAGCCGACGAGGTACGTGGCGTAGGCCGACCGCAAGCTCACGGCCGGCCACCCGCTGGGCCAGAGCGCTTCTGGCAACAGCGGGTCATTGACGATGTGACGGAGCGACTCGGCGGCCAGCTCAAACCCCCGTGCGAGCGATGACTCGGTACCGGCGGCAACGAGCAGATCACACAGCCGATTGGCCTCGGTCGCCCACGCATCGAGGTCGAACAGCTCTGCCACCAACGCAGACGAGTCGACGTCGGGTACCGCGGTGAGGCGCTGGGCCTGCTCATCCACGACCGCTCGCGCGCCGGGAAGACGGTCAGGGGGCAGGTTGTCGGGACGCATCCACACTCCGTCGCGGAGTTCACGTAGTCCGAGATGGAGGCATGACCGCCGTAGCGCGGCGCGCTCCGCTGAGCTTCGTGCGCCCGCAGGCACGATGCGGAGCTCCCATTCCCCTCCCCAAACCCTGGTCGAGGGTCTGAGTCCATCCTCCTGACGTTGGTGCCGCTCGCGCAAGGCGCCGGCGAGTTCATAACTGCCGCTCTCGACGCGAGTCAGTTCACCGCCATCGACCATGCGGGACAATGCCACCCGGGTCGTGCCGGCCTGCACGCCGAACTCTTGCGCGAACGCGACCAAGAGACGACCGGGCAAACGCGGCGGCACCGTGCCGAGAAGCGTCGACGCGATGATGCTGCGCGCCGAGAGTGACGCCACGCTCAACCGTCTTTGCGCCAGAGCGTGCCGATGAAGTTCCAGTAGCCCGGGTATGTGAACGACGGCGAAATGTAGCCGTCCTCCTCGAGGGCCCGATGCAACTTCACCAGGTTCACCATCGGGATTCCCGAGTCGACATGGTGTGCCAGGTGGTAGCCGATGCCTTGGGAGAGGAACAGATGCTTGGCCATGAACCCCTGGTGGATGTTGTGCGACGTGAGCCGACGATCGCCGCTGCGCGTCATGCCGCCGTGCTCGGCCAGAGCGCGTAGACGATTGAACACGCGAAACACCGTGGCCCACGGAAGCAGCCACAGGAACAGGTAGAGCCACGGCTGACCGAAGGCGAAGAAGATGGCGAAAACGGTGAGTTGACCGGTGAGATACCGGACTGCTCGCAGGCGTCGCCCCTTCCTGAACAGTCCCACAAATGCGGGCTTCAGATTCTTGTATCCCGATACGCCCGAGATATCGCGGAGCATCTTTCGCCGCATCGACGCCTTGCTGATCGGATAGTTGGCATAGAGGAGAAAGTCCGGTTCCTTCTCGCCGAACTCGTCTCGATGATGCTGCGTATGGGCGAGCCGATAGCCGTTGCCACCATCGCCGAACACGAGCCAGCCGATGAGCTTCTCCCCGACCCAGTCATTGGCGACCCGCTTGCTGAACAACAGGCGATGGGCAGCCTCGTGGTGCAGGGTGAGGATGCGCTGGAAGTACACACCCATGGCGAGGAAGGCCACGACCCATCCGATCGGGTGATCGATCGCGACGGCTGCCCAGCAGTAGAGGAAGGGGAGCGCGAGGTTGAACACCGTGTGGAACGCGTTGATGCCGTTGGGGATCTTGCGCAGCTCGGCCCGGAACTCCGGCCTCGGCCGGCCATCGGGTCGGAGACGGTCGGATCCGGTGAACTCCGGAACGGCAGCGGCCCGCGGTGTCAACCCGCCGGTGAATCGCGCCACGGCCTCATCGTGGGACATCTGCGGAGTCAGCATGTCGGTCATCTGATGATGTTACAGGAAGTGATCCAACCGCTACAAGAAATGTAATGTCACCCCTGAGTCACCACCTCGCGGGGGTGTGACTCGATCTGCGTGTCGCGAGGCAGGCCCTGCGCCGCGCAGGTCCCCTGCCGAGGTCGCGAACCGACGACACGGTCAGCCTCTCCGCCGATCCGGCGCACGCCGAAGAGCAACGGCCACGCGATGATGGTCAGAACCCCACCGGTCACGTAGCCCGCCGCAAACCCGCGACCTCCGGCGATTCGACCCAACCCGAGCTGGCCGCCGACTCCGCCGATCGAGCTCACCATGGCATCGAAGCTGATGACCGTGGCCCGGTGCTCCGACGGGGCGATGTGATGCACGTAGGCCTGCCGGACCGGGCTGATGACGCCCAGGGAGCCAGTCACGAGCAGGAAGAAGGGCACGGCAACCCAGAACGAGTCGGTGGTGCCCATGACGATGAGCCCGATCGAGGTCGTGATCGACCCCCCGAGGATGATGGAGCTGCGATGCGTGCAGCGGCGAGTCAACAGTTCGACCACCTGGTTGCCCGCGATCGTCGAGAGTGACATCAGCGCGGTTATCACGCCGACCACCCAAACGGCATCGTCCTCGAGCAGCTCCAGGAAGTATGGCTGTGCGGCGTAGAACGCCCAGCCCAGGAAGGCGCCGCGGGTCAGCCCCGACAACATGAGCAGACGGAGCCCCGGTTGATTCCATCCGTACGAGACGCCGACCCGAGTTTGCTCTTTCAACTCAGCACCGATGTTCGACAACTCGAGCGGCCGAGGCGTAAAGCCGAGATCATGCATGGTGCGGCCGGCAACCATGAGCAAGCCGGCAAGCAACACGGCACGGACAACGAACGGCACGGCGAGATCAAACTGACCGAGGAACCCGCCCGACGTGGTGCCGACGAGCATCGCCAGCCCGGTGACCTGTTGCGACCGGGCAAAGACATGATCGAGATCACCGTCAGCGCCTACGGAGCGGAGGGCGTCAACGAGCCACGCTTCGAGAGCACCGGAATAGAACGTGAAGCCGAGGCCCATGAAGAGGGACACGACGGCAAAGACCGCGATACCGGCGCCGGCCTGGGCGGCCACCAGGTAGAGCACGGTGGTGACGGCGAGCACCACGATCGACAGGATGTATGACGTGCGACGGCCAAGGGTGTCGGCCACTACACCGGTCGGGATTTCAAACAGCACCATCCCGGCGGAGAACACCGCGTTGGCGACAAAGACCTCTGGGATCGAGAGGCCGGCATCGAGCAGGAAGAGGGTGTTGACACCCCAGATCAACGAAGCCGCAAGGGTGTAGAGACCGGCCAGCACGTAGTAGTTCCGAATGATCCGCTGCTCGGTCACGCGTGCGACATTAGATGCACGCTGAGGGCATTAGCAGAGCGTCGGCCGCTACCCGCCCGTATCCTCGCAAGTCGTGAGCGCAATCGATCCCACAGCGAGCGTCAGCTATCTCGGCCCGACGGGCACGTTCAGCGAACAGGCCGTCACCGGCGAGGCCGATCTGGCCAGCCTCGACCTGCGCCCCTACGGCACCAATGTCGAGGTGCTCCTGGCCGCTGAGCGCGGCGAGGTGACCTACGGCTTCGCGGCCATCGAGAACATGATCGAGGGTTCGGTCAACGCCACCCTCGACACTCTCGCGTTCGAGTCCGATGGGCTGCTGATCAAGCGCGAGGTCGTCATGAACGTCAACCTCAACCTGCTCGTTCCGGAGGGGGTGGCTCTCCGCGACATCACCGAGGTCCGCTCTCACCCGGTGGCGCTCGCCCAGTGCCGCCGCTACCTCGCGCAACAGCTCGCGGGCGTGACCATCACTTCGGCCGGCTCCACCGCGGATGCCGCTCGCGAGGTGGCCGAAGGCGATCTGCGAACCACCGCCGCAATCGCGCCACGGCGCTCGGCGGAGGTATACGACCTCGAAACTCTCGCCGAAGACATCGAGGATCACCCCGAGAATCAGACCCGCTTCGTGCTGGTCGGCCGTGACGGGATCACGCCGCCATCGGGGCACGACAAGACGTCGGCGCTGATCTTTCAGCGCGAGGATGCGCCGGGTTCACTCGTCGGCATTCTCCACGAGTTCGCGGCCCGTTCGATCAACCTCACCCGACTCGAAAGCCGCCCGACCCGAAAGGGCCTCGGCGACTACTGCTTCCTGATCGACTGTGAAGGTCACATCTCCGACGAGGTGCTCGGCGATGCCCTGCGCAACATCCACATGAAGCAGGGCAACGTGAAGTTCCTCGGCTCCTACCCCTCGGCCTACGGCACTCAGGAAGAACAAATCACCAACCGTGAGGCCGTGAGCAACGCCGACAACTGGTTGATGGGGATCCGCTCCCAGATCCGCTAACGCACACTGGGGACAGACCCCAGTGTGCGTTAGAGCTGAGCGGACGGACCCCTGTCACGACCAGCCACCGTAGGCGGGACGCTTGCTCCACCAACGACCGGCGTAACGCCACCGCGGTGAGTCCCCGGGTTCGGAACTCGCCGACGCCTTCGGCCAGAGCGCCTCGTAGGCCGCCATGATCGCGGCGAGCTCCTCTTCGGTGGGCGCCGGTGAGACCTGGATCCCAGCCGGCTCAAGCGCGGGACTCACAGCGGAACGTTTCCGTGCTTGCGCTCCGGGATCTCTTCACGCTTCGATTCCAGCAACCGGAGGCCGGCCACGATCTTCCGGCGCGTGTCCGAGGGTTCGATCACGTCGTCGATGTAGCCCCGCTCGGCCGCAATGTATGGATTGGCGAGCCGCTCGGTGTAGTCGTCCACGAGCTCGGCGCGGCGGGCCGCCGGGTTGGCAGCATCGGCGAGTTCGCGGCGGTGTATGATCTCCACCGCACCCTGTGAACCCATCACGGCCAGCTCGGCGGTCGGCCAGGCGAATGAGAGATCGCAGCCGACGGACTTCGAATCCATCACCACGTAGGCACCGCCGTAAGCCTTGCGGGTGATCACCTGGATGCGGGGCACGGTGGCCTCGCAGTAGGCGTAGAGGAGCTTGGCGCCATGGCGGATGATGCCGCCGTATTCCTGGTCGACACCGGGCAGAAAGCCGGGCACGTCGACGAATGTGAGCAGCGGAATGTTGAAGGCATCACATGTACGGACGAAGCGGGCCGCCTTCTCCGAGGACTCGATGTCGAGCACGCCGGCGAGCATGGCGGGCTGATTGCCGACGATGCCGACCGAACGCCCATCGACTCGACCGAAGCCGCACACGATCGAACGGCCCCAGGCCGAGTGGTACTCCATGAACTCGCCATCGTCGACCACCGACCCGACGACCGCCTTCATGTCGTACGGGACGTTGGCACTCTCGGGAAGGATCGTGTCGAGCTCGGGACACAGGCGATCGGGATCGTCGCTGGACGGCAGGATCGGCGTCTGTTCGAGATTGTTGGCCGGAAGGAAGCTCAGGAGGAGTTTCACCTCGTCGAGAACATCCTCCTCGGTGTTGGCGACGAAGGTGGCCACACCCGACTTGGTCGAGTGGGAGCCGGCACCGCCGAGTTCTTCGAGGGTGACTTCCTCACCGGTCACCGTCTTGACCACGTCGGGCCCGGTGATGAACATGTGCGACTTCTCGCGGACCATGAAGATGAAGTCGGTCATGGCTGGGCTGTAGACCGCACCACCGGCACATGGGCCGAGGATCACGGAGATCTGCGGGATGACGCCGGACGATTGCACGTTGCGACGGAAGATCCCGCCGTAGCCATCGAGGCTCACGACACCTTCCTGGATACGGGCACCGGCGCCATCGTTGAGGCCGATCATCGGCGCGCCCGTGGCGACGGCGAGATCCATGACCTTGTGCAGCTTCTCAGCGAAGACCTCGCCGAGTGCGCCACCCATCACCGTGAAGTCCTGGCTGAAAACGAAGATCTTGCGGCCGTCGACGGTGCCCCAGCCCGTGATCACGCCATCGGTGTACGGACGATCATCGAGGCCCGCCTCGTGGGCGCGATGACGAGCGAGCATGTCGAGCTCGTGGAACGAACCCTCGTCGAGGAGGTACTCGATGCGCTCACGAGCAAGCATCTTCCCCTTGTCGTGCTGCCGCTGAACCGACCGAGCGGAGCCGGCGGAGCGGGCCGCTTCCTTGCGCTCACGGAGGTCGTCGAGTTTCGCTTGCATCGAATGGTCAACCACGGCGGGCAATCTACCCCGTCTGCGACCTCGGTCAGGAAGTTGCGCCTATTGCCCCGGCCCGTGCATCACCAGGTCGAACAGCTTGTCGAGATCAGCGACGGCCGGAAACGCCTGCAGCAGCCAGGTTGCCCGGTCGAGATATGGAGGCGGCGCGCCGCTGGGATCCATCTTGAGACAGATGTCAAATCCGTCAAGCGAGCCGCGAACCGAGACGACTTCTTCGAGTGCGGCATCGAACTGCCCGGGAGTCATGTTGATCGGGAACAGGCCGTCGTAACGCGCCGCCCGCCTCACTGGCTTCTTCGCGCCGGCGAGGGCCGCGAACCACAACGGGGGTCGGGGCCGCTGATGGGGACGGGGCTCGAGCGAGACGCCATCGATCGTGTAGTTGCCGTCGACCTCGACCACCGTCTCACCGTCGAGCAATGCGGCGAGCAAACGAGCACCGTCGTCGAGCATCTCACCGCGCACCCGGTCGCGGGTCTCCTCGGCGAACCGGCTCAGCTCGCCGCCAGAATCGACGCCGAGCCCGAGACCGACCGTGAGCCGGCCCTGGCTCAGCAGGTCGAGGGTGATGATCTCGCGAGCCAGCTTGATCGGGCGGCGCCGGGCGATCGGCGTGACCATCGGGCCCATCCGGATTCGCTTTGTGCACGTGGCCACTGCCGCCATCGTCACCCATGGATCAAGGATCTCATTGCTCTCTGAACGCAAGACGTGATCCCAGAAAAACAGCCCGTCCCAACCGGCTTCCTCCACCGCAGCGGCGAGTTGCATCACCCGATGCGGATCGGCCAGCGGACCAAACGGTGCAATGAAGATGCCGTGCTGCATGAGCTGATCGTAGATTCATCGGGTGACCTCACTCCAACGTGTCTGTGTTTTCTGCGCATCGTCTCCCGGCTCCGACCCGGCGATCACCGATGCAACCGTCGCCCTCGGCACTCTCCTGGCCGAGCGCGACATCGAGCTGGTCTACGGCGGCGGTGCCGTCGGCTTGATGGGTTTGCTCGCCGACACCGTCATGTCGCAAGGCGGTCGAGTCACGGGCGTCATCCCGGCCGGCCTGTTCTCCACCGAAGTCGGCCACGGCGACATCACCACTCTCGAGGAGGTCGGTTCGATGCATGAACGCAAGGCACGGATGTACGAGTTGTCCGATGCCTTCATCGCCTTGCCGGGTGGGTTCGGAACCCTCGAGGAGCTCGCCGAAACGCTGACGTGGAACCAGATCGGCCTGCTCGCCAAACCGGTGGGAGTGCTCGATGTCGGCGGATTCTGGCAGCCGCTACTCACCATGTTCGACCGGATGGTCTCGGCCACGATTCTCAAGCCAAAGAACCGCGAGATCCTGCTCGATGATCCCGATCCCGCTTCCCTGCTCGATCGCCTCGCCGCCACGGAGCTCACCTACGAACCCAAATGGATCGGCACCCCCGAACAAATCTGAGGACCTGGTCGTCCGCACGGCGGGTAGGGCGTCGGAAAATCGGGGAGGATGCGGGCATGGGTACGACTGACACTTACATCAAGGGCAACTATGCACCGGTGCGCGAGGAGGTCACGGCTGAGGACCTGAGCGTCACCGGCACGATCCCGAGCGAACTCGACGGGCGGCTGCTCCGAATCGGACCGAACCCGGTCGAAGACGCCGCGTCGGGCGATCATTGGTTCACCGGTACCGGGATGGCTCACGGGGTGCGGATCCGTGATGGGAAGGCCGACTGGTATCGCAATCGCTATGTCGTGTCCGACCGCGTCAGTGAGGCCCTCGGTCGACCGATCACGCCCGGCCCCCGGTTCCACGATGGCGAGGGCACTGCGAATACCAACATCATCGAGCACGCGGGGATGACGCTGGCGATCGTCGAAGCCGGTGGTCCGCCGGTGCTGCTCACCGATGAGCTCGAAACCATCGAACGGATCGACTTCGGAGGCACGCTCGACGGGTCGTTCTCCGCACACCCCAAACGCGACCCGCTGACGGGCGAACTCCATGTCGCCGCCTATCACTGGACCTGGGACTTCATCCGCTATCTCGTGGTCGACACCGCGGGGGCAGTTCGCCAACACGTCGACGTGCCAGTCGGACACAGCCCGATGGTCCACGACATCGCCATGACGGAGTCCTCGATCCTCCTGCTCGATTTCCCGTGCCATTTCGACCTCGATGTCGCCATGACGGGCGCTCAGCTCCCCTACATCTGGAAGGACGATCAGCCGGCCCGCGTTGGCGTGCTCCCGCGCGATGGCGGCGCCGACGAGGTGCGCTGGTGTGAGGTCGACCCTTGCTATGTCTTCCACCCGATGAACGCCTTCGATCTCGGCGACGGCCGGATTCAGCTCGACGTCGCCCGCCACGACTCCGTGTTCGACAACGTCCGCAACGGCCCGAACGAGGGCGACCCGACGCTCGATCGCTGGATCCTTCACCCGTCCAGCGGACGAACCACCGAGACCCGTCTCGACGATCGCTCCCACGAGTTCCCCCGCCATGATGAACGGCGGGAGGGCCGCGAGAGTCGATGGGGCTACACAGTCGGTTTCACCGGAGCCGAGGGGCCCGCCTACAAGCACGACCTGACCAACGGCGGACTCGAGGTCCACTCGTTCGGCGATGGCCGCGTGAGTCAGGAAATGGTGTTCGTCCCCCGAGCCGACGACAGCGCCGAGGACGACGGCTGGTGCATGTCGTACGTCCACGACGAAAGCACCAACACCGCTGATGTCGTCATCCTCAATGCGCAGGACTTCACCGGCGAGCCCGAGGCGACGATCCATCTCCCCCAGCGGGTGCCGTTCGGTTTCCACGGCAACTGGGTACCAAGTTCCTGAATACTTGACTCCTGGCTTGTTAGAGGTTCTAACATCCGGACATGTCTGACGCCCCCGCTCCCTCCGCACGCACCACCCTTCGCCGCGGCGCCGACCGCGCCGTCTACGAGCGCACCCGCGTCCTCGAGATCCTCGACGCGGGGATGATCGCCCACGTCGGCGTGCAGACACCCGATGGACCACTCGTGTTGCCAATGGCTTACGGCCGCGATGACGAGAAGCTCTACCTCCACGGCGCGGCCGCCAACCATCTTCTCGGCACCGGCAAAGGGCATGAGATCTGCGCCACCGTCACCCACATCGATGGCCTCGTGATCGCGCGCACGCCGTTCCACAACTCGATGAACTACCGCTCGGTCGTCATACGGGGTCTGGCGACCAAGATCGAAGATCCGGACGAGAAGCTCCGCTCGCTGAAGCTCATCACCGACCATGTCGTCGCGAACTGGGACGAAGGCCGCGAGGTCAGCGAGATCGACAACCGCAAAACCCTCGTGCTCGAGATGGCGCTCGAAGAAGCCTCGGCCAAGGTGCGCTCCGGCGACCCGGTCGATGAGGAGGACGACATGGCCGGTCCGTGGTGGGCCGGTGTCATCCCGGTCGAGACCCGTTTCGGCGAGGCGTATGCGGCCGCCGACTTCACCGGCTCCAACGAGATGCCACCGCAGTACGGCGCCGTCGCCGGCAAGACACCCGACGAGCGCTAGATCGCCTTGAAGGCCGCCCGCATCTCGGCGACGAACAACTCCGGCACTTCCCACGCGGCGAAATGGCCGCCGCGGTCGAGATCGTTCCAGTACTTGATGTTCGGGTAGACCTTCGGAGCCCACCGGCGAGTCGATGGGAGGATCTCGGAAGGAAACCTCGAGATTGCAGTCGGAATCTCCACCAGGCCTCGTGTACCCCCGATGCGGCTCTCCCAGTAGATCCGGGCCGAGGACGCCGCAGTGGCGGTGAACCAGTAGATCGAGATGTTGTCGAGGATCTCATCGCGGCTGAGCGCCGACTCGGGGTGACCGTCGTTGTCGGTCCAGCTCCACATCTTCTCGGCGATCCATGCCGCCTGGCCGGCCGGCGAATCCGTGAGTCCGTAGCCGAGCGTCTGCGGACGGGTTGCCTGCTGTTTGAAGTACCCCGAGTCCTCTTGGTCGTAGTGGTTGAGCGCCGCCAGCGCGATCTGTTCATCCTCGGTGGGATTGTCCAGATCACTCGAACCAGGGCGGGCGATCGGCATGTTGGTGTGGATCGCCTCGACATGCCCGAGCGCCTGCCATCCGATCGCGGATGTGACGACCGCACCCCAGTCTCCGCCCTGGGCGACGTAGGTGTCGTAGCCGAGCCGCACCATGAGCGTGTCCCACATCTCGGCGATCTTGCCGGTCGACGTGCCGGCCGTGGTCGGCTTGCCGCTCCAGGCGTAGCCGGGCATCGACGGAACAACGAGGTGGAAGGCGTCGGCCGCCGTGCCACCATGCTCGGCCGGATTCGTGAGCGGGCCGATCACCTTCATGAACTCGGCGATCGAGCCGGGCCAGCCGTGGGTGATGATCATCGGGCGGGCGTCCTCGTGTGGTGATCGCACATGCATGAAATGCACGTCGATGCCGTCGATCTCGGTGAGGAAATGCTCGTGGGCATTGAGCTCGGCCTCGAACCGGCGCCAGTCGTAGGATGTGGCCCAGTACTCGCACAGCTCCCTTACGTACGACAGGGGGGCGCCCTGGCTCCAGTCGTCCACCACCTCGGGCTCGGGCCAACGCGTCCGCTCCAGGCGCTCGCGCAGATCGGCGATCTCCTCGTCGGAGACGGCCACGGTGAATGGGCGTATGTCGTCACTCATGGGTCAGATCGTCGCCCGACGGCGGCGCGACCGCAAGGCGACCGTCGACCCGATCAGCCGATCGTCGGGATCGGCGAGTAGATCCCGGGGAAGTCCGGTGTCCACTCCTGCGGTTCTTCGAATCGCAAGTCGATGACAAACGGTTGGCGACGAAGGGCGCTGTTGTCGACCCAACTCATGAGGTTGACGATCACGTGAGTGCCCGTGTGATGGATCGAATCGACCGAAAGCTCGTTGGTGTCGGCGACAACACCGCTGACCTGCCACCCGAGGACCCGATCGCCACTACCGAGGTCGCGCGATTCGATCCACCACGCCGCGGGGACGACCGCTTCGGTCGGGCCGTCCCAATCCGGCCCCTCGGCCCAGGTGACTCTGCTGGCCGTCGGATCGAGCGCGGCGGCGGTGATGAACGGCGCCGAGTTGTACGCGAGGTCGTCGGTGGGACTGCCGAGCGGCACATCCTCCCCGTCGCTGGTCACGTAGTGGACCGTCTCGGTGAGGTCCGCCCAGGCCGTGGCGACACCGAGACCAGCGGCGTAGTCGAAGTGTGTGACCCCGTACTCGGAGTCGTTCGCCGCGCCAAAGCGGCCAACGATAAGTCCCGGATCGGCCAGCGACAGGGCAACCAACTCGTCCACGCCTTGCTCGCCGGCTCCGAGCCGACTCACGATCGCGGCCTCCACCCCGTCGATCACGACGACATCGAAGAGTTGAATCGCCCCCTCGAGTTCCTCGCGGCTCCCATCGGGCCGATACACGGTGACCGCGGGCCAGTATTCCTCCGGCTCCTCATCCCAATGCTCCTCGACCACTACCGATCCATCGGTCGCCATGCGAACCTCGTAGATGATTCCCTCGGCGGTGAAGAGCGGCTGCACTCGTTCGTCGAACGGTTGGTCGCTGTCGTAGACGGCCACACTTCGCCACTCGGCGATGACCACCGGCGGGAGGAGCGCGTCTGCGTCGTTCGGTGTGAACCAGTTGCGGTCGACGTCATAGGCGGTATCGGCGTCCGGATCGACACACCGGGTTCCACCGGCGGTCACGACCGGAACCAGATCCCCGCACACTCCTGCGGGCACCGTCGTCGCTGGCAAAGACGTTGTTGTCGAAGAAGACGTTGTTGACGAAGAAGACGTTGTTGTCGAAGAAGACGTTGTTGTCGACAGTTCGATCGTGTCGTCTTCGGGCTCGCTGGCCTCGGTGACAGGGTCGTCGCTACACGCGGCAACGAACAGCAGTAGAGCGATCAGTACGGCCGACTGGCGCACGGTTTCTCCCGGGGTCTGAGAGTGGTCGTGCCCCGCAGCACACCACCGAGCGCAAGCGTAGGCTCCCGCCCATGGATCTTCCGGTCACTCCCCCGGTCAAACCGATGCTCGCCAAGGCCATCGACGGCATCCCGGAGATCGGTGACCTTGCATTCGAACCGAAGTGGGACGGCTTTCGATGCATCGTCTTTCGCGACGGCGACGAGATCTTCCTCGGTTCCCGCAACGAGAAGCCACTCACCCGGTACTTTCCCGAACTGGTCGAGCCCCTGAAGAAATGCCTACCCGACCGCGCCGTGGTCGACGGGGAGATCATCGTGACCGTCGGCGAACATCTCGGTTTCGACGCACTCCAGCAGCGGATCCATCCCGCCGAGTCACGGATCAACAAGTTGGCGGAGGAAACGCCGGCCGAGTTCGTGGCCTTCGATGTGCTGGCAGTTCACGACACCGATCTGACCGATGAGCCGTTTCGTGACCGACGACAGATCCTCGAGACGATCGGTGCCAACTTCGTCGCGCCCATCCATCTCGTGCCGTCAACGCTCGATCGCAAGCTCGCCCACCAGTGGTACATCGACTTCGAAGGGGCTGGGCTCGACGGTCTGATCGCCAAGCCCCGCGATGGCACGTATCAGCCGAACAAGCGGGTGCAGTACAAGGTGAAACACACGCGTACTGCCGACGTCGTGGTCGCCGGCTACCGCATGCACAAGGACGGCGAGGGTGTGGGCTCCTTGCTCGTCGGTCTCCACAGCGGTTCCGAGGATGACGACGCCGAGCGACTCCAGCACATGGGGGTGGCCTCCAGCTTCAAAGCATCGCTTCGCGCCGAGCTGGTGGAGACCCTCGCCCCCTACATCACCGATGATCCCGATGAGCATCCGTGGGGTGACTGGATGATCGCCGAAGCACACCAGGACGGCCTGATGCCCGGAGCGCCGAACCGATGGAGCGGCGGCCGCGACACCGCGAGCTGGGTGCCGTTGCGTTGCGACCTCGTGGCTGAGGTGAAGTACGAAGCGGTACTCAACGGCCGATTCCGCGGCACGACCCGGTTCGTTCGTTGGCGTCCAGACCGCGACCCCGCCACTTGCAGCTACGACCAGCTGGAGACCGCGGCGCCGATCTCGATCAACGCAGTGTTGACAGCCGAGGGCTGAGTCGGTCCCCAACCCCGCTCGAGGATCAGACGGGCAGGTCGCCGTCTTCGATCGCGCCGTCGAGAATCGCTTCTGCGGCTTCCCAGACCGACGGCAGGCCCCACGCGATTCTGCTGTTGACCTCTTTGACCTGATGCGCCTTGATGCCGTGTTGCTTCCAACTCCCACCCCCGATGGCGAGGTTGAGCATCATCGGTTGAAGCCGATCACACGAATAGGCGAAACGAGCCTCTGCTGTTTCGCGGGCTTCGTATTCGTCCCACAGCGCCCGCAGCTCCGATGCCTGTGGCTCGGGAAGCAAGCCGAAGATCCGGTCGGCGGCCGCGACCTCTTCGACCTCCTTGTCGACCCGAGCCTTCGTGTCGTAGATGAAGACGTCGCCGGCGTCGATCTCGACGATGTCGTGCACGAGCAGAATCTTGATCGCCCGTTCGGTGTCGATCGGCGGATCGGCGAGTGGGGCCAGGGTCATCGCGGTCATGGCAAGGTGCCAGGAGTGCTCGGCGGAGTTCTCCTGGCGGCTCTTGTCGGCAAGCAGGGTTTGGCGAAGAACCGACTTGAGTTCGTCGAGTTCGTAGATGAACCGCAACCGGGCGGCGAGGTCGTCACCGAACTGCCCGGCGATGTCGAGTGCACGTTCCTTATCCACCGGCGGCCACCTTCTCGTCCCACAGCTTGTGGAGGCGCGCCGCCTGGCGCTCGGCACCGATTGCGGCGCAACGTTCGTCGAACCCCGGTTGCGGGCCGAGCCACTCCATCTCGTCGACCGACGCGCTCACTGGCGCATCGATGTCGACCGTGGCAATGCGACGAAACAGCAGAGCGTCCTCGAAGTTTTCTCGCAATGCGAGTGCAAGCTTGCCCGCGCCTCGAACGTTGACGTCCCATTCTGCGACGTCGAACGGGATCTGATCGATGTGGCCGTAGCGGGTCAATACCGCAGCAGCGGACTTCGCGCCCCAGCCGGGAAGGCCGGGGAAGCCATCGGCCGTGTCGCCGACAACGCCGAGGTAGTCGGGGATCGACTCGGGGGGCACACCGAACTTCTCGATGACACCGGCGCGGTCGTAGGTGATCTCCCGGCGGCGGTCGAGCTGCACGACCCGCCCATCCGGAGTGACGCACTGGGCGAGATCTTTGTCGGGGGTGCAGATGATGACCTGCTCGACTCGATCGTCGGCCACGGCCATCGCCGCCCCGGCCGCCATCGCATCGTCGGCCTCATGGGTGACCTGCGGCCAGACCTCGAATCCGGCGAGGTCGAGCAGCTCTTCGACCTCGGGGAACTGGGCGAAGATGTCGGGGTCGATGCCGGACCCGTCCTTGTAGCCGTCATACAGGTCGTTGCGCCATGACTCGATCACGTGGTCGGTGGCGATTCCGATGTGAGTTGCCCCATCAGCGACCAGGTCGAGCACGGTGTTGAGCACGCCGCGCTGGGCGCCGAGTCGAGGTTCCTTGTTGGCCGGCGAGAAGTGATACCGAAAGAGCTCGTACGTTCCGTCGACCAGGTGAACCTTCATCGGCCTGAGTCTGCCATCATCAGGCGCACCATGGCTGTGCCGAACACCGGACTTCCGATCGAGGACCAGATTGCGGAGCTCTCGGCCGTGTTGGAGGCGAACGGACATGCCGTCCTCACGGCCGAGCCCGGGGCCGGCAAGACCACGGTGGTGCCGCTGCGTTTGCTGGAGGCGGCCTGGCTCGGGGATCGAAGGATCGTGATGCTGGAGCCACGTCGCGTCGCCGCTCGGGCCGCGGCGCGGCGCATGGCAGCCATGCTCGGCGAAGAGCCCGGGCAGACCGTCGGCTGGGTCACGCGAGATGATCGCCGGATCGGACCCGGCACGCGCATCGAGGTCGTGACCGAGGGGGTCTTGACGGCTCGACTCGTTCGTGACCCGACGCTTGCGGGGGTCGGCGTGGTGATCTTCGACGAATTCCACGAGCGCTCGCTGCCGGGCGACACCGGGTTCGCCCTTGCCCTCCATGCCCGGACGTCAGTGGGGCTCGACGCGGCGCTGCTCGTGATGTCCGCCACGATCGATTCCGGCCAGATCTCTTCGGCGCTCGGCGGTGACGGTCCATCGGCGCCTGTAGTCGAAAGCCCGGGGCGGACGTATCCGATCGAGCTGGTGTGGCGACCACGCAAACCTCGCTCGCCACTCGTCCCCGCGGTGGTGAAGACCGTGACCGAAGCGCTGCGCGGAGGCGGCGACGTCCTCGTCTTTCTGCCTGGGGTCGGGGAGATCCGGCGCACCGAACGCGACCTGGCCGGCGCGCTCGGACCCGATGGGCCGGCCATCCTTCCCCTCCACGGTTCGCTGCCCGCCGTCGAACAAGACGCCGCTCTCATCGCTCGGGCCTCTCGTCGAGTCGTGCTCGCCACTGACCTCGCCGAGACCAGCCTGACCGTTGACGGCATCACCGCCGTCGTTGACGCAGGTCTGGCTCGGGTGCCCCGGTTCGATACGAGAACCGGGATGACCGCGCTGACCACGGTGAGCGCGTCGCGAGCCTCAGCCGATCAGCGCGCCGGTCGTGCCGGTCGCCTCGGCCCGGGGATGGCATACCGCCTGTGGTCGAAAGTCGAGCACGCGAGTCGTCCGCCGTTCTTGCCACCAGAAATCACCGAAGTCGAGGTCGCATCGCTCGTGCTCGATCTCGCCCGGCGAGGCATCCGTCACCCGTCGGAACTGCCATTCCTCGACCCGCCGTCCGAGTCGGCGTGGGCGACGGCCGTCGAGCTTCTCGAACGGCTCGGCGCTTTGGACGGCGCGGGCCTGCCATCCGACATCGGTGTGGCCATGGCTGACCTCCCGCTGCATCCCCGTCTCGCCCGCATGGTCGTCGGCGCACGCGACCCGTGGCTCGCCTGCTTGCTTGCTGCCCTCCTCGAGGACCGCGACATTCTGCGCGGCCGCCCGGCCGATCTACCCGCGGACATGGGCGAGCGACTCGCCCTGATTCTCGATCACGATCGTCACCACGCTGATGCCGATGGTCGAGCCATCCAACAGGTTCGTCGACGGGCGGACGACCTGGCCCGGCGCCAGAGTGTTGCCACTGGAGCCGTGCGCACGGGCGACATCGGCCGCACCCTGCTGCTCGGCTTTCCCGATCGCCTGGCCCGACCACGCGCAGGGGTGAGAGGGCGCTGGATGCTCGGTGATCAGCGATCTGCAAAGCTCGATCGTCACGACCCGCTCGCCGATGCCCGGGGCCTCGTCGCCGTCGATCTCGGGGGCCGACCAAAGGAGCCCGTCATCAACCGCGCCGCCCGTCTCGAAGCCACGATCGACCATCTCGTCTACGCCACCCCCGATCTCGACGCGACCGTGGCTGAAATCGTGGAGCATTGGCGCGTCACTCCGACGATCGGCGGAAGCCATGACGGGCGCGGCACACGCAACGTCCTCCTCGCCCTCGGCGGACCGACATATCTCGAGGTGATCGGACCGGACGCCGAACAACCCGAACCCGAACAACCTCGTCCGTTCGGTATCGACGACCTCGCCGCACCAGCGCTCGTCAACTGGGCCGCCGGCGTGCCCGACCTCGACGCATGGATCGAGTGGGCCCGCAGCCGCGGCGTCGACCCGGGCCCTGCGTTCGACATGCAGCGCACCACGCCCGCCGGTCAGGTTTTGCAGTGGAGGTTGACCTTCCCCCGACCCGAGGGCGACGGTGTCCTGCCATTCCTGATCGAGTGGCCGGGCGAGACCCCAGCCGCAACCGCAGCCCCTGGCCTCACCTTGATGGAGCTTTCCTTGCGCCATCCCGATCCGGCGATGGCGAGCCGGCTCAACGAGTACGCCGTGCCGGTCGAGTGCGAACGAGGCGAGCGAGAACTCCGCGCCACGATCTTTGGTCCATCAGGAGTCATCGAGCTGAACTAAGTCACGCTGGGGTCTGTCCCAGCGTGACTTACTCCTCGACGAGTTCGATGAGGGTGCCGAGCGAGCCCTTGGGGTGCACGAATGCCACCGTGGTGCCGCGCGACCCCGGGCGGGGTGCCTGGTCGATCGGGGTGGCGCCGGCATCAACCATCTGCGCGAGGGCTGCTGCGCAATCGTCGACGCGGTAGCCGACATGGTGAAGGCCCTCACCACGCTTCTCGAGAAACTTTGCGATCGGCGAGTCTGGCCGAGTGGCAGCGGTGAGCTGGATGTAGCTGTCCGCGACCTTTATCAGTGCCTCTTCGACACCATCGGAATCGACGATCTCACGATGGTGAACCTCTGCGCCGAAGGCCTCACCGTAATAGGCGATCGCCACCTCGAGATCGTTGACAGCGATGGCGATGTGATCGATTTGGGTGAGTTGCATGGCCGCGATCGTAGCCATGGCGACCACCGAGCGCGATGTCTCCACCACATGACTCACGGACGGTGAAATACTGGCTCGATGGCCGTCAAACCCGAAGACCTCGAGAACGCGAAGCTTCCGTCGGTCGACGAGGGCGGCCTCGATCCTGAGGCCGTTTCCGAGCTCCTGACCCAGGCGGCCGCACGCATCCGCGAGCTCGAACAGGACGGTGTTCGAGCCGTCGGCGGCACAGTCGCGGAGATGCTCGACCAGGCCGTGAAATCCGGCGAGGCGCTCACCGAGAAGGCCACGGCCGACGCCGCCGCCACCCGCGAAGCGGCAGACACGGCGGTCGCCGACGCAAAGGCCAAATCCGAAGCAGCTCTCGCCGAGGCCGAAGCCAGCCTCTCGTCGGCGATGGACGACGCGAAGGCGATGACCTCCGCCGCCAAGTCCGAGGCCGAGGAGCTACTCGGAGCCGCCAGGTCCGAGGCCGAGGATCTCGCCACGGAAGCCGCGGCCAACCTTGAAAAGGCCCAAGCCGAAGCGACGACCGAGGGCGAGCGAATCACGGCCGAAGCCGCCGAGATCGCCGCCAAACAGATCGCTGATGCCGAGCACGCCGCGGCGGAGACGCTCCGGACCGCCCAGGCCGAGGCCGACGATGTCATCGGCAAGGCGCAACAAGAGGCGAAGGAGCGATCGACCAAGGTGATCAACGAGGCCCAGCAACGCCTCGATCGCCTGCTCGCCGCCGAACGCGACGTCCATGACCGCCTGCAAGCCGCGATGACCGACATCCGAAACTCGGTGGCTCGGGTCGGCGTGGATCAGGAAGCCGAACTCGCTCTGACCGTCGAGGATCCAAGCCCGACGGTGGCCGAGGAGGCGACATGGGCCGACGACGACCCTCCTGAAGACGTCCGCGATCAGCGCCAGTCCGCGTAGTTCGCCACCGGTCTGTGGCCGATACGGCCACGCAGTGCGCTTGCGGTGTCGCCAGTGATGACAGCCACATCTCAGCCGACTCCGAAAAGAAATCTTCGGGAAAGACTTGTCATCTGGCTGTCAAAATTGTAAAGTAACTGCAACACAGATCGAGACCCCGGGTAGAGCCGAACCAGCCACAAGCTGCGGAAGCGAAATCCTCCCCCTCGTTTCGTGGAGTGGTCGAGGCGTCGTCCTGGGCCTGCCGGAATTTGTCCATACCGCCCGCGCAACCCGGCAGGCACAAGACGGCGCCTCGCCGCGTTTTCCCCGTGAGCTACTCGCCGACGGTTGTTCGACCCTCGAGAGCACGCCCGAGCGTCAACTCGTCGGCGTACTCGAGGTCACCGCCAACGGGCAGGCCACTCGCAATACGACTGACCTTCACACCCATGGGCTTCAGGTACTTCGCCAACAAGGCGGCCGTGGCTTCGCCCTCGAGGTTGGGGTTCGTGGCGATGATGACCTCCTCGATGTCTTCCTCGCCGACCCTCGTCATCAGTTCCTTCACCCGAAGCTGATCCACGCCCACCCCGTCAATCGGGCTGAACGCACCCTGCAGGACGTGATAGCGGCCTCGGAATTCCTGCGTTCGCTCGACCGCCACGATGTCTTGTGCGTCTTCGACCACACAGACCATGCGCTCCTCGCGGCGGGGGTCACGACAGATCGCACATTCCTCGCCGCCTTCGCTGAGATTGAAGCACCGCTCACAAAAGGAGACACGTTCCTTCGCATCGACAATCGCTCGGGACAGTCGAACGGCATCCTCGGTCGGAGCCTTCAACAGATAGAACGCGACCCGTTGCGCCGATTTCGGCCCGATGCCGGGAAGTCGACCGAACTGATCGATCAGTTCTTGAACTGTGGACGAGTAGCTCACTCGCTACCGCCGAGAAGGCCTCCGAGCCCGCCCAGATCCATGCCTCCGAGGTCCAGTCCGCCCAAGGCGCCGGACTGGCCCGACTGGAGCTGCCCCGTGGCATCACGCAACGCGGCGAGGACGAGATCCTCGAGCAACGACATGTCGTCAGCATCAATCGCTTTGGGATCAATCGAGACCGACTGGAAGTTGAAGTGGCCGTCGACTTCGATCGACACCATTCCGCCGCCGGAAACGCCGGTGACGACTTCGGCAGCTGCCGCCTGCATGTTGGCCATCATTGCCTGCGCCGACTCGAGCAGGCCGCCCAAGTCCGGCATGCCACCGGCGAACGGATCTTCGGTGTCGGGATTTTCGGCTGGTTCGGGGAGATCGCTCATGGCTGTTCTGGTTCCTCGGCTACGTGGAGTTCGGCTCCCGGGAATGCCTCGGTGAGCTGATCGATGAGATCTTCAGTATGCGACGGCGCGTCGACGAGATCATGGACATCCACCTCATGATCAGCTTCGGGCCCGGGATCGTCCTGGGGGACGCCAGGATCGTCGGCCTCATCGTCATACGGCGGCGGAGCGTCGGCGGGCTCCGGTGTCGGAGTATCACGCGCGCGATGTTCGCCAACCAGGGCGGCCCACAAGGCAATCAACTCATCGGGCGAGCGCTTGCCTGACGATGGACCGAGGAGGTCGTTGGCCGCTTGCACCACTTGGGCGCTGTCCAGACCGAGGTGGATTCCGGCCAACTGCACGACCTCCGATGGCGACTCCGGTCGAATCGCGCTGAGGTCGGGAGTTACGGGCGCGGGCGGTGCAGCCTCGACCGGAGGCGCAGGCGGCACCGGCGGGGGCGCGGCCGGAGCGGGGGAAGGCGTGGCGCTCGGGCCGGGCGCCGCGGCCGAACCGGCCCGTTTCTCTGCCAGGGCTCGCCGCGCCCCGGCAGCCGGGCCGGTGCCGGACTTGGCGGGCGGTGTTGGCGGCTCCGCGGCCGGAGTGGCGGGCACCATGGGCGGTTCCGTCACCGGGTCCGGGGTTGGTGTCGGAGGAGCAGCCACAGGAGCCGCGACCGGGGAGACGGCGGCAGCGGGGGAGCCTCCGGCCGACTGCTGCTCGAGGCGCTCGAGCCGTTCGACAACTGCGTCGAGAGAGCGGTCGGTGGCGGGTCGGCAGAGCCGTACAAGCACCACTTCAAGGTCAACTCGAGGGTCGGGTGCTTGACGCATCTCGACGAGTGCGATGCCCAACGCTTCGAGCGCCCGGGTCATCGCAGCCGGGGTCATCGATCCGGCGAGACGTTCGGCCCGGTCTCGAGCGGAACCGGACAGACGCGGTGGTGGGGCACCCATCGCGGTCAAGAATCCGTCGCGTAGACCGGCCAGCACACCTTCGCCGATGGTTCGCGGGTCGCGCCCGCGGCCGGTGGCATCGCCAACGGCGGCCAGCGCCGCGGCAACATCGTGGGTGGCGAGCGAGGTGAGCAACGTGTCGGTCGACGTGTCGAGCTCGACGACACCGCCGGCCGCAACGACGCTGTCGAGGGCCGAAAGGGTGTCACGCACGGAACCGCCGCCGGCGGAGACGACATAGTCGATGGCCGCTTCGTCGACGTCGAGGCCTGCGTCTTCGCTGATCCAGCGGACGTGATCGGAGAGTTCCTCGGCCCCGAGCAGCGACAGCTCGAACACCTGACAGCGGCTGCGGATCGTGTCGACAACCTTGTGTGGCTCGGTGGTGGCCAGCACCCAGGTGACGTGGTCGGGCGGTTCTTCGAGTGTTTTGAGCAGCGCATTCTCGGCCTGCGAGGTGAGCATGTGCACCTCATCAAGGATGTAGACCTTGGCCCGGCCAGGATTGCCGAGGTTGACCTTGGACAGCAGATCCCGCATGTCCTCGACCTTGTTGTTGGACGCCGCATCAAGCTCGTGGAGGTCGAAGGAACGGCCGTGCTCGATCGCGACACAGCTCTCGCACTCGCAACACGGCTCCCCGTCAGCGCCGAGGTTCTCACAGTTGAGCGCCTTCGCGAGCACACGAGCCGAGGTGGTCTTGCCGGTTCCCCGGGGTCCGTGAAGGAGGTAGGCGTGACCGACTTCGCCCTTCACCACCGCGTTCTGCAGTGCGGACACGATGTGCTTCTGGCCCCGGATTTCCGAGAAGCGCTGTGGTCGGTAGCGGCGGTAGAGCGACTGATAGGCCATGCGTGCCCGACTCTAACGACAAACGCCCGTTCCCGGGAGTGGCGGCCAGGCGATCTGCGGCACACAGGCGGCTCCGCTGAGAGCTGCTGCCTTCCGGCCCTGACTCGATTCACGGACGCCCGTTGCACAGGACCCGACCGCCACACCCCGGAACGGGCGCTGTACGAAACACGATACCCTTCTCGTCCGGAACCCGCGCCGCGGGTCTCGCCAGGAGGGTTGCCAGAGCGGCCGAATGGGCACGCTTGGAAAGCGTGTGAGGTGCAAGCCTCCATGGGTTCAAATCCCATACCCTCCGCCA
>JAJCXZ010000083.1 GCA_029263175.1 Acidimicrobiales bacterium | reverse complement strand
CATCGACGCCGCTCTCGAGTTTCTGGGTGCCGTTCCCGACTGGTAGCGCCTAACCTCGTCCCCCAAGGGCCGCTAGCTCATCGGGTAGAGCAGGAGACTTTTAATCTCAAGGTGCCGGGTTCGAGCCCCGGGCGGCCTACTACTTCTGAGCAGTCGATCGGCCCGCGCTGGCGAGAACTGTCCGGCGTCCTACCATCGAGTCGTGCAGCCTCGTCAGATCATCGCCGTGCTCGTCGCCTTCATCGCCATTCTCGGCGCGGCGATACTCGTTCTGAACTGGACCGGGGACGACGGCGGCGACGATGCCCTGGTCGACACCACCACGTCGACGACCTCGTCCACCAGCACTTCCACGACCTCGAGCACAACCAGCACGACCACGACCTCGATCCCGGTGAATTGCACCGTTGATGCGCCGGCCACCACAACCACCACGGCCAGCTCGGAGTCAACCACCACGACAGAGGCTTCCGATCCGGCCGACGGCGACGCCGACATCCCCGATGAGGATGAGGAGATCATCGTCCCCACGCTTGGCCCGTCGTCGTCGATCAGTACGGTCGGCCTCGACACGGTGCACTTCGGCATGACGGTCAAACAAGCCGAAGCCGCCGCGGGCACGCCGATGATTCCGTGCTCGCCGGTCTCGAGCTGCTACCGCGTCACCCCTTCCGACGCCCCCGACGGCATCAGCTTCGTGGTGCACGAAGGCACCATCGAGCGAGTCGACATCGCCGCCGGGCCCATCACGACACGATCCGGCGTCGGCGTCGGCACGGCCGAAGACCGAATCATCGAGCTGTTCGGCAATCAGATCGAGCGCGCGGTCAACGACGACAGCAGCGTCGACCTGATCTTCGTTCCTCAAGATGAGGACGATGCCGAGTTCCGCGTGATCTTCACGATCCGCGATGGGGTCGTCGAGACCTTCCGCAGCGGACGGATCCCACTGGTGCTCGACAGGGCGCCCTGCACGGACGCCTGAAGCGACTAGCCGATCGAGCGAAGGTCGACCACGAACACGAGTGTCTCGTTCGGAGCGATCACGCCACCGGCACCCTGCGGGCCGTAACCCATGTGCGGCGGGATGGTGAGACGACGACGACCGCCGACCTTCATGCCCTGCACACCCTGGTCCCAGCCGGAGATGACCTGACCCGCGCCGAGGCCGAAGGCGAACGTGTCGTTGCGGTTCCAGGAGGCGTCGAACTCTTGACCCGTCGACCAGGAGACGCCGACATAGTCGACGATGACCTGCACACCAGCGTTGGCTTCGGGGCCGTCGCCGACGACCAGATCGTCGATGACCAGTTCCGCCGGGGCGGCCGAGTCGGGGATGCTCACTTCGGGCTTGCTGAAGACGTCCATCCGCCGAATCTAGCGCCGGAACGAGTCCGGCAGGTCGTCCAGATATGAGCGGCACTCGACAACGAGCGTGCCGGTACCTGCCGCCGTGGATTCACCTGTTTCGAGGTCGAGATCGCGTACCAGGAGCACATCATCGGCACGAATGACGTCTCCGTCGATCGAGAACTCGAGGGGTCGATCAATCGAAGGCTCGAGGAGCGCGCCGTCGATCTCCACGCCGAGATACGGCGCACCGAGAAACGCCTCAACGTAAATCAGAGCTCCGTCGCCAACGGCGAGGACGAGCAGCTCGCCCGCTCCTGGGGCGAAGCAGTCAGCGGTGAGGTCGAACGCCTGATCGTCGATCGTCAAGAGCCCCACCGACTCGGCTTCCGCGGTCGCCTCGGTTGGGGCCGTGGTCGACGTCGTGGGTGCGGAGGTAGCCGATCGAACAGGAGGGCCATCGGCCGCGCCGTCCTGCACCGAACACGCGCCGGCGACCGCTAAGGCCAAACAGCAGCGAAGGAGTCTTCTCGACATCCCCCCAGCCAAGCAGATCCTGCAAAGCGAAACGGACCGCCCTGGGAGGCGGTCCGTTTCATTCGTGTCCGATCGGGAGTCCAGTCCGATTGACGAGGTTTGCCCCTGGGAGGGGCAGGCCGCAGGGTGTGTGCCCAGTATGTGTGTCCGGCGGAGCCGGGGTTGTGCGGCGTTGTTCATACAACGCACGAGACGCTCGAGAGTCGCGAAGTTTCTTCGAAATCTTCGCGAATGGGCCGTTTGGCCTAGGAGGGGCGAACTCGCATCGCGCCCTTGGTGAGCAGCGTGTTGGCCAGGTGGACCGAGGTTCCGTCCTCGAGAGCAAGCTCGACCGAGGCAGGATGCAAGGTCACAATCCGACCCGCAATGTCGCCGACTTCGATCTCATCACCGACCCGCACCAGGCGATGGAGATACCGCCCAGCAGCAAGCTCACCACCGAGTTCACGGCCGCCCAGGCCGACCAGCAGCGCAAACGCCAGCGCTCCGGCGAACACCACACCGGCAACGATGATCGACAAGATGGTGGTCTCGACACCGAGTTGGCTGAGGGCCAGCACGATCGCGACGGCATACACGAGCGTGCGGCCCAGGCTGGAGACCTGGCCCCGCATCCGAGCCCCCGAACCTTCGAACGCGCCGTTCACCATGCCCGCGATCGCGAACGCAATGGCGCGAGCCGCGATGAGGATGAGTCCGGCGGCGAGCACACGAGGTGACTTCCGCAGGATCTCCGCCGGGATCGGCTCCAGCGTCTCGGGGTTGGTGAACCCGATGGCGACGATCACTCCGACTGCTGTGAAGAACAAGAAGAGGAACGTCGAGCTCGCCCGAGCGGCATCTTGAGCCTCTGGGTGATCGGCGCGGTCGTTCAAGATGATGCGGCGCACGAGCGCGGCACCCACCACACCCGACAACAGGCCGACGAGAATGGCGCCGGCCGCGTAAATCCAAGGATCGGTCATCGGATGCTCCCGTCGGTTTCGATCTGATCAGGCTGAGTCATGTCACTGTCGGTGGTCGGATCGAGGATCGTGTGCACCACGTCCCACCCGACGAGGAACAAGTCGGCGAACACACCGGTCGCGGCCTCCGATCGGAGGCGACCATCGACACCGACATTGGTGCGGTCATGGAGATCGTCAGGCGGAGCGACGGCTGTCTGCAGGTCAGCCACCACCTCGTCGTCGAGTTCGGTCAGGGCATCGAGGGTCGACTGGCAGTGTTCACACTCGTTGATATGACGGTCGACGCGCCGAGTCTCCCCGGTGTCGAGCCAGCGCTGCAGTCGCTGTCGTGATGGATGTCGGCTCATGAGTGGTTCAGTTCCAATCCTTGAGTTCGTCCTTCAACGCCTTGCGGGCGCGGAAGAGACGGGTCTTCACAGTTGAAAGTGGCAGGTCGAGGGTTGCGGCGATCTCGTCATAGGAGAGACCGTCAACTTCTTTGAGAACAATGAGGGTCCGGGCGTCCTCGTCGAGGTGGCGCATGAGTTCCCAGAGCTCATCGAGCTGGGCACGGCCTTCGACCGTGCGCGTGGTCTCGGGACCACCTGCGCCTTCAGGCAGGGTTTCCGGACCGTGGAGATCTTCTCGCCGCGTTCGCAGGAGCGAGATCGCCGTATTGCGGGCGACCTTCAGTAGCCACGCTTTCGGGATCGCTTCGCCGGGGGCTACCGGTGAGTGCCGCCAGGCTTTGAGCATCGTCTCCTGCACCACGTCGTCGGCCAACGCGGCGTCGTGCACAACCGTGAGTGCGACCCGATAAACGGCCGCAGCGTGCTGTTCGACAACTCGACGAAGCTGTTCCTCAGGGGGACGGCCGTCGGCATCGTGGTGGCGGGAAGACATGTCTGCCTTACGCCAGTCGGCGGAACGGCCCCGCGGGTTGAGTGGTCCCAGGTTGGGCTTGTCGGGCCGATAGCGTCGCGGTGGATCGAAAGGGAACCGGTGGTCTCCAAACAAGAGCGAACCAAACGACGCGTATCCATCGCCAAAGAGCAGGAGCGCCAATCCCGCGCCACCGCGAAGCGACGGAACCGCCAGCAGCGACGACGCCAGCTCATTGTCGGCGCCATTGTCGGGTTCCTCGCGCTCGCGCTCGTCGCACCCTTGACAGCAGGACTGCTGCTTGACGACAGCTCAGTCCGGGCCGACATCGCGACGCTGCCCACCACCACCGAGCCGCCAACGCTGGTCGACCCTGATTTCGCCGGTGCCTCCATCTCGGGGCCGACGCCGTGCCCCGCCACCGACGGGAGCGAGCGACGCACGACGAGCTTCCAACAGGCCCCGGACTTCTGCATCGACCCCGCGATCAGCTACTCGATGGCCCTCGACACCAGCGAGGGCGAGCTCGTGATCGATCTCGATGCCGCCGGCGCACCGGCCGCGTCCAACCTGGCCATCACATTCGCCCGCTATGGCGTCTACGACAGCGCCAACGCCATCTCGTTCATCTCCGGTCTCACCATCATCGGGTCCCTCGGCTCCGCCGGGTTCACCGAACTCGTCGATCCTGCCGAGGCGCCGGCGGACGGAACGTATCCGATCGGCTCGGTCATCATGTTCACCAAGATCGGAGGAGAGATGGAGGGGCAACTCGCGATCGTCAGCACACAAGAGGCGGCGGACCGACTGGCCGAAGACCCCTCTCACCCGATCATCGGCACCGTTGCAAACCTGGACGCCGCCGTCGCTCTCGACACCGCCGCCGCTGCCGCCGCGACCCGGATCGGCGATGTCACAGTGACCGAGACAACGAGCTGATCAGCGCTACCTTTTTGCCCCGTGGCGAACAACAAGCGCGAACGACAGAAGGCCAACCGCGATCAGAACCGGCTGGCGAGTTCGGAAGCGGCAGAAAAGGCGGCCCGGCAACGCAGGCTCATTGTCTACATCGCTCTGGTCGTCATCGTGGTCGTGCTCGTGGCGGTTGTCGCTCTCTCCGACAACGACGACGACACGGCCGATCACCAGAGGTCCGAAGGGTGCCCCGCTGAGGATGGGTCCTCGCCCCGCACGATCGACTTTGCCGAACGGCAACCGAGTTGCATTGACCCGAATCAGACGCACGTCGCGGTGTTCGACACATCCGAAGGCGAGATCCGGGTCGAGCTGGACTCCACCGACACGCCGCTCACCGTCAACAACTTCGTCACGCTCGCCCGGTGGGGCTACTACGACGGCACCACGTTCTTTCGCACGGATCCGAGCATCGACATCATCCAGGGCGGCGGGCCCCACACCGAATCTCCATCGGATCCCGGGCCCGGTTACACGATTCCCGATGAGCCACAGTTCCCGTTTGACGCTGCGACCGGGCAGGTCTTCGACGGCCCGTACCGTTACGTCCCCGGCCAGCTCGTGATGGCTCGTTCGGGTGGACCGGACGCGGGCAGCGCCCAGTTCTTCTTCACCACCGGGACCAATGCTGCTCTTCTCGATGGCCAGGGCGTGTATGTGGTGTTCGGAGAGACCGATGATGCCGGTCTTGCCGTTCTCCAGAGCGTGATGGATCTTCACGAAGCCGGTGGCCCACTCGGTGGTGCTCCGTCACGGACCGTCACGGTCAACAGTGTCACCATCGAGGTCAGCTGATCGTCAAACCCAGGTGTGGCGGTTTCGCCGCGCCCGTCCGTCGACAAACGGACGGAGCGGTGCCGCCACCGACGCCACGTGGAATCGATGAAGATCGGTGACGAAGAGTCGTCGCCGGCGAAACTCCTTGGGGATGTCGCGATCCAAATGGAGCCCACCAAACGAACGCTGCGCCCGTGCGCCGAGCCTGAGAATGGCGCCGGCGCGACCGGGCCGCAGGGTCGGTTCCAGAAAGGCGACGATTCCGTCGGGCGCCAAGTGACCTACGAGTTCGGCGATGAACGAGTCCATGTCGGACACCAGTGGCGTGCGGACCAGAGAGACGATGGTGTCGAACTCTTCGTCGTGGTCGGCGAGTTCGCGGAGATCGTCGAGCACCGTTGGTGGCTCGGTGTACCCGGTGAGGTGGTCTTTCCAGCCGCCCAGGTCCAGCACACGACCCGTCGCCGCGGCGGCGATGGATCGGCGCCGCGCCGCGAGGGCAGCAGAGAGTTCCGGGGGAAGGCGAGCGGCCATCTGGGCAACCTACCGGCCCAGAAACGTAGGCTGGCCTGGTGCCGATCGAACCCCCGTCGACACCGTGGCAGTTTCCACCGGTTGATATCGCAGACAGGCACGGACTTGTCGCCATCGGAGCTGACAGCGAACCCGGCACGATCCTTGCCGCCTACCGGCTGGGCATCTTTCCGATGCCAGTCGAACCGGAGGGCCAGTTGGGCTGGTGGTCGCCTGACCCCCGCGGCGTACTTCGTCTCGCGGACTTCCACATCAGTCGATCGCTACAGCGCTCGATCGGAAAATTCGAGTTCCGGGTCGATACCGCGTTCGATGATGTGGTGGCCGGGTGTGCTGATCCGGGCCGGCCTCACGGGTGGATTGACCAACGGATTCGAGCGGCCTACCGAGAACTCCATGACATGGGCTGGGCCCACAGCGTCGAGACATGGCTCGACGGGGAGCTCGTGGGTGGATTGTACGGGCTCGCCATCGGCGGACTGTTTGCCGCAGAGTCCAAGTTCCGGTATGTCACCGACGCGTCCAAGGCCGCCGTTGCGGCCCTCGTCGCAGGTCTGAGCGATGAACACGCCCGCGACCGAATCATCGATGTTCAGTGGCGTACCGACCATCTGGCCACGCTCGGAGTGAGCGAGATCGCGCGCATCGACTACATCCGGCAACTACCCAGCGTGTTGGATGTTGCGCCCTCCGCGCTGTTTTCCGGCGAGAGTTCTACGATTCCGATCCCACCGCGGGCTTGATTCCCCGCTCGTACTGACCGATGGAGTGCCGATGACAGAGCAGCGCATTGACCTCGCTACCGGACTCGCGGCTTCCAGCCTGATTACCGGACTCGTCGCCAGTATTGGCGGCCGCCGGAAACTGGGTGTGCTCGCTGCGGGGACGGCCGCGGCGAGCGCCGCTCTCAGCCAACGAAACGCCAAGGCATCCGCCGAACTCGACCGTCGCATCAACGCGATGAACGAGCAGATTCGCCAGCTCGAGAGCGCAGTCGCCTCCCAGGTCCAGAACCGTATGGCCGCGGAAGAAGCGGTCAAGTCGTTGAGCGAGCAGCTGTCCGCGGCGGAACGGCGCGCCGGCGACACCAGCTCCGCACCGATTGTCATCAACAGCTCCGGCGATGGCGGCCTCACCGATCCCGTCACCGGGCTCTTCAACCACGAGTACTTTCTAGTTGCCCTCGACTCACGGATTGCGGCCGCTCGCCGCCACCTTCGTCCGGTCGCGGTGGCACTGGTCCAGGTCGTCGAAGGACGTGACGGGGGCGACCGTCCCGATGCCGAGCCGACGATCGTGGCCAACGCGTTGCGTGAAACGCTGCGTGAGTCCGACACCGCAACCCGTCTCGCCGACGGCCGTTTCGGCGTCGTTCTCGAGGACACGCCTGAGAACGGCGCGATCTGGACCATGGAGCGAGTCCGTCGCTGCATCGCCCAGGATCACCCGAACCTGATGTTGTGGGCCGGTGTGGCCTGCTATCCCGCCCACGCATTCGACGTCGGCGCCCTGATCGACCGAGCCGACGTCGCTCTCACGGCCGCCCGCGATTGGCATCAGGACCGCATCGAGGTCGCTACCGCCGAATAGGCCCTCTAACCTCATCTCCGGAGAGATGGCAGAGTGGACGATTGCGTCGGTCTTGAAAACCGTTGGGCCTTTACGGGTCCCGGGGGTTCGAATCCCCCTCTCTCCGCCACCAACGCCGACCTTCGGGTCGGCGTTGCCGCGCAGGGGCTCAGAAACCAGGCAGGTGCGTCGTCCTCGCTAGACCTCGATGAAGATGCATTCCCCGGGGCATTCCTCGGCCGCCTCGATCACAGCCTCCACCATGGCGTCGGGAATTCGGGCGGTGCCCTCGGCCCCCGCCGGATTGGCATCACCGTCGAACAGCTTCTCCTCGCCGAACCTGCCGGCAGATTCCTTCACGTAGAAGAGCCCGTCGTCCATGCCAAAGAACACATCGGGTGCGATCTCCTCGCACAGACCGTCGCCCGTGCACAGATCCTGATCGATCCACACCTTCATCGCTGAGCTCTCTTCGAGACTTGGGCGAGCTTGTAGTCGGCGAAGGCCCCCACCCGCTGGACGAATGCTGGGGACCGGCGCAGCCGCGCCGCTATCTCCGCCTCCGGGACTCCGCTCTCACGAGCCCGAAGCACTGTGCGCTCGATCGGTCGGAGATCCCAGGGTTCGCCGCTCGCGTCCGATCGCGGAGCGCGAGGTAGCCGGGCCAGCGCCAGCGTCCTTCGGACGTGCCCAGGGGTGCGGCGGAGGCGCCACGCGATATCGGTCTCGCTGTTGCCGCCGCGTGAGAGCTTGAGCATGGTCCGTTCGATCGGACGCAAGTGGACTCCGCCGGTGATCTCATCAGTCGATGTTGCCATGGTCCACCGTAGCTGCAGACTCCGCTCGGATCCTAGGCCCGTTGATTGAGTTCGAAGGAGATCGCATCCTTTCCCCACCAACGCCGACCTTCGGGTCGGTGTTGTCGCGTATGGGCTCGGAAACTAGGCAGGCTGATGGTGTGGAGCAACGCTATGAAGTCGTGGACCTGGTCGTCGAACGCGAGCAAGGGATCACCGCTACGTTTGCCGACGGCCACACCGCGACGTTCGCACTGAGCGAACTTCGTCTGGGTTGCCCCTGCGCAACCTGTCGGGATCTTCGTGACCGAGAGACGCCCCCGTGGCCCCGACCGGGAAGCCCGACGACGCTGATGATCTCCGATGCCCGGTTCCACGGTGCCTGGGGTATCAACATCACCTGGAATGACGGCCACTCGACCGGGATCTACACATTCGAATTCCTGCGGCAATGGTCCGAGCGTTAGCGGGGCGCATCGAGTTCGGCCACGAGCTTCTTCGGGGCCACGTGGCGGTAGGCGTCCTCGATGAGCTCGGCGATGTCGTCCCAATCGACTGATTCACCGTCGACGTAGGCGGCGACCCAACTGCTGAACACCCCCGACGCACTCGGTGTGGGCGCGAAGAAGATCTGCGGGTCGATGGCGATCCGTTCTTCCTGGTCACCGGGCGGCGCGGGACACCAAACGGAGAGACGCCCATCGCCGGCGAAGTCGGCACCATGGAAATAGCAGAGCGGCTTCTTGTCGCGGACATAGAAGCTGGGCGCGCCATGGCGCTCTCGTTCGTTCACCTCAGGGAGTGCGAGCGCAATCGCTCGCACTCGGGCCAGCTGTTGGTTGTCCACCGCACCAGCCTCGCGCGTAGGGTGCGCCAATGACCGCCCCCTTCCCAACTGAGCAGGTCGAGGGGCACCCGCGCCGCGGCTTGATCCTCGTGATCATGTGCATGTCGTTGGTGCTCATCGTGGCTGCCGTGAGCTCGCTCAATGTTGCGATCCCCACGATCGTTCGCGAGCTTCAGCCGTCGAGCACCGAGCAGCTGTGGATCCTCGACTCCTATGCCCTTGTTTTCGCCGGGTTCCTGCTGTTGTGTGGCGCCCTTGGCGATCGCTACGGCCGCAAACACGCGCTGATTCTCGGCATGGTGATCTTCGCCGTCGCATCAGTGTTCGCCGCCTACGCCGACACACCAACCCAACTCATCGTCTACCGGTCACTCATGGGCATCGGGGCGGCACTCATCATGCCCGCCACATTGTCGACCATCTCCGTCGTCTTCCCGCCCGGAGAGCGCGCGAAGGCCATCGCCATATGGGCCGGGTTCGCCGGCGCCGGCGGAGCAATCGGCCCGGTCGCGAGCGGGCTCCTCCTCGAATGGTTCTGGTGGGGGTCGATCTTCTTCATCTCGGTACCGATCTGCGTGCTAACCATCGGCGCCATAATTGCCATCGTCCCCAATTCTGCTGAGCGCGAGCGGCATCCCCTCGACTATGTCGGTGCTGTGCTCTCGGTCGTGATGCTCGTGTCGATCGTGTTCGGCATCGTCGAAGGAGGCGAGAGCGGGTGGCTCGCCGGAGTCACACTCGCCGCGTTCGCCGTCGGCATCGTCACCTCGGTGCTCTACGTCGTTTGGGAGCGTCGCGTCGAGTACCCACTGCTCGATCCTCAGGACTTCCGCATTCCGCGCTTCGGGCTTGGTGCACTCACGGTCACCATCTCCTTTCTCGCCATGTTCGGCATGTTCTTCCTGATGACGCTGTACATGCAGTTCGTGCTCGGTTGGTCACCGCTCGACAGCGCCGTGCGGCTCCTTCCGTTCTCGGTCGTGATGGTCGCCATCGCCCCCCGCAACCCCAAGATCACGGCTCGTTTGGGGACCGGACGAACGGTCGCCATCGGGTTCCTGATCCAATCTGGCGGGTTCTTGCTCGCTGCCTTGTCGTTGACGCCCGACTCCGGCTATCTGATCGTGCTCGCGGCTATCGTGCCGATGGCCACCGGTATGGCGTTCCTCATGCCGCCCACCACGAACGCGATCGTGAGTGCCCTTCCGCAGGACAAGGCCGGCGTCGCGTCTGCCGTCAACGACACCACCCGCGAAGTAGGCGGTGCGCTCGGCATCGCCCTCATTGGCACGCTCGTCACGATCAGCTACCAGCCGGGCCTCGCCGACGCAGTCACCGGGCTTCCCCCTGAGCTGGCCGAGCTGGCCGAGGACTCCATCGGTGGTGCGGCCCAGGTCGCCAGCCAACTCGACCCTGCCGCAGCCGCACCGCTCATTGCCGCCGCCAACGAGGCATTCATGGACGGACTCACCGTGGCGTTCCTCACTGCCGCGGCACTCGGGCTCGTGATGGCGGGCATCATCCGCCGCTTCTATCCGGCCGACGAGGACTGATCAGGCCAAAAGCCCATCCTCGAAGGGGAACTGCGACAGAACCTCGAGACCATCCTCGGTGACGAGGCAGTGTTCTTCGAGCTTGACTCCTTCACCCCCATCCTCGGCGCCGATGAAACTCTCGACACAGACCGTCATGTTGGGTTCGAACACGCCGTCGTAGCCCGCGTCGGCGTAGTCCCGTCGGTGGTACAGATACGGGTACTCGCCGGTCATTCCGACCCCATGGGCAGACAGGTAATACCGGTGCGCCTCGTAACGCGACGGGATGTCCCACGCTCGCTCGGAGTATTCCCTGAACGTCACGCCGGGCCCGATGATCCCCATGTTGTGATGGATCTGTTCGTGAGCCAGTGAGTACAGCTCGCGCTGGTGGGCGGTCGGATTGCCGGGGCCGACATGGAACGTGCGCGAGAAGTCGGAGTAGTAGCCGAAGCAACCGACGACATCGGTGTCGAGCGCCACGAGGTCGTTCGCCCCGATCACGTTGTGGCTCGCCTCCTGGAACCACGGATTCGTGCGAGCACCCGCGCTCAGCAGCCGAGTCTCCACATAATCGCCCCCCTGGGCGATCACCGCCTGGTGGAGCAGGCTCCACAGCTGTTGCTCGGTGATACCGGGTTCGATCGCCGCTCGCACCGCACCGACGGCAGTCTCGGTCGCCCGCAGCGACGACGTCACGCACTTCAGTTCTTCAACGGACTTGATGGCTCGCGCCCGCTCGACCGACTGCTGGGCGTCCACGATCGTGAACCCCTCGGCGGCGAGCGCAATCGCGGCACCGGCGTTCACCCGCTCGATTCCAACGGTGGCGTCGGGGCCGCAGTGTGTGCGGATGAGATCGGCCATTTCACTCGCCCACACTCGTTCGCGGCCGGCGATGTCATCGCCCGCGGCCACATAGCTGGCCGTGGTTGCAGGACGGATCTCGTCGATCGTCTCCAAATGGGCCGACAGATGCGAACAGCCGGTGAACTCGAAGAGGATCACCGGCCCGTCCAACGCGACGAACAGATACCGGGCCGGGTTGCGCGCCGAAAAGACCTGCATGTTGCGGGAGTCGCTCGCGTAGCGAATGTTGACTGGGTCGAAGAGCAGGCAGACGTCGACGCCGTAGCGCTCCATCTCGGTCCGCACCCGGCCGAGCCGAAAGGCCCGGACCGCGTGCATGTCGATCAGATCGTCGTCAGGGCTCCGGTCGAGCAGACGAAGCTCGTCAAATCCCGGTTCGTCACCGTGCCATCTCAAGAGTGCCATCGGGTTCCCCCACGGATTCGACATCCGGCGCGTCCGGCAGACCCGCCTCGCCTTCGATGTCGATCGTAGGCATGAGACGGTCGAGCCACCCGGGCAGCCACCAGTTGGCGTCACCCATGAGCTTCATCGTGGCGGGCACCAGCACGAGACGCACGATGGTGGCGTCCACGAAGATCGCCGTGGCGAGGCCGAGGCCCATCATCTTGATGACCGGGTCGTCGCCGAGCACAAAGCCGAGGAAGACCGAGATCATGATCAACGCCGCTGATGTGATCACTCGAGCGGTCGAAGCGATGCCATGGATGACCGACGCATCGTTGTCGCCGGTGCGCAGGTATTCCTCACGAACACGCGACAACAGGAATACTTCGTAGTCCATCGACAAGCCGAAGAGGATGGCGAACATGAACATCGGTAGGAACGACACGATTGGCACCGTGGTTTCCAAGCCGATCAGTCCCTTGCCCCAACCCCACTGGAACACCATGACGAGTACGCCATAGGCCGAACCGATGCTGAGCAGGTTGAGCAGGGCCGCCTTGAGTGGCACCACGATCGACCGGAACACGAACATCAGCAGCAGGAACGACAGCGAGATGACCGCGAAGATGAAGTACGGCAATCGGCTGGTGATTCGCTCACCGAGGTCGCTGAACGACGCCGTGCCGCCACCGATGTGCGCTCGGGCCGGTGAATCGTCCAACACCGTCGGGAACACGTCGGCGCGGAGGCGAGCGATCGTGTCGACGGTGGCGGGGTCCTGCGGTGAGGTGGTCGGGAAGGCCAGAAGTGTCGCCACGCCAGCATCGGTGTTGATGTCGGCGGGGCCCATGCCCGCAATGCCCGAGTCGGCCTCAACCGCGGCGGCCAGCGGATCGATGACGGATGGATCCTCGGAGATGTCGATGGCGATGACGAGCGGACCGTTGATGCCCGGACCGAATCCCTCGGCGACCAGATCGTAGGCCCGACGCTCGGTGCGGCTTTCCGACAGCGTGCCCTCGTCGGGGAAGCCGAGCTGAAGATCCAGGACCGGTGCGGCCAAGAGGAGCAGGAAGGCGGTGACGCCGATCAGGTAACGCCACGCATGGCCGGCTACATGTGTGCCCCAGCGTTCCCAACGCGACCCTTCAACGGTGGTCATGTGCTCCTTGTGGCGACCGACCCGCAACCGATTGATCCACAGTCCGGACTTGCCGAGAAACGCGGGCAGGAGGGTGATGGACGCGAGCACCATGATGAGCACGATCATCGAGGTGGACACGCCGGCGGCGGTCATGAACGGAATGCCGGCCACCGCCAAGCCGAGGATGGCGACGACGACGGTGCCACCGGCAAAGACCACGGCCTGGCCGGCAGTTGCCACGGCTCGACCGACTGACTCCTCGACGCTGAACCCACGGGCGAGGAACTCGCGATGGCGTGACACCAAGAACAGGGCGTAATCGATGCCGACCCCGAGGCCGACCATGCTGCCCATCTGGGGCGCCCAGCTCGGGATCTCGATCACGTAGGTCAGCAACGGCATCGCACTGATGCCGAGAGCCAGCCCGAAGATGGCCATGCCGATCGGGAGACCCATGGCGATGAGCGAGCCGAACGCCACCAACAAGATGATGACAGCGACGATGATGCCGATCATCTCGCCGACCCCCGTTTCGGGCTGCTCGAAGGCGAAGAACAGCTCGCCCCCGAGTTCGACCTGAAGTGTCGAGGTGGTCGGCGTCTCGAGCCCGAACTCCTTCAGGTTCTCCAGATCATCGATGCTCAGGTCTTCGGCCAGGGGATACTGAACCCGCACCTGCGCGATACGGCCATCCGGCGAGATGTTCGGTTCGGCCACGGCGAGGACATTGGGCAACGACACAGCCTCCTCGCTGAGTGCGGCCAGGGCCGCGGCAGCATCGGGGCTCTCAAAGGTTGCGCCGGCCTCGAGAGGCACGGCCACGATCTGAACCGTCAGTCCGGCCTGGTCGGATTGTGCTTCGGAGAGCAGGTCGACGGCCTCTTGTGAGTCGAGACCCGGAGCACCGAACGTGTCCTCCAGTTCGCGACCCACGGTGCTGGATGCAAGAATCACGGCGACTGCCGCGATCAACCAGATACCGATGACGAGTCCGGGACGGCGTGCCGCAAAACGGCCCCACCGGTAAAGCGCGTGAGACATGGGGGAATTCCTCGGTCCAAGGGGGAGAGTGTGAGCTCAGGGAGCATTCTGCCGCAAATCGTCGCTACGGCTTCGTAGCGTTATACCAGCTCTTCGATTATTTCGCTACACTTTCGGAGCGTTATGTCTCGACCTCGCAGTGAACAAGCCCGAAACAAGATGCTGCGGGCCACCGCCGACATCCTCTACCGTGACGGAATTCACGCGGTCACCTACGACGAAGTGGCCCGAAGATCCGGTGTGGCAAAGACCACGATCTATCGCCACTTCCCCTCGCGCAACCAGTTGCTCGTGGCCGCGGTCGACGGTTCGACCGCGACACCGCTGATCCCCGACAACGGGAATCTGCGTGACGATCTCAGGGACTTTCTGCGCGCAATCCTGCCGATGTTCCTGAATGACGATCTTCGGGCGATGTCACTCGAGCTGATGGCCGCGGCGGCGCGCGACCCAGAGCTGCAGGACTTGCACCGAGCCAACGTCCGAGCGCGCATCGGGCCACTGAGCACCATCTTCAAACGGGCGAAGGACCGCGGAGAGATCGACCCCGATCTCGCCTACGTGGACGCGTTCGATTTCATCGAGGGCCCGTTGATCGTGCGGAGCTTGCTCTACCCCGACAAGCTCGACGACCTCGACATCGAGATCACCGTCGACCGGATCCTTCGGGTCCTTTCGCCCTGACGGTGCTCGACGCATACGATCGCGTCATGCAGCCCCAGGTGACCACCGTCGACTTCCATTTCGATGTCATGTGCCCATACGCCTACCAAACGGCGAAATGGATCCGAGATGTGCGTGCGCAGAACGGCATCGACATCAACTGGATGTTCTTCAGCCTCGAAGAGGTCAATCGGCGCGAGGGCAAGAAGCACCCGTGGGAACGTGAGTGGTCCTACGGCTGGTCGATGCTGCGCATCGGTGCACTTCTGCGCCGTACGAGCATGGACGACCTCGATCGCTGGTACGAGGCGGCGGGGCGAGCACTGCACGAGGACGGACTTCGACCCCATGAACCCGACGTCGCCCGCCACCTCCTCGAACAGATCGGGCTCGACCCGGCCTTGGTCGACGAAGCCATCGCCGACCGAAGCACCCACGACGAGGTGCGCAACGAACACCAGCGGGTGATCGACGCCGGCGGCTACGGCGTGCCGACCATGTTCATCAACGGCCAATGCCTTTTCGGCCCAGTGCTCATCGACCCGCCCACCGGTGATGCCGCCATGCGGCTGTGGGACGCCTGCGTGGCCTGGCTCGAGTTCCCGCATCTCTACGAGCTGCAACGTCCGAAGACCAAGGACGATGAGCGAGCGATCGCCACGACGTTCAAGCCCTACATCGAGGCGCGCGACTGGGTCAGCATCAACCGCGGCGTCGAGGTGCGGTTTACTGAGGATGGCTTCAGCAAAGTAGAGCGCTAGTCTTCGGACCCGTACCTCCGGGTACACGGAGACGTGGCCGAGCCAGGTTGAAGGCGCTTCCCTGCTAAGGAAGTAACGTCGTAAGGCGTTCGTGGGTTCAAATCCCACCGTCTCCGCGAAAGTCGGGTCGGTGCTTCTACACTGGTCGCTTCACAAGTTGCGCCCGTAGCTCAGCTGGATAGAGCATCTGACTACGGATCAGAAGGCCGGGAGTTCGAATCTCTCCGGGCGCGCTGACCGAAGCCCCTGCCTCCGGCGGGGGCTTCGTTGGTTTTAGACATGGGGTTAACAGGTGAGTATTTACTTACGTATCGTCGATTGCCGTGGACACTGTGTTTCGAGCCTTGAACGATGAGGGTCGACGCCATCTTCTCGACTCCCTGCTACTCCGAGACGGCCAGGCGTTGCGCGAACTCTGCGCGGTTCTGCCCAACATGACCCGCCACGGCGTCATGAATCACCTGCGCGTGCTCGAGGAAGGCGGGCTCATCGCCACCGCCAAGGTCGGCCGAGAGCGCCACCACTACCTCAACCCGGTGCCCATCCAGCTGATCCACGACCGCTGGATCAACAAATTCACGGCGCCCGCCGTTCAACTACTCGCCCACATGACCACCGAGCTCGACCAAGGAGCGACAATGACAACACCCAACCATGTCTACGAGACCTACATCCGCTGCACCCCCGAGGCGGCGTGGCAGGCGATCGTCGACGGAGACAAGACCGCCCAGTACTTCTACGGCACGCGCCTCGACTGCGTCCTCGAAGCGGGCACACCGATGCGCTATCTCGGCCAGGATGGTGGTGTCGTCGCCGATGGCGAGATCCTCGACGTCGACCCCGGCCACCGGCTGGAGATGATGTTCCACGCCCGCTGGAGCCCTGAGCTCGATGCCGAGGGTCCCGTTCGCATGGCGTGGATCGTCGAAGAAGCCATGGGCCTCACCAAGGTTCGCGTGGAGTACTACGACCTACAGGGCCGGACGTACGACGACTTCACGCAAGGCTTGCCATTCATCGTTGCCGGCCTCAAGACGCTCCTCGAAACCGGGGGGCCTATTCACGGTTGATCTGTCCGGATCTGTCCGGCCTCTTGCCGTACATTCAGCCCATGAGCACAATCACGATCAGCGGCCTCGACTACACAGAGCTCGAGGCGGTTCTGGCCACCGGAATCGACCACGGCGGCAACCCGATCGAACCCTTCATCGAGGCCGATCGGGGCTGGCCGCTGCGCTGCTGCCTTACCGAGTCAGAACCCGGAGACGAGATCGCGATCATCGCCTGGAGCCCGTTCCCCTGGAAGGGTGCCTACGCCGAAACCGGGCCGGTGGTCGTCCACGCTCAGCCGTGTGGCGGCCCCACCAGTAGCGATCTCCCCACCGACCTCGACCAGCGGTCCATGACGTTGCGTCCCTACGGTCACGACCAGCGCATCGCCTATCACCATGTGCGCCACGTACCCGCCGAGGAATCGCTGTCGGACCACCTGCGTGAAATGCTGGCGGAGGACGATGTCGACTTCGTCCACGGTCGCAACACCACCGGCGGCTGTTTCAGCTTCAGCGCGAACCGGTGCTAACGCACACTGGGGTCTGTCCCCAGTGTGCGTTAGCCGGACCGGCGGCGCGGGGGCGTAGCCTCCACTGAATGGTTCGAAAAGCGACGGCAACACTCTGGAGTGATCAAGACCGCCATCCCGGCGACCGGGAGCGGCTGTTCATCGCCGTCAGCAACGCCATAGAAGCCGACCGGGTGCTTTACCCGGGGAGCTTTGTCGACATTTCCCCGTCGTTCGTCTTCGACTCGGTTGTCTATGTCGACACTGACAAGCGCGCCGCAAAGTTTTTCGCCGACGAAGAGGGCGTCCTCGAGATCATCGCGGAGCACGAGCATGCGCCGGCGGAGCCCGAGATCACGTTCCTCCACGCCGACTACACAGAGCCCCTCGACATGCCCGCGCGGTCGGCCGACCTTCTCGTATCCCTTTTCGCCGGCTTTGTTTCGGACCACTGCACCGACTACCTCCGTATCGGTGGCACCCTGCTGGTCAACGGCAGTCACGGCGATGCCGGGCTGGTCTCGATCGACCCGCGCTATGACCTCGAGGCGGTCGTGATCGCACGAGCGGGCGAATACCGGGTCAGCACCGCCAACCTCGACACCTACCTGGTCCCGAAAAAGACGCAGGAAGTCACCCGCGAGCGAATCCTCGCCTCGGGAAGAGGCATCGCCTACCGCGTTCCCGCCTTCGCCTATCTCTTCACTCGTACTGACTGATCCACGGTGGCCGCATGGCCATGTGCTGACTGTGCCAGCATGAGCAGATGCCCGCCCCGCTCATGGACCGCTATCCGGCCATCACCGACCTCGAACGTCGGGCCAAGCGCCGCGTGCCGTCATTCTCCTGGGAGTACCTTGCCTCCGGGACTGGCACCGAGTCCACGCTGCACCGAAACATCGACGCCATGGCCGAGGTGCGCCTTCGGCCTCAGTTGATGAAGGGACTCCTCGACCCCGTCACCACCACATCCCTCTTCGACGTCGAATACGCCGCGCCGATCGGCGTCGCGCCAATCGGGCTCAGCGGACTGATCTGGCCCGGTGCCGACGTCACATTGGCGAAGATGGCGGCCGCAAAAAACATTCCGCACACCCTCAGCACCGTTGGGACCGGGAAGGTCGAGGAGGTGGGCCCCGCCGCTGACGGGCACGGCTGGTTCCAGCTCTACTCCCCTCGCGATACCGATCTGCGGGACCGGCTGCTCGACCGAGTCGCCGAATGCGGTTTCACGACACTGGTGGTGACCGCCGACGTTCCGATTGCGAGCCGGCGGGAGCGCCAACGACGAGCGCGAGTCCGAGTACCGCCGAAGATCGGACCGACGCTCATCGCCCAGAGCATCCTGCGGCCAGCGTGGACGATGGGTGTGCTGCGCAACGGGCTTCCCCGGTTTCGGACGCTCGAGGACTATGTCGATCGCTCGACAATGAAGATGACCGCCGGCTTCGTCGGCGCGTCGCTCGGTGGCACGCTCGGTTGGGAGTATCTCGCCGAAGTCCGCGAACGATGGAGCGGACCGATCGTCGTCAAGGGAATCCTCGACGCCGATGACGCCGCCCGCTGCATCGAAACCGGCGCCGATGCCGTCCAGGTCTCGAACCACGGTGGCCGTCAACTCGACGGCTCCATCACCGCGATCGAAGCCCTCCCTGACATCGTCGACCGGATCGGCGACCACGCCCCCGTGCTGTTCGACTCCGGGGTTCGGGACGGACTCGACGTGGCCCGAGCGCTGGCCCTCGGCGCTGACTTCGTCTTCTGTGGCCGCGCCTTCATGTTCGGCCTCGCCGGCCTCGGCACCGCCGGTGCCGGGCACGCCTACGACATCCTTCACGAGGGACTCGTGAACGTCATGCATCAAACCGGCTGCAACCGACTCGACGAGTTGGCCGCCCGTCTGGCCTGAACTTCGCGAGCGGCCTACCGTCTCGCCATCGTCCTCGTCCCCACAACCGACTCGGGTGACCCATGACCGACACCACCACCGCTCCCACCGCCGCCACCTCCCACGGTGTCCTCAAGGGCCGCATTCGAGACGGTGTAAGCGAGTTCCTCGGCGTCCCGTATGCCGCACCGCCGGTAGGCGATCTTCGTTTCCGGGCACCTCAGCCGGCCCTCCCGTGGGAAGGCACACGTAGCGCGACCCACCTCGGAGCGAGTGCGCCCCAGATCGACCGCGAGCCCAGCAGCCCGCTTCCCGCCACGGGATACGCAACCGACGAGGACTGCCTCTACCTCAACGTCTACACGCCGGCCCCCGACACCGGGGCGCGACCGGTGTTGGTCTGGATCCATGGCGGCTCGTACATGACCGGGCGCGGGGCCACGGTGGACGGTGGACCGTTCGCCCGCAACGGCGACATCGTGGTCGTGTCGATCAACTACCGCCTCGGACTTCTCGGATTCATGGAGCTCGGTCATCTCGACTCCGAACTCGCCGGGTCACACAACAACGGCATCCGGGACCAGATCGCCGCCCTCCGATGGGTGCACGACAACATCGCGGCGTTTGGCGGTGATCCGGAGAGGGTCACGATCTCGGGTGAGTCGGCCGGGGCTGGATCGGTGATGGCCATCCTCGCCTCCCCGCAGGCCGACGGCCTCTATCACCAGGTGATCGCTCAGAGCGCGCCCGCCGCGTTTGCGCCCCCGTCCACCGAGCTCGCGCAGGACACGATGGACGTCGCGGGCGTGGACGGAATCGACGGCCTCCGTGCACTCTCTACCGACAAGATCATCGAGATCCAGCGACAACTGTCCGCCACCGCGGGCCGGGCTGCCGTCGCCGAGCCGCGGTTCCCCGGCGCGGCCCGCAACGGTCTCCGTCCGGCGATCGACGGCATCACCGTCACCCGTTCGCCCATGGAGGCCGCTGCCGAGCGGGGCATTCCCCTTCTCCTCGGCACCAACCTCGACGAGGGCACGCTCTTCGGCTTCCACCTGCCGGACGAAGTGAACGATGACCTTCTACGGTCGCTGGCCGCGGACCACGCATCAGACCCCGACGCTGTCGTCGAGGCGTTCCGAGCCGAACACCCCGCCGCCGACAACCGCACTCTTGCCCTCTCGATGATCGGCGACACGCTGTTTCGCACCTCGAGTCTTCAGGTCGCCGATGCAGCCGCGGCCGCCGGCACACCGGTGTTCGCCTACCTCTTCGAATGGCAGAGCACCGAGTTCAACGGCTTCTTCGGCGCCATGCACGCGCTCGAGATTCCGTTCGTGTGGCAGGCCGACCTCGAAGGCGCGGCGGCCGGTTGGCAACGAATCATGGGCCCGGCCGGGTCGTGGCCCGCCGATATCTCCGACAACATGCATCACGCGTGGATCGCGTTTGTCCGCGCGGGCGATCCGACCCACGACGCCATCGGCGCGTGGCCGCGGTACGACGAGGTCCGGCCGACGATGGTCTTCGGCGACACCACCCGCCTCGAACACGACCCCCGAGGCACGACCCGAGCCAGTTGGCGCAAGACATGAAGCCCTGGTCGATCAACGCGGTCAACCTGCCTGAGCACGGCGACAATCCGGTCCACACCGTTCAGGGCGGATCGGCGGCCGGATTCGGCGGCGCGGTCGTGGCCGGCACCACCATCGCGGCGTACATGACCCGCCCCGTCGCCGAGGCCTGGGGCACCGGCTGGCTCACGAGGGGCGGCTACGATGTGGCGTTTCGGGGCCCCGTTCTGGCCGACGAGCCAGTCACCGTCACCCCCGACAGCGACCAGCGAATCATCGCCAGGGTCGGCGAACGCGACTGTGCCTGGCTCGCGCCCACGATGGACCCGGCACCGTTCGCCGCCCCGGTGGGCCGGCGGCTCGAGCCGACCGTGTTCGAACTCGTCGATCGATGGACGGGCTACGCCGCTCGCGCCGGCGAAGACCTCGATCTCTATGACTCGGCACGCATCGTGCACCCCGTGGTGTGGATCACTCTGGCCAACCGAGTCTTCGTCGAGCAGATGATCGACGGCGCCTGGGTCCATACACGGAGCCGAGTCGCCCACCGAGCAACTGCCACCCCGGGAGACGTTGTGGTGATCGAAGCAGTTGAGATCGACCGATTCGAGACACGCAGTGGTGAGCGGGCTCTCGTTCAGCTGGAGATGACGGTCGACGGCGTCCCCGTGGTTCAGGTCGAGCACGAGGCCCTCGTCCGCCTGTTCTGAGCGAAGGGAAGCCGAGCGCCGCCCGAGGGGTTCCCACGGGGTGAAGAAGCTCTCGCACTACGGCGCGTGGATCGCGTGCTGCCTGGGTCGAGGGCGTCGCGCCCCGCTCGGCCAGAACGATGCCGACCAGTTGGCCGCCGAAGTAGGCGAGTCAACATTCGCCGGCGGCACCTATGTGTTTCGCCGCGGTGAATCGGCTGCTCGGATCCATGTCGTTCGCACCGGCAGCGTCGAGCTGTCACGAGAGATCAACGGCCGCAAAGTCGCATTGCAGCTCCTTCGCCCGGGCGACGTGTTCGGTGATGTACCGGCGTTCCTGAACGAGCCGGAGCCCTTCGATGCTCGTGCCATCGAAGACTCGACGATTCTGTCGCTCGACGCCGACGCCCTCTTCGTTCTGCTCCAGACCCGCCCCCAGGTCGCCCGGCGATGGATTGTTTCGCTTGCGGAGCGTATGTCGGGCCTCCAAGCCCGTCTCGGCGATCTCCTCGCCGGTGGCCTCGACGCCCAACTCGCCTCCATCCTCCTTCGCGAGCGAACCGACGCTGACGAGGTACAGCTCACCCACGATCAGCTGGCCGAGATGGTGGGCGCGGCGCGTACAAGCGTCCAACGGGTACTCAAGTCCCTCGAAGCCGAGTCCCTGGTCGAGCTGCAGTACGGACGCACCGTTGTCACCGACATCGAAGGGCTCATGAAACGAACGGGGTTCGGGTGACCACCACGTTCGTGCTGTCCGGCGGCGCCAGCCTCGGATCGGTACAAGTGGGGATGGCCCTTGCGCTCAACGAGGCCGGAATCACACCCGACCGCATCGTCGGCACGTCAGTGGGAGCCGTCAACGGCGCGTGGCTCGCCAGTGGCCGATCCGTTGAGGACCTCGCCGATCTCTGGCGAGGCCTTCGCCGCTCGGATCTCTTCCCCCTCGGCCCGCTCCTCGGCCTGCGCGGCTTCCTCGGCCGCCGCAACCACCTGATCTCGAACCGTGGCCTTCGCCGACTGCTCGAACGCCACGTCGACTTCCCCAATCTCGAAAGCGCACGGATTCCCCTGACGGTGATCACCACGGATGCGCGCAGCGGCGAAGAGGTCCCCCTCAGCCATGGCCCGGCGATCCCGGCCGTGCTCGCCAGCGCCGCCCTGCCCGGGATCTTCCCCGCCATCAAGATTGGCGAGCGCTCCCTGATCGATGGAGGCGTCTCCAACAACACCCCGATCACTCACGCCATCGAGGCCGGTGCGACCGAGGTTTGGGTGTTGTCCACCGGCTACTCCTGTGGCCTTGCCGCACCACCCGCCGGCGCCCTCCCGATGGCGATGCATGCGGTAGCACTGCTGGTGCAACAACGACTGGTGCTCGAGACCATCACTCGCACCTATCCCGTGCCCGTCCATCTGATCCCGCCGCCGTGCCCGATCTCGATCGCTCCAACCGACTTCTCCCAGACGCACGAACTCATCGAGCGGGGCTACGCCGGCACCAGGCAGTGGCTGGCCAACGGTCGCCCCCACGCCATGCCGCTCGGACCTCACCTCCATGCAACGGAGAATCACTCATCGGTGGCATTTGGGGACATCGGCTGACATCGCCCCGGTTTCCTCTCTCGAGCGCGCCCACCCGGGCACGACAAAGAGAGGAACCAAAGAATGTCTGTTTCCAGGGAAACATCCCGCTATCGATCCGTCGGGCTTCTGCTGGCTGTCGTCGGAGTCATGGGAGCTGCTGCTGCCGCGATCGGCAACTTCGTCGCTTCCGACGGAGTCACCGCCACTGACACCTACGCCGAAACGCTGGCGTGGACCTTCGGCTTGTCGATTCTGTCGTTCGGGATCGTCAAGATCGGGATCGCCGTGATCCTGATGGGGATCATCGGGCGGATCTCGCACCGCGTCGACTCCCTCAAAGAGGCCCTCCCCAGCCTCCGCGGCATGAGCGACGCCCCGGCGATCACCCGTGGTGACCTGAAGACCGAGTGGGGCGCCGCGAGGGTCACCGACGAGCCGCCGGGCCCGTTCCCGATCCATCGCATGGCCAAGCTCATGTGGCGGCCGATGATTCTCATGGGGGCCATGGCTCTCCTGACTGGTTTCATCGGTTCGCTCGTCTGGGCCGGCGAAACCGCCGGTACGGAATCAGCTCGGCAGGCTGCTGCATTCTCGCAAGGCGTCGAGTTCCTCGGTGAGGCCCTGCTGCTCTCGGGCATCGCATTCCTGCTCGGCACGATCATGGCCGATCTTCGAGCCGGTGGTGGCAGCGTCCAGCAGAGTCTCGGGCTTCCGGTCACGACACTGAAGATGCCCGCAACCGCAAAGGCGTTCGTCATACTCATGATGGCCGGCCTGATGGTCGGCATCGCCCAGTTCGCGGTCTCTCTCGGACTCATCGGCATCGCCGACGACCCGGCTTCGTTCGCCGCATGGTCGAACTGGCTCGGCCCGTTCCGTGAGCTCAGCCTCGGACTCATCCTGGCCGGCATCGTCCTGGCCCTCGTCACCATCGGCAATGTCCTGGCCTTCCAGTTCAGCCGAGTCAACTCCATCATCCGCGCCGGCGTCTGATCGCCCGGTCCACAAGAAAGAGACACTCCAATGACCACAACCACCACCCCAGCAAGCACATCCACTTCTCCGAAGGTCACCTCGCCGGCCACAACCCGATCCGATGGATTCACCGTGATCGGATCACCCAAGGGCCTCGGCTACAACCTTCCCCAGACAATGGGCCGAAAGCTCTGGCTCCCGATGTTCGCCCTTGCGTTCATGGGCTGGACGGCGGGGTTCGTTCTCGCCGTTGTCGAAGCCGGCACCGACCGGGCCGACACCGCAGCGCTGCAGACGCTCAGCCACTTGGTACCGGCGTTCATGTTCATCGGTTTCCTCGGAGTCTTTGCGGCCATCTCGTTTGCCGTCGCTCGCATCCTGGGAACGTTCCGCAAAGGAGGCGGTGACGTTCAAGAGGCCGCCGGGAGCACGGTGCAGACGCTCAAAATGCCCACCACAGCCAAGGCCATGCTCGTATTCATGATGATGGGCATGATGGTCATGGCGGTCGGCATCGTCGTGAACCTCATCGGAGCCGCGTACGGCACATCGGCCGCAGACCTTCTCGACAGCCGCAGCGCCGCCATCGCCGCGGCAGGGCTTCGCCGACTGGGCGTGGTGATGTATCTGTCCGGTATCGCCCTCGGCTTGGCCACGATCATCGATGTGCTGCGATTCCAGTCAACCCGGATCCGGGAGATCGCGGCCGTAAGACACTGACCGCGCCCCGGTCAGCGGTCGTTGTACAGGAACCGCGCTCTCGGTAGGACCACCAGAAGCCAGGCGAACACCACCAGGGCAATGACCGGCAGTGAGTCGTTGTAACGGCACCACTCCATTGGGTTACCGCGACAGCGGACCTCGGAAACGTCGGCCCCTGCGGTGAGCACGGCGATGAGCGCCAGTAGGCCGATGTAGTAGTAGACCAGCCGACGAAAGGCCCGATGTGCAGTGTTGTGGCGAAACCGGACATAGGCGGCAGCGCCCAACCCCAACCCCATCAGGAGCGCGGAGGTGATCATGTACCGGAGAAATTCCGCGCCGGTTGCGTCCATCGCTCAGCCCTTGATCTGACGCTTCTGGATGTTGGCCCATTCATCGCGCAGGCCCACGGTGCGATGGAACAACAGCGACGACGCTAGAGGATCGTCGTCGAGATCTCTCGCAAAATATCCGAGCCGCTCGAACTGCACGACCCGGCCGGGGGCGATGTCGGCGACGGCCGGCTCGGCCTTGGCCTGAATCATCGACCGAGAGCCCGGGTTGAGCGATGCCAGAGGATCGCCGCCGTCAGAACCGGGGTGCTCGTCGAGGAACAGTCTTTCATAGAGCGCAACATCGAGATCCAGAGCATGGTCGACCGACACCCAGTGAAGGGTGGCCTTGACCTTGCGACCGTCGGGGGCCTGGCCGCCGGCGGTCTCGGGGTCGTAGGTGCAGAGCAGCCGGGTGATCTCGCCGTCGGGCCCCGTCTCCACCTCGTCGCACGTGATGAAGTACCCCGCCCGCAGCCGAACCTCACGCCCAGGGGCCATCCGGAAAAACTTCTTCGGCGGGTCGATCATGAAGTCGTCACGTTCGATGAACAGCCGGCCCGAAAACGGCACCTCACGGGTGCCGGCCGAGTCGTCCTCGGGATTGTTGATCGCCTCGCGCACATCGGCCTGGCCCGAGGGCCAGTTGGTGATGACGACTTCGAGCGGATCGAGCACAGCCATCCGCCGCGGGGCATGGCGGTTGTGGCGGGTGCGCACAAACGATTCGAGCAACTCGATCTCGTGCACTCCATTCACCTTGGCGATGCCGATGTGCCCACAGAATTCACGGATGGCCTCGGGCGGATAGCCACGACGGCGAAGCCCGCGAAGTGTCGGCATGCGAGCGTCGTCCCAGCCGTCGACGTGTCCTTGCCCGACGAGCTCGAGCAGCTTGCGTTTGCTCAGTACTGTGTGAGTCAGGTTGAGGCGGGCGAACTCGGTTTGGCGCGGATGGTCAGAACCGAGCCCGATCGCTTCGTGGTACCAGTCGTAGAGCGGGCGATGGCTGTCGAACTCCAACGTGCACAACGAGTGTGTCGTACCCTCGATGGCATCGCTTTGCCCATGAGCCCAGTCGTAGGTGGGATAGATCTTCCACTCATCCCCGGTGCGGAAATGGTGTTTGTGGCGGACTCGATACATGACCGGATCACGCATCTGCATGTTCTCGTGGTTCATGTCGATCTTGGCGCGCAGAACGCTCTTGCCCTCCGCGACCTCGCCCGCTTTCATCCGGGCGAACAGCTCGAGGTTTTCCATCACGCTGCGGTCACGCCACGGCGAATCGGTGCCAGGGGTGGTGAACCCGCCGCGATTCTCCGAAATGGTCTCCGCATCCTGGTCGTCGACGTAAGCCAGTCCCCGCTCGATCAAGCCGACCGCCCATTCGTGAAGCTGGTCAAAGTAGTCGGACGCGAATGACGGCTCGCCGGGCTCGATTCCAAGCCAGCGGAGATCCTCCTGGATGGCTTCGACGAATCGGGAGTCTTCGGTCTCCGGGTTGGTGTCGTCGAAGCGCAGACGACACTCACCGCCGAACTCGTCGGCAACACCGAAGTTCAGCGTGATCGACTTGGCGTGACCGATGTGAAGGAAGCCGTTGGGCTCCGGTGGGAACCGAGTTTGCACCCGTCCGCCATAGGGCCCATCCGACGAGTGCTCCTTGAGCATCTCGCGAATGAAGTCGGTTCCAGAGTTGGACCGGGTCGCAGGAGCCCCGTCGTCAGGTTTAGACACAGGCCAGTCCTATCGGAGAGCTCCGCCAGGGGCAACGCTGGTCGGCTCCAATGCCAGCGAGATCATCTCCCGTGCGTACGCGGTGGCGAGCCAGACATCCATGGTCATCCCTCGGTCGGGGGCGGAAGGAAACGCTTCGACCACCCGGGCGCGCTCCTCACGGGACGGTCGAGTCCCTCGCGAGGCAGGGGTCACCCCCTCCTGATCGATTGCGGCCCACAGGACGGCTGCCGCTTCGAGAAAGTCATGGCGATGCAACGCCTGGGCGACAATCTCCAGGCTGTTCCACAACTGGAGTGGTGTGCGGGTGCGCTGAAAGATCTCGATCGCCTGATCGATCGGACCGAACTCGTCGCGAACAGTTCCCGTCCCTGCTCGGCCCGCCACCAACCCCCGCTCATTGAGCGCAACGGCCAATGCCTGGGTGTTGCCCACGAGGCGGGCGTATTCCTCGCCCTGGCTGAAGTCGTCCTCTGCCGCCATCAGGCGGCCTTCGTCGGTTCTCGTGAAACCACGATAGTTGTGGAACCACGCCCACGCCGAGGGATTACGCATCTCGCGACACAGCCGGTTGGCCGTGTCGAAGTCCCGAAGGAAGATGTGTCCCATTGCGAGGTTCCAGGTGTCGCCAACCTGCCCCGCGGCTTCGATCGCCTTCCTCATCGCCCCGATGGCGGCTGCCTCGTCCCGTTGATTCGCGTAGGCCAATGCCTGGACTGAGTAGGCAGTCGGGCGCACCTCCTCGGCGGCATTCTCGGCACCTTCGATCTCCGCTACCGAACGGTGAAGGAGGTCGAATTCGTTGAGGTGAAACGCACACGCAGCAATCGTGCCCAAGCAACGTGAACGCGCCGCATCTTGAGCCGGATCATCGGCATCGATCAACTCGAGCGTCTCCCGGGCCCACCGCATGAGCTCGATGTGGAGCGCATCGAAAGCCAACCGGTACAGACCCCAGACGATGCGAGCGGCGCCATCCACGTCTTCAACACGGATGCATCGCTCCCAGGCTTCGCGAAGGTCGCCGAGCTGGGCTAGCGCGAGAGCGCCCCAACGGGCCTCGTCGGCCGACTCGACCCCGACCCCGATGCGCTCGGCAAGATCCACGAAGTGATCGCGATGCCTGTCGCGAACAGGGTCCGCCGCCGCTACCAACTCGAGCGTCGCCTGCCGGACCGGTGCAAGCATTCGGTAGCCGGCGGCCGCAGTGGACCGTTGCACCAGTCCGGCGCTGACCAGTGCGACCAACGCATCGGACACGTCGAACCACTCCAGGGGCTCATGCCCCACCACCGCTTCAGCCGAGGCGAGATCGAACGGCCCGACAAAAACGGAGCAGCGCGCCAACACGATCTGTTCGTTGATCGAGAGGGCTTCGTAGCTGCCCGCAATGATCGCATCGACTGACTGCTGGCGCGGGTCGCGCGACGGGTCGCGGAGCAGTGCCGGGTGCTGATCGATGCGCTCGACCAGCTCGGCCGGCGAGAGGCCTCGACACCGGGCTGCAGCCAGCTCGATCGCCAGCGGCATGCCGTCCAGACGCTTGCCGAGCTCACGCAAGCCCACCGAATGAGTGGTCTCGTCGAACGTCGGATCGTGTCGACGGATCCGATCGACCAGAAGTCCGTGCGCAGCCCCACCGCCTATCGACTTCAGCGCGTACATCAGGGCGTGCTCAGATCCGAGACTGGCCCGTGACGTGAGCACGACCTGGAGCTCGGCGCAGTTCATGAGCAGTCGGTCGACCAGCTCCCTCGCCCCCTCGGTGACCTGCTCGCAGTTGTCGAGGATCAAGAGTGCACGCTTTGCTCGATACCACTCTTCGAGCGTGCCCAGCATGGAGCGCCCTGGGCTCTGGCGTACGCCAACGGCGGTGGCGACCACCTCGGGCACTTCATCGCTACGGCTGATCTGACCGAGATCGCAGAACACGACGCCATCGGGATAGTCATCCACGACCTGGGAGGCGAGCGCCACCGCGACCCGGGTCTTCCCGATCCCCCCGGGACCGATGATGGCAATGCCGCGAACAGTCGGAAGCAATACCATCAGCTCGCCGAGTTCGGCCGACCGACCAACGAGCGCCGTCGGCGACTCGGGGAGACGAACGTCAGTGCCCCGTGCACTGCGCAACGGGGGGAAGGTACCGGCCCCGAACTGCCAGATGCGCTCCGGCTCATCGAGGTCTTTGAGGTGATGGAGCCCGAGATCGTTCAGCGGGACCGGACCTTCGCGCAAAGCCTCGTTGACCGTGGCCGAGACGACCGTCTGGCCACCGTGCGCTGACGACATGATGCGGGCGGCGCGGTTGACCGCCGGGCCGAAGTACGCACCGTCGCGATATTCAGCGACGCCCGAATGAAGGCCCATTCGAACCATGATCGGAGTGCTTGTCGGCCAGTTCTGGGCCCCGAGGGAGCGCTGAATCGTCCGGGCGGCACGAGCGGCCTGCTCGAGGGAGACAAACGCGGCGCCGTAGCCATCGCCGGCAGCCGAGAAGACTTCGCCATCATTCGCACGAAAGGCCGACAGGACGAGTTCGTCGTGCGTTTCGAGCGCCCCACTCATCTCGGTGGGGAACTGTTCCCACAGACGCGTCGAACCCTCGATGTCGCAAAACAGGAAGCTCATCGCCTCGACATCCACCGGTACCCGCACGGCGCAACCCTACTTCCCCTAGTTCGGCGGCAAGTCGAAGATCCACAGCTCGAGGCTCGGACTGGCGAAGCCCCATTGAGTGCCACCGCGGTAGCCGAACACGGCGACCCCGCCATCGATGAACTCGATTCCCTCGTGCCATACCGTGGCCGGGTTGGAGACGCCACCGATGAGCGCTCGATACCAGTTCTCGAGGTCATAGGAGAACAGGACCTGATCACTGACCAATTTGTCTCGCTGGTTGACCTGGTCAGCGAGCTGCTGGAGTTCGGCAACGGTGAACCCGACGATGGCGGCGCCCGTCTCCTGATCGAGAAGCGTGATCGTTCGCGACTCGAGGTCAACGTCGTACGAGTCTTCTCGACCCGTTGATCTCCAGACAACGTCTCGGTCTCGACTGAGCTCCAGCGTCCAACCGTCTTCCGTGGCGAGCACAAAACCATCTTTCAGCAACGACGCCGAGGGTGGGGACGTCACCCGCGGACCACCCCAGAACTCCCATGCCACCGCGGCGCCTGACCCGACGGCCGTGATGCTGTGCGGCCTCCCGCCGTCGGCGGCCGATGGAATGAGATCCCTCATGTCGAGTTTGTCGAACTCGTTGCCGACCCTGAGCGCAAGATCCGACTGGAATGTCACCAGGAGACCATCACCCGACGGGATCAGGGAGGTCAGGTCGCCCGAGAGCCGAGAACCCGTCCACGAACGGCCATCCGTGGATCGAACAAGCTCTTGCCCGGCGTCTCCCCACCCAATCCCGTAGAACCCGCCCTGATCATCGGTGCCCACCGATTGCACCCAGTCCCACTCGAGCTCTTGCCACTCCCATCCGGTGCCGTCATCGAACAGCCAGATCATGGGCGGCTGCCTCCCGTTCATTGTCGACTCGTCCAGCCCGAGCTCATCGAAGGTGGCCGTGGCGAGCCGAAAGCCGAATCGCGCTCCCAACGAAATCGAGTCACTTTCGCGGTAGAGGTCATAGGAGTCCAGATCCGCCAAACTCAGGCCGAGATCCTCCAGAAACGTCGCCGCCGCGGGGCCGAATGGAGTCTGATCCTGGCCGCTCGCCAACACTCCGATACCGGCATCGCCAACATGGATTCGGCGACCGACCATCGGCCACGAACCGTCCGGATCCGAGCCGGGGAGAGGCTCCGATTTCCAGGACCGGCCGTCATCAGAACGCCAAGCAGTGAGGTCGCCCAGCTCACCTTGACCCACCGCCAGCAACCCACCGTCGACCACCGCCACGTCACTCACCACCGCGCCCTCGGGTAGTACTCCTGGAACCCTTGTGAGTTGGTCGAGCTCGGGCCCGACCCACAGGTCGAGCCCGACGTTGGGCGAGAAATACGAAGCTCTCGGTGCCACGAAGACCATCAACTCGTTGTTGTGCCGCACGACGCTGACCGGCAACCCAACACCGACCTCGGCACTGGACCTCTCGATCAGTCGGCCCACGGCACGGGCGGTCAGGTCGGTGGTTGCCCCATCGGTCAGCTCGGCTGCCTGCTCGACCTCGTCATCGGTCACCTCGGCATCGCCGTCATCCGACAACTCGTTCGACGCCGCCTCGTGCGCAACCGGCTCCGTCTCCGCGCCACCGATGTAGACGACGGCCAACGCAACCAACCCGAGCACAGCTGCCACGCCCATCGCAGTCTTCAGTCGCTCACCCGATGGCTCGGAGTCGGTGTACCCCTGAGGACTGCTGCCCGGCGGGGCGAAAACATCGAGTTCCGCGACCACCACGTCGAGCTTGAGTCCACAGCGGTGGCAGAAGTCTGCTCCGGACACCACGCGGGTGCCACATCTCACGCAGCTGTCAGCCGCCATCACTGCCATCCGATGGGAGGTCGAACACCCAGAGCTCGATCAGAGGGCTGGAATACCCCCACGGATCGCCCTCCCGGAGGCCGAAGACCGCTAGTTGCTCATCGACGAACTCGGCGCCCCCGTGCCACACCGAAGTCGGCTCGGCAACGGTTCCGATCAGGCCTCGATACCAATCTTCGAGATCGTGGGAGAACAGAACCTGATCGCTGCTCGACTTCCGGTAGGTATTCGTCTCGCTGGCCAGTTGCTGCAGTTCATCCAGCGAGAACTCCACGAGCGAATCCCCGGTCTCGGGGTCGAGCAGAGCGACCACGCGCCGATCGAGGTCAGCCTCATACTCGTCAGCCGATGGCTGGCCCTCCGTGGACCAGACGATGTCGCCATCGCGGCGGAACTCCAGCGTCCACCCGTCATCGGAGCTGAGGGAGTAACCGTCTTTCAGCAACGACGCCGACACCGGGCCTGACACGCCGAGATCCCAGGACTGCCACGCGACAACCACTCCATCTGCACCCGAGCGGAGGCCGAAGTACCAACCTCCATCGGATCCCGACGGCGCGATCTCACCCATGCCGAGTCTGTCGAGATCACCGTCGACGGTGACCTCGAGGTCAGTCTGGGATGTGGTCAGCAGCCCGTCGCCCCACGGAAGGATGAAATTGATGTCGCCGGTGACCGCGGTCTCGGTCCATGTCAACCCATCCACTGAACGCAGCAGTTGTGGCCCGCTGTTGCGCCACTCCATCGCAAAGAAGTTGCCCTCGCGATCTACGCCCGCCGACTGCAGCCACGGCGTCTCGAACTGCTGCCAGACCCATCCGTCGCCATCGTTGAAGAGCCAGGCCATCGGTGGCGGCTCACCATCGAAACGAGTCTCGTTCAGCTCGAGCGCCCCGGTCTCGACCGTGGCGAAGATGAAGCCAAACGGGGCGGCCAGCGACACTGAGTCGACGTCCTCGTAGACCTGGAAGAAGCCGAGATCATCCAGTGGGAGCCCAAAATGATCGAACGCAGTAGTCATGATTTCGATGTAGGAATCCTGATGACGGGTCACCAGCACCCCGACCCCCGCCGCGCCCACCAGAATCTCGCTATCCGAGATCGACCAATTGTCTTCGCCTCCGAACGGCATGCGCAAGCGAGGTTCGGGTCCGGGGATATCTTCGACGACCCACAGACGCCCGTCATCAGAGTGCCAGGCGGTGAGCTCACCGGACTCGTTGCTACCGACCGCCAGCAACCGGCCGGCCACCAGCGCAACGTCGGCGACCTCAACGCCTGTGGGCAAGACCAGTGGGACCTTGGTCAACTGGTCGAAGTCGGGTCCGACCCAGAGATCCAATCCGACCTCTGAGAAGTGGTAGGTCGATGTCGGGGCCACAAATGCCATCGCCTCACCGTTGTGGCGCAGGGCGCTGATCGGCCACCCCTCACCCAACGCGATCTGGGAATGTTCCACGAGTCGGCCGGCGCTACGGGCCACCAGATCAGCGGCCTCATCGATCACGTCATCGAGCCGTTCCACATCCGCCGTGGCACCTTCGGCGTCGGTTTCGTCCGTGAACTCGGTCGCGTCGGCCGTGGCGTCGTCGGTCGCGGGATCGCTGTCGACGGACCCGATGTAGACGACCGCGAGCGCAACAAGTGCGAGCACCACTCCCAAACCCAGGGCTGTCTTCAGTCGTTCTCCGGTCGGCTCTCCGGCGGCATAGGCCTGCGGCGTTCCTCCCGGTGGGCCAAAGAGGTCGAGGTCGGCGACAACCACATCGACGCGAACCCCACAGCCATGGCAAAAGGACGCACCTGGCACCGTGGGGATGCCACATCTCGCGCAGTCATCAGCCGCCATTTCAGCCACGCTACCGGCCCCCTCAAATGGATATCGGGCGGCCGACCTTCCGCGACGCGAACACAACGTCTTCGCTGATAGACCGGTTGCTCGTGACGACTGATTCGCCAAAGCCCCTCGCCGGTATCCGTGTGATCGACTTCTCCCGAGTGCTCGCGGGCCCATTTGTCGGTCAGACGCTCGGCGACCTGGGCGCCGACGTGGTGAAGATCGAACGACCCGGACTCGGCGATGACACTCGCATCTGGGGTCCGCCGTGGCGAGACGTCGACGACGGTGACGGCGGCACCGAGCAGGAAGCCACGTACTACTCCTCGCTGAATCGCAACAAGCGGTCGATCGTGCTCGACCTCAAGAACGCCGACGACATCGCGTTCGCCCGGAAGCTCGCCCGCACCGGCGACATCGTGCTCGACAACTACAAGCCCGGATTTGCCGCCTCGCTGGGCCTCGACCATGCATCCTTGGCCGTCGATCGTCCCGACATCATCACCGCCTCCATCACCGCGTATGGCGCGGACACTGCCGCCGCTGATCTCCCCGGCTACGACCTGGTCGCCCAGGCGATGGGCGGGCCGATGCACCTCACCGGAGAACACGAGGGTCGAGCGCTGCGAGTAGGCGTGCCAATCGTCGACATGATGACGGGCATGAACGCCACCATCGGTGTGCTCGCCGCGCTCCATGAGCGCAACGTCACCGGCATCGGCCGCCACATCGAGGTGTCGCTCTTCGACACCGCGTTGGCCAGCACTCTCAACCATCAGACGGCCACCCTGATGGGCGGTAGCGACCCGGCCCGCAATGGCAACCGTCATGCCTCGATCGCTCCCTACGAGTCGTACCGCGTCGCCGATGGCGAGATGATCATCGCGGCGGCCAACCAGAAGCTGTTCGCCGCCTTGTGCCGTGCCATCGATCGCCCCGAGCTGCTCGACGATCCTCGGTTCGCCGACAACACGATCCGCCGAGCCAACGTCCTGGCATTGAACGCTGAGTTGGAGGCCACCCTCGGCACACGCACCCGGGACGAGTGGGTCGCCCTTCTTCGCGCCAACGATGTGCCCTGCGGCCCCATCAATTCCATCCCCGAGGCAATCGCCTGGGCTGAGGGAATCGGCAGCGACCCGATCGTCACCGACGGCGATGCGTACCGCGCCATCCGCTCCCCCATCCGCATCGACGGCGCCGTCCGCACCACAGCGCGCCGACCGCCTCGAATGGGCGAACACTCCGCCGAAATCCGCAACGAGATCGACGACTAAGTCACGCTGGGCCTGCGTCGTCGCAGCGAGTTCGCCGTCCCCAGCGTGACTTGGTCGATTGTCCACCGGCCCGGTCCGCGTCATGATGCTCGGCATGGCGCTCACCATCTCTCACACCATCGGTCAGGACACACCACCGGTTCGCGACGTCACGATCGGGGACCTTCTCCGAGAAGCCGCGGCGGAAACACCCGATCGCATCGCGCTGATCGAGGGCATTCCTGACGTCGGCGCGCGCCGGCAGTGGACGTTCGCCGAGATGCTGGCAGAGTCCGAACAGTGCGCCCGAGCCCTGCTCGCTCGCTTCGAGAAAGGCGATCGCATCGCATGCTGGGCGCACAACATTCCCGAGTGGGTGCTTCTCGAATACGGCTGTGCCCTTGCCGGCATGGTGATCGTCACCGTGAACCCCGGCTATCGAGCCGAGGAGGTCCAGTACGTCCTCACGCAGTCGAAGTCGGCCGGCCTCTTCGTGGTTCCCGACTTCCGCGGCAACCCGATGCTCTCGGTCGCTGAGGACATCCATCCGGCCTGTCCCGACCTGCGCGAGATCGTCCGCTTCGACGTGTGGGCCGATTTTCTCGCCACCGGCGATCCCAGCACCGAATTCCCTGAGATCGAGCCGGGCGAGCCGGTGATGCTGCAATACACATCGGGCACCACCGGCTTCCCGAAGGGAGCAGTCCTTCACCACCGTGGTTTGCACAACAACGCTCACCACTTCCTCGACCGAATGGGCCTGATGGCCGGCGCCGTCTACGTCAACACGATGCCGCTCTTCCACACCGGCGGGTCGGCGATGGGGGTGCTCGGCTGCCTCGCCCACAAGAACACGATGGTGGTCGTCGAAGCCTTCGAACCGGGGCTCGTGCTCGAGTTGATCGAGACGTACAAGGGCAACGGCATGGTGGGTGTGCCGACGATGCTGATCGCCATGATCGAGCACCCTGTGTTCTCGACTACGGATCTCTCGAGCGTCCACGGGGTCTGCTCGGGAGGTTCGCTGGTGCCGGAGCAGCTCGTTCGCAGGTTTGAGGCTGAGATCGGCGCGCCGTTCACGATCGTCTACGGACAGACCGAGTGTTCACCTGTCGCCTCCATGACTCGGCCGACCGACTCCATCGAGGACAAATCCGGCACCATCGGCCAGCTGATGCCCCACGTCGAGGCTCGCATCGTCGATCCTGAGACCAACGAACCCGTCGCGGTGGGTGCAGTCGGCGAGTTCGTCACCCGCGGCTACCACGTCATGCACGGCTACTTCGAGATGCCGGAACAAACCGCCGAGACGATCGACGCCGACGGCTGGCTCCACACCGGCGATCTCGCCGCCATGGACGAACGCGGCTACGTCACGATCGAAGGCCGGCTCAAGGACATGATCATCCGCGGCGGCGAGAACGTCTACCCCAAGGAACTCGAAGAGCTGCTCTTCGCCCACGAAACGGTCGGTGAAGTGGCGGTGGTCGGCCTGCCGGACGAGAAGTGGGGCGAGACGGTGGCCGCGTTCGTTCGCCCCGCCCCTGACTACGACATCGACAAGAACGAACTCTTCGCCTACATGCGCGAACACCTTGCCCCGCACAAGACGCCGAGGCAGTGGTTCGAGGTGAACGAGTTCCCCCTCACCGGCTCCGGCAAGATCCAGAAGTTCAAACTGCGTGACCAGTGGGTCAACGGGGAGTGGCACGAGCTCTAGACCGACGGCCGTCTGGTCAGTCGTCGGGAAAGCCGTCCGGCAACCAGCGCATACCGATCCCCGACCCGAGCGCGGCCTGATCGATGCGCCACTCGGGGGTCCGCATGATCGCGACACCGGGGCGGGGAACGCCGCACGACACGTCGTCGGACACGTTGTCGCAACCGTCCAGACCGTCACCCCACACCACCCAAGTGGTTTGCGGGTGCGACCAGAACCGCTCGATCTCCCAGACCCGCCGCTCGTAGCTGGGGAAAAGCACCGTCACATCGGACCCCAGCGAGTCCTCCAAGACTGCCGAGCACGCCCACGCCGTCACCCGACTCGTCGAGAGCATCACCGGAGACGTCTCTGGCCGGGCCACGGCAGCCAGATCGTCGCAGCGCGCCTCGACCACGCCCACCTCTACCAACTCCATGACACCGGCCGCTTGCACCGACTCGACGAAATTGTCGGAGCTGTCGGCCAGCAGACCGTGGGCGAAGCCGCCGACTGCCAACACGGCCATTACCGCCACTACACGGGCTTGGATTCGCGGGGACGGCGGAGCCACGGCCACCAGGAATACAACGAGGAACGGCAACGCCATGAGACCGCGGCCGGCCGAAGGCAGCGGGGTCAACGACTCGACCGATCGCAGCGAGGCGTGCGACGCGTAGTACGCCAGGAGCACCAGGGCGGCCGCGGCGGTCGCCCAGCGGGTGGCGATGTCGGCGCGACGGGCTATCGCCACCGCCACCGCACCGATCACCAACACAACAGCCGCCGTGCGGAGCAGCGGCGTGTGGAGGAGCTCGGGGCCGTACTCACGCAGCGATCGGGTTGGATTCTGGAGATGCCACCGGATCGGCTTCGTGCCGAAGCCGAACTCATGTGAGGGGTGGAAATCAAGGGCCGGATTCGCTCGGTGGTGGACCTCACGAATCCCCGCCAACGCAAGCGGCAACACCGCCGAAGCAGCGATGGGACGCCACGGGATATCCGGGGAATCTCGACGAGAGAGCCAGACGCCGACAGGGCCGAGCAGTAGCAGCGTCGACGGGTCCAGCAGGACCGCCGAGCCCCCAACGGCCACCAAGGCGGCCCACTGCGGCGTCACCCGGCGGGACCCGATCACAACCGCAACCACGACCACGGCAAGTACCCGTGGTACGGCGGTGGACCACATCAGCGAGACGAGCGAGTTGTCGACGGTCATGGCCACGGGGAGCAGAAAGACTGCTGCCGCCAAGAGTGGATGACCTCGACGGAAAACGGCCGCGCCGAGCGCCGTCCAGGCGATCAGAGTCACCAGCAACATGCCCAATGAGTACGCGAACGGGTCCGAAAACCCGAGCGCACCGAGCCCCGCCGCCGGCACTGCCTCCAAGGAGCTGTCGTAGAACTGTCCAGGGAAATCGAGCTGCCGGAACGTGCCGCGGCGAAGATCACGGGCGAAGTCCCAGAGGATCGCCTGGTCTTCGAACACGAGCGTGCGGGTCGTGTTCCCAAAGTGATGGGAGAAGTGGACCAGCATCGCCACCCAAGCCGCCGTCGCAGCGCGAACAGCCATCAGTCGCGAGGACGCTCTCCGTAGTCCTGCCACGGCGCATCCCGCTCGCGGATCACCTCGCGGAAGCCCAAATCGTCGAACTCCTCCACCCACTGGTAGGCCTCTTCGGTATGGCGGGCCATGCCATCGAAGAAGGTGCCGAGCATCTGTGACGTCCGCAGGCCCATGTTTTCGTAGGCCTGATTGATCAACATCTTGTTGAGGGCGAGTTGGTTGGCCGGGATCGTGGCGAACCGGCGCGCCTCGGTCTCAATGGTCTCGGCGAGTTCCTCCGGTGCACAGACCGTGGAGACCAGGCCGATGCGGTGGGCGGTGGCAGCGTCGATGGCGCGGCCGGTCAGTATGAACTGCTTGGCGTGCTCTAGGCCCAACCGGTAGATCCAGAGATTCGTCGTCGGGGTGCCGTAGATACGGCTGGGGGCGTAGCCGATATGGGCATCGCTGGCCATGTAGAGCAGGTCACAACACAGGACCAGATCGGTGGCGCCACCGACGGCCCAACCCTTGATCTCGCCGAGCACCGGCTTTGGGCACTCCCAGATCTTCATGAAGCGGCGAACGTTGTTGCCCATGAATTGGTAATCGCGCACGGGATCCCAGGCACCGTCTCGCGGCGTTGGTCCCTTCGCGCCATAGGTCTTCTCCCACGACCCACCCGCGGCGTGGGCCGTGAGGTCGTAGCCGGCCGTCAAGGTGTCGCCGGCACCACGCACCACGATGGCGGCCACATCCTCGGAACGGGCAGCCCGGTCGATGCCGTCAGCCACACCCTGGATCACGACGTCGTTGAGCGTGTTCTTCTTCTCCGGCCGATTCAGGGTGATGATCGCGATGTCATCGCGTTCTTCATAACGGACTTGTTCATCAGCCATCGCTCCATCCTTGCAGGTGCGAGAATGCCGTCGTGAACGAAGCCAGAAGCGTCGCCCTTTTCTCGATCGTGGTCGACGACTACGACCGAGCCATCCGTCACTACTGCGACGATCTCGGTTTTGAACTCGTGGCCGATGTCGATCAGGGACGAAAACGATTTGTCATCGTGCGACCGGTGGGAGCCCCAGCGGGTGCCACAGGAATCGTGTTGGCCGAGGCCACTGACGACGACCAGCGATCGCGAATCGGCAGCCAGACCGGGGGTCGGGTCGGCTTCTTCCTCCACACCAACGATTTCGCTCGAGACCATGCGGCGATGACGGCCGCTGGTGTTCGATTCCACGAAGAACCCCGCCACGAGATCTACGGCGTCGTGGCGGTGTTCGAAGATGCCTACGGCAACCGGTGGGACCTGCTGGAGCCGGCCGAAGGGATCGCGGGTGCGTGACGTCGTCGCCCACGTCCGAGCATCACTCGACCGTATCGACGAGCTCGATCCGTCGATCAACGCCTTTGTCACTGTCGACCGGGAGGGTGCGCTGGCCGCAGCCAGGAAGACGAATCACGACGGGCTTCTGGCCGGCCTGACGATCGGCGTGAAGGACAATCTCGACGTCGCCGGACTCGCGTGCAAGTACGGGTCAGAACTCTTCGCCGACCGAGTCGCCGAACACGATGGTGCGTGTGTCGCGAAACTTCGTGATGCCGGAGTTGTGATCGTGGGAAAAACGATGCTGACCGAGCTCGCGTGCGGCACCACCGGGACCAACACCCCATGGGGCGACACCGCCAACCCCTGGAACCACGAGCGAATCACGGGAGGCTCCTCCAGTGGCTCCGCGGCCGCGGTGGCGGCCGGGATGGTCGACGCCGCCATCGGCTCCGACACCTCCTGTTCGATCAGGCTCCCGGCCGCTCACTGCGGGATCGTCGGGCTCAAGCCGACTCACGATCGCATCAGCCGCGAGGGGCTATCGGTCTGCGCCGCAAGCCTCGACCACATCGGCCCCATGACACGAAGCGTCAAGACGGCCGCCGACCTGTTGAAGGTGATGCAAGACGATGGGTATGACGATCCCACGGCCCTTGTCGGTCAGCCGATCGACGGCTTGCGGGTGGCCGTGCTCATCGGCGAATACCTCGATGATTGCTCCGCCCCTGTCAGAAAGGCGTTCGACACGGCCATCGACGTGCTGCGCTCCCAGGGTGTGGAGCTGGTGGAGCTCGATCTTCCGGCCGCACTCGAGAGCGACATCCTCTCGATCGAGACCGCCATGGCCGCCCTCGCCGCGGAGATGCTCGATCACTACGGCGACGACATCGCCCGGTTCGAAGCCGAGGGGAAGCACATCTCACCGTCGCTGCGCCACTGGTTCGACATCTACGGCGCCGTCACGGCAACGGTGCGCTCCACTGCCACTGCCCGTCAAGGCGAAGTCCGCCAACGCGTCGAGCAGCGGATGGCACAAGCCAACCTCGATCTCCTCGCCTGTCCGACCGCGAGGGTCACCGCGGGACGGCGCGCCGGAGCGTCAGAGGCCGATCGCGCCAAACGCGTCCTCAACTGCACGGTGTTCGATGTGACCGGACAACCCTCGCTCACCGTGCCGTGCGGGTTCGATCCTGACGGGATGCCGATCGGGCTCCTCCTCAGCGGGCGGCGTCATGCCGACTCGACCGTGCTCCGGGCCGGTCACGCCTACCAACAAGCCTCAGGATGGCCAACTACTCCATCAGCGTGACGACGCCATCGGCGACCAGGGCGTCGAGCGAGTCGGCGAGCCCGATCTCCGCGAGAACCTCGGCCGTGTGCTCGCCGAGGCGCGGCGAGGGACCGACCGGATCGGCCGGCGCCGCGCTGAACGTCAGCGGCTGGCCGGTCGTTGAGTAGCGACCAAACGACGGATGCTCGATGTCGATGACGAAGTCGTTGGCCCGGATCTGCTCGTCGTTGATTGCCTCGTGCGGCATGTTGTACGGCCCACACGGGAATCCCACCGCTCGCAGTGCATCGATCCACTCCCGTGTGGTCTTGGTGCGAAACAGGTCGTTGGCCTCATCAACGATCGCCAGAAACGCGGCGCTCGTCGGCTCACGCATGTCGGGTGTGGTGACCCCGGTGGCCTCGTGGAACTTCTTCCACAACCCGGCACTGAGCCCGGCGACGGAAATGAGCCCGTCGGATGTCGCGTAGTGACGGAAATAGAGCGCAAAGGCCCCTCCACCAGGGATGATTCGCTCCTCGTAGACCTTGCGCTGCTCGTCGAACGAGACGCCGGCCGCCCGCAGCAAGGCGAGGTCCTCATCGAGCACCGCCAGCGCCGCCGGATCCGTCCGCTCGAAGTGCGTCACCATGGGCGTTGCCAGCGCCATCGCCGTGCCGAGCAGGGACGCATCGACCCGCTGACCCTCACCGGTGAGATCTCGATGCCGAAGAGCCGCCACAACACCGAGCGCCGAAGCAATCCCCGTACCGAAGTCGTTGACCGCCGGGCGAGTCGACATCGGTACACCGTTCTCGGTGCGGTTCATGGTGAAGCCGGCGCCGCTTCGGCCCTGCACCAGCACGTCGTAGCCACCAAGGTCGGAGTCGGGTCCTTCGGGGCCAAACGGGGAGTGAGTGAGGTGGATCACCTGCGGGTTGATCGTTCGGGCCCTGTCGTAGTCGATGCCGTATCGGGCCAGGTCGGTCATCTTGAATGCGACCAGCACGACATCGGCCCAGGCGATCAGGGCGTCGACCACGCGCCGAGCATCGTCGTGGCCGAGGTCCAGCGTGACCCCACGCTTTCCGGGGTTGATCACGGCATAGGCACGGGCTTCACCGGGGGCGAGCTGCGCCAGCCCGCGCATGGCGTCGCCGGCCGTCGGTTCGACCTTGACGACGTCGGCACCCATACCGGCCATGCGTCGACCGCAGTAGGGCACCGCCGCGTTCTGCGCGAACTCGACGACCTTGATTCCATCGAGGATCCCGGGCATGTGTCAGCCCAGCAGGTCGCTCAGCTGTTCTGCGATCGTTTCGGGGGTGACCGTCGGGCTGAATCGCTCGACGACTTCGCCGTTGGCATTCACGAGGAACTTCTCGAAGTTCCACACGAGGTCAGAGGAGTCGCCGGCGCCGGGCTGTTCGGACTTGAGCCACCGGTAGAGGTCCGCGGCGCCGTCGCCGTTGACTTCGATCTTGGCGAACATCGGAAAGTCGATGTTGTAGTTGTCGTTGACGAACGTGCGAATCTCTTCGGCGGAGCCTGGCTCCTGAGCGCCGAACTGGTTACACGGGAAGCCCAGAACCTGGACCCCGTTGTCATCGTGATGAAGCGTACGCAGACCTGCGTACTGAGGCGTAAGGCCTCAAGCCGATGCGACGTTGACGATGAGACAGGCGGAACCGGCAAACGCCGAGAACGACACCTGCTCACCCTCGAGCGACGACATCTCGAAGTCGTGGAAGGTTGACATGGCCAGGACCCTAGCCGGGGATCAGGCCCGGGTCCGCTTCTCGTTCCAGTGCGAAAACGCTCTCTCGGCTTGGAAGCGCTCGGGTCGGTCATCGGCGGCGAGCAGGTCGGTGGCGAGCCAGAGGCGTTTGAGCCAACGGACGCTGCCGGCCTCATGGTCGTCTTCGAACGTTCGGCGACCGTGCAGCACGTGGTAGTTGTTGATGAATTGCATGTCGCCCGGCTCGAAGATCATCTCCACCTGATGAGCGGGATCGGCGACGAGAGCGTCATAAGCAGCCATGGCGGCGACCTGCTGATCAGTCAGGCGCGGCGCACCCTCATGACGCTGGGAGGCCTTGATGAACGGCGGGATATAGCGGATGAACAGGCGATCACCGTGGCGGGTGAAGGCAGGAATCGTGTAGTACGGCCGACCACCTTCGGCTTCTTCGCCGCGATAGTCATACGGCAAGCCTTCGTACATGACCGCGGCGAGGTCCGGATCCGACTTCGCGAGCAGGTTGTGGCAGAGCAGCGCATTGGCGATCAGGCTCTCGCCGCCAGAGACGCCGTTCGACAGGCACAACAAGCCGACCAGGTCAGAGCCATCCGAATGGAACGGCAGCGCACCGGCCATCTCGTAGCCCCGAGACGTTGGGCTCGCCATGGTGACGCCCGTGTCCTTCACGTCACCGAGGAGATGGCCACGCGCGTTCTGGGCCCAGGGCATGCCGAGGTGCATACCAATACCCCAGTAGATCCACGAGGAGTCTTCGGGGCCCAGTCGATCAACCGGCAGCCCGGTGACGCGCTGGAACCCACGGCCGTTGATCAACTCCTCAGTCATCTCCACGAGCCGTTGCCCGAGACGAGGCAGCGGGAAGCGTGACTTGTCGACATCGAGAAGGTCGTCGGTGTGGCTGCGCGCCACGGCCAGCGCCTCCTCCAGCTCGGCAATCTCGTCGTCGCCCAGACGATGGCTCCACGCAGTGGGGTCGGCGATCGTTGCCGCACTCCATTCGGCATGTCGCTCGAGGGGCTCGATGATGGTCATTGGATCGGCTCCTTCTGAGCGCCGCGAACAAGTCGGCCGGGGAGGGCCCCGGTGGCCTCACCGTCGGCATAGGTCTCGGTGCCGGCCACGATTGTGTGGCGGTAACCGTCGGCTCGTTGCAGAAGCCGTCGGCCACCGGCGGGCAGGTCATAGGCCAGCTCCGGCTGATGAACGCGGAGTCGCTCGAAGTCGATCACATTGATGTCAGCTCGATAACCGGGCGCCAACACGCCGCGGTCATGAAGCCCGACGGTGCGGGCGGTGTCTCGGCATTGACGCTGGATCAGGAATTCGAGTTCGATGCGGCCCTCGGCGCGATCACGGCCCCAGTGCTGGAGGAGTGTCGTGGGGAATGAGCCGTCGCAGATGGTGCCGACATGAGCACCGCCATCACTCAGCGACGGAACCGTGAACGCATGGGTCAGCAAATCACGGGTGGTGTCGAGATTGCCCTTGCCGAAGTTGCTGAACGGCACCCACAGCATCGCCGTGCCGTCGTTTCCGGAGAGTAGGTCGAGAGCGAGTTCTGCCGGCGAGATGCCCGACCGTTGCGCTCGCCGAGCCAACGTGTCGGCGGGATCCGGCTCGTAGTTGGGCGACTCGCCGAGCTCGAACATCATGTCGTACTTCTCGATCAATCGACCTCCGACCGCGGTCATGTCGGAGCCACCGGCAGCGTCCAGAAGCCTCAGCCGCCGCTCGGGATCGGCCAAGGCAACAACCCTTTCGGCGGGTGCCAGATCGGCCACCTCAGCCCAGACCGGATTCCGAAGGAACGGGTTGAGCGTGCATTCGAACCCGAGCAGGATGCCGATCGGACGAACCGGTGTCTGGCCGGTGATCTTCAATCCGTCGGCGCGGGCCTGCTCGATCCGGCCGAGCAGATCCGTGTGGAAATCGGCGCTGCGCTGGTTCTCGATGATCGTGAAGCTGAGGGGACGACCGGAGATCGCGCACATGTCGCGAAGCATCTGGAACTCGATTTCACGATCGACGAAGTCGCTGACCAGCTGGAAGACGCCGGTGCCGGTGCGGCCGACCGCGTCAGCGATCCCGACCAGCTCCTCGGAGGCGGCCGTGAGCGTCGGAGTGAAGTCACCGGTTGACGTGCGGTGATTCGCCGTGCGGCTGGTGGAGAAACCAAGTGCTCCAGCCTCGATGCCTTCAGCGGCAAGGCGTCCCATCTCGACAATGTCGTCGTAGGTGGCGTCGTCGCGATCGGCGCCGCGCTCCCCCATCACATGGAGCCGCAAGGCCCCATGGGGCACCTGGGTGGCGATGTCCATGTCCTTCGGTGTGTCGCATGCATCGAGGTAGTCGGCAAACGACGTCCATCCCCACTGCAGTCCTTCGTGCAACGCCGCGCCGGGGATGTCCTCGACCCCTTCCATCAACTCGATGAGCGTGCCGTGATCGGTGTCGTGCACCGGCGCGAATCCAACCCCGCAATTGCCGAAGACCACGGTGGTGACGCCATGCCACGACGATGGTTGCATACGGTCATCCCACGTCGCCTGGCCATCGTAGTGAGTGTGAATGTCGACAAAACCGGGCGCGACCAGGGCTCCGTCAGCGTCGATCTCTCGTGTTGCGGTGCCGTCGATCCGGCCGACATCGGTCACGATCCCGTCACGTACGGCGATGTCCGCTTGCCGAGCGGGTGCACCGGTGCCGTCCACCACGTTGCCGTCGCGGATGATCAGATCATGGGAAGCCATAGCGCCATGTTGTCAGGCCAATCCGCCTGTGCCCATACTTCCGACCGAAGTTGCGGCCAGGGCCGCCTCGAGCAGGTCGGCTCGGCGATGCTCGGTGCGGGCCTGAGCCTCGAGCTCGGCGCATCGTCGATAAAGGGCCAGCCGTACCAATGCGAGATCATCGGTCGCCGCCAACAACGTCGCAATCTCCAGGGATCGAACCCGGACTCGGCTGCGGGTCGCGGCGCTCGACGACCACACATCGTCGGTGTGGCGCTGTGTCACCGGTGTGAGCCGCTGGCGCAGATGCGATTCTCGGACACCGATCTCCACCGCGAGTTCGTGGGCCACTGAGGCGTGGCGTTGAGCCAGGACAGCTGCGGCACGATGACGTTCGACCGTTTGAACCATATGGATCAAAAGTATATGAAAATCAACGAAGTCGTCAACCAGCCAACTCGGGACGATCTCGATACTGGTCAAGGGCTTCGGGATTGGCGAGGGCCTCGACGTTGGCGATCGCACGACCCGCCACGATGTCACGCACGGCCAGTTCGGTGATCTTGCCGGATCGTGTACGGGGAATGTCGGTCACCGCGGCGATGATCGCCGGCACATGGCGGGGCGTGACCTCGGACCGGATCCGCGACCGGATCCGCGACTGCACCTCGTCGGTCAGCTGCTCACCCGCCGCCATCTTCACGAACAACACAATCCGAGTGTCGTTGTCCCATGACTGTCCGATCACCACGCTCTCCTCGATCTCCGGCATGGTGTCGACGCGGCGATAGATCTCGGCGGTGCCGATCCGCACTCCGCCAGGATTGAGGGTGGCATCAGAGCGGCCCGAGATGACGTAGCCCCCAGTGGACGACTGGGAAATGAAGTCGCCGTGGTGCCACATGCCCGCGAACTGGTCGAAATACGCCGCCTTGTAGCGGACATCGTCGGGGTCGTCCCAGAACCGAAGCGGCATCGACGGGAACGGATTCCGGCATACCAACTCGCCTTCGACTCCCGGTGCGACCGAAACCCCGTTGGAGTCGACGACGTCGATCTCCATACCCAGGCCCGGCACTTGGATCTCGCCGGCGAACACCGGGCTGGTCGGATCGCCGATCACCAGACAGCCGCAGAGGTCGGTGCCTCCTGACATCGACGCGAGGAACACATCGCTCTTCACATTCTCGTAGACCCACTCGAAACCTTCTGGAGTGAGCGTCGAGCCGGTGGAGGTGATGGATCGCAGCATCGACAGGTCGTGGGTCTCGACCGGGCGAATCCCGGCATTGGCGCACGCGTCGATGAACTTGGCCGAGATGCCCATCAACGTTGCACCGGTCTCATCGACCAGGTCGAACAGGCGGTTGGCATCGGGGAAGGTGGGCGCACCGTCGAACAACACCAGCGTGGCATCAGAGGCCAGGGCGGAGGCGAGCCAGTTCCACATCATCCACCCGGCGGTGGTGAAGTAGAAGACCTTGTCGCCGCGCTGAATGTCACAGTGCAGTTGCTGTTCGACCATGTGCTTGAGCAGCACACCACCGGTGCGATGCACGATGCACTTGGGTTTCCCGGTGGTTCCCGACGAGAACAACACATACCAGGGATGATCGAAGGGCAACCGTTCGGTCGTGATGGGCGCCGGTTCGGTCGCGCCCAGCCACCCAGGCTCGACCACCACGGTCTCGCGGATCGAGGACAACGCTCCTGCGATCTCTTCGAGGCGATCGAGGCAATCATGACGCTTGCCGTTGTACGCGTAGGACGGCGCCGCGAACAGCATCACCGGTTCGATCTGGCCGAAGCGATCAATCACTCCATCGACCCCGAAATCAGGTGAGGTACTGCAGAAGACCGCACCGAGGCCGGTGGCCGCCAGCATCACCGCGTAGGTCTCGGGACGATTCGGGAGCCACGCTGCCACCCGGTCACCGGTCGAGACTCCAGCGCGTCGCATCAGTGCCTGAATGCGACCGACCATCTCATGCAGCTCAGCGCGGGTCAGATCAACAGCCTCACCATCTTCGCCGCGAAAGGTCATGGCCAGGTCGTCGGTCGGGTCACCGAGCAGGTTCTCCGCCACGTTGAGCGTGGCATCGGGCAGGAAACGAGTGTGGCGGAACTCGTCGCCCTCTTCGATGAGGCGCTCACCGCGGTCACCGACGATTCCACAGAAGTCCCAGGCAGCGGCCCAAAACTCCGCTGGATTGGCGATCGACCATTCGTGGAGTTCGCGATAGTCGAGCACGCCGATCCGCTGTTGAAAGCGGAACAGGTTGGTCGATTCGATCCGCGCCCGGCTTGGCGCCCACAGGCTCGTCTGCTTCATGGGCGCACAGTACGGTCTCTGCAGTGGCGATGCTTCCTCGGCCGATCGTTCGGCGCCCCATCACGATGATCGCCGTGCCCGTGCTTGCGATCGTCATGACGGCTCTCACTCCCCTGGCCGTGGTCGTGTTGGGTTTGCTTGATCTCGGCACCGGTTATCGCCGTGGTCGAAAGACCCGAATCTGGATGGTTCTGACCTGTGTTCTGTTGAACGAGGCCATCGGCGCGGTGATCGGGGCCGGCATCTCGGTGCGCTTCCTCGGCCGGACCGGGTCCGACAAATGGTTGAGCGCCAACTACCGGCTCGAGCGGTGGTGGTGTCGCAGCCATCTCGCGGCATTCGAACGCTTCGCCAACATCCGCACGGAGTTCGAGAACCCCGACGCACTGGCCGCCGGGAACGCGATCATCGTGGCCCGCCACGCAAGCCATGTCGATGCGTTGGGCCCCTTGCACGCGTGTGATGTGGCCGGCGTTCGCGCCCTCTACACGTTGAAGCAGGAGCTGCAATGGCTCCCGGCCATGGACCTGATCGCGAATCGAACACCCAATGTTTGGATTGACCGAACGCCCCAAGCCGGGTCACCGATGCTCACCAGGATCGAAAAGCTCGCCGCGGGGATCAACGGAACGAGCGCCGGCGTCATCTTCCCCGAAGGGACCTTCTTCACCCCCGCTCGTCTGGAGAAGGCGGTCAATCGACTGGCGAGCACTCGACCGGAGCTCGAGGCCAAAGCTCGTCAACTCACCAAGCTTCTCCCCCCTCGCCCGGCGGGATTCCTCGCCCTTCTGCGAGGCGCCCCAGATGCCGACATCGTGCTCATCGCCAATGTCGGACTGGAGAATGGAGGCGCAATGACCGAACTCCTCGCGTCGATCGACCGTCCCACCACACTTCGCATGCATGCGTGGCGCTACCCTCGCCACGAGGTACCCATCGGCCACGACAAGGCCGTGGCCTGGCTTCTCGACCGTTGGGTTGAGATGGACCGTTGGATCGTCGAACATGCCCCCGACCAGAACCTTGTGAAGGAAGCTCCATGAGTAGTCATGTCGATGTTCTCGGCACTACCGCCATCACCATTCTCATTGTCATGGTGGTGACCTGGCTCGTGAGCCTCGTCATGCGCGATGCCGGCATCGTCGACATCGTGTGGGGCGCCGGGTTCGTGATCTCGGGATGGGCCGCCTACTTCACCGGCGACGGCCACGACGGCCGCTCGGACCTCATCATCGCGATGATCACCATCTGGGGTCTTCGACTCGCGCTCCACCTCGCCCGGCGAAACCTCGGCAAGGGTGAGGACTGGCGCTACCAACTCATGCGCCGCAAGCACGGCGACAACTTCGCCATCCGCAGCCTCATCACCGTCTTCTTGCTGCAGGGTGTGCTGATGTGGGTCGTGTCCCTGCCGGTCCAGTTGGCAATGACACCCGAGGATCCTGCGATCGGCTGGATCGCAGTGCTGGGCGTGATTCTTTGGGGTATCGGTCTGTTCTTCGAGACCGTCGGCGACGCCCAGCTAACCCGATTCAAGGCCGACCCCGACAACGTCGGCCGAGTGCTCGACGAGGGCCTGTGGCGCTATACGCGACACCCCAATTACTTCGGCGACTTCTGCGTCTGGTGGGGGATCTTCCTCGTCGCAGCCGAGACGGGCGACGCCCTCCTGGGCATCATCGGCCCGATTGTGATGACCATCCTGTTGACGCGTGTGTCAGGCGTCCCCATGCTCGAACACAGCATGGCGAAGCGGCGACCGGGCTACGTGGAGTACGTCGAACGCACCTCGACGTTCTTCCCTCGAGCACCCAAGCCTGAGCCCAGGTAGGCCGGCTAGCTGAACTGGTCGAAGGCCTCGTCATAGCGAGTCAGGGGCTCAAACGGCGGAGTGCCGATCGCGCCGTCACAACTCGCTCCGGCTTCTGGTGCGGTCTGTGACCGTCGGCCAAGCTGATCGTCCAGGAAGTCGTCAACCGCATCATCGCTGATTCGTTGAACTGCGACCCGACGCATCCACGCACTCAGCACAATCGGATTGCCCAGCCCTGGGTAGGGCGAGGCAAGCAGATGCGGATCGGTGGAAACAAGCGCAGAAATGGCGTCCCGCTCGGAGGCATCGAGATCAGGGTCGTAGGCGATCCACACTGCGCCGTGTTCCAGCGAATGCACGGCCACCTCGTCGAGCAGCGGCTCGGTGTAGAAGCCACAGTTCTGCCACGCCGGAAAGTGATCGCCACTCATGGGTGGGGTGGACTCATAGGCGACCGGACAGAGAACGTGATCGTTGGCGTCGACTGATGTCTCCTGAACGACACCCAACTCGAGGACGAGGGCCGCCGCCTTTTCGATGACATCACAGCCATTTGCGTCCTGCTCGGCCACTCCGCTCTCCGCGAGGGGCTCGGCTGTGTCGTCAGATCCTCCGCATGAGGCGCCGAGGAGCGCCAACAAGACAACGAGTGTGGCGGAAAACGAAACGTGGCGACCCATCAGGGTCGCCACGCTATCGCTTGGGGGAACTCTCAGTAGGAGAAGCCGGAAAGGGCCGGGGCATCCGACTCGATCAGGTTGATCTGTTCCATACGATCAGCGAACTTCGATGCTTCGCCGATGCCCTTGGCGTAGGTCGCCTTGCGGCGCGCCACACGGCCAGTGACATCGCACGGTTCGGGGGTTTCGCCCAAGTACTGGGCTTCGATGCCCTCCTGGAGCATGAACAGTGACTCGGAGCGGAGCTGCGAGATGCGGGACTCGGTGACACCGAGGAAGTCGGCCAGATCTTGTGAGGTGCGGCCCTCGAGGAAGTAGCCGACGACGACGAGACGATGACGCTCGGGAAGGAGGCCAATGGCATCACGGAGGTAGCCGTGGAGTTCGCGGGTCTCGAGCTCAGAGGAGGGCTCGACCGAGTTTTCGTCGACGAGGACGTCCACGAGGGTGAGGTCCTTTTCCACCTCATCAGCGGTCTCGTGTTCAAGAGCGAGAACGACACTGCGGAACATGCGGTCCTGGAGGCGGGAGAGTTCGCTCTGGCTCATGCCGAGAGCTTCAGCCATCTCTTCCTTGTTCGGGACACGGCCGAGCTCGGTGGCGAGCCGCTGTTCGGCGTTCTCCAGCTTGCGAGCAAGGTTGCGAACCGAGCGGGGGGCCCAGTCAGCGGCACGAACGGCATCGAGAATGGCGCCACGGATGCGCTGAGCGGCGAAGCGCTCGAACGGCACGCCACGATCTGCGTCGTAGCGGCGGGCGGCCTCGACCAGACCGAGCGCACCGGCTCGGGCCAGTTCGTCACGGTCGACGTGGCGGGGGAAGTGCACGGCCACCTGGAAGACGATGTGCTTCACGAGCGGAAGATTCATCTCGATCATCTCGGCGAGTTCCGCATCCATCGACCCGGCTCCTTGGCCTGGACGCACTCGACGCCGGCTGGCTCGTGTGCTGCGCAACATCTGATCGTTTTCGCCCTGATACATCGCCTTCGCTTCTCCCTATTCCAGTCGGCCGGCTACTTCACCGGCCTTGGTCAGCGAGAAAGGCTTCGACGCATCACGCGAAGACCTTTAGGAATATTTCCCAAAAAGTTTTCCAATACACCCGCAACGACGTCGCTCGCCTTTGGTTTCGGTACGTGAGGGGGTGACCTTTATAGAGAGTTCGGAGACAGTGACATCGGGGAGCCTCTCAGGGGCCCAAAGGGCCCTCCCCGAAGCGATCAGACGAAGGTCGTCATCCCTTCGAAGCGGACCGGCTTCACTCCTCGCAAAGCGAGCGTCCGCAACAGACCGGCAGTGTCATCGACGCCGGCCAGGCCGTACGCGCCGGCGGCCATACGACCATCGAGAACATGCAAGGCGACTGCTGCAGCCATCGCACCCGCTCCCACCGCAGGGCGTTCGATGGCCCCCAACACCGACACTCGGCGCTCGAGGCCGACCCGCCCGCGGAGTTCGACCCGGATCGCGCCGATGCCGCCCTCGGGATGAGGGCGACGCAACATCGGAAGCGGCGCGGTGAGTCGGTCTCGCCGAGTCGCGGCCTGGCGGGCGGTAACACGTTGCACCCCGGCGAACTCGGGGACGAGGAGCAGCGCGTCCGGCAGGCCGGCTCGATAGCAGTCGCGCCCTCCCACCGGGTCGGGGAACCAGGCAAGCTCACGGCCGGAACCGCCGGTGCGTTCCGCCCATCGACCATCGCGCCAGTCGACGCCGCGGCTGCTGAGCGCCCGATGGTGCTGGCGCGCACACGCCGGGCCACCGGTGCCGACTTTGGCGACATGAATCTCTTCGACCTCATCGAAGTGACGGGCCCCGTGTTTCGCCAACAGGCACGTGAGCCCAGGCATGAAGCCGGCTCCGACAATGACGGGCAAGTGGTGGAAGCGCGCCTCCTGATCGAGGGAGAGCAAGCGTCGGACTTCAGCGGTCTTGTTGGATGTCGTGATCACCGGGACGCCGGCATGAATCGCCCGACGGGCGAGCACGGTCTGGGTGCCGGAGGGTGACGCGATCACGACGGCGGCAACCGACCCGTCGATGTCGCGACCGCCGCCGAGTTCAGCACCGTCACCCAACGACTCAATCAACCGAGACGCGGCCGCAGCATCAGGGTCGCGGATCTCGACACACTCCACCCGTCCCGACGATCGCAGCTGACGGGCGACCCGTGCCCCAGTGGCCCCCGCGCCAAAAAGCACAACCCGGCGAGGCGGGATCGTGTCATTCAAGGTCAGAGCCTCGGAGCTCCCGCCAACCACCGGTCTGGGGCGGCACGCCGCCGCTCCCGCGGACACGGATGGCGGCTGCTACCGCAATTCCCGCACCAATGGCCACCAGTGCCCGACGTACGAGAGTCAGCAGGCCTCCGCCCATTTCGGTGCCTCCAGATCGGGGACATGCGTGGCCACAACCAGAAGTCGGAGACACGGAACGTGGGGCTAGCAGGAGTCGAACCTGCGACCTCACCCTTATCAGGGGTGCGCTCTAACCAACTGAGCTATAGCCCCGTGCGGCGCACAACGCTACCCGTCGGTCTCCCGCGATACCACCTCAGCGGAATCCAGAGTGTCGCCGGTGGCGAACTCGCCGGAAGGCATCTCGGCGTCGAAGGAATCGGCGGCAGTGGCCAGAACAGGTACGTCATCGCCGGTGACCGACTGCTCGACGATCGGAGCGAACTCTTCAGGTATCGGCTGCGGACCGAATGGCGCCGGAGGCGGACCCGCGGGCATCTGCGCCTGGCCCGGGGGACGAACCAGACGGCTGTGTCGCGGCCGGATTCGCTTCGGGCGGGGACGCGCCGTTTCTTCTTCGACAACCGTGAATCGCATGCCGCCGGTGACGTCAGAGATCAGATTGAACAGCACCGCCATCAACACGGTGAAGCCGGCGCCGGCGACGACGAGCACGAGGCCGCCGATCGCACTTGCGCGGAAAATCTGATCCGCGTTGAACGTAAAGCTCTCGAGTGCGAACAGTTCGGTGACGAAAGTCTCGATGTTGTCGACGGTGCCGGAGCTCACGGCGAGACTCCACAAGATGACGCCGGCGATCAGCAGGATCACCCAGAGACAGAAGTAGAAGATCAGGGAGATCTTGAGGACCGACCAGGGCTCGACATGGCGAACCAGGCGGCGGACTTTGCGGGCCCGTAGGCGCCCCGCGGTCCGCTTGTCGAGAAAGGAGGGGCGGGGCGGACGTTCACCCAGAGGAGCGGGGCTGAGCTGTGGCAGAGAACCGTCGATCGAACGATTGTCGGCGGGCATCACACCAATGTCAGTGCCATTGTGCAGGTCGGTGTCATTGTGCAGGTGAGTGTCATCGCGCAGGTCAGTGTCGGGGTCGTCCTCGAACCCAGGCATGACGAGCTCTTCGCCCGTGGCCAGTTTGAACGTGGCGTCGTCGGCTTCAGGTAGTTCGCTCATGGGCAGAGTGAAGTGTACGGGATACCACCCTGGGGACCGCTTCACCCCACCGACGGAGATTCTAGGTATCGACGCGACGAAGCGCCCGGCCGGGAAGGGCACCGGTTGGCACATCGTCACGCACAACCTCGACGCCGTTGACAAACACATGCTGAATGCCGATCGGATACTGATTCGGATCGTCGAACGTGCCCTGGTCGATGACGCCGGCCGGATCGAAAACGACGAGGTCGGCGAAGCCCCCACGGCGGACGTAGCCGCGGTCGACGAGTCCGAAGGTGTCGGCGGAGTAGCCCGTCATGCGGCGCACCGCCTCGGCCATCGACAAGACACCCCGTTCACGACTGTAGAGACCGAGCACCCGGGCGAAGGTGTTGTAGAGCCGGGGGTGCGGCCGCGCGTCGAGCGTGGGGAGTCCGTCGGACCCCACCATCGTCGATGGGTGGGCCATGACCAGCTCCACATCGGGCTCGCACATGCTGTGGATCACGACGAACGTGCTGCCGTCCTCGTCCACCACACGGCGAGCCGCAGCCACGGGCTCGACCTCCCATTCGGCGGCCAGGTCAGCGATCGACCGACCCTCCCACTCTGGACGAGCCGCACATGAGGCGACCACGACTCCATCGGCGCCGTCCTCGTCGTCGAACATCTTGTTCTGCATCACTGCGCGCAGCAGGGTGCTGCCCGCGGTGTACGGGTACTGATCGGCGTTGACGACCTGACCGGACGCTCGGGCGTCGTCGATCAGGGCGAGCGACTCGCGGACCAGGCCCCAGTTCGCTCTACCCGTGGCCTTGTGGTGCGAGATCTGGACCGGAACACCGGTCTCCGCGCCGATGCGAATGGTTTCTCGGACGGCGGCGAGCAGATCCTCCGCTTCGTTGCGCATGTGAGAGGCGTACAACGCCGTCGTGCCCTGCAACGCCGATGTGAGTTCGATGATCTCCTCGGTCTGCGCGTGTCGACCCGGCTCGTAGATCAACCCGGTGGACAGCCCCAGGACACCGGCGTCGAGCGCCTCCACGACGATCTCGTGCATCTCGGCCATCTCGACGTCGGTAGGGGCGCGACGCTCTGTGCCCATGACGGCCATCCGGATGGTGCCGTGGCCGGCGAGTACGCCGATGTTGACACCCGGCGGGTTCGCCTCGAGGGCTGCGAGATAGCCGGCGTAACCGTCGTAGCGCGGCATCTCGGCCTTGGGATGAATCGATTGCGCCATCACCGATGCGGCATCCCAGGGGGCCGCGCCGAAACCACAGTTGCCGACGATGCATGTCGTGACGCCACCGCGGGACTTGAACGTCATGTCGCGATGGAAAAGCGCCGCGAAGTCGTCGTGGGTGTGGACGTCGATGAAGCCAGGCGCCACGGCGAGGCCGGTTCCGTCGATCTCCTCGTCCGCGGGGCCGACACCTCCGACGGCACCGATGCGGTCGGCGTCGATCAGCACATCTCCCACGCTCGGCTCCGATCCCGTGCCGTCGAAGATCAACGCATTGCGGATGGCGAGAGTCATGGCAAATGCTTAGCGGGTGCGGGTCGCCTCGGGCCAACGACGCCGTCAACCCCCTCCAGGAGCCGCAACCCAGTCGACTCGGAACCGAGCAGATGCGTCAGCAGACGCGTGACCGACTCGCACCGTCACCTCGACGATCGACCCGTCCTGGTGAAAGTCGATCAGCTCGCCGCCGTTGGCGTTTGCGAATCGGGCGGCGGCGGACCGGCCCTCGGCCGCGCCGGCGAGCGCAGCTGCATCGGCGGCCGTCTGTGCCCGCGCCGCGTCGTCCACCAGCGGTGCCAATCGGGCCAGCAAAAGGGCGAGGCTGAGCGCCACGATCAAGGCGAGTGCCATCAGGGGCAGGACCTGCCCCCGATCGCCTCGCCCGGTGCGAGTACGTGTTTCGTCCATCGGACTCCCCAACCGTCAGTTGTCGACGGGGAAGTCGCTATTCGGTGGCTTCGGCCTCGGGGTCAGCCTCGACCTCGGCCTCGATCTCGACCTCTGGTGTGACCAGCGCAATCGAGGCGACGATGTCATCGTCGTCGGGGGTGATGATCTTCACGCCGCTGGCAGTACGCCCCTGCATGGAGATGTCTTCGACACGGGTGCGGATGAGCACACCGTTGCGGGTGACAGCCAGCATCTCATCGTCGTCCTCGACCATGAGGGTGCCGACGACCGGGCCCTTCTCGTCGGAAATCTTGATGCCGACCACACCCATGCCGCCGCGCCCCTTCGGCGGATAATCATCCACCGAGGTCCGCTTGCCATAACCCCGTTCGGTTACGTGCAACAGGGTTGCGCCGTCGAGCGCGACGTCGCAGGCCACAACTGCATCACCCTTCTTCTTGAACTTCAGACCGAGCACACCCGCCGCGTTGCGGCCCATCGCCCGAACCTGGTCTTCTTTGAAGCGGATGGTCTGCCCAAAGCGGGACGACAGCAGAATGTCGAACACACCGTTGGTCGGGATGACCTCGACCAGTTCATCGTCGTCGTTGAGCTTGATGGCGATGAGACCCGCACGCAGTGAGGAGTCGTAGGCGTTGAACCTGGTCTTCTTCACCCTGCCCTTGGCCGTGGCGAAGAACAGGAATCGCTTCGTCTCGTAGTCGCGCGTATCGATGATCGCCTGGATCGTCTCATCGTCCTGCAACGGCAGCAGGTTGACGATTGCGGTGCCCCGTGCGGTGCGGGTGGCGACCGGGATCTCATGCGCCTTCAATCGATAGACGCGGCCGCGCGTGGAGAAGAACAACAGATAGCTGTGCGCGGACGTCTGGATGAGATGGGTGAGGGTGTCCTCGTCTTTGAGCTTGGCGCCGGCGATGCCGCGACCGCCGCGGCCCTGGGCCCGGAATTCATCGGCCGGCGTCGTCTTCACATAGCCCGATGCGGACATGGTGAACACAAGCGGATCGTCGTCGATCAGATCTTCGATGTCGAACTCGCCGGGATCGATCTCGAGAGCCGATCGACGCTCCTCGCCGAACTTCTCGCGAATCGCGCCGAGCTCTTCGACGATGACCGCTCGCAGCTTCACGTCGTCGCCCAGGATCTCCTCGAGCCCCTCGATCGTGGAGCGAAGCTCGCCGGACTCGGTCTCGAGGTCGGTGCGGCCGAGACGCGTGAGACGACCGAGCTGCATGTCGAGAATGTGGTTGGCCTGCACCTCGGAGAACTCGATGACAGCGCCGCCCGCGGAGGGCGCGATACCGGCCATGAGCGCCTCCCGGGCGGCACTGCGATCTGCGCTGGCGCGGATCGTGGCAATGATCTCGTCGATCAGGTCGAGGGCCTTGATCAGGCCTTCGACGATATGAAGCCGTTTCTGGGCTTGATCGAGGCGGTACTCCGAACGGCGGGTGATGACCTCGATTTGATGATCGACATAGGCCACCAGGGCATCGCGCAGGTTGAGCGTACGCGGCACGCCGCCGACGAGCGCCACCATGTTGACGCCGAAGCTCGACTGCAGCGGGGTGCTCTTCCACAGGTTGTTGAGCACAACCTCCGGGTTGGCATCGCGTTTCAAGGTGATGACGAACCGGGTCTCGTCACCCGACGACTCGTCGTTGACGTTGGAGATGCCATCGAGTTCGTGGTTGCGGACCAGGTCGACGATCTTGCGGGCCACTGCACCGGCGGAGATCTGGTATGGGAACGCGGTGACAACGATCTCTTGGCGTTGCCCCTTCTCGCGGAGCTCGGTGCTGGCTCGCATCTTCACCGAGCCCCTTCCGGTGCGGTAGGCCGATTCGATTCCGACACGGCCGAGGATCTGACCACCGGTCGGGAAGTCGGGACCGCGGACGAATTCCATGAGGTCGTCGATGCTGGCATCGGGATGGCTCAGCAAGTGAGTGACCGCGTCACAGACCTCATTGAGGTTGTGGGGCGGGATGTTGGTGGCCATGCCTACGGCGATGCCTTGGCTGCCGTTCACCAACAGGTTGGGGAACCGGGCCGGAAGAACTGCGGGCTCGGTGAAGTCGCCGGAGTAGTTGTCGATGAAATCGACGGTGTTCTCGTCGATGTCGGCGAGCATCTGCATCGCCAGCTGGTCGAGCTTGCACTCCGTGTAGCGCGCGGCCGCCGGCGGATCCTCCGGTGAGCCGTAGTTGCCGTGGAAGTCGATGAGCGGATGGCGCAGCGAAAACGGCTGCGCCATGCGGGCCAGGGCGTCATAGATCGCGCTGTCGCCGTGCGGATGGAATCGCGCCATCACGTCGCCGGTGACACGAGCGCACTTCACATGATTGCGGTCGGGGCGAAACCCCTGGTCATACATCGACCACAGGATGCGGCGATGCACCGGCTTCAAGCCGTCGCGAGCATCAGGCAGGGCGCGGCTGATGATGACCGACATGGCGTAGTCGAGGAAGGAGCTCTCCATCTCCTCCTGGATCTCGATGACGGTCACGCCATCGGGTTCGCCATCGTTGTCGAGTTCGTCTGTGGGGATGTCAGTCATCAGAAATCCAGGTTCCGGACTTCACGCGCGTTGGTCACGATGAAGTTCTTGCGTTGCTCGACGTCGTCACCCATCAGGATCGACATGACTTCATCGGCGATGGCGGCTTGGTCGACCGACACCTGGAGAAGCGAGCGGGACCCGACATCCATGGTGGTGTCGCGGAGTTCGTCCCAGTCCATCTCGCCGAGGCCCTTCAGGCGCTGGAAGTCCTTGTTGTAGTTGGGGCGTTCGGCTATGAACGCATCCTTGGCCGTGTCGTCCTTCAGATACACAGTCTCCTTGTTGGAGACCTTCGTGGAATAAAGGGGGGGTTGCGCGATGTAGACGAAACCGGCTTCGACCAAGGGACGCATCTGGCGGAAGAAGAAGGTGAGGAGCAGTGTGCGGATGTGGCTGCCGTCGACATCGGCGTCGGCCAGCAGAATCACCTTGTGGTAGCGGGCCTGCTCGACGTCGAAGTCGTCGGCAAACCCGGCACCGATGGCGGTGATCAGGGTTTGCACTTCGTTGTTCTTCAGCATCTTGTCGATGCGGGCACGCTCGACGTTGAGGATCTTGCCGCGGATCGGCAGGATCGCCTGGGTCTCGGGGTCGCGGGCACGCACGGCGGAACCGCCGGCGGAGTCGCCCTCCACGATGAACAGCTCGCGGCGCTCCGGCTCTTTCGCCGAGCAGTCCTTGAGCTTGTCGGGCATGCCGGCGCCGTCGAGCAGCGACTTCGACCGGATGGCCTTGCGAGCATCGGACGCAGCCATGCGGGCGCGGGCGGCGTTGGTGGCCTTGGTGACCATCACTTTGGCCTCGCCGGGATGCTCCTCGAGCCATTCGGCCAAGCGCTCATTGGTGACACGCTCGACCAACGAACGCATCGACACATTGCCGAGCTTCGACTTGGTCTGCCCCTCGAACTGAGGCTCGCCGATGCGTACCGAGATGATGGCGGTGAGGCCTTCGCGAATGTCTTCGCCCTGGAGGTTGTCGTCCTTCTCTTTCAGGATCCCCTTTTCCCGGGCGTAGGCGTTGACGGTGCGTGTCAGTGCCGTGCGGAACCCCTGCTCGTGCATGCCGCCTTCGCGGGTGGCGATGCCGTTGGCGAAACTGTGCAGCCCGTCGGAGTTGAAGCCGGTGTTCCACTGGAACGCGATCTCGGCCTCATGGGCGTTGTCGGCGATCGTTTCGGCGCCCTCGAAGTAGCCGACGATCTCGAACAACGCGTCTTTCGAGGCGTTGACGTGGCTGACGAAGTCGATGATGCCGCCGTCGTACTTGAAAACGACCCACTGAGCCTCGCTGCCGTCGGCGTCCGATCCATCTGAATCCGTGCCCTGTGGTGCAATCGGACGAGCGTTCTCACGCAGATCCCGCACCCGGATCTCGAGGCCGCGGTTGAGGAACGCCATCATCTGGAAACGTTCGATCAGTGTCTGGAAGCGGAACTCGACCTCGTCGAAGATCGTGGGGTCGGGCCAGAAACGCACGGTGGTGCCGGTGCGAGGCGTGCCGTCGACCACCGGCGAGGCCCCGATGGGTGCCAACCGTTCTTTGAGTTCGCCGCCATCACCGAACACCATGGCGTGGCGGGTGCCCTCGCGATCGATCTCGACCTCGACGCGCTGGGACAGTGCGTTGACGACCGAGATACCGACGCCGTGGAGCCCGCCGGACACCTTGTAGCCTTCGCCACCGAACTTGCCGCCGGCGTGCAGCACGGTGAGCACCACTTCGGCAGCAGAGAGGTCTTCGTACTTGGGGTGTTTGTCGACCGGGATTCCGCGGCCGTCGTCGCTGACCTCGCAGGCACCATCAGCGGTGAGGGTGATGTCGATGCGCGTGCAGTGACCCGCCATGGCCTCATCGACGGAGTTGTCGACCACCTCCCACACGAGGTGGTGCAGGCCGGTCGGACCGGTGGACCCGATGTACATTCCGGGTCGTTTTCGTACGGCCTCGAGCCCCTCGAGAACCGTGATGTCGGAGGCGCCATACGAGGACGATTCCGTGGCAGTCATGTCCGACTCCATCGCTAGGGACGAATCCTCCCCTTCGGGAGATTCGTCGGTGGACCTCGGCTCGCCGTTTCCGCTCACGCCGGACCACCGGAAACCCTGTTCTGGCAAGCAAAACACAGGGATTCTGAAGGAGTCGTGGCGCAAAGTCGCTGCTTTGGAGAGCAGAACTTGCGCTGGTCGACAGGCCCGATCACGGTCCACCCAGCTTACCAGTTACACGCGTGTGATTCGCGCCGACTGCCGAGCCGATTTCGGGCTTCAGCGCCGCGGTTTCACTCGGACCAGAAGGCGGGTGATCCGGTCCGATCCGGAGACCTCTCGAACCCGTTCGAGGACGTGGGGCTCGAGCCAACGAAACTCACTGGCCCACGTCGGATCATCCACCGAGACAACCAGTTGGTCTCCGTCGATCGCGGCCGGCTGAGTGTGGGCCGCGAGCTCGGCACCAACGATCTCCTCCCATCGCGAGAACACGGAATCGAGCACGTCGACCGAGGGGGCACGCATCGACCCCAGGAGTCGGTCGAGGGCGTTGCCGATTCGGCGGGGGCCGGGATCGGGGCGAGACATCACCGGTCCACCTTCCCATCCGACACTCGACCAACGGCGACCGAAAGGACATGGTCGGGTCGAGCGGCGGGAGGCAACCCGGCCGCGGTCGTGAGCAGGCGTTGCGAATCGGGCAACGCGTCGAGCAGGGCGCCGGCACGACCGGGATCGAGCTCGGAGAACACATCATCGAGCAACAAGACCGGCTCGGCGATGCCCGCCACCCGAACGACAGCGTCGGCGGCGAGGCGAAGTGCCAATGCCAACGACCGTTGCTCCCCTTGTGACGCGTGGGTCCGCGCCGGAGCTCCACCGATGGAAAGCAGGATCTCGTCGCGGTGTGGACCGACAGTGCTGACACCACGACGTACGTCAAGCCGGCGCGACGCCAGCAGGGCCGCGCCGAGCTCTCCCTCCCAGCTCTGTTGATACACCGCGGTGACCGCGGCCGCGCTCTGGGCGACCGCGTCATAGGCGCGGGAGAGTTCGCCGGCCATCTCGTCGAGCAGATCCCGTCTGGCATTCACCAGCGTGGACCCGGTCTCCGCCAGCTTCGAATCCCAAACGTCGAGAGTGAACTCCGCATCGGCATCCAGACGACCACCGGCCGACCTCAGCAACGCGTTGCGCTGTTTGAGGACACGTTCGACATCGCTGCGCAGTGCCGCATGCTTCGGATGGCGGCTGGCGAGCGCCGCGTCGACCCACCCCCGGCGAAGCGTGGGGCCGGCCTTCACGAGTTCGAGATCATCAGGAGAGAACACCGTTACCTGAAGAACGCCGAGAAGGTCGCCCATCCGGGGGAGGCGCTGTCGGTTCACCTGAATGCGATTCCGTCCGACTCGCGGAATTTCGGCCTCGATCAACTGCTCACGACCGTCGAGGCTCTCCCCCACCGCCCGCAGGATCGCGGAGTCTGCACCGAGCCGCACCAGCGCGTCATCGGGGGCTCCCCGAAAGGAGCCGATGCCACCAAGCCAACCGATGGCTTCGAGGAGGTTGGTCTTGCCGTTGCCGTTGTCGCCGACGATCGCGGTCAGGCCATCACCAAACGACACATCTGCCGTCTCGTAGGACCGCCAATTCTCGATGTGGAGGGAGCGGAGCTTCACCGGTGCCCGGTCAGCTCACGCGGACGGGCATCAACAGATAGAGGAACGCAGGGTCGTCAGCCGACTTGAGCAGCGCCGGCTTCAACTCGTCGACTGTCTCGAGGGTGATCTCATCGCCAGGGGCGACCTCGATCCCGTCGATCAGGTACTCCGGGTTGAACGCAACCGTAAGATCCGTGCCGACATAT
>JAJCXZ010000082.1 GCA_029263175.1 Acidimicrobiales bacterium | reverse complement strand
CGCTTGTGAATGCGCATCTCGAAGTGTTCCCGGGAGTCCTTGTCCTTGAACGGGCCCTTGATGACCGTGAAGCGGTGCTTCTCGGTCGGCAGGGGAATCGGACCCGACAGGTGGGCCTGCGTCCGCTTCACCGTCTCGACGATCTTCTTCGTCGACTGATCGATGATCTCGTGGTCGTAGGCCTTGAGCCGGATTCGAATCTTCTGTCCCGTCGCCATCAGATGCTCACTTGATGATCTTCGTTACCGAGCCGGCACCGACGGTGCGGCCACCTTCGCGGATTGCGAAGCGGAGGCCCTCGTCCATGGCGATCGGATTGATCAGCTCGACGTGCATCTCGGTGTTGTCACCAGGCATGCACATTTCAGTGCCCTCGGGCAGCTGGATGTTGCCGGTGATGTCCGTGGTCCGGAAGTAGAACTGCGGACGGTAGTTGGAGAAGAACGGCTTGTGACGGCCACCCTCGTCCTTCGACAGCACGTAGACCTGAGCCTCGAACTCGGTGTGCGGGGTGATGCTGCCGGGAGCGGCAAGGACCTGGCCACGCTGGACATCTTCCTTGTCGATACCACGGAGTAGAGCGCCGATGTTGTCGCCGGCCTGACCCTGATCGAGAAGCTTGCGGAACATCTCGACACCGGTGCACGTGGTCGTGGTGGTGTCCTTGATGCCAACGATTTCGATGCTGTCGCCGGTGTGAACCTTGCCCTGCTCGACCTTGCCGGTCACAACCGTGCCACGACCGGTGATCGAGAACACGTCCTCGATCGGCATGAGGAAGGGCTTGTCGAGATCACGCTCGGGGGTCGGGATGTACTCATCGACCTGAGCCATGAGGTCCAGGACCGCGGCGCCGGCGTCGGCGTCACCTTCGAGGGCTTTGAGCGCCGAAACATGGATGACAGGGGTGTCGTCACCGGGGAAGTCGTACTCGTCGAGGAGTTCGCGAACCTCCATCTCGACGAGCTCGAGGAGCTCCTCGTCGTCGACCATGTCGACCTTGTTCAGGGCGACAACGATCTTCGGCACGCCGACCTGACGAGCGAGCAGCACGTGCTCACGGGTCTGGGGCATCGGGCCGTCAGCGGCGGACACCACCAGGATGGCGCCGTCGACCTGAGCCGCACCGGTGATCATGTTCTTGATGTAGTCAGCGTGACCGGGCATGTCGACGTGGGCGTAGTGACGGTTTTCCGTCTCGTACTCCACGTGCGACACGTTGATCGTGATGCCACGCTCGCGCTCCTCAGGAGCATTGTCGATATTCGCGAACTCGGTGAAGGACGAACCTTCAACGTTGTCAGCGAGAACTTTGGTGATCGCAGCGGTGAGCGTCGTTTTACCGTGGTCGATGTGTCCCATCGTTCCCACGTTGACGTGAGGCTTGTTCCGCTCGAACGTCTCCTTGGCCATAACTATTCTTCCTTGTTCATTGAATTGGGTTCGGAGACGATCATTCGCCGCGGACGCGGGCGACGATCTCTTCCTGGACGTTTGCTGGAGTGGGTTGGTACGAATCGAACTGCATCGTGTACGTTGCCAGCCCCTGCGTGCGTGAACGCAGATCCGTACTGTATCCGAACATCTCGGAGAGCGGCACGAGTGCATTCACGACTTGGTTCTTGCCGCGCTGTTCGGTGCCCTGCACCTGACCGCGACGAGAGTTCACATCGCCGACCACATCACCGAGGTAGTCGTCAGGAGTGACGACTTCCACGGCCATGACCGGCTCGAGAAGAGTTGGCTTCGCCTTGCGCACGACCTCACGGAACCATGCGTTGCCGGCGATCTTGAACGCCATTTCGGACGAGTCGACGTCGTGCGTCTTGCCGTCCTCGAGCGTGACCTTGATGTCGACGGTGGGGAAGCCGGCGAGCACACCATTGCTCATCGCTTCCTGGACACCCTGATCAACCGGCTTGATGTATTCCTTCGGAATCGCACCACCGGAGATGTTGGATTCGAACTCGTAGTGCTTGCCCGGGTTGGGCTCGATCGAGGCGGAGATGACCGCGAACTGACCGGTGCCACCGGTCTGCTTCTTGTGGGTGTAGGTGTGCCCCATCACCGCGGCGGTGATGGTCTCGCGGTAGGCAACCTGGGGCTTGCCGACGGCAGCCTCCACCTTGAATTCACGCCGCATACGATCGACCAGCACCTCGAGGTGCAGCTCGCCCATGCCGGCAATGATGGTCTGCGCGGTCTCTTCGTTGGTCGTGACCTGGAAGGTGGGGTCCTCTTCGGCAAGAGCCTGGAGGGCCTTGCCCATCTTCTCCTGGTCGACCTTCGACTTCGGCTCCACCGCAACCTCGATCACCGGCGCTGGGAAGTCGAGGTTCTCCAGCGTGATCGGGTGCGACGGGTCACAGAGAGTGTCGCCCGTCCGGGTGTTCTTGATTCCGATGCCGGCCGCGATGTCGCCCGTGGCAACCCCGTCCTTGTCGACGCGATCGTTGGCGTGCATCTCGAGAATTCGACCCACACGCTCCTTGTTGGCGGTACGGGTGTTCATCAAGGTGTCGCCCTTGTTGAAGGTGCCCGAGTACACACGGAAGTAGGTGAGACGCCCGACGTGGGGGTCAGTCATGATCTTGAAGGCGAGAGCCGCGAACGGCTCATCATCGCTGGCCTTGCGGGAGACCTCGTTGCCCTGCTTGTCGACGCCGGTGATCGGCGGGACGTCGAGCGGCGACGGGAGGTAGTCGATGACGGCATCGAGCAGGGGCTGGACACCCTTGTTCTTGAACGCCGTGCCGTTGAGAATCGGCACGAGACCGTGGTTCAGGGTGCCCTCACGGATCGCGGCGCGGATCTCGGCTTCGGTGACCTCTTCCTCCTCGAGGACCTTCATCATGATGTCTTCGTCGAAGTTGGCGAGAGTATCGAGCAGATCTGAGCGGTACAGCTCGGCCTCGTCAGCCATGTCGGCAGGTATGTCCTGCTCCTCGTACGTGGCGCCGAGGTCCTTCTCGTCGGTGGTGGGCGGCCAAACGAGGGCCTTCATCTTCACGAGGTCGATGGTGCCCATGTATTCGCCCTCAGCACCGATCGGCAGCTGGACAACGGCGACGTTGGTCGTGAGACGATCCTTGATCGTGTCGAGACAGAAGTAGAAGTCGGCGCCGGTGCGGTCCATCTTGTTGATGAAGCACATGCGAGGAACGTGGTAACGGTCGGCCTGGCGCCACACCGTCTCGGTCTGGGGTTCCACGCCGGCCACACCGTCGAAGACCGCAACTGCGCCATCGAGCACACGAAGCGAGCGCTCGACCTCGACCGTGAAGTCGACGTGGCCCGGCGTGTCGATGATGTTGATGCGGTGGTCGTTCCAGATGCAGTGGGTGGCAGCAGACGTGATCGTGATGCCACGCTCCTGCTCCTGTTCCATCCAGTCCATCGTGGCCGCGCCATCGTGAACCTCGCCGATCTTGTACGAACGACCGGTGTAGTAGAGGATGCGCTCGGTAGTGGTGGTCTTACCAGCGTCGATGTGCGCCATGATCCCGATGTTTCGGGTCATTGCGAGGGGTGTTCGCTTCTCGGCCATGAGGCTTTCCTAGGGTGTTCGGGTTGCAGCGGCGGGCTTTGGGTCCCGCACAGACCACGACCGGGAGATCTCCGAGGAGACTGCCCGGTCGTAGAGAAAGTGAAACTGTGGTCAGGTGACGAACGGCGAGATGCCGATCGCTACCAGCGGTAGTGGGCGAAGGCCTTGTTGGCCTCTGCCATCTTCTGGAGGTCTTCCTTACGCTTGCAGGAAGCGCCGATGCCGTTGCTGGCGTCGAGGATCTCGTTGGCGAGACGCTCGGCCATCGTGCGTTCACGACGATCGCGTGAGTAGCCGACCATCCAGCGAATTGACAGTGTGGTGGCACGGCGAGGACGAACCTCGACCGGCACCTGGTAGGTGGCGCCACCAACACGGCGGCTGCGCACCTCGAGCTGGGGGCGGACATTGTCGACGGCGCGCTTCAGCGCGTCGACCGGGGAGCCGCCCGTCTTCTCTTCGACGATGTTGAGAGCGTCGTAGACGATCTTCTCGGCGGTGGAGCGCTTGCCGCGCTGCAGCACCTTGTTCACGAACTGGGTGACGAGAACCGACTTGTGGATCGGGTCAGGCGCGATCTCGCGGCGCTGTGCGGGGCCCTTGCGCGGCATATCAGCTGTCCTTCTTCACGCCGTAGCGGCTGCGAGCCTGCTTGCGGTCACGTACACCCGAGGTGTCGAGGGTGCCACGAACGATCTTGTAGCGAACGCCTGGGAGGTCCTTCACACGACCACCACGCACGAGCACGATGGAGTGCTCCTGGAGGTTGTGACCTTCGCCGGGGATGTACGCGGTGACTTCAGTGCCCGAGGTCAGACGCACACGAGCAACCTTACGAAGAGCCGAGTTCGGCTTCTTCGGGGTAGCGGTGTAGACGCGGGTGCAGACGCCGCGACGCTGGGGTGCGCCCTTGAGCGCCGGCGTGGCTTCCTTGCGGCGCTTCGTCTGGCGGCCCTTGCGAACCAACTGCTGAATTGTGGGCACGGAGTAATCCTTGTGATGATGAGAACGGTATCGATCGGCCGACACAGCGGTGCACGCGGCACGCGCGTCAAGGCCAGCAGAAAAGCATACGAGGGGAAGCAAGGAACCTCAACCCGCGCGGGCGCGCAATCGGTCAGGTGTCGATGCGCCATTCGCAGCCGTCGACCGGCTGATAGAGGCACTGTCGACCGGTCTCGATGGAAGAGTCGAGATGCGCACCAAGCCGAGGCGCATCGTCGGACACGGCCGCGATGGCTCGGCGGATGGCTCGGGTGACGCGAACCCTCGCCTTCTCGACCTCCTTCGAGGAGGATGGCCGGTGCCGGGCCCCGGTCAGCTCACGCCGCAAGAACTCCCGCTCACCAGTCTCGGCCGACGACCGTTCGTCGATGGTGTCGAGTTCGGCGAGACGACGGCGGTATGCGCGTTGAGCACTGGGATCGAGGGAGGACTCGGCCGTGGAGTCGCGCGGCAGCGAGGTGTCGACCTTTGTGTCGAGCGTCAGAACATCGAAGGATTCACCGGGATTGGCCAGCAGCCGAACGAGGTACCCCATGCCGACGCTTTCGGGGACAACGCAGCCTCCCGATCCGTGAACGAGCGTCCACTCGTCCCCGGCCAACCGAGCGATCGGTCCCGCGTGCCCGGCCAGCCAGAGATCGGTGACCAAACGATGAGCATCATCGACTCGGGCCGCAATCCCGAAAGCTCGGAACTCCGCCTCGGCCTGCGCGGCGTCTGCCAATGCCCCAGCGGGATCGATCGCTGAGTGAGCGACGGCCCGGTCGAGACGGGTGAGCGAGGACCACGGGCCCGGCCCTCTGGTTGAGAGCACGTACTCGAACCACGCATCGGCCTCGCGCAGTTCCCCTCCCAACAGAGCCAGGCCACCGACGACGCGACCCACCGGGCCATACGATGCGTACCCCGAGCCATGGGTGCCGTCCAGCTCCCCGTACGGCCGCAAGAGCTCCAGTATCTCCAGTGCGCGTGGCCGGTCATCGAGGTTGATCGCGATCAACCCGAGCAGTTGGAACGTCACGACCCAATTGAGGTCGCGGGGAATCGTCGCGAAGCCATGGCGGGCTGCCGACTCGAAGATCTCGCGAGCTTCGTCGAGTTCGCCGGCCTCCGAGAGAGCGAACGCGAGCCCGACGTCCCAGTTCGATCCGACTCTCGGCGACGATGCTCGTATGGAGCGGATGGCATCGACGAGGTCGGCGAGGCCACGACGGAAGAAGAGGGCGATCGCGGTGGTAACTGCCACGTTCTGGAAGGAGAAGGGTGATCCGGCGAGGTCAGCCGTGTTCGCGATGGCGACCTCGTTGAGGCGCACTGCCTCATCGATGCGGCCCTCGAGCATCTCGATGTTGGCTCGCCACAGAATCTCGCGACGAGCGAACAGCTTCGATTCGATCCCGCGTGCCTCGGCAACGAACTCATCGATCCACTCCCTGGCGGCGTCGATATCACCGGAATCGAAGCGGTCGAGGACCTGCCATTCGAGCACGCGCAGCCGCAACTCTTGATCGAGCACCTTTGGCCGGAGCCGATTGAGCTCATCGAGGATTCGGCGCCGGTCGTCGGGGTCAGAAGGTCCCCAGCAGGCGTACAACCGCCCCAGAAGGGCGGTGGTCACCACTCCCGCGTCGCCGTCTTGTCGAGCCAACTGTTCGGCCGTGGCGATGTCATCGATGACGCGCCCGTGCACATCATCCCAGGACGCTTCCACCGCGCCAACCGCCGACGCCCAGTACAAAACAAGGGCCCGGCCCACCAACGCGTCGACCCGCTCGGCAGCCGAGACCATCATGGCTACGCGCCTGTCCCAATGATCGATCCGCTCGCGGTCGGACCAGGGCAGCGTCTCCACAAGCTCCCACGGCGGACGATTCACACTGCTCAAGTCACACGCCTGACTCATCGGCCGAGAAGCACTCGGTCTAGCCTTGCAGACGTGGAGGCGGACGAGTACATCGAGCGCTGGGTTCCTGATCTCGTCTCGACCGAGAACCTCCCTGTCGCCGCCGCTGCCGAAGTCGACTTTCTGGCTGGTCGGCTGTCCCGATGGTCGAGCGGGGATGCGGGCATCTCGCCGGCCGTTCGTGCCCGTGCGCTTGCTGCGTCGGGCGATGACGCACAGGCCCGCCAAGTCTTGAGTGGTGTCGTCGTCGAGCAGTTGAGTCTTGCCGACCTGGTCGCGATGGCGTGGACCGTCGCGCGAGTCGGGCCGGCAGACAGAGTCACGGAGGTGATGGACGCCCTCACGCTTCACGACGAGTTCCTGCTGGACGGCTCCTTGCCACTCGGCCCACGAAATACCATCGTGGGTGAGTTGCTGGCCGCGAGCGGTCAGCTTGAGCAGGCCGCCGAGATGCTCGATGTTGCGGTGAAGGTTGGCGATCAGCGAGCACCGATCTGGGGTGCACTCGCACGAATCGGGCAGGCTCGGATCTACTTGTGTATCGCCGCGATTCCCCAGATCCCACGAGACGAGTCAGACCAGCTCGACCGGCGGATCAATCAACTTCTGACCTCGGCGCGGACCCTCTTCCGGGCGGGCGGATATCAGTCACTGCTGCAGCGCAGCGACGCTCTCACCGGATCGTCGCCGGAAGCATCGGCCGCCGGTGCGCCGTGCACCGGCCATTTCGCCCCAGGCCACCGATGGACGGTGGGGTTCGGCGTCATGCCGATCACGCAAGTACGCGCCGGCAAGGGGCTCGTCGGGATCCACTACCTCCTCTCCAACGCTGGTCGGCTGGTGCCGGCGGTGGAGATCGACCGAGTCGTGAATGGCGGCGACGTGGTGGAGATCACCGATCTTGCCACCCCATATCGCATCGACTCTCTCGAGACAACTTCGACAGATCTCACCGGGCGACTGCGGTCGGTTCTCCTCGATGAGACCACCCGCAACAGCGTCGGCAAGCTGATCCATCGGACGATCGGTCGACTCGAGGCCGCGCACCCACTACTCGGACGCCATCTCCGTGAGTCGGTCCGAACCGGTCATGTTTGCCAGTACAAACCCACCGGGTCGCCGACGGTCACCTGGCGCTGGTGACAGCGAGATTTTCGGCCGGCCGTTTCCCGCGCTGTTGGTGGACTCAGGGCAGGATTGCGTCACTATCCGACGCGACACATGAGGACACCATGCACAAGCTCTCGCGCCGCGTACTCGCGGCCGCTGGTTGGACCAAGACCGTCGGCACCAGCAGCGAAGTCCGCTACTTCGACGCGGCAGCTGCCGACGGCGCGGTCGTGTTCGGCGGTTGGGATCAACGAGATACGGTGGTGGACTCCCCGAGACCGACGGTGTCGTGCGAAAGCTCGGCGCGTCAGGCAACGAGGTGTGGGGGCCCAAGCAGCATCCTGGCGTTCGCCAACGACACAAGCGGCGCCAACCCCGCTCCGCGCGGATTCAGCGACACCGGCGCCGTCGAAAGTTGGTCGAAGTCGCTCAGCGATTGAACGTCAGCGGCGGGGCATCAGAACCCGCCGTTGACGAGCTCACCGCTGCCGTTCCACCCGACAACGGGCCCGGCCCAGGCGGCCGAACGCCCGCGCCGAGTGAGGAGCGAACGGCTCAGCCATGGCCACCGCCCCGTCCAGCACGACCGGCTCTCCTTGTTGCATCGCTGTGACCAGCGCCGTCATGTGCGGTGGGGGCGAAGCGCCGAGATCAGCCTGAAGCAGGTCGGTGTATCGGCGATGAGTCGCGAGCGCCTCTGCCACCCGTCCCGAGAGATGGAAGGCAACGATGAGCAGCTCCCAAGCTCGATCTCGGTAGGGCTCGCCGATCAGATGGGCTTGAAGCTCAACAATCGCGGTCTCGAAGTCGCCGACGCTCAGCCGCGCCGACGCAAGCTCCTCAACCGCGTCAGCACGAAGCGCCTCGAGTCGGACCCGCTCGATATCCGCGGCGCAACTGTCCGGCAAGTCGTGGAAGGGCGTACCCCGCCACAAACTGAGCCCGTGGGCGAGCGCTCGTGTTCGATCGCCAGAGAAGGCAACGCTCTCTGTGAGATCGAGCACCCTCTCGAACTGGTTCACATCAGTGACCGCGCCGAGTTGATAGCGGGCCTGCTCACAGGTGATCAGACCCTCGCCGTGTGTACGCCGCAACCGAGTCATCTGGTTCTGCAGCGATGACCGGGCGGCGGCCGGCGGCCGGCTCCCCCATACCTCATCGGCCAGCTGTTCGATGCATGCGCCCGCCTCGCCATGCAAGGCAAGGGCGGCAACCAGAGCCCGCTGTCTCGGGGTCACAACGACGCCGCCCACCGTCGTTGGGCCGAGCACATTCACTCGATTCTCTGGCTCACCAACACTCACCATCGCCGCTCCCGTCTGGCTTGTTGTTGGTGAGATGTGACATCCCGCCACAATCCGGGACATTTTCGACAGAAGTCGCCACCAAGCGTGGATTCATCTGTTCCCAAAACCACGAAATTGCTGCCGATTGTCCACCTCTGAGGGGGACAACCAGCAGCAATTTCGGTGTTCTTCGTTAGCTACCGCTGGGGTAGGCGATGACGTCGGCGCCTTCGGCGTTGGCACTGCGACCGGCGAGCCAGTCAGCGAGGTCCTGCTCTTCGTCGCCCGACGTGTAGTACTCCATCGGTTCGTACTCCGGCGCATCGGTGCGGATGTTGCGGTACTTGGGCATGCCCGTACCGGCAGGGATCAGCTTGCCGATGATGATGTTTTCCTTGAGGCCCTGCAGCGAGTCAGACTTCGACTCGATGGCGGCCTCGGTGAGCACACGGGTGGTCTCCTGGAAGGAGGCCGCCGACAACCACGACTCGGTGGCGAGGCTGGCCTTGGTGATACCCATGAGCTGGGGACGACCCTCGGCCGGCTTGCCGCCTTCCTCGACGACACGACGGTTCGTGTCGGCGAAGATCTTCTGATCGATCTGGTAGCCAGGCAGGAAGTCCGTGTCACCGGGCTCCGAAATCAGGATCCGCTTGGTCATCTGACGGACAATCAGCTCGATGTGCTTGTCGTGAATCGACACACCCTGGTCGCGGTAGACCTTCTGAACCTCGGTGACGAGGTACTGCTGAGTCTCACGGATGCCCTTGATCTCGAGGAGTTCCTTGGGATCACGGGCGCCTTCGACGAGAGCGTCGCCGGCGCGGACTTCCTGACCGTCAACGATCTCCAGGCGTGCGCCGGAGGGGATCGTGTAGGCGTCCTCTTCCCCGTCGTCCGCGATGACGATGACCTCGCGGCCACGGCCGTCGTCATCGCCGACGCGAACCACACCGGACGTGCGAGCCAGTGTGGCCTTGCCCTTCGGGGTGCGAGCTTCGAAGAGCTCCACGACGCGGGGCAGACCGCCGGCGATGTCCTGTGCACCCGCAACACCACCGGTGTGGAAAGTACGCATGGTGAGCTGGGTACCCGGCTCACCGATGGACTGAGCGGCGATGACACCGACCGCTTCACCAAGCTCGATCTTGCCGCCGGTAGCCAGCGACATGCCGTAGGACTTGGCCGAGATGCCGAAGTTGGAGTCATCGGTGAGCGGCGAAAGCACGCGCACACGGTTGACACCCTCGTCGTCACGCAGACGCTCGAGGTCTTCGTCGCCGATCATGGTGCCCTTTTCGATGACTTCGCCATCGGAGAGGGTCACATCGTCGGCAAGAACCCGACCGAACAGGCGGCTCTCGAGATGAGTGCGCTTGTTGGGCGTGTCGGGCATGACATCTTCGAGCCAGATACCGCGGACGGCCCCGGGACGCTCGAACGGATCCTCGTCATTGATGATCAATTCCTGCGCCACGTCGACGAGACGACGGGTGAGATAACCGGAGTCGGCAGTACGCAGAGCGGTGTCGACCAGACCCTTACGAGCGCCAGGAGTAGCAATGAAGTACTCCAGCATCTTCAGGCCTTCACGGAAGTTGCTCTTGATGGGACGGGGAATCATGTCACCACGAGGGTTCGCCACGAGGCCTCGCATGCCCGCGATCTGGCGGACCTGCATCATGTTTCCTCGAGCACCCGAGCCGACCATCATGTTGACCGGGTTGAACTGCTGGGACTCAAGGCCCTCCTTCATCCGGTTGGTGACCTCTTCGGTGGCCTCCGACCAGACTTCGACCTCCATCTGCCGACGCTCGCCGTCGGTGATGATGCCGCGACGGAACTGCTGCTCGATCTTGTCAGCCTGCTTCTCGTGACGGTCGAGGATCTCGGCCTTCTCGGGAGGCGTGGCCACATCGGAGATGGCAACCGTGAGACCCGAGCGCATCGCCGCGTCGAAGGTCAGATCCTTGATGGCGTCGAGGCTGATCGCCACGTCCTGCTTGTCGTAGGTGCGAGCGAGCGTGTCGACGATGAGGGCCATCTCCTTCTTGCCAATCCGCTCGTTGACGTAGGGGTACGCCGCCGGGAGGGTGGTGTTGAAGAAGACACGACCGGGGGTGGTCGGCTCGTACTCAGCCGCCTTGCCATTGGCCGGGCTGATCATCAGGTCCGGGGTGCGGAACTGAATCAGGGCGTGGAGCTCGAGGTCGCCGCATTCGTACGCGGCGCGAACCTCCTCGACGTCCTTGAACGCACGACCCTCACCCTTGGAGCCCGGCACCTCTTCGGTGTGGTAGTAGGCGCCGATGATCATGTCCTGCGTCGGCGTGACGAGCGGACGGCCGTTGGCCGGGCTGAGCACGTTGTTTGCGCTGAGCATGAGCACGCGAGCTTCGGCTTGGGCCTCTGCCGAGAGCGGCAGGTGGACTGCCATCTGGTCACCATCGAAGTCAGCGTTGAAGGCGGTGCAAACCAGCGGATGCAGGTTGATGGCCTTGCCCTCGACCAGCACAGGCTCGAAGGCCTGGATGCCGAGACGATGCAGGGTCGGTGCACGGTTGAGCATCACCGGATGCTCCTTGATGACCTCTTCGAGGACATCCCAAACCTGCGGACGACGACGCTCGACCATGCGCTTGGCCGACTTGATGTTCTGAGCCAGCTCGGCATCCACAAGCCTCTTCATGACAAACGGCTTGAACAGCTCGAGCGCCATGATCTTGGGAAGGCCGCACTGGTGGAACTTCAGGGTCGGGCCGACCACGATGACCGAACGGCCCGAGTAGTCGACACGCTTGCCGAGAAGGTTCTGACGGAAGCGGCCCTGCTTGCCCTTGAGCATGTCGGACAGCGACTTCAGCGGACGGTTACCGGGACCGGTGACCGGACGGCCACGACGACCGTTGTCGAACAATGCGTCGACGGCTTCCTGGAGCATGCGCTTCTCGTTGTTCACGATGATCTCGGGCGCACCGAGATCGAGCAGCCGCTTCAGACGGTTGTTGCGGTTGATGACGCGGCGGTAGAGGTCGTTGAGGTCGGAGGTGGCGAAACGGCCACCGTCGAGCTGAACCATCGGGCGCAGTTCCGGCGGGATCACCGGGACGACGTCGAGGATCATGGCGCGGGGATCGTTGATCCGGCGGCCGTGATCATCACGACGATTGAATGCGGCAACGATCTTCAGACGCTTGATGGCCTTCTGCTTGCGTTGCGCGGACAGACCCTTCACACCTTCCGGCGGATCGATCTGGGCCCGCAGCTTGACCTCTTCCTCGTCGAAGTCGAGCGACTCGACGAGACGGGCGATGGCGTCAGCGCCCATGCCACCCTCGAAGTAGTCACCCCAACGATCCTGCAGCTCACGCCACAGCATCTCGTCTTCGATGATCTGACGGCCGAAGATGCTCTTGAACTCGTCCCACGCACGATCGAGAATCTCCTTCTCGAATTCGAACTGTTCGCGGATCTCGGCCAGGTCCTTGTCGGCCTGACGACGAGTCGCCTTCAGCTCGGTGTCCTTGGCGCCGTCCTTCTCGAGGCCGGCGAGCTCCTTTTCGAGTTCCTCGTTGCGACGAGCGAGATCGAGCTCCATGTCCTTGTCGATCGCCTCGCGCTCGAGGATGACCTCAGCTTCGAGGCTCGGCAGGTCTTCGTCGCGACGCTCCTCGTCGACTGAGACGACGAGGTTGGCGGCGAAGTAGATGACCTTTTCGAGCTGCTTGGCCTTGAGCTCTTCCTTGGGCGTGGTGCCCATGAGGAGGTAAGCCAGCCACGAACGAGTGCCACGCAGGTACCAGATGTGGACCGACGGAGCGGCGAGCTCGATGTGGCCCATGCGCTCGCGACGGACCTTGGAGCGAGTGACCTCAACGCCACAGCGCTCACAGATGATGCCCTTGAAGCGGACACGCTTGTACTTGCCACAACCACATTCCCAGTCCTTGGTCGGACCGAAGATCTTCTCGCAGAAGAGTCCGTCCTTCTCAGGCTTGAGGGTGCGGTAGTTGATGGTCTCGGGCTTTTTGACCTCGCCGTTGGACCACATGCGGATGCTGTCCGCAGTAGCGAGCCCGATCTTCAGGTTGGAGAAATCGTTGACGTCAAGCATGACTGTTTTCCCTCAGCTCTTTCTTGGGCTCAGACTCGGGCCGCACGAGCGGCGGCGCGGGCGGCGTCTTCTTCATCAGATCCACGCTCGGGACGCTGGAGATCGATACCCAGCTCCTCGACCGTGCGGAATGTCTCTTCGTCGAGTTCACGCATTTCGATCTCCTGACCGTCATGGGAAAGCACCTCGACGTTGAGGCACAGGGCCTGCATTTCCTTGATGAGCACCTTGAAGGACTCGGGGATACCAGGCTCGGGAATGTTCTCGCCCTTGACGATGGCCTCGTAGACCTTCACCCGACCGAGCACATCGTCGGACTTGATGGTGAGCAGCTCCTGCAAGCAGTACGCCGCGCCGTAGGCCTCCAGGGCCCACACTTCCATCTCCCCGAATCGCTGACCACCGAACTGCGCCTTACCACCCAGCGGCTGCTGGGTGATCATGGAGTACGGGCCGGTCGAACGGGCGTGAATCTTGTCGTCGACCAAGTGGGCCAGCTTCAGGATGTAGACGTAGCCCGTCATGATCGCGTTGTCGAACGGCTCGCCGGTGCGGCCGCTGTACAGGATCTGCTTGCCGTCGGTCTGGATCAGGCGGGTCTCGCCGTCCTTCGACTCCGGGTTGATGTTCTGGAGGATGTCGCGAATCACGGGCTTGTCGCCGGCGAGTTCGTACTCATCCCACTTCGCACCATCGAACACCGGGGTGGCGATGAACGTGGACGGCTTCGTCGTCGGGCGGGTCTTGGTCTCGGTGCCACGCACGGGTGCTTCGCCAACGGAAGCGCCGTCGACGTCCCAGCCCCAGCGAGCGCAGTAACCAAGGTGAGCCTCGAGAACCTGGCCGACGTTCATACGAGACGGAACGCCGAGCGGGTTGAGGATGATGTCGACCTGCTGGCCGTCGGCGTTGAAGGGCATGTCCTCGATCGGCAGGATCCGGGAGATGACGCCCTTGTTGCCGTGGCGACCCGCGAGCTTGTCGCCGACGCTGATCTTGCGCTTCTGAGCGACGTAGACCCGCACGAGCTGGTTGACCCCGGGGGGCAGCTCGTGCGCATCGTCACGGTTGAAGACCTTGACGTCGATGACCTTGCCGACCTCGCCGTGCGGGACCTTCATCGAGGTGTCGCGCACCTCCCGAGCCTTCTCACCGAAGATGGCACGCAGGAGGCGCTCTTCCGGAGTGAGCTCGGTCTCGCCCTTGGGGGTGACCTTACCGACGAGCACATCGCCAGGACCGACCTCGGCGCCGACGCGAATGATGCCGCGCTCGTCGAGGTCAGCGAGGATTTCCTCGCTCAGGTTGGGAATGTCGCGGGTGATTTCTTCGGGGCCCAGCTTGGTGTCGCGGGCATCGATCTCGTGCTCCTTGATGTGGATCGACGTGAGCACGTCGTCCTTCACCAGGCGCTCCGAGAGGATGATCGCGTCCTCGAAGTTGTAGCCCTCCCATGGCATGAAGGCCACGAGGAGGTTCTTGCCGAGCGCCAACTCGCCGGCATCGGTGGACGGGCCGTCTGCGAGCAGGTCGCCCTTCTTGACCTTGTCGCCGACCGCGACCCGGACCTTCTGCGAGATGCAGGAGTCCTGGTTGGAACGCTCGAACTTCTTGAGCCGGATGTTCTGCTGGCCGAGCTTCTTGTAGTCGACGATGATGTGGTCACCGTCGAGCTCGACGATGGTGCCGTCGTCCTCGGCGAGAAGCATGTCGGCGGCGTCAGTGGCGCAGCGTCGCTCCATGCCGGTGCCGATGTAGGGGGCCTCGGCCCGCAGCAGCGGCACAGCCTGGCGCTGCATGTTGGCACCCATGAGCGCACGGTTGGCGTCGTCGTGCTCGAGGAAGGGGATCAGCGCGGTGGCAACCGAGATGATCTGCTTCGGCGAGACGTCCATCATCTGGACTTCCTCCGGTGGCACCGAGGAGATCTCGGTGGTGGCGCCGAAGAAGACTTCTTGCTCCAACTGCAAACGCAGGTCCTGCAGGCTTGCCGCCTGCGGTGAGCGACGCACCAGAATGCGGTCGTTCAGGAAGTTGCCTTTGGCGTCGATCGGCGCGTTGGCCTGGGCGACGACATAGTCCTCTTCCTCATCAGCGGTGAGGTAGACGATTTCCTTCGAGACGACGCCTTTCTTCACCACTCGGTATGGCGACTCGATGAAGCCGAACGGGTTGACCCGGGCGTAGGACGCCAGGCCACCGATCAAGCCGATGTTCGGACCCTCAGGAGTCTCGATCGGACACATACGGCCGTAGTGCGAGAAGTGAACGTCTCGCACTTCGAAACCGGCACGTTCGCGGGACAGACCACCCGGGCCGAGCGCCGAGAGACGACGACGGTGGGTGAGACCCGACAGCGGGTTGACCTGGTCCATGAACTGCGAGAGCTGGGAGGTTCCGAAGAACTCCTTGATGGCCGCAACCACGGGGCGGATGTTGATCAGCGTCTGCGGCGTGATCGCCTCGACGTCCTGGGTGGTCATGCGCTCACGCACGACCCGCTCCATGCGGCTGAGGCCGATGCGCACCTGGTTCTGGATCAGCTCGCCGACGCTGCGGATACGGCGGTTGGCGAAGTGGTCCTGATCGTCGAGTCGGTAGCCGGGCTCGCCCTTGGCGAGGTTCAGCAGGTAGGTCGTGGCGGCCAGCATCTCGCACTGCGAGATGACGGGCTGGTCGGACTCGGGACGGTCGAGGGTGAGACCGAACTGACGCTCGAGGAACTCGAGCTCGGGGCCGAGCTTGCGGTTGAGCTTGTAGCGGCCGACACGGCTGAGGTCGTAACGACGGGGTTCGAAGAATGCGTTGCGGAAGTAGGCGCGGGCCGACTCGACCGTCGGGGGCTCGCCCGGACGGGCACGCTTGTAGACCTCGAGGAGGGCTTCTTCCTGGGTGACCGCGATCTCCGAGTCCTTCTCCCACTGGCCCTCGAGGAAGTCGAAGTAGTCGACGAAGCGCTGGAGGAAGCCGGGGTGATTCTCCTCGTCGTAGCCAAGCGCCCGAAGGAGGGTGAAGATGCTGATGCGACGCTTCCGGGCGACGCGAGCGCCCGCGGTGACATCCTTGCCGGGCTTCTGCTCGACATCCATCTCGATCCACTCACCGCGGTACGGGTGGATGGTGCCGGTGACGAGCTGGTGCTTGCTGAGGTTTCGAAGACGGAAACGCTCACCCGGCTGGAAGATCACGCCAGGGGAACGCACAAGCTGTGACACCACGACACGCTCGGTGCCGTTGATGATGAAGGTGCCCTTGTCGGTCATCATGGGGAAGTCACCCATGAAGACCGTCTGCTCCTTGATCTCGCCCGTGTTGGCGTTCATGAAGCGAGCGCGCACGAAGATCGGCGCGCTGTAGGTCATGTCCTTCTCTTTGCACTCCTCGACGGAGAACTTCGGCGGAGGCCGGAGATCCTCGTCGTTCGGATCGAACTCGAGTTCGAGCTGAAGCGTTTCGGTGAAGTCCTTGATCGGTGAGATGTCTCGGAAGGTCTGAGCAAGACCCTCGTCGAGCAACCAACGGAAGCTTTCCCGCTGAATCGCGATCAGGTCGGGGAGGTCAAGGACCTCCTCGAGATTGCCGAATGAATACCGATCGCGTGCTGCAGCGCGTGTGGTCACAAGGACTCCCGGTTTGGCCGTGAAAGAGGACGCAAAGCGGTCGCCGGGGCGCGGAGAACCACTCTTGAAGGAGCAGAAGCACGCGCGACGACGACCACGTTGCAACCGATGCTAGTGCGGCAAGGGGCCCGGAGCAACTCTGGGCAACCCGAAGGGGCACCGGCCGAAATGGGCGGTGCTTGATCGGGGGCCTGCTGGAGGCGCCGATTACCCGCGCAGAGTAGAGAACCAAGCTGGCGAGGTCAAGGATCTCGTCGCCACCGCAACGGGACTGTTACACATGAATTCTCACCGTGAGGGCTGTTCAAAGCGTAGATTCGCACGCGCTGCGGCAATCGTCGCTTCGTCCAGACCGAGGTGGCCGTGGTAGCCGCGATGGTCCTGCCAACGCTCACGCAGCCCGTTGAGCGTCTTCTTCATGACAGGTCGTGGCGAGCCGAGCATTGAATGCAGATCGAATGGCTCGGGGTCGACCCCGTTGTTGCGTATCTCCTCGGTGAAGAACTCGACGCGACCCTCCGGCTGATACTGAGCGGAGATCTCGTAGTCGTCGAGCACGTGCGCATCGGCGACCTCTGCTATCCCCAGCATCGTCATCGCGGTGATGCCCGTGCGGTCCTTGCCGGCGGTGCAGTGGAACAGGATCTTCTCGCCGGCGGCGACGGCACCCACCATCGTGTTCAGGTAGTGCGGGAATCTCTCGAGCATCCGGAGATAGCCGGCCGCCATGTCGTCCTTGGTGTAGCTGGTGATGTCGCCATCCACGATCCGATCGACAAGGCCCTTGGGGATCGCGACAGAGCTGGACATCGGCATGTGCTCGTATGCGATGTCATCAGGGAGCCGGTCCGGCTCATTGTCAACCTCGCCCTGCGTACGGAGATCAAAGATTCGGGTGATGCCGAGCTCGCGCAAATGGTCGTGATCGGCATCGGTGAGCTCATCGAGCCGCCCACTGCGAAAGACCTGACCCCAGCGGGTGGCCGCTCCGTCCATGGTTGGATAGCCGCCGATGTCACGGAAGTTTCTCACCGTCTCGAACGGAAGCACGCGCTCAGCCGCCACCGTGAACCCGTCCTCGGGGTCGAACAGATGAACATACGGGCGGCGGGTGCGCTCAACGGTCACCCGTCCACGCCCATCCGGCGACCGCACGTCGGTTCCGGCATCGACCGGGTCATCGGACACGAAGACACTCACGTCATCGGATCCGCCCCGCCACGTCACGAGAAGCTCGCCCTCCACCGGCCAGACGTTCACATGAGAAATCGGATCAACCACGGCCGGCACCCTACCTGCCCGCCATGAGCTGAAAACGGCAGTGGCGCCGGCCCAAAGGCCGACGCCACCATCATGTCTTACGCTTTTCCGACGAGTTGATCGTCGGGAGACGAGTTCGTCGTCGGGAGCAGGTTACGAAAGTTCGACGGAGCCGCCGGCGGCCTCGATGGCCTCCTTGGCCTTCTCGGCGTCTTCCTTCGAGGCACCCTCGATGATCGCCTTGGGAGCGCCGTCGACGAGCTCCTTGGCTTCCTTGAGACCGAGAGACGTGAGTCCACGGACCTCCTTGATGACCTGGATCTTCTTCTCGCCGGCGCTGGTGAGCACGACGTCGAAGGAGCTCTTCTCTTCTGCTACTTCAGCAGCAGCAGCCGGAGCGGCAGCGACGGCGGCAGGGGCAGCGGCGGTGACGCCGAACTTCTCTTCGAACTCGCTCAGGAGTTCGCTCAACTCGAGGACCGTCATTGAACCGATCGACTCGAGAATCTCTTCCTTGGTAGCCATTTCCTATTCCTCTTCAGTGGTGGTGTCGTCGGCGCCGGCATCATCGCCAGCGTCGTCGTCGGATGTGTCAGCCGCGGCTTCTGCCGTTGCTTCGGACGGGGTATCGGTGGCAGGGGCGTCGCCCGCACCACCCTTCTCGATGAGTGCCTGCAAGCCGTAAGCGAAATCGCGGGGCAGAGCAGACAACAAGCCGGCCAGCTTCGCCATCGGGGCCTGGAAGGCACCAGCGAGCTGAGCGAGCAGAACATCGCGGGACGGAAGTTCGGCAAGGGCCTTCAGATCATCAGCGCTGAGCACCTGATCATCGAGCACGCCTCCCTTGAGAACGAGCGCATCGTTAGCCTTGGCAAAATCCTTCAATGCCTTGGCTACTGCAGCGACGTCCCCGGGTGAACCATCAGAACGCTCGCCCACGAACGCAATCGCCGTGGGTCCGGTCAGCAAATCATCGATCTCCAACCCACGCTCACGCGCCGCTAGGCGTACGAGGGTGTTCTTGTAGATCTTGTACTCACCGCCGGCTTCACGCAGCGCAGTGCGCAGTTCGGCCAGGGCAGGAACATTCAATCCGCGGTACTCGGTGAGCATCGCACCATCAGCCGATTCGAACTTCTCACGAACTTCGTCGACGACGGCAACCTTGTCTGGTCTCGGGTCTCCCATCTCACCTCCTTCTTTGCTGTTGTGGTTTCTGTGTCGTGTGCCTTCTCATCCGGCACGGAGCGCCCACACGATTGGTGGACACCCGAACGACACACCAAACCTGAAGAGGAGAGTGTGACCTTGCGAGCTCCTCCTCGTCCGGCGGCCGAGGCCATTGGTCTAGGTCCCCGCAGGGACCCATGCACCGGATGTCTTTGGTGAGCTGAGATCTTGATCACCCGCCGCCGAGGCTGCGGGATCTTGTTCGGATCAGGCTAGGAGCCGAATCGCAGTTTCGAAAGGTTGGTCAGACGACTTCCGTGGCGACGTTGGCTGGGTCGATGCGAACGCCAGGACCCATCGTGGTCGAGACCACGACTTTGCGGACGTACTTTCCCTTCGATGAAGCCGGCCTGACCCTCTCGAGCTCGCCCACGAGTGCGCGGAGATTGACCAGCAGCGCGGTCTCGTCGAAGGAGGCCTTGCCGATCGGAACGTGCACGTTGGAGAAGCGATCGGTGCGGTATTCGACCATGCCTCCCTTGAACTCGTTGATCGCCTTCACAACGTCGGGGGTGACGGTGCCGGTCTTCGGGTTGGGCATCAGGCCACGGGGACCGAGCACACGACCGAGCTTGCCGACGGTGGGCATCATGTCGGGAGTGGCGATCGCGATGTCGAAGTCGGTCATGCCCTTCTCGACCTCGGCGGCCAGATCGTCGTCGCCGACGTACTCGGCGCCGGCTTCACGAGCGAGGTTGGCGGCTTCACCCTGGGCGAACACCGCGACGCGAACGTCCTTGCCGGTGCCCGAGGGAAGCGAGACGGTGCCGCGCACCATCTGATCAGCCTTGCGAGGATCCACGCCGAGACGGATCACGATGTCGACGGTTTCGTCGAACTTCTTCGTGCCCAGCGACTTGATGATCGCAATGGCCTCCGCATCACTGTGCAGGGCGTCGCGGTCATACTTCTTCGCGTTGTCGTTGTACTGCTTGCTCTTCGCCATGATCGGCTCCCTCGTTGATACGACCCGCCGGTGAGGTGTTCCGGTCGGAGACGCGACTGACGGTCAGTCGATTTGTGCCATCGAAACGGCGGAGAGTTACTCAGTCTCGGGACTGGCCCTCGACCTTATCTTCCAGGCCTCGGGACTAGCCCTCGACCTTGATGCCCATGGAGCGGGCGGTACCGGCGACCTGGAGCTTGGCGCCCTCGAGGTCGATGGCGTTGAGGTCAGGCATCTTCTGCTCGGCGATCTCGATGACCTGAGCTTCAGTGATCGAACCCGCGACCTCGCGGCCGGGGTTGCTCGCGGCCTTGTCGACACCAGCAGCCTGACGGATCAGAAACGGTGTCGGCGGGGTCTTGAGAACGAAGGAGAACGAACGATCCTCGAAGATCGAGATCTCGACCGGGACGATCTGACCGCGTTTGTCCTCGGTCTTCGCGTTGTACTCCTTGCAGAAATCCATGATCGCAACACCGTGCGGACCGAGAGCGGTACCGACCGGGGGCGCGGGCGACGCCGCGCCTGCGGGGATCTGGATCTTTACAACAGCAGTGACCTGCTTCTTGGCCATGAGACTTGCTTCCTTGCATGCGCGGACGACCCGCGGAAAGGGACCTCTCAGTCTGGAGGTACAAAATCAACGCGCCAACCCGCGCGGCCGCGGATTTTCGCGATGATCAGTTCGCTCCGAGGTGGGCAACTCGTCGAAAGACGACCGAAACCGCGGCGGAAACCGTCGCCCCGACGACGAAGTTGGAGAGAGCAAGCAAGAACCCGCCGACGAAGACGACCCCACTCGATGCATAGATGCCGACGACAATGCCCCAAAGGATCGCCAGTCCGACGCCATACGCCGAAGCAAGTTTCGTCGACTGTCGATCGCGCATGAACGCGCCCGCGATCAACCCCGCAAGAATCTGCGTTGGCAACATCCGCTGATACTAACGAAGTCACGCTGGGGACTGTCCCCAGTGTGACTTGCTCAGAGGCGAGCGACCTGGGCGAATTCCAGCTCGACCGGGGTTTCGCGGCCGAAGATGTTCACGAGGACCTTGACCTTGAGCTGATCCTCGTTGATCTCGATGATCTCGCCGGAGAAGTCCGCAAACGGGCCTTCCTTGACTCGAACCGTCTCACCCATGTCGAACTCGAACATGGGCTTCGACTTCTTGGTCGCTTCCTGCTTCCGGTCGGCTTCGATGCCGAGGAAGTTCTCCACGTCCTTGCGTCGCATCGGCGAGGGCTTGCCACCCTGGTTGACGAACCCGGTGACACCGGGGGTGTTGCGGATGACGTACCAGGCATCGTCGTCGAGCTGGGTGCGGCAGAGGAGGTAGCCAGGGAAGAGCTTCTTCTCGGTCATCACCTTCTTGCCGTTCTAGAACTCGGGGATCTCACGGGTGGGGATGATCACCTCATAGATGCGATCTTCCATG
>JAJCXZ010000081.1 GCA_029263175.1 Acidimicrobiales bacterium | reverse complement strand
GACAAACCCTCCGTCACCACCAGCCCCAACTCGGCCCTCGCCGTCTCGAACATACAAACACTCTACACGAACACACGTTCGCTCCGCAAGAAGAAAGTAGAGTTTCTCCATGCCTGATACTCCATGGACCGGCGACATCGTCAGCCTCGTCAATGCCTTTCGCTCTGGCGACCGCCACCCGATCGACGAGCTCGACGCCACGCTTGCGGCGGTGGCCGCCAGCGAGCTCAATGCCGTCTGCCACATCGACGCCGATGCGGCCCGCGAGGCGGCAGCAGCGGCGGACACCAACCTCCCTTTCGGCGGCGTACCACTTGCTGTGAAAGAGCTTCTCGCCGTGGCGGGCTGGCCCGCCGCGGCCGGATCGCTTCCCCTTGCCGATCGCACATTTGTCGAGGACTCCGTCTCGGTTCGCCGACTCAAGGCGGCAGGAGCGGTCGCCGCGGTCCAGACCACGTCGAGCGAGTTCGGGGGAACGAACCAGACGACCACCAAGATTCACGGCGCCACCCGCAACCCGTGGAATCCTGAGCGCACGCCTGGCGGCAGCAGCGGCGGCTCAGCAGCCGGTGTCGCCGGCGGCCTGTTCACGCTCGCCACCGCCAGCGACGGCGGCGGCTCGATCCGTATACCCGCCGGCTTCTGCGGGCTCTTCGGCTTGAAGTCCACCTACGGTCGGGTGCCAAGAGGGCCGGGCATCATCCTGGGCAACGCCACGTCGGTTGAGGGATCAGTGAGCCGCAGCGTTCGCGACGCGGCTCGCTTCCTCGACGTCACGAACGGGTTCGATCTCGACGATCCGAAGTCACTGCCCCGCGTGGAGGGCTACGAAGCCAGCCTGGGCTCGTCCACCGAAGAGATCCGAACCCTGAAAGTGGCGATCGTGCCCGATCTCGGCTGCGCAACTGTGGGCCCCGAATCCGAAGAGTTGGTCCGAGCGGCGGCCGAGGATCTCATCGCGGCGACGGGGATGCAACGCGTCGACATCGACGTGCGGCTCCCCAACATCATGGGCGCGTGGGGTCTCACCGGAACGATCGGCAACCGCAGGACGCTCGGCGATCTCTGGCCCGGCTGCGCCGGCGCGCTCACCGGCGCGATGCGGGTCGGCATTGAACGAGCCGAAGCGAATCTCGACCTCGATGCCATGGTGAAGGCCGAGACCCGGCGGGTCGAACTCAACAAGGCGATGGCCGCCATGTTCGCTGATGCCGACATCATCCTCGCCGCCACGAACCCTGCCACTGCCTTCAATGCCGAAGGCCATCTTCCCAGCGTGTTCGAGGGGGTCGAGGCCCACTCGAGCAACAACGGCGCCCTGACCGCGCCATCCAACATCTTCGGCAACCCCGCTGCGGCGCTACCGGCCGGTCTGGCCAGTGACGGGCTGCCCGTGAGCCTCCAAGTGCTCGCCCCCCACCATCGAGAGGATCTGCTCCTGGATCTCGGCTTGGCATGGGAACGGCATCGCCCTTGGCCGTTGCTCGCAAACCCGGCGGCGTAGTGCGAACGTTCGCCGCGGATGATCCCGAGCGTTTCGCCGAGCGATACAGCCTCATCGGGACGGCGGCGGAGATGGCGACCGAGTTCGAAACACTCGGCAGCGACTATCGGGCCAACGGCTACACCACGATGGCGCAGGCCGACCTGCTGAGCGATCTGCTTCAGCTCGGACCGGGCAAGGTGCTCGTCGACCTGGGCTCGGGCTGCGGCTGGCCCGGCCTGCATCTCGCGAAGACCACAGGCTGTGCAGTGATCAGCATCGATCCGGTCTCAGAAGGCTGCGCCACTACAAGCGCCCGGTTGAGAGAGGACAGGCTCGCGACCCCATCGGCTGCGATACGGGGCGATGCCGAGTTGATTCCGATTCGTCGTGGGTCGGTTGATGCGGTTACTCACGGCGACCTCTTGTGTTGAATTCGCCGCAAGCACTCCGTGTTGAGTGCATGCAGAGGGATTCTCAAGCCGGGCGGACGCGTGGCGTTCTTCACCATCCAGCCCACACCTGGCCTCTCCGGAAACGATCGTCGGCGCGCCAACGCGGCAGGGCCCGGCAGCGGTGCGGTGCGAACCAGCTACCAGAGCATGATGCGATCCGCGGGGCTTGAGAGCGTCAGCGCCACCGACGTGACTGCCGAGTATCGGGCAACGCAACAGCGTTGGATCGACGCCGGCGCACGGCACGAAGGGTCGCTACGGACGTCCATGGGCGACGAGATGTACGACGATCGACTCGACAGCCGACGACGCACTCTCGCCGGCCTCGACGACGGACTCCTGGCCCGATTTCTCTACACGGCTCGTCGACCCGCACGGTACGCCACGCCGACCTCGATGAATTAGCACTACGCCGGTAGGACAAACCCGGGAGGGTGCATAGACTTTCCGTATGTCCGAGGCTCCCCTGTTCGAAATCAAGGGTCTGCACGCCAGCACTGTCGAAGGCGGCGACGAGATCCTGAAAGGTGTCGATCTCACGGTCGGCATCGGTGAAGTCCACGCCCTTATGGGCCCCAACGGCAGCGGGAAGTCCACGCTTGCCAGCGTCCTCCTCGGCAGCCCCGAGTACGAGGTCACCGCGGGCTCGATCCACTTCCGTGGTGAGGACGTCACCGACTGGCCCGCCGATGTGCGCGGCAAAGCCGGCATCTTCCTGGCCTTCCAGTACCCCCAGGAGATCCCCGGCGTCTCTGTTCTCAACTTCCTGCGCCAATCACTGTCGGCCCGCAAGGGCATCGACCTGTCGGTGCTCGAGCTGCGTCTCGCCATCATGGAGTGGATGGAACGTTTGGAGATGGACGCATCCTTCGCCGATCGCTACCTCAACGAGGGCTTCTCCGGCGGCGAGAAGAAGCGCAACGAAATCCTCCAGATGGCAATCCTCGAACCCGAGATGGCCATCCTCGACGAGACCGACTCCGGCCTCGACATCGATGCCCTTCGGGTTGTCAGCCGCGGTGTGCAGGAAGTCCGCCGCGATCGTCCTGAACTGGGCGTCCTCGCCATCACCCACTACCAGCGCCTCCTCGATGAGCTGCAGCCCGACCAGGTTCACGTGATCATCGACGGTCGAATCGTCGAATCCGGCGACGCCGAACTCGCGAAGCAGCTGGAGCGGGAGGGCTACGAACGCTTCGGAGTCACGGCATGACCGACTGGGCGGCGATCAAGGCCGATTTCCCCGTGCTCAAGCAGACCGCGAACGGCGCACCCCTGGTCTATCTCGACTCGGGCAACACGTCACAAAAACCGCAGCGGGTAATCGACGCCATGTCGAACTACTACGAGACCATCAACGCCAATGTGCACCGTGGTTCGTACGACATCGCGGTCAAGGCAACCGACGCAATCGAAGGCGCCCGCCAGAAGGTCGCCGCTTTCATCAACGCTCCGTCTTCAATAGAAGTCGTCTTCACCAAGAACGCCACCGAGGCCCTGAACCTGGTGGCTCGCTCATGGGGTGGAGCGAACCTCGGCGAAGGCGATGCGGTCGTCATCTCCGAGATGGAACATCACGCCAACATCGTCCCCTGGCACATGCTTGCTTCCGAGAAGGGTTTCGAGCTCCGCTGGATCTCCGTCAAGGACGATGGCCACCTCGATCTCAGCAATCTCGACGAATTGCTCGACGGCGCCAAGCTCCTGTCGATCACTGCCATGAGCAATGTGCTCGGCACGCTCAACCCGATCCATCGCCTCGCCGAAGCCGCGCACGCCCACGGGGCATTGATCGCGGTGGACGGCAGCCAATACGTGCCCCACCTGGCAACCGACGTGCAAGCGATGGGCGCCGACTTCCTCATCTTCACCGGCCACAAGATGCTCGGCCCGATGGGTATCGGTGTGTTGTGGGCTCGTGAGGAGATCCTCGAGGCCATGCCTCCATTCCTCGGCGGCGGCGAGATGATCCTCAACGTCACCAAGGAAGGCTTCACCACCAACGAAGTCCCGTGGAAGTTCGAAGCCGGCACTCCAATGGTCGCTGAAGCTGTCGGTCTTGCCGCCGCGATCGACTACCTCAACGAGATCGGCATGGACGAAGTGCGCAAGCACGAAGTCGAACTGACCGCCTACGCCCTGCGCACTCTCAAAGAGCGTCACGGCGACAAGATCACCATTCATGGCCCGTCCGAGCCGGCCGAGCGCGGCGGCGTGTTGTCGTTCGTCTACGACCAGGTCCATCCCCACGATGTCGCCCAGGTCCTCGACCAGAAGGGCATCTGTGTGCGGGCCGGCCACCACTGTGCCAAGCCGTTGCTGCGGACTCTCGGAGTGCCCGCCACCAGCCGCGTGTCGCTCTACATCTACAACGACGAATCCGACATCGATCTGCTCGCTGAGACGCTCACCGAGGCGTCCGACATCTTCTCGTTCTAAGGACCAGCAACCCTTATGCCCGGCCTCGAAGACCTCTACCGCGAGATCATTCTCGATCACTACCGCTCGCCACGAAACCGCGGCGAGCTGGAGTCGCCGCCCGCGGTGAAGACCGAGGGCTTCAACCCGCTCTGTGGTGACGAGATCATCGTCTACATCGATGTCGATGACGACGGCCTCATCACCGACATCGCCATCGGCGGTCAGGGTTGCTCGATCAGTCAGTCCTCGGCATCGATGATGTCAGCTGCGGTCAAGGGTCAGACCGTCCCCTACGCCCGTCGCCTGATCGGCGCGTTCAAGGGCCTGATGTCGATCCACGAGGGTGAGATCGGTGGCGACGGCAGCGAAGCCGACATGGGCATCGAACTCAGCATCGACTCCGGCGACACGAAGCTCGGCGACCTCGAAGCGCTCAAGGGTGTTGTGAAGTTCCCAGTGCGCATCAAGTGCGCCACGCTCGGCTGGAACACCCTGGCCCAGGCCCTCGACGAGGCCTCCCCGATCACCTGATGCCTCGCGTCTCGGGCCTTCAGATCGCGAAGGCGGCGAAGCTCGGCATGGTCGCCGTCGACCGAATCGAGATCGAGATGGCGGCCGGAATCATCGGTGACCGCTATCACGGGACGCGCCACCGCCAGGTGAGCGTGCAGAGCGCATCAGAGTTGGCTGAGGCAACCGAGATGTTCGGCTCGACGATCGATCCGCTGCGAACGCGACGAAACATCACCATCGATGTCGGCCCGGTCCCCACCACACCCGGTCATCGCTGGTCGATCGCGGGGGTCGAACTCGAAGTGGTGCGTATCGCGGCGCCGTGCAAGCTTCTCGAAGACGGACTCGGACGGGGAGCCAAAGACGCGCTTCGCCGGCGAGCCGGTGTCATCTGCCGCGTGCTCCGCGGTGGTTCGGTCAAGATCGGCGATCCCGTCGAGCTGTAGGGTCAGCGGGCGATGAACCAGTTCTGGCTCGAGGTCGACCCGCCTGGAAGACTCCCGGCATGATCCGAGTGCTCGGTGAGCCGGCGATCGACGGACGTGGCCCGCTCCGCAGCAAAGCGCAGCGCGTTCTGATCACGGCACTCGCTTTGGACCGAGGCCGTGTCGTCTCCACCGAACGACTTGTCGACCTCATCTGGGGCACCGATCAGCCCGAGAATCCCACAGCGTCGCTGCAGAACCATGTCTCTCGTCTTCGCAAGATTCTCCCTGCCGAGGCGAGTGTCGTCCCGGTCGGCGCCGGCTACCGCCTCGCCACTCCCGTCGGCGCACTGGACATCGCTCTCTTCGAAGCGCTGTATTCGGCCATCCCGGCGACCCCGGTGGGCGAGCGACTCCGCACCATCGACGACGCCATCGCCCTTTGGCGCGGTGCCCCTTTCCGCGAGCTCGATGACCCGCATGCCACTGCCGCTGAGCTCCGCCTGGGCGAAACGCTCATCGCCTTGCAGGACCTGCGTGCCGAGGAACTCGTGACGCTCGATCGAATCCCTGAGGCGCTCGCCGAACTCGAAGGCACTCGCGCAATCGACCCCTTCCGCGAGACAACCATTCACATGCTGATGATCGCCCGTTCCATCGCTGGAGACCAGACCCGGGCGCTCGCGGTCTATTCGGAGTATCGCCAGTCACTGATCGAGGAGTTCGGCCTCGAGCCGAGCGACCGACTCCGCGAGCTCGAGACAGCCATCATCTTGGGCGAGCATGCTGCCCCCGCCCGACCGCGGGAAGCGGGAGACCCTGTGAGCACCCCCACTCCGCTCCCGCTGCCGGCTTCATCGTTTCTCGGCCGCGCCAAGGAGGTCGGCGAGGTCGGGGCGGCGCTGGAGTCGAGCCGCATCCTCACGGTCGTTGGCCCTGGCGGTGTGGGGAAGACTCGACTGGCCCTCGAAGCCCTCAGGCTGATCGATGCCGCGCAAGGTGCCGTATTCATCGAGCTGGCCCCTCTACGTGATCCGACGCAGGTGGCGGAGTTCGTCGCCAACGCTCTCAAGCTGTCACCACAAGTAGACGTGTCGTGGACCGACCGGGTGATCGAGACCGCGGCCAGCCGGCCGCTCCTCCTGGTTCTCGACAACTGTGAGCACCTGATCGACGCAGTCGCGCGGTTCGCGGATGCCGTGATCAGGAGTGCGCCGCGTCTTCGAATCCTGGCCACATCGAGGGAACCGTTGAACATCGACGCGGAGCGACTCCTCCGGCTTGACCCGCTCTCGACCGACCACGAAGCAGTCGAGTTGTTCATGGAACGCGCGACGATGTCAGCGATTGGACTGAGCTTCGACGTGGACACGAAGGAGACAGCAGCGCAGATCTGCCGGGAACTCGACGGGCTACCGCTCGCGATCGAACTGGCCGCTGCTCGCGCCTCGACGATGACGATCGACCAGATCTCTGCCGGCCTCGACGAGACGCTGGGCTTGTTGTCTCGGGGCCGACGAACCGCTGACGAGCGACATCGATCGTTGGCGGCGCTTGTGGACTGGTCGTTACGAGACCTCGAACCTGATCTCCTCGCCATCTTGCTGCAAACGTCGGTCTTCGCCGGTTCGTTCACGGCTGCGGACGCCGCTGCTGTCGCAGCACCGACCACCACCAACATCGCCAACGCACTGATGGACCTCGCTGACCGTTCGCTGCTCACCACAACCGCTGAGCCCGGCCGGGGCCAGAGGTATTCATTCCTGGAGACGATCAGGCTGGTCGCCCGAGAGGCGCTCTCCAACCAGGATGCGGAGGACGAAGCGCGTGATCGCCATAGCCGCTGGGTGCTTCACCAGGTCGAGGCTGCGTATGCGGCCTTCACCACCGCCGCCGAGGGCGAGATGGTTCGCACCGTCATGGAGATCCATGATGAGATTCGACTCGCTCACCAACGACTTCTTCGAAACAGCGATGCGGGAGCCGCGCTTCTCCTCGCGCACTGTCTTCACTATCCCGCCCTCTTCCACGCCCAAGGCGAGATGTTCGGGTGGATCATGGAGACCGCTGAGCGATTCGGCGATGTCGGCGCCGAGCACGCCGAGTCCGTGCTCGCATCCGCCTCGATCGGCTCATGGCAGGCGGGCGACCTCGACCGAGCAACGAGATTCGCCATGCAAGCGGAACATGTCGGCGCCACCTCGCTGACCATCGATGCCGGTCATGGCGCGATGACCTCGATGGCAGATATCGAAAATTTTGCGGGCAATCGCCAACTCGCAACGGATCTCTTCCTTGAGGCGACAAACATCGCTCGCCGGATGAACGACCCGGCGCGTCTGGTCACCGACCTGGCCGACTACGCAATGATTGCCGGCTACAACGGCGACCTCGATGAAGCTGATGCCGCACTGAGCGAAGCCCGGACGCTGGCCGATCCAGACTCACTGTTTCTCGCGTGGATCGACTATGCGGAAGGCGAAGCCTTCAGCGAGTCGGACCCGGACCGGGCACTCCGCTCGCTGAGGCGGGCGACGCGGGTCGCCAACCAACAAGGTGCCCACTTCATCGCCGGCGTGAGCGACTTGACATTTTGCGGCCTCGAGATCCGCCACGGCGACCCGCACAGCGCCATCCCGACATTGCTGTCCCGACTCGACTTCTGGCGTGAGTCCGGGGCATGGGTACAGATCTGGATCGCCGCCCGCACGGTCGTGGATCTGTTTGTCCGGCTCGGTGAGTTCGACGAGGCTGCTCGGCTCCTGACAGCCGTGTACGCGAGCGGAACCTACGACCCTGCAGAAGGGTCGGCCGACGTCGGCCGACTCACTGCCGCCGCCAGTGCGATTCGTCACGAGCTCGGCGCGGATGCGCTCGACAACCCGGGGACGGGCGAGGGCACCCCCGGTGACGCCGTCTTCGGGTCGCTGGAACGCCTCCGCATTCTCGCGTCGCTGCCCCGCTAGCCGAGTTTCCCCACGGCCAACAGGTCGACAGGGTCCTGAAGATCCACACAACCGAGGAAGCCCCCGCCGACACTCGTGGCGTCATGCATGCCGTACCCGAGAAGCTCCTGCGCTCTCCTGGGGAGCCGGCACGCCACCGATGGTGGTGTGGCCAGACAGTTGTTCTCCTCGGTTCGGAGCCACCCCGCGACATAGCTCATGTGAACGCCGACGCGGCGTGAGGAGGTGGTGTTCGCTCCGCCCGCATGAAGCGTCGACCCGAGATAGAGAACCGCGCTTCCAGCCGGCATTTCGGCATACGCGATCTCGTCTTCCTCGGGGCGACGGCCAAGGTCCCAACGGTGGCTGCCGGGGACGACTGCGGTGGCGCCGTTCTCCTTGCTGAAGTCTCCGAGTGCGAGCACGATCGAAACCTCCACATCGGGAAACGATTCGGGAAGGTACGACCACACCTCCTGATCCCGGTGGACCCACTGACGTTCGGCGCCTGGTTCTCGGGCCATGAGGTGGGCCACATTCAGCGCAACGCTTGCAGAGTTCTCCCCCAGCAGCCCATCGGCCACGCCAAGCAGCGAAGGATGGAGCAGCACCTCATCGACGAAGGTCGGTGACTTCCCGGCCAACCCGGTGACATTGCGGACGCCGGCGAAGAACTCCTGGAGGACACCGTTCACGTGTGTCATGGCCGGGTCGGCCGCGTGGAGGTAGGGGTCGACTTCGTTGGCGATCCGGTGGATGGTCGCCGTATCGATGAGGTTGTGAAGAACGACGGCCCCGTTGTCCTTGAGTGCGGAGAGCATCCGGCTCGTTGGCGCGTCGCCTTCAAGCCTTGTGACAGCGGCCATCACCTGACAACCGGGTCGAGGCATGCAGCTCCGATTGCGGCAACGTGACGGGCGTCGGTCCCGCAGCAACCTCCCATGACCGTCAATGACGGAAGGACCTCACGAAGCTCGCGGTACTGCGATCCGAGTTCGTCGGGATCGCCTGCATCGAGCTCCTCTGCGTTGTCCAGCTCCTCGTGACTCATTCGCGAAGCGTTCGCGCGTATCAACCCGATGCGATCACGCCAAGCTCCCCCCGCGGCAATCGTTTCGGCGAAGTGGTCCGGATGGGCGCAGTTGATGCCATACGCCGCCGGATAGCCGGCGGTCGCCTGGTCCGCTTCCTCGATGGCTGCGCCGAGTGCCTGTCCGGTCGGGAGGCGGCCGTCCGTCTCGACCGTGAAGGCGACGACGATCGGGATACCGATCGAAGCGGCCGCCTTCGCAGCCCCGATGCCCTCCTCCATGTACGGCACCGTGATGATCGACACCATGTCGGCACCCGCATCTGCGAGGCTGGCCATCTGCGGAGCATGAAAGGCCGCGGCCTCGGCAATTGTCATCTGCTCACCAGGCACGTACCCATCGCCGCGTGGCCCGACGGATCCGCTCACCACGATCGGGGTTGTGTCGGTGGTCCGGCGATCGGCGATCCCGCGGATGAACGTCACTGCATCACGGTTGACACGGTTGAGGTCATCGGCGTCGTAGCCGAGCTTCCTGCCCCAGTCCGCAGACGCTCGCCAGGTGGGTGTCTCGAGAACGATGCCAACCCGATGGGCGATGGCAACGTCGATGAAGTCTGCGTAGTAGGAGTCGAGACCGCTGCGTCCGCGCGCAGAATCGAGCAGGGGAAAGGCCGCGAATTCAGGCAGGTCGAAACCCATGTCGAAGATGAGGACTGTCTCGAGGCCGCCATCAGTCAGCATCGTCTTCCCCGAGAACTGGGGAAGTCTGGTGGGGCTTGCGTTGGTCATTAGTTTCTCCTCTGATGGGTGTGAAGCGAACACTGATCCACCACCTCCTCAGATCGCTGTCAGCTCACTGTCAGACGCATCACTGCGGTGTCGAGCTGTAGCGTCAGCGGGCGATGGACCGCTTCGATCTCGGCGCACACACTCGAACGATCTCAACGACTTCGCCCGCAGCGCAGCGGTGGTTCGACCTCGGCCTCAACTGGGTCTACGGGTTCAATCACGAAGAAGGCGTGAAGTGCTTCGAGCGAGCTCTCCAACACGACCCCGAATGTGTGATGGCGCACTGGGGTGCGGCCCTGGGGGCCGGTCCGTTCCTCAACTATGTCTGGCGACAGTTCAGTCGGGTTGAGGCCGACGAAGCCACTGCGTTCGGTCATGGCCACATCCACGCCGCCCGTAGGCTCGCGCCCACCGCAACCGATGTCGAGAACGCACTCGTCGAGGCGATGGCACGGCGATTCCAGAAGCCGCACGGCGTGACCGGCGACGAGTTCGATCGATGGGACGATGACTATGCCGCCGCCATGCGTGAGGTCTACGAGCGGTTCCCCGATGACCACGACGTCATGGCCGTCTTCGTCGAGGCGATGATCACCCGAACGCCGTGGAAGCTCTGGGACGTGAAGTCGGGCGCGCCAATGACCGGCGCCGACACCATGGAAGCCCTGACGGTGCTCGACCGATCGATCAGGCTGAAGGACGAGGTCGGCGATCCACAGCATCCCGCCATCCTGCATCTCCACATCCACACGACGGAGATGTCGACCGAACCGGAGCGATCGATGCGAGCCGCCGGCCTTCTCTTCACGATGTGTCCCGACGCCGGGCACCTGAATCACATGCCCGGCCACACCTACGTCCTCTGCGGCGAGTACGCGAAGGCGAAGGCGGCCAGCGAGAAAGCGATTCAGGCCGACGACATGTACGTCGACTACGCCGGCCCGTTCAACTTCTACACCGCGGCCCGTTGCCACGACCTCCATCTCATGATGTACACGTGCATGTTGCTCGGCCAGTTCGAACCGGCGATGGCAGCGGCCGAGAAGATGTGCGCCACGCTCACCCGCGAGGTGCTCGGCGTGGAGGACAAACCGCAGTTGGCCATCACGATGGAGGGCTACTACTCCATGAAGATGCACGTGCTGGTGCGGTTCGGCCGATGGCAAGAGATCATCGACGAACCGATGCCCGCCGACGCGGACCTCTACTGCGTGTCGACCGCCATGCACCACTACGCCAAGGGAATCGCCCGCGCCACGCTGAAGCAGTTCGTTGCGGCGGACACGGAACGCAGAGCGTTCGCCCGCGCGCTCAGCCGGATTCCCGCCGAGCGGCGGTTCTTCAACAATGCCGCCCACACCATTCTCGGGGTCGGCGAAATGATGCTGGACGGGGAGGTCGAGTACCACAAGGGCAACCACGACGCCGCCTTCGTCAGCTTGCGCGAAGCCGTCCGCCGAGACGATGACCTGGGCTATACCGAGCCGTGGGCGTGGATGCATCCACCGCGACACGCATTGGCGGCTCTGTTGACCGAACAAGGGCACTACGACGAGGCCGAAGCTGTCTGCCGAGCCGATCTCGGACTCACCGACGACGTGCAACGGTGCGCCCAGCACCCAGACAATGTATGGGCCCTCCACGGACTCGTCGAGTGTGTCCGCCGCCGGGGCGAGTCGCCCGAACTCGCTGTGCTCCAGGCAAAGCTCGACGAGGCCCTGGCCAGAACCGACACGGCGATCACATCGTCGTGCATGTGCCGAGGCATGGGAGCCACTGAATGATCGCCAGCTTGATGATGTACCGCCGGCCGGAGCTCGAGGCCGCCCACGATCGATACTGGACACTCATCCGGTCGAACCTCGCCACCCACGGAATCGACAGTCCCCCGGCGCTGTCGCAAGACGAAGACGAGTTCGTCGTGTGGCAGCACCCCGAGCTGCTCGTGAGCCAGACCTGCGGCATGCCGTATCGACTTTGGCTCCACGGCGAAGTGACGCTGGTCGGCACTCCCGACTTCGGGATCGATGGTTGCCCACCCGGCTACTACCGAAGTCCACTCGTCGTTCGCGCCGACGACACCCGCTTGAGGATCGATGAGTTTCGCGATGCCCGCCTGGCCTACAACCAGACGTTCTCGCAGTCCGGCTTCGCCGCGGTCTACAACCACCTTGCCGACCACGGCTGGTGGTTCGACGACCTCGTCCACACCGAACAACATGTCCGATCGGCGCGTTCGGTCGCAGAAGGAGCCGCCGATATTGCCTCGCTGGATGCCGTGTCGTGGCGGCTGATCGCTCGGTACGAGCCGTTCGCCACCCGACTCCGCGTGCTGGAGTGGACCGACCCCACCCCCGGGCTTCCTCTGATCACTGCCAACGGCAACGACGCCGAGACAATCTTCGACGCGGTCGAACGGTCCATAGAAGACCTCACGGACGAGGATCGCGATCTCCTCGGCCTGGTGGGACTCGTGCGAATTCCCGCCGAGGACTACCTCGCTATTCCGAATCCGCCGGAGACTGCAGCATCGCCCGCCTTGTGATCATCACGGCCACGTCAGGCCCGACCAGGGCTTCGAGCTCGCCCGCCAATGATTCGGCAACCGGCTTGTCACCGACGAACGCGGCGGCCTCCTCGGTACAACACCACGCCATCGTGGCGTCGGTGCCCCAGTCCGCTCGCGTCCACCGCCGCAGTGTGGCGACGTCGCCATCGGCACCCTCGGCCCGAAGCGGAAGCTGCCAACACACGGCAGGCTTCCAGTCCATCGGCCGCTCGCCATCTGCCTCCGCCTGCAGATGAAGGGCGCAACCGGCACCGCCGGCGAAGTCGACCCGATTGAGAAAGATGCACGCGCCGTCGACCAACGCCGTGTGGTCGCGCTTGTCATCTCGGAAGATGCCTGACTCGGCCGCAGTCGCCGCGAACTGCCACCGCCCAGGGTCGATGGTGGGGGCGAGCGCGGAGATCAGCATTGCTTCGTCCTCGTCGAACAACTCGACTCCGACGGAGCAACAACCCTGCTGAAGCGCCTCGGCAGGCTCGTCGAGAATGCCTTGGCACCCCTCACCCCAGACGCAGCGCCATGACGACGAGAGGAACCCCATGTCGACATTCCACTTCGTGCCGTCGACCGGATCGACGAATTGCTCGAACTTCTCGGGGATCATGAACCGATCCTACGGGTCGTGCCCACTACCCTCCCCCGCTATGAGTCTTCCTCCAGCCGGCTGGTTCGATGATCCCGAGCGCCGGGACATGTTTCGGTACTGGGACGGCGCTGAGTGGACCGAGCATCGTTCACCCAAGGCGGGGCCGCCACAGTACGAAGACAACAGCGGCACCGGAATCATCGCCTCCGGCTGGGAGCTCTTCAAGAACAATTGGACGTCGCTCCTCGGAATCGGGGCGGTCACTTTTCTGATCGCACTGGTCGGTGCAGCTCTTCTCATCTACGCCATGATCTCGGCGCTTGACCCGGATGTCTTCGACATCGCCGATCGAGTTCTCAGCTCAGGTTTCGACGCCGATGCCAATCCCGCCGACCAAGCCTTTCTCGACAGCATCGAGTTCAGCTTCAGCGCATCGTTCGTAGCGCTGGCGCTCGCCGGTTCATTGATCGTGACACTTGCAATATTTGTCGGCACCGGTACAAGCACACTCTTGCTCGGCGCTGCGCATCAAGGACAACAGGTTGGTGTAGGGGACTGTTTCCGGTTTGCGATGAAGCGGCTCCTGCGCTGGGTCGGAATCACCATCCTGTGGGGCTTGGTCGGATTCCTCCCTCTTGTCCTGCTGGTTGCATTGGCGTTCGCACTGACACCAATCTCACTTGTCGCCGTGATCCCACTGACGATCGCTGCTGTCATCTACCTCTTTCCCATCATGACTATTGCCGGCGCCGGCCTCTTTCTCGGCCCCGTTGACCGGCCTCCCTTTCGAACCGCGCGGGCGCTCGTAAGAAATCAATGGGGCACCGTGGCACTACGCGTGCTCGTCGTGAACCTCATCTTGTTCGCCATCAACGTCGTGCTCGGCGTGGTCAATCTGATCCCGCTGATCGGCATCCTGATCAACATCGTCGGGCAATTCGTGTACTACGGATTGCAAACGGCGACCTCGGTGAAGCTCTACGCCTCGGTGGAGGGACCATTCAGCACAGAAATCTCACCCGCCGGAGATCTCTAGCCAACCGCGTCGACTCGCTCGATCCACGCCCGGTCGTTGGTCGAGATTCCGCCGGCGTCGTGATCAGTGATGCGCATGTGGACCGTGCCGTAGACGTTGCTCCACTCAGGGTGGTGGAAGAGTTCCTCGCTGACCAGGGCAACGTCGGTCATGAACGCGAACGCCGCCACGAATGAACCAAAGTCGATGGTTCGCTCGAGGCCTTCGCCGACCTGGGCCCACTCCGGATGGGACCGCAGCATCTCGTCGATCTCGTCTTCGGTCAACAGTGTCCCGGGCATGACTGCGATTGTGTCAGATCAACCGAGGGGATCGGCGAACGGGTCGTCGGACAATGCCGGGGAGGGCTTGGTGGCTGCGGCAGGCTGAACCCATCGTTCGTAACCGGTCTCTTCGAGCTCCGTGGCGAGCCTGGGTCCACCGGATTCCCGAATACGACCGTCGGCGAACACGTGGACTGTGTCAGGGCGGAGCTCATCGAAGAGGCGCGAGTAGTGGGTGATGGCCAGAACGCCGAGTCCGTCTTCCTCGGTCGCCTGCTCGATTCGAGCGCTCACGATGCGCAATGCATCGACGTCGAGACCGGAGTCGAGCTCATCGAGGATCGCAAAGGCGGGTCGCAACACCCCGAGCTGAAGCGTCTCGTTGCGCTTCTTCTCGCCGCCGGAAAGGTCGACGTTGAGTGGGCGCTCGAGGAACTGGGCACCGAATCCGATGCGCTCGGCCTCGGCCTGCATCCGACTCTCGATCTCCTCGGGGTCGTCGGAGGTGCGGGCGGAGGCACGCAACAGGTCTCTCAGCGCGACACCGGGAACCTCGGTCGGGTACTGCATGGCGAGGAAGAGGCCGGCTTCGGCGCGTTTCCACGTCGGCAAATCGAGCAGCTCGAGGTCGTCGATACGGACTGACCCACCGGTGACCTCATAGCCGGGTCGACCGGCAATCACGTGAGAAAGCGTGGACTTGCCCGAGCCGTTGGGGCCCATGACCGCGGCGACCTCACCGGACTTCACGACGAGGTCGACGCCCTTGAGGATTTCCTTGCCTTCGACAGAAGCGCACAGGCCTTCGATGATGAGCTCGCTCATTGTGACTCCTTCGCCGCTTGTTCGATGGTGAGCTCTACCCGGCCGTCGACGACAGCGACGGCGTACACCGGTACTGCGCGAACAGCGGGAAGGCTCAACGGTTCACCGGTCTTCAGGTCGAACAGGGCGCCGTGCTTTGAGCACTCGATGGCGCATTCATCCTCTTCGACGAAGCCTTCGGAGAGCGAGACATCGTCGTGGCTGCAGGTGTCGCCGAGGGCGTAGACATCGTCGCCGAGCCGGATCAGGGCGATTTCGCGACCCTCGAGCACCACCTTGCGGGCGGTCCCGGGATCGATCTCGTCGATGGCGAACAGGTCATGAACGCTCATGCGCTGTCCTCCACTCCGTATTCAGCGAAGCGCTGAGCGGCCAGCTTGACGGCAACCGAGCGGCGCAGGCCCTGAGCCGCCGAAGGGACAGCAAGTTCAGTCACGACCTCGTCGAGGAAGCCGGCCACGATGAGACGCTCTGCTTCGCCAGTGGGCACGCCACGGCTCTCCAGGTAGAACCTCTGGTCGTCGTCGACCGGACTCACCGTGGAGGCATGGCTGCACTTGACGTCGTTGTTCTCGATCTCCAGGTTCGGCACGGACTCGGCCCAGGCATCATCGCCCAACTTGAGATTGCGGTTCGTCTGATAGGCGTTGGTGCCGCGTGCGTCGGGACGGACGCGGATGAGACCGGTGTAGATACTGCGAGACTTGCCGGCCACGACACCCTTGTAGAGCAGGTTGGACGTGGTGTCGGGAGCGACATGGTCCTGATAGGTGCGGAAGTCGAGCGTCTGGCCCTCGTCACCGAAGTACAGGGCCTGAAGGTCACCGTGGGCACCGCGCCCGACAAGGCGGGTGTCGGCACGGCTGCGGGCATAGGCGCCACCGAAGGCGGCGGTTCCGGCGGAGATGGTGGCGTCGCGCTCGACGCGAGCGACCTGCGATGCGATCTGCCATGTGCTGTCGCCGAGCTCCTGGATGTTGAGATAGCCGAGGCGGCCCGCTTGTGCAACGTCGAGTTCGACTACTGGGCAGGCCAGAACGACATCACCGTCGTCACTGCTGTACTGGTCGAGGACAGTCGCCTGGGCGTTCTTGCCGACCCGGACGACGAGGCGGGAAAACGTGGCGCCGTGGTCGCCGGCGGCATGATGGGTGATGACGATCGGACGATCGACGGTGACACCGTTCGGAACGTTGATGAAAACCGGGTGGGGCGTGAACGCGTCGTTGAGCTCGGTGAAGTAGTCGCCGGCGTCGGCGGAGACGGAACCGAGCACTGCTTCGCCGTCGGCATGATCGACCAGCAGGCCGACGAACACGCCCTGCTCGACGAGCAGGGCGTCGACTTCGATTGACACGACCTTGCCATTGACACAGCGGACGGTGGCAGCCGGTTCCACATCGAGGCGCGCCATGGGCGCATCGCCGAACGTGGTTGACGGCGCGAAGGTGTCGAGGTCGAGCTCCGCGATCGGGCTGTACCGCCACTCTTCGTCGGCAACCGTGGGAACAGCGCGTTCGCTCAGCGCTTCTGCAGCCGCAACACGTCGATCGACCAGCCACGACGGCCCATCGATCGCTCGTGCGGCATCGGGGGAAAACGTCGATGACACGGGGATTTATCCTATCTGGACAGTGCTAATTCCCAACGACGGATTCGGGGCTACCGACCCTCGCGATATCGGCGGCGCATACGTTCGCCGAGACTCTCACCGTTGTTCTTCGGCGACTTCTTCTTGGCCGGCTTCTTCGTGGGCTTCTGCTTGGCCGATTCCTGCTTTCCAGCCTTCGCCTTCTTGCCTCTGCCGGGGAGTCGGATGCCCTTCTTGTCCCGTTTGCGGCGCTCCTCTTCGAGGTCCGCGATTGTGCTCGGGACGGCATCGTTGATGATGTCTTCGGCCGCGTCGAGCAGAGCGGCGATCGAGTCGTCCTCGCCGAGGCTCTTCGGTTCGGGCGGTGTTTCCGGTGTGACGAGCGAACCATGAGCCCAGTTCACATCAGCCATGCGGCGGGTATACGCCGGGCAGTCGGCGGGACAACGCCACGGCGCTTCGGGAGCGAGATCGAGATCGCATTTCCGCACCGTGTCGCCGTTGGCGTAGGTGCGGGACTCGAAGAACTTGCAGTCCTGGCGCATTGGCATGGCGTCCATTGTGGCGCATGACGCAGCCCTTCCGGCGCCGGTCCCCGAACGCACACTGGGGACAGCGTCCTCGCTGCGACAACGCAGACCCCAGCGTGCGTTGGTCAGATCCCTGCCAGCTCGCCAAGAAGGGCCACAACCGACAGACCGTCGCCGATTTCGCCGGTCCTCACGAGGGCGGGGATGTCGCGTGAAGGGCTCGGTGGGGCCAGGATCCCAGCCGGTCTCTTCGAGGCATTCTCGGGCCGCAGCATCATTGGGCATCCGCAGAACGTGGTGATCGGACCGCTTGCCCGCAGGCGTCTCGACGTCGACCATTCGAAGCGACATCCACTCCGATTCGTAGATCGGCCGCTCGCCGTGTGCTGTCCACTCACCATCCATGCCGACAGTGTGGCCCGAAATGCCCCTGCTACTCGGGCGGCCTACCGCTACCGTGGCCAGATGGGTTCCATCCAAGTGAGCCATCTTGGATGGTCGATTCCTGGCGGACAGTCACTGCTCGACGATGTGTCGTTCCGCGTCGGCAACGGGGAACACGTCGCGCTCGTCGGTGCCAATGGGGCGGGCAAGAGCACCGTGATGCGTTTGATCGCAGGCACGATTCCGGCTCGAGAGGGCACGATCTCCATTGATGGTTCACTCGGCGTGATGACCCAGCTGGTGGGCTCGCTGGACAAGTCATCAACGGTTCGTGACCTCTACCTCTCCTTGGCCAGCCCCGCGATCAACACCGCGGCCGAGCGGCTCGTCCGCGCTGAGGCCCGCATGGCCGCAGGTGACGACGACGGCATGAAGTACGCCGCCGCGTTGGAGCACTGGGAGAGCGCCGGCGGCTACGACATCGAGATCCTCTGGCAGGAATGCGCCCACCGAGTGGTGGACCTGTCCTGGCGGGAGGTCGAGAACCGTTCGATGGCCACGTTCTCCGGCGGTGAGCAGAAGCGCCTGGCTTTGGAGATGCTCCTCCGCAGCGAGCACGATGTCCTCCTTCTCGACGAACCTGACAACTTCCTGGACGTCCCCGGCAAGGAATGGTTGAGCGACCGGCTCAACGCCTCACCGAAGACGATCCTCTATGTCAGCCACGATCGCGAACTCCTTGCCGAGACATCACACAAGGTCGTGACCATCGAGGCGAAGGGCGCATGGACGCACGGCGAATCGTTCAAGACGTGGCGTGAGGCGCGTGAGCACCGGATCGAGCTCATCAGCGAAGAGCAGCGCCGCTGGGGCATGGAGCGAAAGCGGCTCGTCAACCACATGCGCGAGCAGAAGCGCCGCGCCGCGATGAGCGACGCCAACGCAAGCCGCGCCCGGGCCGCGGAGACGCGCCTCCGTCACTTCGACGAGGACGGGCCGCCGCCCGAAGCCGCCCGCGAGCAGAAGATCGACATGCGGCTCGAAGGTGGACGCACCGGTAAGCGGGTCGTGATCGTCGAGCAACTCGAGCTCACCGACCTGACCTATCCATTCGATCTGGAGATCTGGTTCGGCGAACGGGTGGCCGTCGTCGGCCGCAACGGCACCGGCAAGTCCCACTTCCTGCGACTTTTGGGCGGTAGCGACGTACGGCACTCCGGCGACTGGCGCCTCGGCGCCCGCGTGGTGCCGGGCCTGTTCAATCAGACGCATGATCACCCCGAGTTGGTGGGAATGACGCTGCTCGACGTGTTGGCCAAACGCGAGATCGCCCGGGGTCCCGCGATGGCCCGTCTGCGCCGGTACGAGCTCAACTTCGCCGCCGAGCAGACCTTCGAGACGCTCTCTGGCGGCCAGCAGGCTCGCTTCCAGATCCTGTTACTCGAGATCGACGGCGCAAACCTGCTGCTGCTCGACGAACCCACCGACAATCTCGACGTCGCCTCCGCCGAGGCACTCGAAACCGGCCTCGACATCTTCGAAGGCACCGTCGTCTGTGTCACCCACGATCGCTGGTTTCTGCGCGGCTTCGACCGATTCGTCGCCTTCAGCGAAGACAACGACGTCATCGAAATCGACGACCCGGCCAAGGCCTGGAGCTAGCCCATGGAACCACGCGCGTTGCGGACCAAGTCACGCTGGGGTCTGTCCCCAGTGTGATTTACCCGACCGAACCCTCCATTTGGAGTTCGATCAGGCGGGACCATTCGACGGCGTATTCCATCGGCAGTGTCTTCGTGATGGGCTCGATGAAGCCGTTGACGACCATGCTCATCGCCTGCTCCTCGGTGAGACCGCGGCTCTGGAGATAGAAGAGCTGCTCGTCGGCCACGCGAGACACGGTGGCCTCGTGACCGATGATTGCGTCGCCGGAACCGACCTCCATGTACGGATAGGTGTCGGAGATGGAATCCTCGTCGAGGATGAGCGCATCGCACTGAACGTGGCTCTTGCAGCCATAGGCGTTGTCTTCGACTCGCACGAGGCCGCGGTATGACGTGCGGCCGCCATCCTTGGAGATCGACTTCGACACGATCTTCGACGTGGTCTCCGGCGCGGCGTGAGTCATCTTGGCACCGGTGTCCTGGTGCTGACCGGCGCCGGCGTAGGCGACCGAGAGAACCTCGCCCGAAGCCTTCGGACCGGCGAGCACAATGGCCGGGTACTTCATCGTGAGCTTCGAGCCGATGTTGCCGTCGATCCACTCCATGTGACCCTCGGCCTCGACCCAGGCCCGCTTGGTGACCAGGTTGTAGACGTTGTCGGACCAGTTCTGGATGGTCGTGTAGGTGACTCGGGCGGACGGCTTGACCACGATTTCGACCACCGCGGAATGCAGCGAGTCGGAGGTGTAGGTCGGCGCCGAGCAACCTTCGATGTAGTGAACCTGGGAACCCTCATCGGCAATGATCAGGGTGCGCTCGAACTGGCCCATGTTCTCCGCGTTGATGCGGAAGTAGGCCTGCAGCGGCATCTCGACCTGCACACCCGGGGGCACGTAGATGAACGAGCCGCCCGACCAGGCGGAGCTGTTGAGCGAGGAGAACTTGTTGTCGTTCGGCGGAATGATCTTGCCGAAGTACTGCTTGACGAGCTGCGGGTATTCCTTGAGTGCCGTGTCCATGTCGCAGAAGAGGACACCCTGCTGCTCGAGGTCCTCGCGGTTGCGGTGGTACACCACCTCGGACTCGTACTGAGCGGTGACACCGGCGAGATACTTGCGCTCGGCCTCGGGGATACCAAGCTTCTCGTAGGTGTTCTTGATCGACTCCGGGACCTCGTCCCAATCGTCGTTCAGGCCGCCCTTGGGCTTGATGTAGTAGTAGATATCGTTGAAATCGATGCCGGACATGTCGCCGCCCCAGCTGGGCATCGGGCGATTTCCGAAACGCTTGTAGGACTTCAGACGGAAGTCGAGCATCCACTGAGGTTCGCCCTTGAGCCACGACATTTCGCGCAGGATGCCTTCGTTTATGCCCTTCTTGGGCTTGAAGACGTAGTCCTCTTCATCAGACCAGCCAAGCTGGTACTTACCGAGGTCGAGGTTCTCTGCAGTAGTCATGAGTTCTCCGAACTAATTTCTCCTACGCAGATAGTAACAACTCAACCGGCCCGAATGACGCCTACCGAATCGTCGAGAGCCACGTCGCTGAACGGCGCGTCGTCATCATCGCCGATCCAGGGGTTCAAACCTCGGCTGGCCATGACGTCGGCGAGCAGCTGGTGAACCCCGACCGTGACCGGCCAGGCACCGCGGTCGAGCTCGGGGTCAAGCGTGTCAGGAGTCGCATGAATTCCGCTGACAACGGACCGATCGAGTACTAGAGCGGCGCCACCACGACCGTGATTCGTGCCGCCGCGGCGGTTCTCCTGGACACGGCGACCGAATTCGCTGACCGCAACGACGGTCACACCAGTCGACAGCGGACCCAGGTCGGACCAGAACGCGGCGAGCGCGGTCGCCAACTCGTCGAGTCGCACGGCGAGAACGCCGCCGATCCCGTCGCCCTGATCGGCGTGCGTGTCGTATCCCTCGTGATCGACAGCAACGAGCCGAACACCGATCGATGACCGCAACACATCGGCCGCTCCGGCAAGCTGCGACCCGAGCGACCCGGTCGGGTAGCCCCGATCGGTAGGCGCCGACCACGAAAACTGCGCCGCCCGCCCGGCCCGGCCGATCGCTTCCCGCCCTGCCGCGTCGATCGCAGTCGTGCCGGCATAGGCCGCGGCAAGCGCCTCGACGGCGCGACCAGGATCATTGAACTGAGCAGTCGGGGAGGCGAAGCCCTGTCCCGCGTTGAGGCCACGGAGCCCTCGAAACACGGGGTGGCCGTCGTCGTCGGCAGTCCACGCGAGTTCGCCGCTCTGACCACCACCCTCGAGGAGTCGCGTCCCCCAGCCATTGCGTCCGCGTTGATGACCGCCGCGGTGGAGGCGCCTCAGCGCGAGGCGATGGCTGCGATTACGAAGCGTGTCGGGGTGGCCGACTCCAGCGACCACCGCGAAGGTGTCTGTGCCGACCTCGTTCACGAGAGGGGCAAGAGCGGGATGAAGCCCCCAGTCCGCGACAAAGGGAACCGCACCACCAGGTTCACCGGGCCGTGCGATCGCAGTCGATGGCCGGAGTCGGTAGTAGTCGTCGCTTGTATGCGGAACAACCAGCGACAGACCGTCGAGCCCGCCGATGAGGTGGACGACGACGACGGCACCCGTTCGAGCGAGTGTTCCGCCGCCGTCATCTCCTTCTTCCGCATCGTCACCTTGAGCCCCGGCGGCTGTCGGGCGTAGTGCGATCGTGCCGGCACCGACGCCGACCATCCCCCCGAGCAGCGAACGGCGACTCAGCCTTTGAGCGGGTCGGAGAGCCTGTGGTGAGCGGAGACTCACTGCCCGCCTCCGTCTCGACGCTGGAATGAAGGGAAGCTGAGAATCAGGCCTCTGACGTCCGCGATCTCGGATCCGACCAAAACGGGAGCGGGCTGCGTCGGATCCAGGGACAGGTAGTGCAGGACGGCAGCACGCTCCGCCTCGGAGAGCACCGCGTCACACGATTCCGCGATCACGTCGACGAGTTCTCGCGCCGATGCCACCGCCGGCAGATCGACGGCCGGGAGAGACACGTCGCTCAGCTCTTCGCCCGTCAATGAGCGGGCGATCTGCCAACGCCCGGTGACCACCGTGGGCGCGAGCCAGTCCTCGTCGGAACGAATCACGCCGGTGCCAGGCTCGGCATCGAGAAGACGGAGAAGCCCTGGCAGCGAACCAGGATCGGCCGGGTCCCACGGGCCGCCGATCATGACATCAGCCCCAAGCGACCTGAGACCTGCCGTGAGCCACCCCGTGCCGCTGCGAATCCGGCTGGGGTCAGCGAGCCCGACGCCATCGAGCAGGAGCCGACGCACGACCGCACGGACCGAACCGCCCGAAGACGCGAACGCGGCCTCCGCGGCAGTAAGCGCGTCGGCGCCGACCCCATCGCCGAGAAGCCGGCGGGCCAGGAGCCCACTGATGTTGGAAACGACCGCCGGCTCGGCCACCAGTACGGTGACGAACCCGAGCGGGTCGTCGGCGAGCGCCGCGGCTGCACGATCAATCGCCACTTCGTCGAATCTCTCCGGATCGCCATAGGCGAACCGTTCGAGGACGGTGCGGGCCAGGTTGCTGTCGACGATCTGCTCGACCGACGGCTCCGCCGGGAGCGCGAACGCAGAGCGAGTGGCCGCCGAACCGACGACAGCGTCGAGCAGGACGGCATAGCCGCCGAGGGCGTGTTTTCGGATGACCTGCTCGAGTTCGACGAGATCGGCCTCCGGTGCACGAACGGCGAAGAACTCCCGCCACAACGACACCACTGTCTCCACAACCTGGCGTTCCCCGACCAGCGTTCGGGCAAATCCGGCCCATCGTGTCTGCGAGAGCGCAGCGGGGCCGAGCCCGTTGGCCCGAAGGTGTTCCGGGTCGGCGTCAAGCAGGTCGAAATCGGCCACCACGGCGTCGACGACAGGGTCAGGAGTCGTCGAGGGGTCGAGCTGCATGTCGACCCACCCCTCAAAGCCGACGGCGTCAATCGTCCCCGCCATCTGCGACGTCAAGTTGAACCCGGCCACCAGGGCGAGACTGCGAATCTCATCCGGCGGCTCAACGTCAGCGGGCGGGGCTGTCGTTGTCGGTGACGTCGTAGTTGTCGGGGCGGTGGTTGGCGGAACGCTGGTCGTCGGGTTGGTTGAGGGGACCGTGGTGGCCGGAACTGTGCTGGCGGGCACCGTGGTACTCGTTGTCGGGGCGGGTGGTTTCGGGGCGGATTCGGTGGGCGCCGGAGCGACCGGTAGTGACTTGGGCGGCGTGCCCGTGCTGGGCAGAGGCGCCGGTAGCGGGGCCGAGTCCACGACCGAGCGGGCGTCGTCGTCGGCGCTGATCGGTGCGTATTCGACGATCGGCACATCGTCCAACCGAAGCACTGCCTGGTCGGGGCCGACGACACGCTCGAGGCCAACGAACCCAGCGACGGTTTCCGCTCCGGCATACTCGCGGTGCGACCGGCGGGGAGCGCCGGCGGACCCGAACACGTCGCCCACGACTCGGGCGCCGACTGTGGCGGCACCCACCGTGGCGACGACGCCGAGCATGAGCTCGACCCGACTCCGCTCCGCCGGTGGTTCGGGCCGTTCAGGTAGATCCGCGTAGAGCAGCGTCATGCCGTCGGGGATCTCATGATCGTCCGGACGATGCCGCGGTGCTACAGGAGCCAATTCCACCCTCCCAGGTCACGGAAGGTTTCGGACGGTGCAGGAGCGACCTGTAGGTATTTCGGCCCAGGTCCTTTGAGACTTTTGGCCTACTGGGTCAGCGACCGCTTCGATTCACGCGGGTTCGCGCCCGTGACCCTCTTGAACGCCCGGCTGAACGCCGCCTCGGAGTCGTACCCAACTGCTGCCGCGGCGCCGCCGACGGTGGTACCGCTTTCCGCCAAGAGGTCGGCGGCGACGGCCATGCGCCAACGGGCGACGTAGCGCATTGCGGATTCGCCGACGAGACCGGTGAAACGAGACGCGAAGGCCGATCTCGACATTGCCGCGACCTCGGCGAGGGCGGCAACGGTCCAATCGGCGGCTGGGTCCGCGTGGATCGCGGCGATGACTCCGCCGACCTGTGGATCGCGCAGCGCACCGAGCCAGCCGACACGGGCCGCCGGGTCTCGATCCATCCACGATCGGATCGCCTGGATGACGACGATGTCGCAGAGCCGGCTCACCACCGCTTCGCCGCCGGGGCGCACTGTTCGAGTCTCCTCAGCGATCAGTTCAAGCGTCGACCAGATCCAATCCGACCGCGCCGAACCCACCGGCTCCGTGTGGATCACCGCCGGCAAGGCATCGATCAACGGCCGCGCCGCAGGGTGGTGCAGGCGGACGCCGCCGCAGACAAGCCGAGTCATCTCTCCCCCGCCACCGTGGCGAAGCACCGCGTACTGCTCGTTCACGTGGTCGTGAGGCAAGTCGAACACTGATGGAGTTGGTGCTGGCTCCGCACCCCATGCCCGATGACCGGAGCCGTGGGGAATCACGATCAGATCCCCGGCCCGGATCTCCTGGATCTGCCCCTCGACCTCGAGCGTGCAGCTCCCTTCGATCACGGCATGGAACCAGACACAGTCGTCCATTGGCGGCAGTTCCACGCCCCACGGCTCGCTGAGCTCTGACGGGCAATAGAACACACCCGACACCTGCACGCAACGCAGCGCCTCGCTGAGAGGTGCAATCGGGGGATCGAACACGGTCATGGGCGCCATGGTTGCCCGGATGAAGACCATTCGTCCAGCTCTGTGGACGTTTGAGCATGAAACAAGGGGATATGAGCATGGACACGCCGGCAGACAACCGGAAGCATGGACGTCATGCCAACAACAACTTCAGAATCATCTCCAGTCGACAGACAGATCGAGCGAGCCCTCGCCCGCCGCTCGTTCGCCACGCTGGCCACGACATCCACGCGGGAGCGGGCGCACGTGGCCGGCGTGATTTACGCCCTAGCCGACGATACGCTCTTCATCTCGACCTTGCGTCCGAGCCGCAAGGCCCGCAACATCGCCGCGAACCCGACGGTGGCCATCACCGTTCCGGTTCGCCGTATCCCCGTCGGCCCGCCGTCCACGATTCAGTTTCAGTCGACGGCTGAGATCCTCAGCCCCGACTCGCCCATCCTGACTGAGCTGGTGGAGCGAGGCGAACTCACGAAGATCACCGGACACGGCGAGCTCGAACTCGCCGACGGTTGCTTCCTCCGAATCCCTCTCCCGCGGCGGTTCGTCACCTACGGCCTGGGGATGTCGCTGCGGGCGCTCATGGCTGACCCGTTGGGTGCCGGGCGCGTCGTCGAGCGCTTGGGGTGAGGCTCAGACGCCGGACTGGAACAGTCCGGCGATGAGTGCGTCGCTCAGTTCGGCGAGCCGGCCGGCCGTCTCTCGATTCACCTTCTTCGACTTGCCGTAGGGATCGTCGATCTCATCGTCGCCTCGACCGAGCATGTCGCCGGCGAGTCGCGGTGCGGTGGCAGCGGCGATTCTTCCGGCCGGCGACTCGGCCGTCACGCCCTGAAGTCGCTCGACCAGGCCTCCGAGCGTGTCGATTCGCGCAACTGCTTCAGGGGCAAGGAGAGCGAGGTCGCGAACATGGCGCCGCTCCATGGCCACGACAAGGTCGGCCTGGTGCGCCATCTCCGCCGTGACGATGCGCGAACGATGGCCGGAGATGTCGATGCCGCGCTCCCCCATGATCTCGACGACCACAGGGGTCGCCTCCTCGTCCTGGGAGAGAAACCCGGCCGAGTCGACAACGACATCGACCCCGAGCGCGTCCGCGGCTCGACGTACGAATGCTTCAGTCATCGGCGAACGGCACACGTTGGCCGTGCACATGACCAGGATCCGAAACGGAGCCGGGCTCATGTCAGTCGACCCGCCGCAGCCCGGTGCGGAATCGCCGGCTCCGCTCGATGTAGCTGTCGGCGCCTTCGCGAGAGTGATGCTCGAGCAGCTTGTCAAGAAGGATCTTCGCCGGGACGCCGAGCGCCATCGCACGAGGCGGCACCTCGACGCCGCCGGGCACCATCGCCGCACCGCCGACGAGGGCGTGCGGGCCGATGATCGCCTCGTGCAACACAATCGACCCGGAGCCGATCAACGAGTGATCGTGCACAGTGCAGCCTTCGAGATGGGCGAGGTGACCAACGGTGCAGTAGTCGCCGACGACCGTCTCCAGCGATGCGGTGCAGTGCAACACCGCGCCGTCCTGAATCGATGTGCCTTCTCCCACGCGGATGTAGTTGTCGTCGGCACGGATGACGGCACCGGGCCACACCGAAGAGTCGGCGCCGATGACCACACTTCCGATCAGCGTCGCCTCAGGCGAGATGTAGGCCGATTCGTGGATCTCGGGCACTCGATCGCCGAGGGCGTAGATCGGCACTAGAAGTCCTGGAACTGTCCGAGGCGGCCCTGAAAGAACAGGAGCGGACCACGAGGATCCTCTTCGAGGCCCGGGTCGGTCCACAGCGACTTCACGAGGCCCACAACGATGTCGTGATCACCGCCATCGTGTATGGCGTGGAGCTCGCAATCCATGACCGCTATCGATCCGGGGATGACCGGAGCTCCCGTGGCATCGGTCGTCCACGAGATGTCCTCGAACTTGTCTTCGGCACGACCGGCGAAGAGGCCACACGTCGCGGCCTGGTCGGCGCCGAGCACGTTCACACAGAAGCTGCCGGCGTCCTTCATCCGAAGCCAGCTGCCGGAGTCCTTGGCGGGGCAGAACATCACGAGAGGCGGGTCGAGCGAGACCGAAGCGAACGAGCCGATCGCCATGCCTGCGGGGCCCTCGTCGTCCATCGCGGTCACCACGGTGACACCAGTGGGAAAGTGGCCAAGCACGCGCCGGAAGTCAGCGCCATCGAACGACATATCGGTCTCCAGTTCTCGGTCGAGTGAGGCAGAGAGTAGCGCCCCACCCCAGCGGATCAGAGACCGGCGCCGAGGGTGAGCTTCAGGCCTTCGGTGGCGGCGATGACCGATACCCCGTCAGCGCCGGCGATCTCTCGAGCTCTCTCGGTCATGCGATCGAGTTCGGCATCGTCGTGGCCAGGGTCATGGTGGAAGAGCACCAACGACTTCGCGCCGCTTTGCCGAGCAACCTCGACGGCGTAGGCCGGGGTGCAGTGACCCCAGTCGGACTTGTCGGGGAATTCATCGGCACGAAGCTGCGCATCGTGGATGAGCAGGTCGACACCGTCGCAGAGCTCGAGCACTGACTCGGCCACGACGGACGTGTCGACCGGCTGCTGGTGGTCGGGCACATAGGCGACCGCCAGATCGCCGTAGGTCACGCGATAACCGGCGGTGGGTCCGGTGTGTGGAACCGGTCGCGCCATGATCGATGCATCACCGATGGTGAAGTCGCTGCACAGCGCATCGCGGAACTCGACGGTGGCGGGCAGGTCTTTCGGTTGAATCGGGAAGAACGGGGGTGTCATGAACCGATTGAAGCACTCCCCCAACGACTCGCCGCCCTCGCCCGGTCCGTAGACGTTGAGGGTGGTGGAGTCGCACTGCAGGGGCTTGAAGAACGGCAGGCCCTGGACGTGGTCCCAGTGCAGATGGGTGACCAGCGCGTGGACCGTGAGCGACTCGGGGCGGCCGAGCGAAGCTCCCCACATCCGCAGTCCGGTGCCGAGGTCGAGAACGATCGGATCGTGCCCTGGGGTCTCGATCGTGACGCACGACGTATTGCCGCCATAGCGCTGCAGTTGCGGACAGCTGCAGGGCGTCGACCCGCGAACACCATGGAACGCAATCGTGACTGCTTCTCGGAATTCCCCCATTACCTCGCCCAAGGTAGCCAGGTTGTCCACAGCCGTCGAGATGTGTGTGACGAATATCTCACCATTCTTTCGGTGTGCCAGAGTGGGGCGATGAGCGCTGATGCAACGACTCGACCGCCGCTGCCCGACGGGTTGGTAGCCATCGTCAAGGAAGATTGCCCGACGTGCGTGCTGGTCGCTCCGGTGCTCGCCGACCTGGCCGAGCGGGCCGACATCACCGTGATCACGCAGGACAATCCCGACTTTCCCGCGGCCGCCGATTGGGTCGTGTTCGACCAGGACCTCGCCCTCTCCTGGCACCACGACATCGTGACCGTGCCGACCCTGCTGCGAGTCGCAGACGGGGCAGCCACGACCCAGATCGAAGGCTGGTCTCGTGAGGACTGGGAGTCGCTCACCGGGGTCGATGGTCTCGGCCCCGACCTTCCCGAATGGCGGCCCGGCTGCGGTTCGCTGAGCGTCGATCCGTCTCGCACTGATGAGCTGGCCGTTCGGTTCTCGAAGTCGACGATGAACAGCCGCCGAGTGGAGATCGCCGCGCTCGAAGACGAGTGGGAAGCGATGTACGACCGGGACTGGAGCGATGGCCTGCCGGTCGTCCCTCCGACCGAGGCGCGCGTTCTCCGCATGCTCCAGGGCACGAGTAGGGACCCTCAGGACGTCGTGGCGATCGTGCCCCCCGACCTCGTCGAGTGCACTGTCGAGAAGATCGCGGTCAACGCGGTGATGGCTGGTTGTCTGCCTGAGTACCTACCTGTCGTCATCGCCGCGGTCGAGGCCGCATGCACCGACGAGTTCAACATGCACGGTCTCCTGGCCACCACGATGCCGACGGGTCCGGTCATCATCGTCAACGGACCGATCCGTCGTGAGATCGGCATGAACAGCGGGATGAACGTGCTTGGCCAAGGCAACCGGGCCAACTCCACGATCGGGCGCGCGCTGCAGTTGGTGATCTCCAATGTCGGCGGCGGCAAGCCCGGTGGCGTCGACCGATCGACTCACGGCAGCCCGCACAAGATCGGCTTGGCCTTTCCCGAGGACGAGGAGGGGTCGCCGTGGACCTCGTTGGCCGAGAGTCGAGGGTTCTCCGTCGACCAGTCGACCGTGACGCTGTTCTCCGGCGAATCCCCTCGCATCATCTTCGATCAGATCTCCCGATCGGCTGACTCACTGGTCAAGCACATGGCACTGGCCCTGCGCGCCAACATCAGCCCCCGTCTCGCCATGGGATTCGAAACGATGCTGGTGATCGGCCCCGAACACATGGCTCGCTTCAAAGACGCCGGTTGGGACCGCGTACGTTTCCTGGAGGAACTCGAGCGCCATCTCATGATCGAGGCCGACGAGATCATCCATGGTGCCGATGGCATCGGAGAGGGACTTCCCGAAGCGTTTGCCGGCATCCAGGTCCCGAAGTTCCCACCGGGCGGCATTCATGTCGTTCACGCCGGCAGCAATGCCGGCCTTTTCTCCATGACGTTCGGTGGATGGGTAGCAGGCGGCACAGGTAGTGTCACCGTCACGAAGGAGATCACCCGATGAGCACGTCTGCGAACACCGTCGTTCTGGATCCCACCGGAGAGCTGAAGCCTCAGCACCGCGAACTGGTCACTCGACCGGAGTCTCTCAACGGTCTCACCGTTGGTTTGCTCGACATCTCCAAGGCACGCGGCAACGTCTTCCTCGATCAGATCGAAGAGCGGCTGACTGCTGTCGGCGCCGAGGTGAAGCGCTTCGCGAAGCCGACATTTGCCAAGCCTGCCCCTGTCGACCTGCGCCATGAGATCGCCACGTCATGTGATGCGGTGATCGAAGCATTGGCCGATTGAGGAAGTTGCACGTCGTGCAGTGTGCACGACATCAGCGATCTCGAGCGCCGCGGAATCCCCGGCGTGTTCGTGGCCACGGTCGAATTCACTTCTGCCGCGGAAGCACAGGCGGCGAGCCTCGGGATCGAACCCGCTCGTGTCTACACCGAGCATCCGATCCAGGACCGCACCGACGACGAGATGCGGGAGATCGCCGACAAAGCGGTCGACGAACTGATCGCGTCGCTCACCGGGCTCTAACGCACACTGGGGACAGACCCCAGCGTGCGTTAGAGACTCACTCGACGGGGCGCTGTCACACCGTCGGCCTAGGTTGCTCGGGCATGGCTCGTCATGCTCGATCATCAGCAGAGGGAAACTGGGACCACGTCTTCAACCGCGGCGCGCGTCGTTGGCCGATCTTTCAGACCGACGATGATCGACGGGCGTTCGTTGGGCTGCTGCAAACCGCGGTTGACAGCTATGGCATCGAGATCCACGGGTTCTGTCTGATGGGCAATCACTACCACCTGGTGACCCGTGCCCCGAAAGCCAACCTCTCTCGAGCCATCGGATACATCGGCCAGATGTACACCCAGCAGTTCAACCATCACCATGAGGTCGACGGTCCGCTGTTTCGCGGGCGTTTCGGATCAGAGCCAATCACCGATGACCGACAGCTGCTGACGGTCATTCGCTACGTCGCTCGCAACCCGCTCGACATCTCAGAGGTCGACCAACTCGCCGACTATCACTGGTCGAGCCACCGCAGCTACCTCGGTCTCCGACGGCCACCATCGTGGCTCCACACCGACACTGTCCTCGAGATGCTGAACGGGCCCGCCGGCTATCGGTCGTTCGTCGAGGCCGATCGGCCTGAGGACACCACATCCGCGAGAGAGGATGTGATTCTCGCCGTGATGGAGTTGACCGACGCGACCCACGCAGAGTTGTTCAGCACTCGCCGGCATCATCGCAACGACGCCCGCCTGCTACTCGTCCTGGGACTCGTGGAACTGGCGGGGATGAAGCCGGGTTCCCTCGTCGGGTCGTTCGGATTCACCACGGCGTCCACGGTCCGTTCAGCTGCCCGGCGGGCCCGAGACTGTCGACAGGCAGATTCAACTTTTGCCGAGACATGGCAGCGGCTCCGCTCGATTCTCAATCGCTAACGCACACTGGGGTCTGTCCCCAGCGTGCGTTAGGGCAACCTCGCGTGGTCGTTGGTGGTGACGACAAGGCCGTCCCGCTGGAGGCCGGCCAGGATCTTCTCGGCGCGGGTGGGATCGGTCTTCATGGTCGCCGCGAGCTTGCTCAACGGGACCGGAGCCGAGCGCAGGACGTCGACCAGTCGCCCACGCAGCTGACGGTCGCTTCCTTCGAACCGCGCCTGTGACACCGAGACCGCCGCCGAGCCCTGAGCCGGGTCATCGCCCTCCCCTGCCCACGCGCAGATCTCCCTGATGGGGCAAGCACCGCACGAGGGAGCCTGCTTGGTACAGATGAGTGCGCCGAGTTCCATGACCGACTGATTCCAGAGCCACGGCTGATCGTCTGACGATGCCTCGTCGGCAAACGCCTGCACCTCGCGGGCGGTGAGCTTGCTTCCCTGGACGCGGGCGTAGACACGCCCGATGTTGGTGTCCACGACTGCCGCGGAGAGCTCGAACGCAAACGCCCTCACGGCTCGCGCCGTGTAGGGCCCGACTCCCGGCAGTGCGAGCAGCGCCTCGAAGTCGGACGGGACCTCACCAGCGTGAACGGCGACAATCTGGGTGGCCGCACGGTGAAGCATCAGCGGTCTCCGGTTGTACCCGAGGCCGGCCCAGGCCGTCACAACATCGCCGGCGCTGACTGCGGCGCAGGCTGAGGCGTCAGGAAACTGGTCGAGGAACTCAGCAAGCCGCGCCACCACTCGAGCCACTTGAGTCTGCTGAAGCATCGTTTCCGAGACCAGGATCGTCCACGGGTCACGAGTCCGACGCCAAGGCAGATCGCGAAGGTTTGATGCACCCCAGGCAAGCACCGGCTCGCGCAGGTCAGAGGGCTTGTCGACACGCACCGTCACACCCCAATCGTAGGTTGCAGAAATCCACAAGTTTTCCACCGCCTCTCCCGCTCATGATCCCCCCTTCGAGAGCCGATGGATGTCGAAGGAAAGGCGGCCGCCCGGGCGGGGCGATCAGATGACCGAAGACTCCACGAATCATCGCGAGTTCGAGCGTGAACTCTGGCGCCTGTTCTTCACCGTGCGCTGCGTGGGGTTGGTCACCCTGGGCGTGGTCTCGATCACACCGTTCGTGGACATCGAACCCTTCATCACGCTGGTGCTGCTGCTCGTCGGGCTCCCGATCAACCTGGTCGTTCGTGAACGAGTTGATCTGATCCGCCCCCATCCCTGGGCAATCGTGCTGAGCGACAGTGTCCTGCTCAGTCTCGGCGTGTTGATTGATCCCAACACAGCAGCGGCAGCAGCTGTGCTACTGATGGCCTCCACCAGCGTCGCAGCGACTGCCGGATGGCGGCCAACGGTTGCGGCCACCGTTGGTGGCGCACCCTTCATCGGCGCGGCCCTCGCCGTTCGAGCAGTCGATGATTCGGTCATCATCATGGCCACCTACCTGTCCACCGCGCTCGGCATGGCGTACTTCATCTCCGTCATCTCGTCATCGGAGCGCCACGAGCGACAGCGACGCGACGAACTGCTCGATGGCATCGACGCTGTCGTTTGGGAGGCGCATCCATACCCGTTCGTCGATGCGGAGGTGTCAGGGCGGGTCGAGGGCATCCTCGGCCTCCCGGTCGCCGACGTCACCGGGCCTGGTGCCTGGCTTCAGCGGCTTCCCGCGTTTGATCGATCGACGGTCGTCAACCGATCCCAGACCCTCATCGAAGCCGGCGAGGACCATGAGCTCATCTATCGGCTCACCGCGGCTGACGGCAGTTTGCGCCACGTACGCGACCGCGTTCGCGTAGAGACCGATGCCAACGGCAAACCCACGACCGCTCGAGGCGTCGTCACCGACATCACCGACGAGGTTCGGGTCCGGGAGTCAAACCGCAATCTCGCCGAGCTCGTCGAGCGGGTGCCCGTGGGGCTCGTGGTTGCTCAGGCCGAGAACGTCAATGGCGACACGATCTTCACGACCCTGTCGGTCAACCCCGCCTATGAGAAGCTGACCGGGCTGAGTGCCACCGCCCTTGTCAGCAATAGCGTCGCCAGTCCCATAACCGGGCCCGGCTGGGTCGACGTGCGTCGAGTCCTTCTTCAGGTGGCCGAAGCGGGCCAGGCCCGTCGTGTCGAAGAGGCCGGCGATCTCCGCAACGGTGGAGATCGAATTCTCTCGCTCGAGGCGTTCCCCATCTCCGATGTGTTGATCGGGATGAACGTGGTCGATGTCACCGAGCGAGTCACCACGGCCGCCCGCCTCCGCCATCAAGCGCTGCACGATGCTCTCACCGGGCTTCCGAACCGCACATTGTTGGAGGATCGACTCCGCCATGCCCTCGACGCCGCCGGGCGAGACCACAGTTCCGTGGGCCTGTTGATGCTGGACCTCAACCAGTTCAAAGAGGTCAACGACACGCTCGGCCACGATGAGGGCGACCGGCTCCTCTGCGCCGTCGCCGATCGCATCCAAGGAGTCGTGCGCGCCGTCGACACCGTCGCCCGGCTGGGAGGCGACGAGTTCGCGGTTCTCCTCACCGACGATGTGTCGCCGCGCCGCACCCTTCGAGCCGCCGAGCGAGTCCTAGCGTGCTTCGAGGAGCCGATGGAGATAGATGGCATGAGCCTTCAAACCGGCGCCAGTCTTGGGGTTGCCCTCTATCCCGACCATGGCGACTCCGCTGATGCGTTGCGCAAGCACGCCGACATCGCCATGTATGTGGCCAAGCGACGGGGTGGAGGCATCGCCGTCTATGACCCCGAGCGCGATCAGCCCAACCTTCAGCGTCTCACGCTCGTCACCGAGTTGCGCGAGGCGATCACGCAGGACCGCCTCGAGATCCACTATCAGCCGGCAGTCAGCCTCGATACGGGCCACGTCAACAGCGTTGAAGCGCTCGTGCGCTGGAATCACCCGGAGCGCGGTCTCGTCAACCCCGGAGAGTTCATCGACCTGGCCGAGGTATCCGGTCTCATCCGCCCGTTGACACGATGGGTCCTCCACCGAGCAATCCACGACACTGCGCAGCTGAACGCCGAGGGGTATCTCGTGGGCGTGTCGATCAACGTGTCGGTCCGCAACCTCTACGAGCCGGTGTTGGTCGACGCGGTCCGGTCGCTGACGGAAGACGCCGGCCTTCCCGGAGATCGGCTCACAATCGAACTCACCGAGACCCAGGTCATGGACGACCCGCTGCTCGCCCACAACGTACTCGGCCGACTCGGCGAGTTCGGAGTCCGAAGTGCGGTCGATGACTTCGGCACCGGCCACTCCTCGTTGTCGAACCTGCAGAGCCTCCCGGTGAGCGAAGTGAAGATCGACAAGTCGTTTGTTCAGGGCATGGCTGCAGGAGACGAAGCCGCGTCCGCCATCGTCCGCTCGATCATCTCGCTCGCCCACAACCTCGGTCTCGAAGTGGTTGCCGAAGGGGTCGAAACCAACGAGGCTCTCACCCAGCTCTCCCTGCTCGGGTGTGATCGTGCGCAGGGTTTTTTCTTCGCCAAACCAATGGCACTTGCCGACCTCCGGTGCTACCTCAGCGGCCCCGGTGTGTCGACCCCGCCCGAAACGACACCGGCAGCGGGCCCCTCCTAGGGTGGTCGCCCATGACAACCCTCACTCTTGTTGACGCCGCCGACGTCGCCGCCACCCTCCAAGGCGTTGTCGACCGTGCGCTCGACACCCTGGTTGGAGTCAACATCGACGACCATCAGGTGGTCGCCTACGACGTTGCACACGCCGCCGCCGCGGTCGCATCGGCCACCAACCTGCTCGCCTACGGGGACCGGGGCGAAGCCGAAGCACAACTGACCGTGGCCTTCATCGCCGATGTGGCGCACGACGTCGGCGCTCGGCTTCTCGGCAGGGAAGCAGCCTGGGGATGTGAGATCGGGGCCCTCGACAGCGTCCGAGCGTTCATGTCAGCCGGGCGCGAGCCGGGGCTGCTCGCGTCGCTCGTCGACGGCGCACCCAATCACCTCGACGAAGACTTCGAACTGGTCGCCGAGACGTTCCGTCGTTTCGCTGAAGAGCAGATCGCGCCGATCGCCGAGCACATCCATCGCACCAACACCGACATCCCCGAGGATCTCATCGGCGGCCTTGCGGAGCTTGGAGTCTTCGGTCTTTCTGCTCCTGTCGAATACGGCGGGTTCGCCGAAGGCGGTGCCCGTGACTATCTCGGCATGGTGGTCGCTACCGAGGAGCTCTCCCGGGGCTCACTGGGAATCGGCGGATCCCTCATCACCCGCCCCGAGATCCTCACCCGCGCGTTGCTCGCCGGCGGAACCGAAACCCAGAAGACCGAGTGGCTACCCAAGCTCGCCCGCGGCGAGATCATGGCTGCCGTTGCTGTCACCGAACCCGACCATGGCAGCGACGTCGCCGGCATTCGTGTCGCGGCCACCCGCGACGATCAGAACGGTTGGGTGATAAATGGCACCAAGACCTGGTGCACGTTCGCCGGTCGTGCCGACGTGCTCATGTTGCTCGCCCGAACGACGCCTGGTTCGACGGATCACAGGGGCCTGAGCGTGTTCATCGTGCCAAAGCCCCGGGGCGGCGGACACGGCTTCACCCACGAGCAGCCTGATGGCGGCCGTATGGAAGGTCGTGCCATCGACACCATCGGTTATCGCGGCATGCACAGCTATGAAGTCAGCTTCGACGACTGGTGGGTCCCCGCCGACGCTCTGATCGGCGAGGCCGATGGTGAGGGCCGAGGTTTCTACTTCCAGATGCAGGGCTTCGAGAACGGGCGGCTCCAGACCGCCGCTCGGGCGGTTGGCGTCATGCAGGCCGCCTACGAGTCCGCAGTGGCCTACGCCAACGAGCGGGTGGTATTCGACCAGCCCATCGCTCAGTACCAACTCACCCAGGCGAAGCTCGGCCGGATGGCCATCATCATCCAGGCCGCCCGACAGTACGCCCTCCACGTTGCGCATCTGATGGGCGACGGCAAGGGCACGCTCGAAGCGTCGATGGTGAAGGCCTACGTGTGCCGAGCCGCCGAGTGGGTCACCCGCGAAGCGATGCAGATTCACGGCGGCATGGGCTACGCCGAGGAGTACGCTGTGTCTCGCTACTTCGTCGACGCTCGGGTGCTGTCGATCTTCGAGGGTGCAGACGAGACGCTGTGCCTCAAGGTGATCATTCGTCGTCTGTTGGCTGATCGGACCTGAAGTCGCTCTCCGCGGTGAGCCCGTCGATCGGGCCGAGCCGGGAGCTCACCACATCCTCGGTGCGACTTTCCGACGCCTCGAGGATTCGGGCGGTTTCGCCCGGCACGTCGTCACGGCCGGGTTCCGCCACCCGGATGATGTAGCCGTTGTGGCGATCGACCCACGTCGGGACGTAGTGCACGCCGACCGCCTCGATCCTGCCCGTGAGCTTGTTCTCGAGGAGCTGCACGGTGGCGATCATCCCGTCCTGGGACGCGGTCACGCAGCAATTGGCTGACTGGTTCGACACGAAGTTGCCGAGCCCGAACACAACCCACTCGTCACCGACCTTGTCGACGGGCTGCACGACATGGGCGTGATGGCCGATGATCAGGTCGACCTCATCCGATGGCAGGATCTCGGCAAGGCGTTCGTTCTGCCAGGACGTGTGCTCGTGGCGGTATTCGTTGCCCCAGTGAAGGCTGACCACAACGAACTCGGCGCCTGCAGCTTTCGCCAGGCCGGCCTCCGCGATGATCTCCTCGGCGTCGATCACGTCGACGAGATACTGCCGATCAGCCGGCATCGAGAAGCCATTCAGGCCGTATGTGGCCGAGATGTGAGCGATGGTGATGCCGTTGACTTCGTAGATGACCGGCGCAAGGTCTTCCTCTTCGCTGCGGGCCATCCCCGCGAACGGCATACCCATCTCGTCCATGGCATCCAGCGTGCCGACGACACCGTTGGCGGATCGGTCGTACGAGTGGTTCGACGCAGTGGAGCAGCCGTCGTAACCGGCATCCAGTGCGCCTTCGACGAGCGCCCGGGGAGCGTTGAAGATCGGGTAGCCACTGAGGTTGGTGTCGTTGTACGAGATCGGTGTCTCGAGGTGACAGATGGCGAGATCGACGGCCGAGAGAATCGGTCTGACCTCATCGAACATCGGTCGGAAATCCCAGCCATCTACGCCTGCGTCAGCGGCCCATGCCGCGGCCGCATTCTGCACGCCGCCGTGCGGGAGCAGATCCCCCGTGAACGCCATCGTGGCGGCTCGGGGAGGAGGAAGCGTCGTCGTTGTGGTCGTGGTGGTTGTGGTGGTCGTCGATGTGGTACTCGTGGACGTGACCGCCGCGGCCTCCACGTCGGTGGCGGCTGCTGCAGCTTCCGACTGGTCATCGGGCGTCCGATTGCCGAGATACATCCCGAGCCCGAACATCACAACGACAAAGAACACCAGGCCGACGCGTTTCATCGGACCAATTCTGGTGCAATCGGGCAATCAACCCGGAGTCGAGCCTCGGCGACCGGTTGCGGGCCAGACGGCCCGATCACTTTCGCAACGAGCTCGAGAGGCACCAACTCGACCTCGTCATCCCACGGTTGATCGCTGATCGAGCGGTCTGCCATCGGCTCCCACATGCGTCGCGGCAAGCATCGACCGACCCCGGCCACCAGCCAGACCGGTACACCGGCGTGGTGGGCAACCGCGGCAGCTGCGAGCGAACCGGTACGACAGAGCGCACCACCATCGCTGAGGGCATCGGTCTCCAGGAGAACCAGATCGGCCCCGGCGGCCGCCGAGCCCACTCCTCCGGCCGGCACATCCGCCACCGCGTGGTCGTTGATTTCGAGCTGATGGACCAGCCCATAACCCTCGCCGATCGTGTCGGCGACCAGCACATCCACGTCGCGGCGGGCAAGGAGCGCGTCGCCTGCAATCTCGGGCGAACCGATGATGAGCACTGTGGTGCCGGCATCCAGCACGTGCGCCAGCTCTCGGGCAGTCGTATCGCGCTCGATTGCTTCGGCCGCATCCCATGCCTCGGCTCCTGCTCCGGAGCCGGTGATCATCCGGGCCGAAAGCCACACCAGTGGCCCCGACGACGGTCGTCTGTCGATCAGTTGTCGACAGGCCATGACCAGTTCCATGGGATCGTGGGCAGTGGCTCCCAATGCGACCGCGGCTTCGCGGACCAGCGAGGCGGTGCCGACGTCGCCGGCACGGGCCATATGGCGAAGTCGCTCAATGGGGTGCACGACACAGATCGTAGTTGGGGTCGTGTCGATTGCTGTCTACGGTCACGGTCACAGCCCGCAAGACCAACGCTGGGTGCCCGATGCGACCCGACCCGCCTCCACCGCGATAACTTGACCCTCCGTGGTAGCCCTCGATTTCGAACTCACGCCCCTCGATGGCGAGTCCCGCTCACTGAGCGAGTGGCTCACGACCTTCCCGCTCGTAGCGGTGGTCATCGACCCGTATACGAACGAGAGCGCCTGGATCCTCGACACCGCTCGTCGGGTTCTCGCCGCGTACAAGGACGCCGACTGCCGTCCCTGCTGGCTCGTCGCGGCGTCAGCCGATGACGCCAAGGAGTTTCTCGGCCCCTACGCCGACGAGTTCCTCACCTTCGCTGATCCCGACCGGGCTGCGCTGAAGGGTTGGGGCATTGAAGCCGCTCCCGCATTCGCTCTGGTTCGCCAAGACGGCAACATCGTGGCCAAGGCCGAAGGATGGGACCCCGAGAGCTGGCGTGAAGTAGCCGAGGCCATCGACTCTCAGACCGAGTGGAGCCGCACGCAGCTTCCCGCCGACGGCGACCCGGCACCCTTCGCAGGCACCGCTCTCTAGTTCTGGTCCTGGGCGGCTCGCCAATCGCCGACGGCCCGGATTGCCAGCAGCGGGATGATGGCGGCAACGATCACTCCGTGGATGCCGGTGAGCACCCACTCCGACGTGGTGTCGGCCACCAACGCCCGCTGAATCACCGTCACGCTGAGCACGGCCGCGAAGACCACGATCGCGATCGCCAACGACCAGCCACGCCACTCGGCAGGGTTGAACGCATGGGCAATCTGGTTGATGATTCTGTCCGGATCCCCGCTCACGGCCGCGAGCGTAGCGCCGGGTAGCGTTACCACCATGCCCGAGTTTGCGTACTCCGATCTTCTCCCCGTCGGCCCCGACACGACGGAATACCGGCTTCTCACGACCGAAGGAGTGTCCACCGTCGACGTCGACGGGCACACACTGCTCAAGGTGGAGCCGGAGGCAATACAGCTGCTGACCCGCGAAGCGATGCGCGATATCTCGCACTATCTCCGCACCGAGCATCTTGAACAGTTGGCGTCGATCCTCGATGACCCGGAGGCGTCGCCCAACGACGTGTTCGTCGCGACTGAACTCCTTCTCAACTCGAACATCGCCGCAGCCGGTGTCCTGCCGATGTGCCAGGACACCGGCACGGCGATCGTCATGGGCAAGAAGGGCGATCAAGTCGTCACCTTCGCCGACGATGCCGAATGGATCAGCCGCGGCATCTACGACACCTATACCGAGTCGAACCTGCGCTACTCGCAGCTGGCGCCGACGTCGATGTTCGAAGAGAAGAACACCGGCAACAATCTCCCCGCCCAGATCGAGCTGTACACGAAGCCGGGTCAGAGTTATGAGTTCCTGTTCATGGCGAAGGGTGGCGGTTCCGCCAACAAGTCGTTCCTGTTCCAAAAGACGAAGGCGCTGCTGAACGAAGAGTCGATGATCGACTTCCTCGACGAGTCGCTCCGCGCGATCGGCACGTCTGCGTGCCCGCCCTATCACCTCGCCCTGGTGGTCGGAGGCACGTCGGCCGAGTTCTGCTTGAAGACAGCGAAGCTCGCATCGGCCCACTATCTCGACACCCTGCCGACATCGGGGGATGAGGCCACCGGCCATGGCTACCGCGACCTCGAATGGGAGCAGCGGATCCTCGAGCAGACACAAGAGTTCGGGATCGGGGCCCAGTTCGGCGGCAAGTACTTCTGCCACGACATCCGCGTGATTCGCCTCCCCCGCCATGGCGCCTCCAACCCCGTCGGACTGGCGGTCTCGTGTTCTGCTGACCGTCAGGCCCGGGCGAAGATCACCGCCGAGGGGGTCTTCCTCGAGCAGCTCGAGACCGATCCCGCCCGGTTCCTCCCTGAAGCGACCGAAGATGTCCTGTCGACCGAAACTGTGGCCGTCGACCTCAACCAGCCGATGGACGCCATCCGCAACCAGCTGAGCCAGTACCCGGTCAAGACTCGGCTCTCCCTCACCGGCACTCTGGTCGTCGGCCGCGACATCGCCCACGCGAAGATCAAGGAACGCCTCGACGCCGGCGAGCCGATGCCGCAGTATCTGCGAGACCACGCCATCTACTACGCAGGCCCGGCCAAGACGCCGGAAGGATACGCATCGGGCTCGTTTGGTCCCACGACCGCCGGTCGTATGGATTCCTATGTCGAGCAGTTCCAGGCCGCCGGCGGTTCGATGGTGATGCTGGCCAAGGGCAACCGCTCCCGCCAGGTCACCGAGGCCTGCGCCACCCACGGCGGGTTCTACCTCGGCTCGATCGGCGGCCCTGCCGCCCGTCTCGCCAAGGATTCGATTCGCAGCGTCGAGGTGCTCGAGTTCCCCGAGCTCGGAATGGAAGCGGTCTGGAGGATCGAGGTCGAAGACTTCCCCGCCTTCATCGTTGTCGACGACAAAGGCAACGACTTCTACGCCGAGGTAACCACCCCGGTGAAGCTCCGAGGTTGATTCAGCGGGCCCGCGTGACGTGGGTTACATACGCCGCTGGCAGGCAGGCGCATGGTGGAACCCAGGGCGACCGATGGGGCCGTCCTGCAACCAAGGAGGGTTCATCATGTACATCAACATTCGTTCGGCACAGGCCGCAAACGATCTGCCCGGGGCGATCGGCTTCGCCGTGGACATGGCGGCAGAGGTCGAGGCCGCGAGCGGCGTGGCGATCGGCGTCTGGACGGGCCTCTACGGCGTTCCCATGGGGACGGTCAGCTGGTCGGCTCAGGTCGAGTCGTTCGCCACCATGGCCGCAGTCGGACAGAAGCTCGCCGAGAGTGAGAGCTACGCGGCGAAGGCCGCCGAAGCCGGCGAGAAGGGGCTCTTCGTCACCGGGTCGTTCGCTGACCGACTGCTGAATGTCGTGCACCAAGCCGGCACCCCGGGTGCGATCGGCTATGTCTCGTCACTCACCGCCACCGCGCACGCCGGCAATACTGCAGAGGCGATCGCGTTCGGGGCCGACATGGCCGACTTCGTCGCTGCCACGACCGGAAACGCCGTGTCCTTCTGCGTCAACAGCTTCGCCGGCGTCGGCGAGATGAGCTGGGTGGCGGCATACGCCGACGCCGCCGCGGTCGACGATGCTCAGGCCGCGCTCATGGGCAACGCCGAGTATCTGGAACGAGCCGCGAAGGCCGGCGAGCTCTTCGTTCCCGCCACGGGCGCCATGACCTTGGCCCAGCGCGTCAACTGACCTGGCCGACAACGAACACCGGGGGACGCTCTCTGAGCGCCCCCCGATCGTTCGGATCGATCCCGACTACCAGACGCGGAACCCGCCGCTGACATTGTTCAGGCCGCCGTAGTGCCAGATCACCTCGCCGTAGACGACGACCGTCAGGACCACGGCGATAGCGGCCCAGATCTTGATGTCGTCGAGGATCGCCCAACTGCGGCGAGGACCATGGACGACCTCGGCGATCGGAATCTCCTGACGCCCGGTCACAGCGATCGGGTTGGCCACGGTGCCGATGACGACCATGAAGAACAGCAGCGCCGACACGAACATGACCGTTCCGCCGACGGCGGTCAGCGCGTTTGCCCACTCCCAGGTGGAACCCTGAGCGTCGAAGTAGTTCGACCCACTGGCCTGGGTGCGGCGAGGCATCGAGTCGATGCCACCCATCATCTGGCCGCGGCTGAAGATGAACACGCCTCCGAGCCAGAGCCACGTCTGGGTCACAGCTATGCGGCGACCCCAGAGTTCTCGACCGGTGAGGTAGGGAACCAGCCAGTAACAGATGGCCATGATCGACAGCGCCACACCCGTGCCCACCGTGAGGTGGAAATGGCCGGGGATGAAGGCGGTGTTGTGGACCAGGTTGTTGACCGTGAAGCTGGCGTTGATGAGCCCGGACGCACCACCGAGCATGAACCCGATGCCGGCGAGGAGTTGCCCCGAGACCGCTGGATTGCCCCAGGGCAACTTGCGGATCCAGCCAATCAGACCTGTGCCGCCGTTGGCACGACCACCCTCCTCCAAGGAGGCGAAGATCGAGAACGCCGTCACCGTCGACGGGAAGAAGATGAAGAAGGTCAAGATGAACGAGACCGACTTCGACGTGAACGGGATGCCGGGATCGGTGAACTGGTGGTGGATGCCGACCGGGATCAGCACGACGAAAGCGATGAACACCATCCGAACGAGGCCGTCGCTGTAGATCCGGCCACCGACCAGCTTCGGGAGGCTGAGGTACCACGAGATGTAGACCGGCAGCAGCCAGAAGTAGACGATCGGGTGCCCGGTGAACCAGAACAGGATTCGCGTGAACTGGGGGTCGATCTCGTCGACCCATCCGAGTGACCACGGGATCATGAAGCCAAGGACCTGGATGGCGACCCCGAGGCTGGCAAGGAACCACATCAGCGAGGTCATGAGCGACACGAATCCGAGCAGCGGGATGCGCTCGTGTTCGTGCTCGGCTCGCCACTGGCGATGGGTCAGCACCAGGTTCAAGAACACGATCCACGTCGAGATCACAAGGAACACAGCGCCGAAGTAGAACGCCGGCGTGGCTTCGAGCGGGGCGTAGAACGTGAACATCACCGTGGCCTTGTTGGCCAAGATTGCCCAGGCGGCCAGCAACACTCCGAGCCAGGCGACATACAGCGAAGCGTTGGCGAGCATCCGGTTCAATGGCCGCCCGTAGGCCCGCATGCCGAGGATCGACAGGAAGGCGTTCGAGAAGCAGAACGTGAAGATGAAAGCGAGTGCCACGCCGTGCAGCGTGAGGCCCTGGTAGTACGACTCGAGCTGGAATGCATCGTAGAGGTTGATGTCGGCTCGATCAGCCGCCTGAGCTATGCCCATGAGGGCGCCCAGAGCGAGGCCGACCAGTGCGAGCCATAGTTGACGGCGGACCGGCGCGAGGTCTTCTCGCGTCACTCCATCGATATCGATTTCCCAGCCTGGTCCGACTCTGACATCGTCGGCCGCGTCAGATGATTGGGGGTCGAGTGTGGCGGTCATTCGGCGATCACCCTTGCTGCCATGTTGTGGTGTTGGATTCCGCAGTACTCATGGCAGAAGAGCCAATAGGTGCCGGCTTCGTCGAAATGCACATCTCGCACTTCGGAGATCTGGCCGGGAATCACCATCACGTTGGCATTGGTGTCCTTGAGCTTGAGCCCGTGGACAACGTCAACGGACGTGGCGAGGATGCGGACATTGGCACCAACAGGCACCACCATCTCCTCAGGGGTCCATGACCAGGTCTGGGCGATGATCACGAGGTCGTAGTCGTGATCGGGGTCGGTGCTGGGGTGAAGCCCGGGTGCGTCGAAGGGCGCCGTGGTACGGACGTCTTCGGGGTTGATGGTGCCGGCCGACTCGGCAAGGGAGGCGTGATGGCCCACCACGGAGATCATGAGGGCGAGTGCCGCCCCGATGATGAACGTGAATGTGGCGATCATGAACCAGCGTTCGTAGCGATCGATTTCCATAGCTCCCTCAGCTCCGGCTCAGCATGATCAGATACATCCAGATCCACAAAGTGGCGATCACGCCGAGAAAGATGAACATCAGGACGAGGGTGCCCTTCGGCTTGTGTTCGTGGTCGGTGCTGCTGGCGTCGGTTGGGCTCTTTCCGCTCATGCGGCCACCTGCAGTTCCGCCTTCATCCCGGAGTTGAAGTGTCCCGGGATGAGGCACACGACGAGGTAGTTGCCGGCGCCGAGAGTGAGAGTTCCCGAAAGGGTCTCACCCGGCTGAGCGTCGCCGAGATCGGCGACGATCATGCCGTCGTCGATCCGCTCCTCGTCGGCAGGGTCGGCCCCGCTGCGCAGGACAGCGAAGTTGTGCTCGACGTTCCCGACGTTCGAGAAAGTCACCGCCACATCAGTGTCGGCAGCGATAGCCGGCGAGTCGAACACGAACTCCCACTCACCGAGCTCAGCGGTGAGGGATGTCGCCCCAGTGGCGGCAACCGGCCCGCTCTGGACAACAGTGGTCTGATCGACGTTGACAGCGACCACGAGAGCGATCACCGACAGCACGAGAGACACCACTACCAACGGCGCGAACAGGTTGAGCCATGCGGCGTTCTGCGTCTTGTAGGGAATATGGGTGACCGCGGGGTCCGCGGCTGGAGGGTCCATGGTTTGCGTCACGGTGGCACTCTCGCCCGTAGACACGGACGCGTATTAGGGGCTTCGGTCCCTACGTGCCCACTTCTCTGGTGATCGCAGCCATCGGAGGCGGTGATCGGTGGTGAACATCGCTCTCGTCAGCCCCAGTGCCATCACCGACGTGGTCGTCGCAACCGACCCAAGAACCAGATACATGACGGCAACCTGGATGCGGACGGCCTCCACCGGATCCACTCCGCCCAGGATCAGCCCGGTCATGGCGCCGGGCAGGAACACGATCCCCACCGCCTTCGTCGATTCGATCTGAGGCACGAGTGCTGTCCGCAAGGCCTCGCGGAGATGCGGGGCGAAGGCCTCGTTGGATGGCAGTCCGAGGGCAAGCCGAGCCTCGATCAGGTCCCGCTTGTCCCGAGCCTCGGCGACGATACGCCGCGATGCGACCACGGTGCCGGTCATTGCGTTGCCGACCATCATCCCGCCGAGCGGCACCATGGCTCGGCCCGTGGGCTCGAACACCCGGAGGCCGAAGAGGACACCAAGCGTGACGACGGCAGCTGCGGTGAACGAGACGAGCGCGAGGCGACGGGCCTGCGGGACCTCTGGAGCTCGGCGGCCAACGGTCCATGATGCGAACACCACCATCGCCACCAGCCAGAGCCAGGTCCAGACCAACGGCGAGTCGTCCTTCACCACGAGCCCGAGCGCGGCTCCGACAATGAGCAGCTGCACCAGGGCTCGGGTTGCGGCGATGACCATTTCACGGGCGATGTCGAGTTGTCGGATCAGCGACAGCAGGATCGCCACTCCGACCAGGATTCCTGAGAGGGCGAGGCCGACGAGGCCGATGTCGGTGTCAGCCATCGAGACCTCCGCCCAGGACTGCGCCGGCATCGAGCGTGATCACCCGGTCGGCGAGGCGTTCGGTCTGCTTCGCATCGTGGGACACCCACACCCACCCGACTCGGTGCGGTCCGCTGGGATCGGCCAGTTGTCGAACTGACGCTTCGATGATCGCCGTGGCCTCCGGATCGAGCGAAGCCGTCGGCTCGTCGGCGAGGACCATGATCGGATCGGTGGCCAGCGTGCGGGCGAGACACACCCGCTGACGCTCGCCGCCGGAGAGTTCGAGTGCGTTGCGATTCAGAAAGTCGGCGCCGAGTGCGACGGTGTCGAGGAGCTCGACCATCGCCGCGTCGCCCATGCTTGGCGCGGCCAGGCGGAGATTGTCGGCCACGGTGCCCGGAACCGCCGTCGGCTGCTGGAACACCATCCCGACCTCGCGCCGATGAACAAGCACGTCGAGATCGTCGAGCGGTGTGCCCCGCCAGCGGACCGAACCCGAGTCGGGCACGTCGAGCCGGTTCAGGAGACGCAGCAGGGTCGACTTGCCGGCCCCTGACGGGCCGGCGAGAACAGTGATGCCTGACGCCGGGATCTCGAGGGTGACGTCGTGGAGTCGGCGGTGACCCGGCGCGCCCACCGAGACATCGTGCAACGCGAACCCCTGGTCAGCCATTGGTGCAACTCTGCCTCATCGACAGTTCTGTGGAAACCTCACGGCATGAAGGTTCGAATCGGATTCGGAATCGGCGCCGCACCCAGGCTCTATGCCGAGGGGCAGGGCCTCGGCCGAGTCGTGGAGGCGCTCGACAAACACCGCTACGACTCCCTGTGGTTTCCCGAACGGATCAACAGTCCGCAGCTCGACCCGATCGTGGCGATGTCGTACGTCGCTGGACGCAGCGAGCGGCTGAAGTTCGGCCCGGCCGTCTCCGTGATCCCTGGGCGCAACCCGGTCGTCATGGCGAAGGCGCTGGCCAGTCTCGATCAGGTCTCGGGCGGGCGCTGCCTCCCCGCGTTCGGCTTGGGTATCGCCAACACCGCCGAACAGCAGGCGTTCGGCGTCGACCGCAAAGAACGGGCTCCGTGGCTCAATGAAGCCATGCCGTTGATGCGACGGCTCTGGAGCGAAGAAGTCGTCGACCACGAAGGTGAACGGTTCTCGATCAAGGGCGCACGCGTGTTGCCCAAGCCCGTGCAGGATCCCTTCGAAGTCTGGCTCGGGGGTCAGGCGCCATCAGAGCTTCGCCGCACCGGCCGACTCGCCGACGGTTGGCTGGCCTCGTTCACGACCCCGCACCACGTCGCTGAGGGGATCAGGGCCATCGAAGCTGCGGCCGAGGAAGCCGGTCGCCGGATGGACCCCGAGCACTACGGCGTGCTCATCCCCATCTCCACCGACGGTATCCCCGACGCCGTCGCGGTTCGGATCTCTCAACGCCGTCCCGACGCCGATCCCGAGGATGTCATCGCGACTTCGCACAAGCGCCTCGCGGAGATGATCGACAACTATCTGGAGGTCGGCGCCTCCAAGTTCGTGGTTTTCCCCTCGGGCGACCTCGGTACCGCAGATGATTGGATCACCGAGATCGACGAGATCGCCGACGCCGTCATGCACAAACAGACCTAACGCACACTGGGGACAGACCCCAGTGTGCGTTAGGCGATCAAGCAGCGAGGAGCCCGAGGCGGTCATGAGGTCCGCCGAGGATTTCGTCCGTGGGCCCACCGAGCCAGTCGAGGGCGATTGAGTAGACCGACCGCGTGTCGAGCACGACTGGGAGGTCGCCGTTGACCGGGTTGGCGAGATCGAGCTCGCCGGCCACCTGGCCGCCGACGACACCCGGACCGAAAATGAACTGAAGACCGCCGGTGCCGTGGTCGGTTCCGAACGAGCCGTTCTCCTGGATCCGGCGGCCAAACTCGCTGGTGGTCACCACCATCACCTTGTCGAGATGTCCATCGGCGGCGAGACGTTCGAAGAAGCCTGCGAGGCCGGCTCCGACATCGTTGAGCAGGTCGTGATGCCGGGAGAGCTGATCGGCATGCGTGTCGAATCCGCTGATGCCAACTGTCATGACGCGAGTCCCGACTCCCAGGTTGATGATGCCTGCAGCCGTCTGCAGCAGATCGGTGACCGACTCGCCACCGCGCTGGGGACCTGAGCCGAACACGGCGGTCTCATCGATATCGCCCGAGACGGTGGCGAGCAACTCAACCGCCTCGAGCGTTGACGGGATCGCTGCCTGTGCAGCCGCGAGCTCAGGCGTCTGTGCCAGCGGCTCAGCGGTGTCGAGGAAGGCGTTGATCAACGTGTCGGCATCCATGTCGGGGAAGGTCCTGAGCGAGAAGTTGGCCGGGTTTCGCACCACGGTGGCGAGAGTCTTGTCCCCCACCAGGGCCGGGCTCCCACCCCCGAGCGCGATCGCACGTAGCGGATCGTTGGGCCCTTCGAGCGTGGCATCGAGCCACCGGCCGAGCCAGCCCGTCCGTGACGGTGCTCCCGGGATGCCCGACCACCAGGTGTCCATCGCCTTGAAGTGCGATCGGCTCTGGTCGACCAAGCCGACACCGGCGACGGCGGCCATCGAACCATCATCCCAATACGGCGCCAGCGTGGTGAGCGCAGGATGCAGCCGGTAGTCAGTCCCGCTCAGTGTGACCAACTCGTTCGCCGGAAGCGCGAGCTCGCGTCGGGCATCGTTGTAGAGCCCCGATGCGGGCACGAGCGTGTTGATGGCATCGTTGCCGCCGGCCATTTCCAACACCACAAGGATCCGATCGCCGTATGGCGCTGCGCCAGTACCGGCGGCAGTGGTCGTGGTGGATGTGGTGGAGCCGATGCCTTCGAGCACCGACTGTTCGACGCTGTCGCGCAGCGTTGTCGCCCATATGCCGCCGCCGACCGCTACGACTCCGGCCGTGGCGCCGGCGGCTCCGATGAACCGGCGACGAGAGAGGGATTGATTCGACATGAGTCTCCTAGACGATCAGCAGGTCGGGTGACGCCAAGGCGAGCGCTAGGGCTCCCTCTCCCCGGCGAGTGGACACGTTGGCGGGAAGATCGCGGAGTGCGGCGAGCGTGGCGGCGCTGAATCCGGAAGGGCGCAGTAGCAAATCGGCAAGGCCGTCCCACTCGCCGTCGGCGGCCAGAGTGATCGCTGCCGCATCGTCGGCCGTCGAGCGGGCGATCACGTTCGCCGCACCGAAGCGTGCGGCGGTGGACGAGGACGCCAACCATGTCGACGCGCCGGGGAAACCGCCGACGTTCGGCGGCGAGCCTGGCACCTGGCCCATGGCACGGAGGAGGCCTATTTGCGCGCGAGGCTCGATCAGCGCCCCAGTGGCCTTGAGCGCGCCGATGAACCACGGAACCGGGGCAACGACCAGTGGCGTTGACTCGCCGGCCGCACCGGCCTCCAGCACGTCGCGGGCCAGCGCCGACAGATCGAGCTCCGCGGCGGCGAACCGTTCGGCCATGTCGTTCAGCACACTGTCGCTCGGGTTTCCAAGGAAGAAGCGAGCGACTTTCCCGGAGGCGAAGCCTGCGCACGCCGTATGCGAGCATGCGGCGTCGACGACGGACTCGACGTCATTAACCGTCTTGCCGAGGAACGACTGCGGGGACGAGTCGTGGCGGCGAGGCACGAACTGAACCTCCCAGCCGAGCCGGCGGCGCACCACCCAACCGGTGAGCGCCACTGCCGCTGCCTGCACGTCGTCTTCGGTGTAGTTGCCGATGCCGAGGGTGTAGAGCTCCAGCAATTCACGCCCGTAGTTCTCGTTCGGCGCATCTCCTGTTGACGTGGCGCCGTCGAGGAAAACCAGCATGGCGCCGTCGACCGAGATGCTCCGGATCAGTTCACGGAAGTCGCCAAGACCCTGATCGCGGATCAGGTCAAGGTGATCGATCAGGGTCGGCAGGTACTGCACAACCTGGAATGAGACCGCGAAGTGATCGTGCCAGAACCACGCCATCGCATTCTCGAACGGACGCTTCGTTTCGACCAGATGAGTCGTCCAGCGATCGAGAGTCTCAAGGCCTTGCTGCTGGCGAACCTCCTGCTCGTCCACGTACTCGAAATCCACCCACGGCGACGGCTCCGCCTCGATCCCGGCCCCGTCGGGGTCGACGAGCGCATCGATGTAGGCCGTTGTTCCGAGGGCCTCGAGTGCGTCGAGCTCGCCGGGGGCGAGTCCCCAGGCGGCTCGTCGAGCGAGGAATGCGATGTCTTCTCTCGTTGTCACATGGTCATGATCGACATGACCTGTGAGGAGAATGTGATGAGCGGCTTAAGAGTTCAGCCGCACTCCTGACGCCGAACGCCTACCCGTGCGACACCCGTTAGAGCCCGTCGAGTGCCTGAGCGACGTCGTCGACCAAGTCCTGAGTTGATTCGATCCCGACGCTGAGCCGCACGAGATCGTCGGGAACCTCCAGCGGCGAGCCTGCGGCCGACGCATGCGTCATCACGCCCGGGTGCTCGATCAAGGATTCCACGGCGCCGAGCGACTCGGCCAGCGAGAAGACTTTGGTTGCGGTGGTGACCCGCATCGCTGCGTCGCGGCCAGCGGCCACGCGGAACGACACCATGCCGCCGAAGGCGCTCATCTGACGAGCCGCAGCCTCATGACCCGGATGGTCGGATAGGCCCGGGTAGAGCACGTGCGAGACGGCGGGATGGTCGACGAGAAGATCGACGATTGCCTGTGCGTTCTCACAGTGGCGGTCCATGCGGACGGCAAGGGTCTTGAGTCCACGCAATGTCAGGTAGTTGTCGAACGGGCTACCGATCGCGCCGATGGCGTTCTGGAGATACGCCAGACGTTCGGCCAGCCCATCGTCGTTCGTGGCGATGAAACCGCCGACGACGTCGGAGTGGCCGCCGCAGTACTTGGTGGTCGAGTGGACGACGACGTCGGCACCCTGCGAGAGCGGCTGCTGGAGGTAGGGCGTGGCGAACGTGTTGTCGACCACGAACCTCGCACCACCCGCGTGAGCGATCTCCGCGGTGGCGGCCAGGTCGATCACCGTCAGCAAGGGGTTGGTCGGAGTCTCGGCCCAGACGACTTTGGTTGCGGGGCGCATGGCAGCGCGCAGCGAATCGGGGTCGGTGAGGTCGGCGGCGCTCCAGTCCACACCGCTCGGAGCGAGCACCGCGGAGATGAGGCGGTAGGTGCCACCGTAGGCATCGTTGCCGAGCACGATGTGATCGCCCGGCGACAGGGTGCGGAGAAGTGTGTCCTCCGCAGCCATTCCCGATCCGAAAGCGAGGCCATGGCCCGCTCCTTCGAGGGAGGCGAGGCAGTCCTGCAGCGCAGACCGGGTTGGGTTTCCGGTGCGTGAGTACTCATAGCCGCGATGCTTTCCCGGCTCTTCCTGCACGAAGGTGGTGGCCAACGAGATCGGCGTGACCACCGCGCCCGATGATGCGTCGTGATGTTGACCAGCACGGATGGCGCGGGTCTCGAACCCCCACTGCTGGGGATCGGTGAAAATGTCGTCAGCCACTCAAATCTCCTGGGTGATGTGGGCGTTCCGGGAAAGGAAGGTGAGTACGTCGGTTGATGACACGACAGCTCTCGGACGGCCGCCGTCGAGCACCAGCAGCGCGGAACACGACTCGAGCATCTCCACGGCGAGAGCCACCGGTTGACCGGAGCCGATGGTTCGAAGTTTCGGGCCCATGATGTCCTCGACTGTTTTGTCGAGCGCAGCCTCGGTCTCGAACGCAAGCTCCATGAGCCGGAGTTCGCTGACCGAGCCCATGACCTCAGCGGCCGCCAGCGGCATCGCGTTCTTGGCGACGGGCAACTGCGAGACGCCGTGCTCGCTCATGACCCGAGCAGCCTCACGAACGGTCTGTTGCGGTTGGACGTAGAGCAACTCGGGGACCCCGTCGCGACGGCTCTCGAGCACATCGGCGACCACGGGGCCATCGGCGCGCAGAAAGCCGAAGCCGTGCATCCATTCGTCGTCGAAAACCGTGGAGAGATAGAGCCGGCCACTGTCCGGCAGCAACACGACCACAAGATCGTCGGGCGACGCGTCGCGGGCCACTGTGATTGCCGCGTTGGCTGCGGTGCCGCCGGAGCCTCCGATGAGAAGACCCTCACGGCGGGTGACCTCACGGGCGGTGAGAAAAGAGTCCTGGTCGCTCACTGCGATGGTGCGATCCACCAGGTCCGGGTTGTAGTTCGGCGGCCAGAAATCCTCGCCCACACCCTCGACGAGGTACGGCCGACCGGAGCCTCCCGAGTAAACGGAGCCCTCAGGGTCGGCGGCGATGATCTGGATGTCCGGATTCTGTTCCTTCAGGTATTTGGCGACGCCTGAAAGCGTGCCGCCGGTGCCTGCGCCGGCGACAAAGTGGGTGACCCTGCCGTCGGTTTGCCGCCAGATCTCGGGGCCCGTGGTCTCGTAGTGGGCCTGTCGGTTCGAGGGGTTGTAGTACTGGTTCGGTCGGAAGGCGCCGGGGATCTCGTTCACGAGCCGCTCGGCTGTTGAGTAGTACGACGATGGGTCCTCGGGAGCGACCGCCACCGGGCAGACGACCACCTCGGCGCCATAGGCCCGCAGAAGATCGACCTTTTCGACGCCGACCTTGTCGGTCATGACGAAAACGCACTTGTAGCCCCGCTGGGCCGCGACGATCGCCAGCCCGACGCCGGTGTTGCCGGATGTTGGCTCCACGATGGTGCCGCCGGGCTTCAGCAGGCCGTCTCGTTCAGCCGCATCGATCATCGAAATGGCGGGGCGATCCTTCGAGCTGCCGCCGGGATTGGTGGCTTCAACCTTGGCCACAATGGGGCACGGCAAGTCCGCTCCGATCTGTCGAAGGCGCACCAACGGCGTCTCTCCGACCATGTCGAGCACCGAGTCAAAGATCTCCATTGCGCCACCCTTCCACACCTCCGGACTACTCCGGTACCAGCTTCACCTCTACCACCTCTCCACCCCAACCGTTGAGCTGGTCCTTTCCTTCCACGGTCACGTCATTCACCCCATCAGGGATCGCCACGCCGCTCAGACTTCGGGTGAACGGCTGCTCATTGGCATGATCATGGAGTAGCACTCGAATCCCGAGCTCGGTGCCGTCGGGGGCGAGGACTCGCCAGGCGTCCGCGAAGCGATCGGGTGCGTCGTAGGGCGAACTGAGCGTGACGTCGAAGGTCCATGTGCCATCGGGGGCCGGTCTGGCGTCGACGCTGACGACGTCGGGGAACAGACCGTCGCCGTCGCCGACATCGTCGGTCGACGAACATGCCGCCAACACCAAGCTGGCGGCGACCAGCCACGGCCTCAAGCGAGCACCCATCCTTCATAGCCGGCCGCGGCTACCTCGTCGCACTTGACCTTGTAGTCGGGGAAGCCGGGGAGCGGCATGAACACTCGAGGCTTGCCGGGGACATTTGCACCGAGGTACCAGGAGCTGCAGTTGTTGAAGAGGGTCAGGCCGGCGACGGCATTCACGTGTTCAACCCACCGGGCTTCGGCGTCGCCGTCGGCCTCGATGGTGGACTGGCCTTTCTCGGTCATCGAGCCGATGACGTCTCGGATCCATTCCACATGCTGCTCGATCGAGGCGATCATGTTGGTGAGCACCGATGGACTGCCGGGCCCGGTGATGAGGAACAGGTTCGGGAAGCCCTCGACCCCGAGCCCGAGATATGTCAACGGCCCGGCCGACCACTTGTCCTTCAGCGAGAGTCCATTGCGACCAGTGATGTCGATGCGCTGGATCGTGCCGGTCATGGCGTCGAAGCCGGTGGCGTAGACGATGTCGTCGGCCTCGTACTCCGCTCCGGCGACAACAACGCCCGTCGCGGTGATGCGCTCGATCGGCGTAGCGCTGACATCGACGAGTGAGACGTTGGTCCGGTTGTATGTGGCGAAATAGTCGGTGTCGACACAGATGCGCTTGCAGCCGAGAATCGTCTGAGGTGACAGCTTCTGTGCCAGATCGGAGTCTTCGACGATCTCAGCGACCTTCGACCGGAAGAAGTCGGCGGCCAGCACGTTCGACTCTTGATCGAGCATCAGATCGTTGAAGGCGCCGCCGAACCCGAGGCCGCCGTAGGCCCACCGTTCCTCGAACGTCGCTTGCCGTTCATCGGCCGGCACCGCCTTGGCACTGACGTCCATTCGTGGACGGTGGCCACCGAATGCCGCGGTGGAGTCTCGGGCCTTCTCTCGCCAATTCCGGTAGTCAGCCTTGATCTCGGCGACTTCTTCGGGATCGAGCGGCTTGTTGTGGGCCGGTATCGCATAGTTCGCCGTGCGCTGCATGACCGTGACGGAATCAGCCTCTGCAGCGATCAGAGGGATCGACTGGATCGCCGATGAGCCGGTGCCGATCACGACCACGCGACGGCCACTGAAGTCGACCATCTCGTGGGGCCACTGGCCGGTATGGAACGAGCGACCGGCGAAGTCATCTCGGCCCTCGAAGTCGGGCATGTTCGCCGACGACAGGCAACCGGTGGCGAGCACGACGAACCGGCACCGGATCCCTTCGCCGGCGTCGGTCGAAACCGTCCACGTATCGGTGGTCTCGTCGAAGTCCGATGCCACCACCCGCGTCTCGAAGGTGATGTCGCGACGAAGGTCGAACCGCTCAGCGACGTGCTCGACATAGGAGAGGATCTCGGGTTGGGTGGCGTAGCGCTCCGTCCATTCCCACTCCTGTTGCAGATCGTCATCCCAGCCGTAGGAGTACTCCATACTCGGCACGTCGCAACGGGCCCCGGGATAGCGATTCCAATACCAGGTGCCGCCCACGTCGTCGGCCGCCTCGATGACGCGTGCGTTCAGGCCGAGCCCTCGCACCGAATGCAACATGTAGAGGCCGGCGAAACCGGCCCCGACGATCACGACATCTGTATCGATCTCCGCGTTCATATCCCCACGCTCGCAGTTGGCGACGCTTCCCGCCAGCTGCGATCCTCTCCCGATGGCTCACACTCCCACGGGGATCAACCCTGGCCCGGTCACCGATTGGATCGCTGCCCGAGTCGACGGGCTGGCGGCGCCACTCCAGTTCGACCAGATCGAAGGAGGCGCATCGAACCTCACGTACCGAGTCACCGACGCGGCGGGCGTTCGGTACGTCCTGCGCCGCCCCCCGACCGGGCACGTGTTGGCCAGCGCTCACGACATGACCCGTGAACACCGGATCATGGCGGCGCTCCAGGACACCGATGTGCCAGTCCCACCCCTGGTCGGACTCTGCGACGACGTCTCGGTGAATGATGCACCGTTCTTCGTGATGGGCTTCGTCGAGGGTTCGATCGTCTTCGACCTCGCTGACGGCGAAGCGGTCGAGCCGGCGTTGCGTCCGGTGATGAGGGACTCGCTGGTTGACACGCTCGTGGCCCTCCACACCGTGAACCCCGACGATGTCGGCTTGGGCGAGCTCGGTCGCAAGGAGAACTACTGCGCTCGTCAGCTCCGTCGCTGGAAACGGCAGATCGACGAGGGTTCTGATCGTGAGATTCCACTACTCAACCACCTACACGCTCGGCTCGAAGCCTCGATCCCGCCGCAGCAAGGAGCCGGAATCGTGCATGGCGACTACCGGCTCGACAATTGCATGATGGGCTTCGACGGCCGTGTCGCCGCAGTGCTCGATTGGGAGCTGTGCACCCTCGGCGATGTGCTCGCCGATCTTGCCGGGATGGTGATGTGGTGGGGCGACGATCCCGATGCCCGCGGCCGGATCGCCGACGCGCCCACCCGGGCTGACGGCTTCGGCACGGCCGACGACGTCATCAGTCGCTACGCCGAAGACTCCGATCGCGACATCTCGGCACTCCCCTGGTACGTCGCGTTCCAGCATTGGCGACTCGCCTGCATCAGCGAGGGCGTCCGCGTTCGCTACAGCCTCGGCGCCATGGGCGACCAGGAGACACGAGACGATGACTTCTCCCGTGACAATGTCGATGGGCTCCTGGAGGGGGCCGAGCGCTGGCTCAGCTGATGGCAACATAGGAGCGTGACGCCTGCGGTTGACCTTCTTCGAGCTCTCGGCATCGAGCACGCCGTTGTCGAGTACCACCACGATCCCGCGCACGGTTCGTTCGGCATGGAAGCGGCGGAGGCACTCGGTGTCGAGGCCGACTCGATCTTCAAGACACTCATGGTGACGCTCGACGATGGCACATATGCCATCGGGATCGTGCCCGTGATCTGCAAGCTCGACCTCAAGGCGATCGCAGCGGCAGCGGGGGCCAAGAAGGCGGTGATGACCGATCCGGCCGAGGCGGAGCGGCGCACCGGCTACGTGGTTGGCGGAATCAGTCCCTTCGGCCAGAAGCGACGAGCGCCGACCTTTCTCGACGAGTGGGCGATGACACACGACCAGATCCATTGCAGCGGAGGGCGCCGCGGGCTCGAGGTCGGCCTCGCACCCGGCGACCTGATTCGAGCGCTGGATGCCACCACTGCGGCGATCGCGGCGTGGCCTCACTAAAGTCACCGATATGACTCACCGCGTGGAAATTACCTACTGCGTTCCTTGAGACTATTCGTCCCGCGCCGTGAGCGCGGTCTCCGATTTGCTCTCGAACTACCAACACGTCATCGAGGAGCTTCGGCTCGTCATGGGTTCCAAGGGCGTGTTCGACGTGACGGTTGACGGCCAATTGATCTACTCGAAACAAGAGACAGGGCGCCATGCCGACGACGGCGAGGTGCTCGCCCTGTTCACCGACATGGTCGGCCCGATCGCGCGTTACGGGGACGAGTGACAGACCCGCTTGACCTTGATGCCTTTCGCGAGAACGGGCACCAACTGATCGACTGGATCGCCGACTACCTCGGCGGCCTTGAGACGCGGCCCGTTGTGGAGCCGGTCTCCCCCGGCGACGTGCGGGCCAAGCTCCCAAACACGGCACCGCAGACCGCCGAGCCGTTCAGCGCCATGATGCGGGACCTCGACGAGATCGTCGTCCCCGGGCTGACCCATTGGCAGCACCCCGGCTGGTTCGGCTACTTCCCCGCCATGTCGTCGCCGCCCGCCATCCTCGGCGAGCTCGCGGCGGCCGGCATCGGCGTCCAAGGAATGCTGTGGTCCACGTCGCCGGCCGTCACCGAAATCGAGTCACACGTCCTCGACTGGCTTGTCGACCTCACAGGCGTACCGCAGGACTGGAAGACGACCGGCCCCGGCGGGGGCGTCATCCAGATGAGCGCCTCCGACTCAACCCACACCGCTCTCGTGGTTGCCCGCGAAGAATGCCGCAAGCGCACGGGGGCGCCCGCCGAGCAGATGGTCGCCTACACGTCGAGCCAGACCCATTCGTCGTTGGAGAAGGGCGGCAACGTTGCCGGCTACGGCCACGTCCGTCTGCTTGATGTCGACGAAAACTTCGCGGCGAGACCAGAAGCGCTACGGGCCGGTATCGAGGCCGACCTCGCGGCCGGGCTCACGCCAGCTTTCGTCTGCGCAGCCGTCGGCACCACCGGCACGACCGCCGTCGATCCAGTCCGGGCTTTCGGCGAGATCGCCGACGAGTTCGACCTGTGGTTCCACATCGATGCCGCCTACGCAGGCGCAGCGATGTTGTGCGAGGAGTTCCGGCACCATCAGGACGGACTCGAGCTCGTCGACAGCTACACGTTCAACGCCCACAAGTGGCTGGCCACCAATTTCGACTGTTCGATCTTCTGGGTTGCGGATCGCACACCACTGATCGAGACGCTCAGCATTCTCCCGCCCTACCTGCGCAACTCTGCGAGCGAATCAGGCGCGGTGATCGACTATCGCGACTGGCACGTGCCACTCGGTCGTCGCTTCCGCGCTTTGAAGCTGTGGTTCGTGCTTCGGTCATTCGGCGTCGAGGGCCTGCAGTCGCTGATCCGTTCGCATGTGGCAATGGCCAACGAGCTCACGGCGTGGGTCGAAGCCCATCCGAAACTCAGTCTCTTTGCCCCGACCGAATTCGGTCTGGTGTGCTTCACCCATGTCGACGGCAACGACGCCACCACGAGCCTTGCTGTGGCGATCAACGCCACCGGCTCCGTGTATGTCACACCCTCGGTGATCGACGACGAGCAGTTCATCCGTGTCTCCATCGGATCAACCTGGACCGAGGCTCGCCACGTCGAGGGTCTCCGCGACCTCATCGACTCCCTGATCTAGCCCGAGCAAGTCACCCTGGGGTCTGTCCCCCGTGTGACTTAGTCGAGGGCGAAACGGTCGCTGACCGCTGGCGCCACTCGTGAGATCTGGAGTTCTTGCTCCACCGACTGCGGGCCTGCACCGGGACGCGCCAGTCGGAGCTCCTGAAGGGCCTCGTCGATCGACGCGCCTGCGGCAACCATGACCAGAGCCGCGATGACGCCGGTGCGCCCCCAGCCGGCCCCACAGTGGATCACCACGCCTTCGCCGCCCCTCACCCGATCGAGGACTCCGGCGACCAGAGAGATCACCGGTTCGTCCTCGGCGGCCACCCGATCGCCAGTTGGGAGCCGCAGCGACTCATGCGGCTCCGGGGCCGCCAGCCAGCGGAGGTAACCCGGGTAGCGACGTTCGATCTCAAGATCTGATTGCAAACACACAACGGTGTGCGCGTCGACGTGCTCGAGCAGATCGGCGGGACTCGGCCCAACCGCGTCCAGCCCGCACAAGTACAAGGCTCCGTCCACGTTTCGCAGAGGCGCACGATGTACGCCCCCGACCGATGCCCAGCGAGGTCCCCCAACTTCCATGGCGACGCAGAGTAGTGAATACGGGCACAACCCGTAGGGATACTCGTTTCAGTTCGCCGAGTGAGCCGAGCCGACCTATGTCGGGTCGATATCGACCCCCGCGCCGAGGCCCCAAACCGACGCGACGGATTCCGGCGAGTCATCGGTATCGACGATCGCGGCCTGCACACACGCACCGGTGGCAACTGTTTCATCGAGGTGCGGAACCCTGATCGGCCGGCCGTGAAGGTCAGCCGCGATTTGTCGGTAGGCCGGTGACTTTGCGCCGCCCCCGATGAGACTCAATCGACCATCGACCGACGCACCGGCGGAGCGCAGCGCATCCAGTCCGTGAAGCAAGCCGCCAACGACACCCTCGTGTGCTGCTCGGGCCAAATCTGAGACCGCGGTGCTGTTGCGCAGGCCCTCGAATGTGCCCGTGGCGTCCGGGAGATTCGGGGTCCGCTCTCCGTCGAAGTACGGGTGGAGCCGCACGCCGTTCGCCCCCGGCGGAGCCGCGAGAGCCGCCGAAGCAAAACTCGCCTGGTCCATGCCGGTCCATCGACTGACCGAGTCCGTGACCTTCGTGGCGTTGAGAGTGCAGACCAGGGGGAGGTAGCGGCCCGTGGCATCGCAGAACCCGGCAACGGCGCCAGAGGGATCAGCCGTTGGTGACCTCGACGACGCGTACACCGTGCCCGACGTGCCGAGCGACATCACCACATCTCCCGGCTCGAGCCCCAGCCCGAGAGCAGCAGCCATGTTGTCACCCGTCCCGGCGGCGACAGTGACGTCAGCGCGGAGACCCAAGGCGGCGGCCGCCGCGTCGGTGATGGTGCCGGCTGGTTCGCTCGGCCCGAGCACTGTCGGGAGCAGGTCGATCCAGTCATCACGTCCGCCAACGAGAGCAAGAAGATCGCCGCGATATTCTGCCGTCGCCGGGTCGAACCAGCCCGTCCCGGACGCGTCACCGCGATCGGTGACATGACTGCCGGTGAGCCGATACGTGAGGTAGTCGTGGGGAAGCCCGATCCAGGAAATCTGTCTCGCAATCGACGGCTCCATCTCGACGATCCAGGCCAGCTTGGTGATGGTGAACGAAGCCACGGGAACCGAACCGCACGCGGCAGCCCAGGCGTCGGCACCGAGGGCATCAACCAGGCCCGACGCCACCGACGCCGATTCTGTGTCGTTCCACAGCTTCGCATCTCGCAGCGGTTCGCCCACCGCATCGAGAAGCACGAGCCCGTGCTGCTGGCCGGCCACCGAGACCGCCACCACATCGCGTCGGGCATCGCCGGTCTGCTCGAACGAATCGACAAGAGCCTGCCACCACGACCGGGGATTCTGTTCGCTGCGCGGAGGTGACGTCGGCGGGTGTGATGCTCTTCCCGTGGCGATGACAGATCCCGACTCGACGTCGCGAAGCTCGACCTTGGTTGATTGCGTCGATGAGTCAACGCCCGCTACGAGTGGCATCAGCCCACGCGTTCGATGGGGTTTGGAGCTGGTTCGACCCGGCGTCGGTCGAACGTGCCGTCGCCGACCATCCGCCCAGAGTTGTACAAGCGAAACACAGGCGCCCTGTCAGTATCTGGTTTCCATAGCCGGATCGGTGCAGAGACAGTTGTGAAGAACTCGGTCATTGAGCGCGACTGTACTCACCGCGTCTTCGCCAACCGAACCAAGGATGACGACGTGCGACCGAGCGTGTGGATCAGCCCTTGTCGGCAGTCGGCCTCCCGAGAACACCCGCGTCTTCGAGAGCATCGAGTTCGGTGGCATCGAACCCGATCTCGCGGAGCACCTCGCGACTGTGCTCTCCGACTCGCGGCGCGTGGCGGTGGAGTCGGGCAGGAGTCTCGGAGAACCTTTCCGCCGGAGGGATCAGTCGATAGGAACCGGCCGTCGGGTGTTCCTCCAGCGGCAAACCCTCGATGAGCTCGTCGAGAGTTGTTGCTCGCGTGGCCGGGATTCCGTGCTCCGTGCAGAAATCCAGCCACTCCTCGGTCGTGCGTTGCGGCAGGATCGCGGCGACGTCGCCGTACAGCGCTCCGCTGTTGGCCATCCGCTCACGGGTCGTGCGGTATCTCGCATCTCCGACGAGGTCCGCCCGACCTCCCGCCGCGAAGACGGCGTCGTAGTGGTCTTTGTTGTACGGCAGGAGACTGATCCACCCGTCCGCGGTCGGCTGGGGCCGACGGGTTGGAGTCAGGATGCGGGTGTGTCCGGGCTCTCCTGTCGGTGGTTCCGGGATGGCACCACCTCCATGCTCGGTCAGGATGAACGATGTCATCACATCGATCATCGGAACCTCGATGCGCTGCCCGTGCCCGGTTCTCGAGCGGTAGTAGAGCGCGGCCAGGACCGCGTTGGCAATCGCCATCCCTGACACCTTGTCTGCCACCAGCGTCGGCAGCAGGTTCGGTTCACCGCCGACCCGCTGATAGAGATCGCTCACCCCGCTCGCCGATTGAATGATGTCGTCGTACGCCGGAGCGTCTGCCTTTGGCCCATCGGATGGATAGCCGTGCGCCGCGCAGAAGACGATGTCGGGCCGAACCTCACGGATGGCGTCATAGTCGAGGCCAAGCCGACCCAGCGGACCAGGCCGAAGGTTGGTCACGACCACATCGCAGGTGGTCGCTATCGCAAGGCACGCCGACCGGCCGCGTTCGTCCTTCAGATCGAGCGCGATACTGCGTTTGTTGCGCATCAGATTGAGTGACGTGCCGGAGAAGTCCCGGTCCGGGCCGGGCCCCATCCGCCGGTTCAGGTCACCGTGTTTGGTCTCGATGGTGATGACGTCGGCACCGAGGTCACCGAGGCTCCGAGTCGCCAGGGGACCCATGACAACCGTGGTCATGTCGAGGACCCGGATGCCGTCGAGGGCTCCGATTTGCGGTTGATCCATGGGTGATACTCGCGCGACCGAGGCGGTCGGCACTATCAGAACGCGGGGCGGCGATGGTTTCGAAGCTGAGGAAACACATTGTTGGCGATGGCCTCGAAGACCGGAAGCTGTTCCTCGAGCATCGGATAGTAGAGACACAGTTCGGTGACACCCAATGCCAGAAGCGACTCAGCCTGTTCGACAAACGCCCCGGTGGACTCGTAGTAGCTGATCTGGCCGCCGCTCGCCCGGGAACCGGGGTCGAACATGTTGTAGGAGATCCGCAGCGTTGTGGGGTCGCGACCGATCTTCTCGCAGTGCTCGAGCGCCGCATCGATCCGGACACTGGTTTCGGCGAGCTGTTCCTCGAAGGTGCCGGCGAAACTCATGGTGTTCCACGTGTCGGCGTGAGCCACAGCCTTCTTCACCATCACCGGACCGAGCGCCGCAACCGTGATCGGCGGACGGGGACTCTGCGGAGACCGGGGATTCATCGTCGCCGCATTCACCTGATAGTGCTCACCTGCATAGGTGGTGACTTCGTTCGACAGCATCTGGTCGACGATCTCGACGTACTCCGTGAACCGAGACACCCGCGTCTTGTTGCTCCAGTTCTCCATACCGATCATGTCGTAGCTGGGGTCGATCGTCAGCCCGAGGCCAAGCCCGATCTCGAGCCGCCCGCCGGAGATGTGGTCGACCGTGAGCGCCTGGCGAGCGAACATGGCCGGGTTCCGCAGCGGAATCTGCGCGACACATGGAGCGATGCGGATGCGTTCGGTAGCCTGCGCCACCCCGGCCAGCACGCCCCAGAGTTCGAGCCACGGACTCGGTGGGTTCGACCAGTCACAGAAGTGATCACCCGTCGACGCCAACTCGAAGCCGAGCTCCTCAACGTCACGGAATCGGCCCAGAAGCTCGTCCCATCCCAGGTTCGGCAGGATCATTGCTTGGAAACGGACGTCGTGAGTCATGACCGAGCCTGGCACAGGATCCGGTGGGCCATCCAATGTGCGATCATCAGGAACGGACAGGGAGGTCTCCAATGGCGACAGAAGGATTCCAGGGCTTCTACGTCGAAACCCGCGACTATGCGGCCACTGCGGAGTTCTGGGCATCGATGGGTTTCACCGCCGTGTTCGAAACGGATCATCACTCGGGTCAGTGGGTTCACTCGGCCGGCGGCCCTTACGTCTTCATCAACCAGCAGAACGAGGATCGTGAACTCCAGACCCACCCGATCCTCGGCGTGGCCGACTCGATCGCGTTCGCCCCTGAGCCCGTCCCGGAATCCGTGCGACCGTTCACCGCGCAGCACTGGGCTGTCACCGAGGCGATCATCGCTGATCCAGACGGCCGAAACGTCAGCCTGCAAGCGCCGCTGCCGCCCGGCGAGCGGGGCATCGACGCGGACGCTCATCACGACGAGAAGTACGGCAGGTGAACTCCCTCCGCGCCTACTACGAGGAAGAAGCCCGCCAAGGCTTGCGAAGCACTTCCGTCACCGGTCCGCGACTCGATCTCCGCAACCGCTTCATTGCTCGGTTGGAGAACGAAGGACGAAGCCGGGTCGTCGATTTCGGAGCCGGACCGGGTCGGGACTGCGCCGGTTTCGATGAGGCCGGATTCCAGGTCACCGGGCTGGATCTCGCCCTCGCCAACGGTGTGGCCGCTCGACGAGCCGGCCTGACGGTGATCCACGGCTCGGTGCTCGCGCCACCGTTCCGGCCGGCAGCGTTCGATGCGGGATGGTCGATGAGCACCCTGATGCATCTCCCCGCTGACGACATGGCGACCGCGGTGCACGCCATGGCGGCAGCACTCACGCCGGGGGCGCCGCTCCAGGTGGGACTCTGGGGTGGCGAGACAAGCGAGCGTGTCGACGAATCGATCGCCGGTCACCGTCGTCGATTCTTCAGCCGTCCACTCGACCTCAATCGTTCGATCCTGGAAAGCGTCGGATCCGTGGAAGACGCCGAGGAGTGGGATCTGGGCGAAACCGGCAAGTACCAGGCGCTCTCGGTACGAGTGGCCGGCCGGGCCGACGCGGTGTGATCACGAGTTTCCACCGGCCGACGCGACGACGGCGCCACCCGTAGGCAACGCCGTCGTCGTCCGAATCCCCCAATTCGGACAACGGGTAAGACTCTAGAACGTTTCTTTCGTTACCGCACTCTCCGTGTTTCATCGACTACCGCTCGCCGCGGGTGTGGCGCTCGTCACAGGATCGATCGTTGTCGCTACAATCCCGCGATGACGACTCTCGGTCCCCTCGAACGACTCCCTGCCTCCTCGTCGCTCGAGCAGATCCTGCCGATCCTTGAGCGCGACGGCGGCGTGATCATCGAGAACATGTTTCCGCGCTCGCAGATCGAAGCGATCCGGACCGCCGCTGACCAACACTCCCGAGACTTCGCGCCCGGCTCCGCGACGCAGGGTCTCGGAGAGGATGGCGCTGCCTTCGTCGGCGCGAACACGATTCGCTTTTCCTCGCTCGGCAAGCTGACGCCCGCGTACTTTCAAATGCTCGACAACGAGCTCTACGAATCGATCGCGGATGCCGTTCTGCTGCCGACCTGTGGTTCCTACTGGGTCAACACCGCCCAGGTGATGTACATCGGGCCTGGTGAGCCGGCGCAGGTCTTGCACCGAGACGGCAACAACTGGTGGGAGTTCGTGTCACGGACGTGGCCCGATTCCCCCGAGATCACCCTCAGCGCCATGATCGGGCTGGAGGATGTGACCGAGGAGCTGGGTGCCACCCGCGTCGTCCCCGGTAGCCACCGATGGGGAGAGCTGAGCCGGTTCGCCGACGCCGACAGCGTGCCCGCCGAACTCGGACCCGGCGACGCTCTCGTGTATTCGGGCCAGGTGCTTCATGGAGGTGGCGCCAACCGGACCGACGATCGCTGGCGTCGCGCCATGCACCTGTCGTTTGTCGCCGGCTGGCTTACCCCTGAAGAGGCCAACGCCAATGACTACACGACTGTGGAACTGGCCGAGCAGTCACCTCGAGTGCAACGCCTCCTGGGCCATCGGTCCTATGACCCTCGCCCCCACCGAGGCGGCGGCCTCTGGCTCAAGAACGTCAAGGCCATCGAGGAGAACTGACCTCCAGTCGTCCTCGTTGCTCGGCGAGGGTGACGCCGGCCCCCCACTCGTTGCGTTCGAGCACCTGCAGGAAACCGACCAGGTTGCGGTCACGGATGCGCTCGAGTTCGCGGATCGAGTGGGCACCGGACTGATCGTCGGACTGCGAGGCGATGGCGTCGACGAGCTGGTCGGTGAGCTCAGGGGTGTCCATCAGCTTCGAGTACGGCCACGAGAGCGTTGGCCCGAATTGGGCGATGAAGTGGCCGATGCCGCCTTCGCCGCCGGCGATCCGGTAGGTCTCGAAGAGGCCCATCTGAGCCCACCGCAGGCCGAAGCCGTAGCGGATCGAGTCGTCGATTTCTTCGGTGGTGGCCACACCGTCGTTCACCAGCCACAGCGCTTCACGCCACACCGCCTCGAGGAGGCGATCGGCGATGAAGGCGTCGATCTCCACGCGCACGTGGAGCGGCTTCATCGAGATGGATGCATAGGTGGCCATCGCCATGTCGACCGCGGCCTGGGAGGTCAGCGCACCGCCGCACACCTCGACGAGCGGCAGAAGGTAGACCGGGTTGAACGGGTGTCCGACCAACAGGCGCTCAGGATTGACGATGCTCGGCTGGAGCACCGACGGCTTGATGCCCGATGTCGACGACGCAATGACGGTGTCGGACGGACAGGCCGCGGCGATCGCTTCGAGGATGGGAATCTTGATGCCGGGGTCTTCAGGTGCACTTTCTTGCACGTGTATCGCATCCGCAACGGTGTTCTCGATCGAGTCGCAGAAAGTGATCGAGCCCTCGACCGGCGCGGGAAGACCGAGCTCACCCCATGCGACTCGCGCGTTGTCGAGCACCTCGCCCATGATCCGTTCGGCGTGCGGCGACGGATCACTGATCTTCACGTCGATGCCGTGCATGACGAAACGGGCGGCCCACGCCGCGCCGATGACGCCCGCGCCGACAATTGCGGCGTGCTCAGCCATGCTTCACCAGCTTCAGCTGCTCACGCACCTCATCGGGGCCCATGACGTTGAAGTTCATCGCCTCGAGAATGAGGGTGGCTCGCTCCACAAGATCAGCGTTGGTGGCCTTCACCCCTTTCTGGAGATAGAGGTTGTCTTCCAGGCCGACGCGGATGTTGGCACCGACAATGGCAGCGGCGGCCACGTATTCGATCTGGCGCCGGCCGATCGAGAAGGCCGAGTAGTTCCAGTGGTCGGGCACGTTGTTGACCATGGCCATCAGCGTGTTCATGTCGTCGGGTGCTCCCCACGGCACACCCATGCAGAGCTGCGCATTCATCGTCTTACCCTCATAGAGCCCCCGCTTCTCCTGCTCCTTGGCGTACCAGAGGTGGCCGGTGTCGAAGCACTCGAGTTCGGGCTGCACGTCGATGGCTTGGAACTGTCGGGCGATCTCGTCGAGCTGACTGGTTGAGTTCGTCATGATGTAGTCGCCCTCACCAAAGTTCATGGTGCCCATGTCGATGGTTGCGATCTCGGGCAGACACTCGACGATGTGAGCCATGCGCTCGGTGGCGCCGGCCATGTCGGTGCCTTCCTCGCTCAGCGGCAGCGGGTGCTCCACTCCGCCGAGGGTGATATCGGCGCCGGTGCCGCCGGTGAGGTTGAGCACGACATCGGTGTCGCTCGACCGGATGCGATCGGTGAGCTCCTTGTAGAGGTCGCGATCGCGGCTCTGCGCACCCGTCTCGAGATCGCGCACATGACAGTGCACGACGGCGGCGCCCGCCTTGGCGGCGTCGATCGCCGAGTGGGCGATCTGCTCGGGCGTGACGGGCACGTGCACCGATTTGCTGACGGTGTCGCCCCCGCCCGTTACGGCGCAAGTGATGAAGACGCTAGGCATTGTCTGGGTTCCCTGGTGTGAGCGGACCGGTCAGGACCGGCTGAGATGACGAGAGAGAACTCGCAGGCGCGAGTACACCTCGTCGTGATCGATATAGGTGCCGTGCAGTTCTCGTCGGCCACCGTCGACGTCAATGCTGGCACGGCCGTGAAGCAGGCGCCGGTTGTCGAAGGCGACGAGGTCGCCGGGTCGGAATGGGTAACGCATCTGGAACTCATCGCTGCCGGCCAGCCGTGAGAATTCGCGAAGGGCTGCGTAGGCGGCCGGCACCTCGGTGTCGTCCATGTCGGGGAACGCCCGCAGCGGGTGGAAGGCCCGGAGCGTGAGCGGCATTCCCGGGGCGCCGTAGTCGATCAGCGGACCCGTCCACCGATGATCGTGCTCGGGTGACCGGTTGAAAAACACCCAGTTCGTGTTGGCGAGCACATCGTGGACGTCGGGCTGGTGTTCGCGGAGGTGGCGGACGACGGCATAGCCGTCAGCCATCGTGGAAAACCCGGCGGTACACGTGTTGACCAGACAGTGGAGCATCTGGAAACCGGGCGGCGTCTCGCGGGTGGGCAGATCGGTGTGTGGCGGCAGAGGGAGCGAGGTGTTGGCCGTGGAGGTCGGCTTGATGTCGACACTCACCGGCCAGGTGATGCCGAAGTTCGTATCACGCAAAGCGCCGATCCGGCGGCCGAGTGTGGGGAGCACGTCCCTGGTCGTGTCGAGTCCTTCGAGCCTGACCAGCCCGTAGCGGGCGAGTGCGTCAAGGAACTCGTGGAGCGCGATGTCATCGGTGAGGGTGGCGGGACCATCGACAGTGACCGGTTCGACGAAGTCGGCCGTGGTCCACTCAACCGGCGTTGGAATCGAGGCCCGAGGACGGTGGCGTTCGTCGGCAATGTGGCGCAGCCAACCAGAGTGATAGCGGGCGACCGAGCCGTCGCGCCATGAGGCCTCGAGATCACCGTTGCCGCCGACGGCAGCGGCGACGAGAATGCCTGCGTCCGGGAGGTCGGCGGGGTCGGTCTTGCCTTCCCGCGTTCGTTCGTCGATGGTGACGTCGCCCATCTGGTTTTCGAAGAGCCAGAGCGCGTGGGCGCGTAGCATGGCGCCGTCGGACCACCGGACCACCACGAATTCTCCGTCCATGTCGGCGGCGGCCAGCGGCTGCTCTGCATAGTCGTAGAAATCGGGTGTCCTGCTGAGTGGGACGTCCTGTCTGATAGGATCAGCGTATGCCGAGAACCTCGTCGACGTCAACGGTTTCCGGACCCGTCGAGCGAGCCTTCGAAGTGCTCCAGACCGTCGCTGCAGCCGAGGGTCCCGTTGGGGTCCGAGAGCTGGGCCGTTTGAGCGGACTCCCCCGCTCCACCGCGGCCCGACTGGCCGGCCAACTCGTCGACCTCGGCATGCTCAGCCGCACGACCGACGGCGAGCTCCTGATCGGCCCCGCCGTCGCCACCCTCCAGCCCCGCGACGGCGAGGTGCGGGTCGCGCTGGAGGACCGATTCCGGCCGCTGCTCCTCGATCTCGTGGACCAGTTCGGCGAGAGTTCAGCGCTCACGGTCGATACACCGTCGGGAGCCCACTACCTCGCCCAGACGCCCGGGCCATCGGCGGTTCAGGTTCCGGATAGTTCCGGCTCGAGCCTGCCGTTTCACCTGGTTGCACCGGGGCTGGTGCTGATGGCGGCGTGGCCCCGCGATCGGCTCGACGGCTATCTCTCCGGCTCGTTGGACATCGCAACAACCCACACGGTCAGCGATCCCAGCATCATCCGAGCCCGCCTGGCCCAGATCGTCACCGATGGCTACGCCTGGACCGACCAGGAGCTCGACCTCGAGGTCAACGGCGTGGCCGCACCCGTGGTCGACTCGGCAGGCACGCTCGTCGCCGCGATCAGCCTCTACGGCCCGGCTTACCGCCTCAATCCCATCGCCGCCCCTGCGCTCGGCGCTCAACTCGCGGCCGCCGTCGACGCGGCCGCCGC
>JAJCXZ010000080.1 GCA_029263175.1 Acidimicrobiales bacterium | reverse complement strand
CGACGGACGCCACGAAAGATGTCGCGAAGAATGAGAAGGGTCCAGCGGTCACCGATCAGATCCAACGTGCGCTGGATTGAGCAATCGGTGCGAGGGGACTCCTGGGCGGGCACGACGGCACACTAGAGGAGTCGGTTTCGATTTACAACTAACCCCGGATGCGGGCTGTTGGTCTATCGGAAGACGTGAGTCGCATGCCAACCATCTTCGCTCAGCCAGAACCCCACACCGACCTCGTCGTAGCCCGACCGAGTCATATTGTTGTAGTGACCGGGGCTGTTGACCCATAGCTCATGGAGCTTGGCGGCGGCCGCCTCCGGGCTCGCCGAGCCGGCGCTCCACCAGGCGATGTTCTCAGCGTAGGGTCCGCCGCTGTGCTCGAAGTCGCCCGACGAATCCATCGTGGCGGACCACGTGCGAGCGAATGAATCCATGGTCCCGGTGCGATCCAGCGCGTCCAGTCCGAGGCCCGCACGGAGATCGTTCAGAAGCTGGAAAGAGAAGGCTTCGGCCACTGCCAGCTGGTTCTGATCACCGGCGGTGGGACAGATTTCGCCACCATCGAGGCTGACGGCAGGCTCACCGGCGACTCGGTAGAGAAAGGCAGCGAGCTCAGCACGGGTGACCGGTCGGCTCGGAGCGAAGGTGGTGGACGTGACACCGGTGGTGATGCCCTGCTCGACCATCCAGGCCACGGGCTCGGCGAAGAAGTCGTCGTCGCTCACATCGGCGAACGGCTCGGCGCCGGCGGGTTGGGCGCCCTCGGCCCGATGCAGGAACGTTGCGACTTCGCCGCGCGTCACCAGCCGATCGGGTTCGAACGTGCTGGGGGTCACGCCCGTCGTGATCCCGGTCGAGGCCATCCATGCGACCGCCTCGGCAAAGAAGTCATCGGGTCCGACGTCGATGAACGGCTCGCCCACACCATGGGGCTGGTTCCGGAAGCGATGGAGGAAGGTGGCGACCTGACCCCGCGTGGCAGGGGCGGCGGGCTGGAAGCATCCCGGTGATGTGCCGGTGGTGATTCCTTCGTCCACCATCCACTGCACGGCTTCGGTATAGAACTCACCGATGGGCACATCACCAAAGCCGGCGGCGGCGTTGGCGGGCGCGACCGAGGCCAGCGTGGCCGCGACAATCGCCAGTGCGCTGGTCAGTGCTTTCCAGCCTTTGAACTGCTGCATTACATACTCCCGGACAGATCCCCCGAAAGGTATCGGTGGCCTATCCGGTCCTCTTGACCGCGCAGCGTGACTTTAGCCGAAAGGCCCCCTCCATGTGGGCCCAACGCCTCAGAAATCTTGGCCGTCAGGCGTCGGGTTCGTCAGCGAGAAGGTCTCCGGCGGCCGCCAGAGCACCAGCAAGGACCGCAGCGCGCTCGTAGACGAGGGCGAACCAGTGCTCGGCGGCGGTCTCTTGACCACTCAGCGGGACTCGACCCAACGACTGCACAACGGCCTTGACATCCCCGGCCTCACGAATGTGATCGATCGCCTGGGGAAGTGCATTCGAATCGCCCCAGAACTCGGCGAGATCGATTTGGGGTTCCTTGCGCCGGGGAGCCTTGTTCTGCTTCGGCTCGTTCGAACCACCGCTCTTGCCTTGCGCGCCCTGTCCGCTGCGCTTCCGCTTGCGTCGGCCCCCGGAGTTGTTGCCACCGCTCTTGCCCGAATTGTTCTGACGCCGGTTGCCGCTCGATTCGCTCATGTCAACACCACCCCGGTATCAAGCGCTTCGTCGGTGATCGGGTCGGAGTCGAGAAGCGCGCTGGCATCGATCCCGAGTGCCTGCTGGAGCTGTGTCGCGTCGAGGTCACCGATGGAACTGGATTTGGGAAGCGTGAGATCGGCGATCTGTCGCTTGCCGGCCACGACCTCTTCGACTCGTTCGTCGATCGTTCCAGGACAAATCAGGCGATGGCAGATCACCGTGTTCTTCTGCCCGATGCGCCAGACACGGTCACGTGCCTGGTCCTCGACCGCCGGGTTCCACCAGCGGTCGTAGAGCACGACATGGTTGGCGGCGGTCAGGTTCAGGCCTGTGCCGCCGGCCTTGAGCGACAGAACCATGGCACCGGCGCCCTCGGAGGACTGGAACGTCTCGACCAGTCGGTCTCGCGCCCCTCGCCCGAGACCGCCGTGGTAGCAGGCAATGGGCTTGCCGGTACGTTCAGTCAGGTAGTCCGCGAGGCGCTCACCCCACGAGGCGAAGTGCGTGAATATCAAGATCTTCTCGTCGCCGGCGAAGACCGTCTCGATGATCTCGTTCAAGCGAGCCAGCTTGCCGGAGCGTCCGTCCAGTGGTTCGTCGTCGGCCTGATAGTTGACCGGGTGGTTGCAGATCTGCTTGAGGGCAGTGATCGCCGCCAGTACTGCGCCCTTCCGTTCGGGGGTGCCTGCGTCACTTTCGGTTGTCGTCACCACGAGGGTGTCGATGACTGCCTGGTAGAGGCCGATCTGCTCAGGAGTCATCGCACAGTGATCGACCTCGTCGATCCGATCCGGTAGCTCCTCGGCGATCGCCGGTTCGGCCTTTGTGCGCCGATACACGAGAATCCCGTTCAGCGCCCGCAGAGCAGCCTCTCCGTCGCCGTTCGACTTCGAGTCGGGGGTGAGCTGAGCGATGAACGGCGCCCTGGGGCCCAGTAGGCCGGGGTTGGCCCAGTCCATGATCGACCAGAGGTCGCCGAGCCCGTTCTCGATCGGCGTGCCGGTGAGGGCGAGACGAGTGCGAGCGTCGAGCCGGCGGAGCTGCTGTGACGTCTCTGCCGCGGGGTTCTTGATCGCCTGGGCTTCGTCAATGACGACCTTCCCCCACGACAACTCGCTCAACTGATCCATGTCACGAACCGCAGTGCCGTAGGTGGTGACCACGAGATCGGCGGCGCGCACGGCTGCGTTCAGCTCTGGACCCTTCGCCCGGTTTGCCCCGTGATGGACGAGCACCTTTACGCCGGGCACGAACTTGCGAGCCTCGTTGGCCCAGTTTCCAACGACCGCCGGGGGAGCGATCACCAAGCTGGCGTCAGCATCCTCAGCCAGCGCGATCGCGGCAAGCGCGGTCGGAGTCTTTCCGAGACCCATGTCGAGCGCGAGGCAGCCGCCGAGTCCGGCCTCATCGAGAAAGCGCAGCCACGCGAGTGCGTCGGCTTGGTAAGAACGAAGTTCACCGGAGAATCCTTCAGGTGTTGTCGTCGGCTCCTCAGGAAGCGCCTCGACCGAACGGAGAAGATCCGCCGCCCAGCCTTCGCCCACGATGTTGACGCCGCCGCCGAGCGGCGAGCCCTCGAGTCCGAGTGCGTGCCGGAGCATGTCGGCACCCGTGAGACGAGTCTTGTCGGCCCGCTCCGCGAGAGCGGCAGCGGCTTCCACCAGATCGGCCTTGTCCAGCTCGATCCAGCGGCCACGGCTCTTCACCAGCGGGCGTGCTTCCGCCGCGAGCTTGGCAATATCAGCCGCGGTCAGTTCGACATCGTCGAACACGGCAGACCAGCGCACATTGGCCAGCTGTTGAGCCCCGACGACGGTCTCGTCTGCCTCCGACGTCAACCGGAGCGACGCGACGGCCTTCTGCCGCTTGAGCGCCGGGACCCGCACGTCGAAGCCACAAACGCGAAGTCGATCGCCGTCCTCCGTCATCAGCTTCCATGCTTCGTCCTGAGAAAGGATTACCTCGCCCCGGCGACGGCCTCCGAGCCTCATCAGTTCGGGGAAGAGTCGCTCGAGGCGGGCGAGTTGAGCTGACGTGTGCTTGGCGCGTGACTTCGACGTCGTCGCCATCGCCACCTCAACCGGCTCGAGAGCACCGTCCTCGTTCGGGGCGAGCACGGCGACATGCCAGCCGCCGGAGTCATCCGGTGAGTCGAGTTGGATCACCAACGGTTGCTCGAGGAGGCCGACGATGCTCTGACCCCACTGGGTCATGCGACGCGACATTTCAGAGCCGAGCTTCGTCGGAGCTTGGAACGGCTCTCCGTCGAGATGGCAGAGCGTGGCCTCGGCCACATCACCCTTGCTCTTGATCTCCGGAGGAGGTGCCGGCATCTCGAGCTGCCCCGCTGCTATGCCGACGATCGCGTCACAAAGGTCGGTCAGCGCGGCCATGACGAACTTGTCTTTCGCCTGTTCACGACTACCGGCCATCGCGGCGCCCGGCACGCTGGCGACAAGCGCTTCGAAACGCTCGGGATCGACCACCGCGGGAAGCCACCGGACGCGGAAGGCCGATGTGTTGTCGTCGGCCTTCTCCCGACGCCGACGCTTCGACTGCACGAGTTGGGGTGCGACTCGGCCTTGAGCGATCAGTTCCACTGCCAACGCGGCAACCTGACCCATCCAGGTGGCGCTGGCACCGAGCGTCTCGTCCTCGGCGGTGTCACCGAAGGCGATCAACCAGCCGAGGGCGCTCTCCAATGGTGCCGAGACCGTCGACACCCGGCCGCTCCCAGGGATCTTCATCGTGGCGTGCTCATCCCACGTTATGACGGATCCGCCGTGGGTTTTCACCCGCTCGAGGACACCCTCGTGGCGGTCACCGCGTTGGTTCAGGCCCGAAGCCCAGGCAACGATTCGGCCATCGGTGCGCGAGAGCTGCAGCTGCACGGGAGTTGTGGCCGGAGGAGGCAGCGGCTGTTCGACGGGTTCGAGGGGGACGAGTTCGTCCTCCTGCGCGGCCCCGACGAGGGCGGTGATCGCAGCATCGATTCGGAAGCATTCTTCATCGAGATCGCTGAGGACCATCGCTCGCGCCGGACCGCGGACATCACGCCGCGCCGAGGACAGGGCCATCTCCGCGGCATCGAGCAGGCGAAAGAGGCTCGCTGCCCAATCTTCTGTGTTCTCTTGCAGGTAGCGGGCTTGCTCGTCCGTGGCCAAACCATCGAGGTGCGCTTGCACAAGATGATCGGTGGCCGAAGGAGAGAGCCGTCCGCGTTCGGCGATGGTGGTGACGATGGTCTCCGATCAGATGGCGATACACGTGCCGACGCGCATCGCTTTCGGAATTCTTCAGGCTTCAGCGCCGCTGCCCCTCGCCGCCGGCGGGGGAGGAACGCTGACCCGGTAACCCCATCGGACCGGGAGGCCTGCTGATGAGTGTAATCGAGCGCCGGGTGGTTTCGCGCTCAGCGAAGGGTGGCGGCCTTCTCTGACAAGACAGCGAGGAGTTCGTCGAAGCTCTTCTCGAAGGCGGCCACGCCTTCGTCCTCCAGCTGTTGGGTGACCTCGGCCATGTCGATCCCGAGCGCGGCCAGATCGTCGATCACTCCTCTGGCCCCGGCGACGTCGGCGTCGATTGTGCGGGCGACGGTGCCGTGGTCCTTGAACGCCTCGAGGGTGTTGTCGGGGAGGGTGTTGACGGTGTGGGGGCCGATCAACTCGTCGACGTAGAGCGTGTCGCGATAGGCGGGGTTCTTCGTCGAGGTCGATGCCCACAGGGGCCGCTGAACTCTGGCACCACGGGCCGCCAGCGCATCCCAGCGGGGTCCGGAGAAGGTACGGGTGAACAGGTCGTAGGCCAGCTTGCCGTTCGCCACTGCAGCCTCGCCGCGCCGCGCCAGGGCCTCGGGGGTACCGATCGCGTCGAGGCGCCGATCGACCTCGACATCGAGACGGCTGATGAAGAACGACGCGACCGAGCTGATGTCGTGCAAGTCTCCGGCGGCGGCTTCGAGTCCCGAGATGTAGGCCTCCATGACCTCGGCGTAGCGCTCGAGGGAGAAGATCAGCGTGACATTTATCGACCGCTTCTCGGAGATCATCGTCTGGATCGGTAGGAGACCTTCGGCCGTCGCCGGGATCTTGACGTAGAGGTTGGGTTCGCCGAGGCGTTCATCGAGCGCTCGGGCCGCGGTTGTGGTGCCGTCGGTGTTGCGAGCGAGAGCGGGATCGACCTCTACCGAGACGTAGCCATCCAGGCCGTCGCTCTCGTCGTAAACTGGGCGAAGGATGCCGAGCGCGGCACGGATGTCGGACGTGACGAGCTGCCAGTAGGACGCCTCAACGTCCATCCCTGACGCGATCGACGACGTGAACTCGTCGTCGTACTCGGCTGAGCCCTGGATCGCCTTCTGAAAAATCGAAGGATTCGAGGTGAGACCGCGCACACCGCTGTCGACCCAGGAGGCCAGCTCACCACTGGTGATCCAGCCCCGCCTGATGTTGTCGAGCCAGGGGCTCTGGCCTTCTAGGGCATACAGGTCGTGCAGACGGGTCATGGGTCCTCCGGGGACGGATCAGTCGGCGAGGAGCGCCGCGGCGCGGGCCGCAACATTCTCGGGGTTGATCCCAAGCTCGCGCATGACGGTGTCGCCAGGCGCGGATGCTCCGAAACGATCAATCGCCACGACGTCGTCAACCCAGCGGTGCCAGCCTTGGCTGACGCCCGCTTCGACTGCGATCGAGGGCAGCCCGGCGGGCAGGACAGTCGCTCGGTTTTCCGCGGACGAGGCCGCGAACAGTTCCCAGCACGGCAGCGATACGACCCGGGCGGCAATGCCCTGGTCGGCCAACCGCTCCGCTGCCTCGACACAGACGGAGACTTCGCTGCCGGTGCCGACAAGCGTCACCTGGGCGCTCTCGACCTCGCGAAGGACGTAGCCGCCGGCCGCGACATCGCCGGTGGCGGTGCCGGGCAGGACCGGGAGGTTCTGGCGACTGAGGATGAGTGCCGTCGGTCCGCCGGATTCCACTGCGATCTTCCACGCCGCGACGGTCTCGTTGGCATCGGCCGGCCGGATGACACGCAGGCCGGGGATTGCGCGAAGGCTCGCCACCTGTTCCACCGGCTGGTGCGTCGGGCCGTCTTCGCCCACGCCCACCGAGTCGTGGCTCCATACGAAGATCGAACGGGCTTCGGACAACGCGGCGAGGCGGACGGCGCCGCGCATGTAGTCGGCGAAGACCAGGAAGGTGCCGACGACGGGAATCGCGCCGCCATGCAACGCCATGCCATTGGCGATCGCGCCCATGGCGTGCTCGCGTACACCGAAGTAGATCTGGCGACCGCCAGGGTCAGCGGCGGAGAAGACCCCGTGGTCCTTGATGACCGTGCCTGTGTTGCCGGTGAGGTCGGCGCCGCCGCCGGTGAGGCCGGGCACCACGCCGACGAGTGCTTGCAGGACATGGTTGGACGCGACGCGTGTGGCGATCGAAGCTCCGTCCTCATACAGCGGGAGCGACTCTTCCCAACCAGGAAGACCGGTGCCGGTCAGTTGAGCTTCGAGCTCGGTGCGGTCACCGGCGAAGGCCGCAACGCGAGCCTCCCAGGCTTCACGATCGGCGACGCCGCGACGACCCAGATCGCGGTAGACGTCTGCCACATCGGCAGGCACGTGGAACGTCTCGTCGGCGGGAAGGCCCATGACCGTCTTGGTGGCTGCGATCTCGTCGTCCTTGATCGCGTAGCCGTGCGCCCCAGGGGTGTTGGCCGACACCGTGGCGGGCGTGCCGATGATGGTGCGAAGAACGACAAGCGACGGCTTGTCGGTGACTGCGATGGCGCGGCGGATGCCGGCTTCGAGGGCGTCGAGATCTTCGCCGACTTCGCCCAACTCCTCGACATGCCAACCGTATGACCGGAAGCGGGCGGGAGCATTGTCGCTCAATGCGATCTCGGTCTCGCCATCGATGGTGATGTGGTTGTCGTCGTAGCAGAGAACGATCTTGCCGAGCCCGAGATGACCGGCGAGCGACGCGGCCTCATGACTGATGCCTTCAGCGAGATCGCCATCGCCCGCTATCCCGAAGATGCTGTGGCTGAAGATCTCGGCGCCATAGCGGGTGCGAAGCTGGGACTCGGCGATCGCCATGCCGACCATGTTCGCCACACCCTGGCCGAGTGGGCCGGTCGTGACTTCAACGCCCGCAGTGTGTCCCACTTCTGGATGGCCCGGCGTGGCGGACCCCCACTGACGGAAGGCGCGCAAATCGTCGAGCGTCAGTCCGAACCCGGCCAGGTGCAGTAGCGAGTACTGCAGGATTGATGCGTGGCCGGCGGAGAGTACGAACCGATCGCGATCCGACCAGTCGGGGTGGTCCGCGTCATAGCTCATGATCCGGCTGTACAGCACGTGGGCCAACGGCGCGAGGGACATCGCCGTACCTTGGTGGCCAGAGCGCGCGGCGTGGGGGGCATCCATTGCCAACCCACGGATGACGTTCACGGCGCGCTGATCGAAATCGCTCATCGGTCCTCCAACTGGTAAACGAGAGGACCCTACCCGCGGGCACGCCTGCGCGAGCCGCGTTCGCGACCGGATTTCAGCCGTAGAGCAACAGCATCGAAGCGGTGAATCCATGGATGTGGTTTTCGCCGCGGACGGGACCGAATTCGCCGGCGCAGAACATGCCGGCGACCGGTCCGTCATTGACCGCCTTCGTGACCATCTTGGCGTCGTGATCGATCTCGCCGAACAGGCGGGATCCGCGCCCGCCGCAGGTGAACAGCAGCGCCGCATCGGCGTCGGTCACTGCCAACATTTCGCGCAGATCCTCGTCGGCGGCGTCGGCGTCACGGACCTGGAACTGCACGGTTGACCCAACGGGCGTAGGGGCACCGACACGAATGGAACCGGCCTCATGATCCGCGCCGAGGACGCCGCGGATCAAGAAGTCGCCCCGGCCGAACTCGCTGGCGTGCTCGTCGACCACCAGGCCGATGTGCAGGCCCCGCGACAACAGTGCTCGTTCCTCCTCGCTGGCCCCGTCCACCGCCTCGGACAGCCGCTCGGTTGCGGGTCGAGAGCCGAGCTCCTCGATGCGGTTGGCGTTCGCCGCGGTGACGATCAGTGGCTCGCCCACCGGGCGACAACCCTGCGAAACGACCACTCGTTCCCCGAGTCCACCCGGGAGTAGGACACCGACCGCACCGTCCTCATGAATTGAATCGTTCAGAACCACGCGGCTACGAGAGGACGCCGACGCCACCCCTCCAACCACCTGCAGGTCGGGGTATTGCCGATTGGCGGCCTGGAGGAGCGAGCCCGACGGGAAGGAACCCGGTTCGGCCAGGAGCAGCAGTGTTCGCGGACCTTGGGCTGCAGCGTCGGGCATTCCCACGACCGCGGTTCCGTCAGCCGCGCTGACGGTTTCCAAGCGCACACCCTCCACGGCACCGAGGCGGCCGGCCCAGAGCGAGATGGCAGGGCCTTCTTCTGCTTCGAGGGTGCCACCGATCACGGCCTCGGCAGTCGCTCCGATCATGACCACAGGGTCGAGCAGGGTATGAACACTCTCGACGATGTCGGCGAGCGCGTCGAAGTGCTCGGTGGTGACGAAGAGAACCGCGGTATCGGGCTTGTGGCCGACTTGCTCGAGCACGGCTCCGACGACATCGCCGACCGCGGCAGCGGAATCTGGGTGTTGCGAGATCGCAGCGCCGAACGCGGCCATTTCAGTCGTCGGCAGGGGGAAGGATGGTGTAGGGAACCGTGGTGATCGGGCCCTGGTCCAGCCGACAATGGGCCTCGACCGAACCGTAGTCCTCGAAATCGAGTTCGGCGCGCACTAGCCGGTACGTGAATTTGCCGGGTTCGACATCGAAGGGCTGAACACTGCGGGCAATCTGTTCGTCACCGCGATGGTAGGTGACCTCGAGCACGCCTCGACCGGACCCGTCGGTCGGGCAATGGATCATGACCACGAGGTGCGGTGACCAGGTGAACGGCAGGGGAGCGGGCGCGGCGGCACTGAACTGAATTCCGGTGAGGTCGATGCGCGTTGAGGGACCCGCCACCTGGCGGAGATCGATCTCATCAATGAAGAGGGCGGCGATGATCTGCATACCAGCGGACCGTAGCGCCACTATGGTCAAGTCGTGGTTGGGGGCGACACTAAAGAGTCGATCATCATGGCGGCACGCCATCTCTTCGCCGAACGCGGGTTTGATGGCACGTCGCTCAACGTGATCGCCGACGAGGTCGGCATTCGGCGCCAGAGCCTTCTTCATCACTTTCCGACCAAGGAAGCGATGTACCGCGAGGTCTTCGAGCGGGCATTGGCCGAGTGGTATGAGCGCGTCGAGAAGGCGATCAGTGAGTCAAAGGCCGACGGTTGGGAGCAGCTCGACCACGTGATCACGGCGGGTTTCGAGTTCTTCCAGGCCAATCCGGACTTCGTCCGCATCGTTCGACGCGAGGCGCTGGCCGAAGAGGGCACGGGTCACATCGAGTTGGGCGTAGCCCTGCAGCCCGTCTTCGCACGGGCGGTGGAGTATTTCGAACGAGAGATGGAAGCTGGTCGCTTCCGTCGCCATGACCCCGAGCAGATGCTGTTGACCGGGTACGGAGCGCTGCTCTCGTACTTCAGCGACGCGCCGTTCATCGGCGACCTCATCGGGCGAGACCCGCTGGGCCAAGAAGCGATGACGGACCGACTGCAGCATGTACGAGACCTCTTCTTCGCGGCGCTCGAGCCCCGGCAGGACAATCCGACATGACGGTGACCGGCACCGCGCGCCGCGAAGTTCCGGAGCCGCTCGCCTAGCCTTCTCTGATCATGCGACGGCCTCCAACGACATCGCTGCGTCGATACCTACCCATGGTGCGCCGATCCGCGCTCCCTGCGCTCATTCTCGCGGTCGCCATCGGCGGCGTCGTCATGTCCGATCGCGCTGACGCTGACGCTGATCCGGGTATCGCCACCGCCGTCGACACCGGCCCCGACCTCGCCACCCCGGTCCTGAGCGCCCGTCGCGCTCCGGCATGGTTGCGCCAGCCAACGTCCGACAATCTACTGAGCACCACGATCGCTGATGTCCTGTCAGGAGCGCCCACCGGCACCTGTGTCAAGGTCACCCGCGGCGACATGCTGATCGCTGACAACAACACCTCGGCCCCGATACAGCCGGGAGCACTCCAACGCCTCCTCACCCTCTCGGCCCTCGACTCGCTCGGCGGCTCCGGGTTCCGTACCGAGGTCGCCATATCCGCTGACGCAGAGATCGACGAGGAGGGTGTTCTCCGCGGCGACATCTACCTCATCGGCGGCGGCGACCCCGTGCTCTCCACCCGCCCGTTCATCGACAGGTTCGGTGACGATCGGGCGTTCACGAACTTCGCCGAACTCGCAGGTCAGACCGTCATCGAGCTTCAGAACCTCGGCGTCACGGCCATCGACGGTGGCGTGATCGGCGATGAATCCAAGTACGAAGACATCTCCCGGGACTACCGCCAAGAAGATGGCACCGACGCTGAAGGTGTCGAGCGGCGGATCTGGACGACTGAACAGGCGGACTCCAACGCGGTCGGGCCGCTCTCCGCGCTCCTGGTCAACAACGGTTTCGCCGAGTGGCCGACCAGCGTCGATCCGTCGCAGAACGTCCGTGCCGATGATCCGGCTGAGACCGCCGCCGAGCTTCTCGACATCCGACTCGAGGCCGCGGGGATCGTTGTCGATGATCGCCCCGATAGTGGCGACGCTCCCGCGGTGCTCGAGCGCTTGACCGTCGCGGTGATCGACTCCCCACCGCTCGAAGAAATCCTTCCCCGCTCCCTGGTCGACGCCACCACGGCGGAGATGCTGCTCATCGAAACTTCAGTTCGAAGCGGATCAGAGCCCAGCCGATTGCTCGGATCGCTGTTCCTCGTCGCCGGGGGACTCACCGCCGCGGGTCTGCCCTTCGACATCATCTCGACGCAGCCCTTCGACGGCTCGGGGCTGAGTGCCCTCAACCGCACCACCTGCGACATGCTCCATGCGTCGATTTCTGATCCAGCGTCGGCAGCAGCAGCCGCCCTCCCGCCGATCGAGATGACTTCGGTCTCGGCATGCGCGCCGCGAGACGTCGATGACCTTCGTGTGCTTGCATCGAGCGACGGCACCACCACTGGATTGGCCGGCCGGTTCGCCGCTGCCAATGGTGACGAGGTCGTGTTCTCGATGCTCGTCGATGACCCGAGCCGACTCGTCATCGACGAGGAAGCTGTGCCCGAGGGCGAGGATCCACCAGAGCCGCCCGGTCCATTCGGCGATTGCAGCGACATGCAGGCCGCGCTCCTCGACGCAATCGGCGGCCACCCCTACGGCCCCACCCTCGAAACCCTCTCACCACTCGAGACCGTCGCCGGGTGACATCCGAGGAAGGTGACGCCGCCGGCACCATGTCCTACGTCTTGCCCATGTTCCCCCTCGAACAGCCGATTCTTCCGGCGATGATCGTGCCGCTGCACATCTTCGAGCCGCGTTATCGCCAACTCGCCCGGGATCTCCAGGAGATGCCGGAGCCGTCATTCGGCATAGTCGGGATCGAGCGGGGCCGCGAGGTCGGTGGCGACGATCAACGCTTCGATGTCGGTGTGGTCATGCGGGTGCTTGCTGCGGAGGAGTTTCCCGACGGACGATGGGCGCTGACGGCGGTGGCGTCACGACGGGTGACCGTGGTCGAGTGGCTTCCCGACGATCCGTACCCTCGAGCGGCGGTACAGGATCGCCACGACCACATCGACGGCGATCCCGCCGCGGCAGGCGAGGGTGTCTCGCTCATGGCGGAATTCGAGCGCCTCGCGGGGTCGGTGCGACGGCATCATCCGCAAGTCGATCTTCTCGCCGATCTCGGTCCGCCCGACGACGGTGACTGGCGCACCTGGGAGTTGGTCAGTCGGTCCGGGCTCGGGCCGCTCGACCAGATCGCGCTCCTTCGGTGCGACGATCCTGCGGAGCGAACGCGGCTTGCAACCGGGTTGATCGCGGATCGACGAGCACTCCTCGATGCTCTCGCCGAGGGCGACCGATAGGCTGACGACCCGAACACGGAGGGCGTATGGCTGCAAAACAAGGGATCGGCGATCTGATCGATCTCGTCAAGGCATACGGAAAGCAAGAACTCGTCGAACCCGTCCGGCCGTTGCCGCGCTGGCTCGCCTACGGCGTTGGCGGGAGCCTGCTGCTCATGATCGGTGGGGTTTCGTTGACGCTCGCTTTGCTTCGTGCCCTACAGACCGAGACCGGCACCGCCCTCACGGGCAACCTGTCCTGGGCGCCGTATCTGATCACCCTTGCGGCCCTCATCGTCACGATGGTGCTGCTTGGGCTCCGCATCAAGAAGAGGAGCCTCTGATGCCTGACGAAATCACCGAGCCGATCACTCGAGATCAGATCGCTGAATCCATCCGCGGTGTGCGGGGAGATGTCACCGAGCAGGCCGAAGCACGAGCAAAGAAGCTCATCCCTGCCGCGATTGCCGGCGGTGTACTCGTTCTCGTCCTCGCCTACATGGTCGGTCGACGCGTCGGCACCACGAAGTCCACCGTGGTCGAGATTCGGCGGATCTGATGGCCTCGCGCTTCGGGCCCGCCTATGTGAAGCGCACGCTCCGCTTCAACAGTGTCCGCAAGGGCCTGCTGGGCGGTAGCCGGTTCTGGTTGGCCGTCTTTGTCGGTGGCTACGTGGCGCGTTGGTCGAGCAAGGTCACCAAGCGCGGCGCGATGCCGATTCGGTTCTCCGAGTCGCTCGAGCCAGGGGAGTCCTTCGTGATTCGGCACGTGGGCTCGAGCGAGTGATCGTCGTCCTCCGCAATCCCACGCGGGAGGTCGAGATCGACGGTCCGGTAGAGGTCGGAGTGCTTCTGCGCCGTCTCGGCCTGAACCGCGAGTCACATCTCGTGATCGAGGATGGCGAACTGATCCCGGGCGACAGGATGCTGAGCCCGTCAGCCCGCGTGGAAGTCCGGTCGGTCATCAGCGGCGGCAGCGACCGCGAGCGTCGATGAAGTGCCAGGTCTGTCGCGGTCCGGCGGTGATCGACGTCCGGCGGCACAACGCCAACTTCTGTCAAGAACACTTCCTCCGCCTTTGTCGAGACCAGACGGCCAGGACGATCACGCAGTTCTCGATGCTTTCCGAAGGCGACCGGGTTCTGGTCGCCGTCTCCGGAGGCAAGGACTCACTGGCCATCTGGGACATCCTCATCGAGCTCGGCTACGAAGCCGACGGCTTCTATCTCGGGCTGGGCATCGGCGCCTACAGCGATACTTCTGCCGGGTATGCCCGCCGCTTCGCCGACGAACGAGGTCTCACCCTGCACTCCGAGGATCTTCTGCGTGATCACGGCTTTGATGTGCCTCACGGCTCCCGTGCCGCGAGGCGAGCACCGTGTTCAGCGTGTGGTCTTTCGAAACGTCACCGCTTTGACGAAGCGGCGCGGCGCGGTGGCTACGACGCCGTGGTCACCGGCCACAACCTCGACGACGAAGCAGCCGTCCTCATGGGCAACGTGCTCCATTGGCAAACCGACTATCTCGGTCGCCAACTGCCCGTGCTGAAGGCTCAGCACGGCTTCCCCCGCAAGGTCAAGCCGTTGGTGCGGCTGACCGAACGAGACACGGCGGCTTACTGCCTCCTCCGGGGGATCGACTATCTGGTCGACGAGTGCCCGATGGCGGTCGGGAACAAACATCTCAGCTACAAAGCCGCGCTCAACGACATCGAGAGCGACTCACCCGGGGCGAAACACGCGTTCTACTTCCGTTTCCTCGACCAGGCGGCCCATCGCTTCGTCGATCACCCTCCTGAGGGCGAGGCCGTGACCGACATGGCCCCGGTGAGTCCATGCATCAATTGCGGAGCACCGTGCTCCAACGAGGTTTGCGCATTCTGCAGCCTCACCATGCGAGCCACTGCGGCCGTCCCGATCGAGATGGGCGCCACCCGGCGGCGAAAGGTTTCCCGATGACCTATCTCGGCGGCATGAACCGCAGCGGCAACCTGCGGGCCGGAGAGCCCGTGATGCTGACCGACCGGAAGAAGCGGCGGTACCTGATCGATCTCGCCGACGGAGGCGAGTTCCACTCGCACTCCGGGGTTCTGCCTCACGACGAGATGATCGGCAATCCTGAGGGTGAGACCTACCGGTCCTCGCGAGGCATGGTCTTCATCGCCGTGCGCCCAACGATCACCGACTTCATCTTGAAGATGCCGCGAGGGGCACAGGTTGTCTACCCAAAGGACATCGGGCCGATCCTGATCCTGGCTGACATCTTCCCCGGCGCGCGGGTCTTGGAGTCGGGGTTGGGATCTGGCGCCCTCTCGACCGGTCTCCTTCGTGCCGGCGCCGAGATCACCGGCTACGAGCTCCGCGACGACTTCGAGCAGGGGGCGCGCGACAATGTCGGCCGTTTCCTCGGCAAGGAAGCACTGGAGCACTATCAAACCCAGGTGCGAGACGTGTACCAGGGCATCGACGAGACCGATCTCGACCGAATCGTGCTCGACCTCCCCGAACCCTGGCAGGTTGTGCCGCACGCCGAGAAGGCGTTGCGCCGGGGCGGCATCTTTGTGGCGTACTCACCAAGCATCGTTCAGGTCTCCCAACTCCACGAAGCGATGGAGGAGTCGCCGTTCGGAATGGCCGAGACGGTTGAAGTCCTACAGCGGGGCTGGCACGTTCAAGGCACCGCGGTACGACCCGATCATCGGATGGTGGCCCACACGGGGTTCCTGACTCACGCTCGACTGCTGGCCGAATGAAGAGGGGAGTGACCCTGGCTTTGCTGGTGTCACTCCTCGTCGGCGCGTGTGAAGCCGACGCACCCGACTCCACCCGACCGCCGATCCAGTCCCCGCCCGACCCCGGAGAAATCCCGGCCTTCGATGGGCTCGACCCGGTCCTTCGTGATCAGGTGGCAGCGTCGACGTTCCGGGTGAGCGGGATTGCCTGCGGCCGTTCCTCAGAGGGGAGCGGCTTTGCAGTCACCGACTCGCTTGTCGCCACGAACGCCCATGTCATTCTGGGCGTCGAGGCGCCGGAGCTCGAACTGCCCGACGGGGAACGGCTCGTCACCAGACCTGTGGCGTTCGATGCGGATCGAGATCTCGCCTTGCTCCGGGTCGAGGCCAGGACGCTGGCCCCGCTGCCTCTGGGCACGGCTGAGGATGGTACCGTCGGCGCCCTATTCGGCTGGGAGGCCGGTCCTGAAGTCGATCCGACACCATTTCGAATCGATCGACCGGTGACTGTGCGAATCGAGGCAGTCGGATCCGAGGAACGGATCGAGCGACGCTCGTGGCTGCTCGCCGCCGATGTCGAAGAAGGCGATAGCGGCGCAGCACTCGTCGATGAGGACGGGATGGTGGTCGGGATTGCCTACGCGACGACCACCAGGGGAGCAGGGGTCGCCTACGCAGTTCGCGCCAGCGAGCTGACCGATCTCATCGCCGAGGGCTTCGACTCCACGGTGACGATTCCCGAGTGCTGACCGTTTCGGCTTCAGCGCACCTCGTAGGCGAAGAAGTGGCCGAGTGAATCACCGGTGTAGGGCGCGTCCATCAGCTCGGCCACAACCCGGAGCCGGCCCTGGCGGTCGAGTCGCTCGATCTGGGCCTGGTAGCCCGACTCATCGAAGTAGGCCTTTCGTGTCGTGATGACCAGGAGTCCGCCGGGCCGCACCAGCTGAGCACACGCCTCGACCAATTCGGGAGGGGCGTGGCCGACAGTGAAGACGCCGCAGACGAAGACGACATCGGCGCCCTGTCGCCACCGCTCATCGGGGGGATCTGCCAGGTCGAAGCCGCCTACGAGTTCACGGTAAACGCCTCGGCGTTTGGCCTGCTCGACCATGCCCGGTGAGAGGTCGACGCCATCGATGACCGTGTAGCCCGCGTCGGCCAGCGCCAAGCCGACCAGACCGGTACCACAGCCGGCGTCCAGAATCGTGATGTCGTACCCGTCCACTCCCAACGTTTCGAGATCGAGCCCAGTGAAGAAGCGGACCATGGTGGTGGTTGCCTGGTAGTCGTCCCCGAGTGCGCCGACATCGAGGTCATAGTCCTCTGCCCAATCCTCGTAGTACGCGAGGATCTTCTCGGCGTCACCGCCGAGTTCGAGCGCTTGTGCAATGTGCGGGTCGATCTCGCCGAGTTCACCCATCGGCTGGATACTACTTCCGGCCCATTGGCAGGCTTGGCAACTCCGATGGGAGAATGACGCCATGTACGGTGAAGCCCGCCCACGCGTCGACACCATCCGGCTCCAGCGTCTCGCCCGCGGTTACACCGAAACGGCGGTGTTCTATGCCGCCATTGATCTGGATGTTTTCACTCACGTCTCCAATGGCGCGAGCTGCGACATACAGAATCGGAATGGACGCCGGCGGCCGATTCTGTCGCCACGTCGACCTCGGAGCGAATCCAGCTCGTCGTGCAGAAGACATTCGATGCCCTCGAGCCGCGCTACCTCGAGACCGCTGGATTCGTGGAGGTTGCCAACGTCGAATTCGTACCCGGGACGTTGACGCGCACTGTCGGCGTGAAGCCGCCCCAGATCAGACCTCGATGAAGATGCACTCGCCCGGACACTCTTCGGCCGACTCGATTGTCGCCTCCTCTTGCCCTGCAGGGACCACGGCAAGCCCTTCGGGGCCGCCTGGATCCGAGAAGATCTTCGCGCCTTCCCTGACATAGGCCAAGCCATCGTCGAGCAGGGTGAAGACGTCGGGAGCGATCTCTTCACAGAGACCGTCGCCGGTGCAGAGATCCTGGTCGATCCAAACCTTCATGTCATGTCCTTGCCTGGGGGGTGGCCCGCTCGTGGGCTCCTGAATTCGATCGGCAGTGTAGCCGCCGAAATCAAGGACATGGGTGTCAGCCATTGCGGAGCATCAACCACTTTCGAATCCCCGCAGCTGTCCGACTGGAGAAGAGTTGCCGGGTCTATGGTGTCGCGGCAGCCGAGATTCGGAGGTATCCGTGGACGACCAGAGCGAAACCGACGAGATCAACCGTCTTCGAATGCTGGCGGCCGAGCTCGAAGACGAGGTCACCGCCCTTCGCCGGCGGCTCCAAGACTCGCCCAAGCGCGTCCGTACGCTTGAGGAACGCCTGCTCGAGACCAAGGGCCAACTGGCCCAAGCAGTCTCACAGAACGAAAAACTCACATACACACTGCGCGAAGCGCGTGAGCACATCGCCACCTTGCGTGATGAGGTCGACAAGCTGACTCAGCCTCCATCGGGCTACGGCACCGTGCTGGGTGCAAATGACGACGGCACTGTCGACGTCCATGCGGGCGGCCGCAAAATGCGGGTCGCCGTCCAGCCCGACCTGGCCGGCACCCTCGAACGCGGACAAGAGGTGGTGCTCAACGAATCCTTCAACGTCGTACTGGCTCGCAATCCGGACCGCACGGGTGAGATCGCCACGCTGAAAGAAGTCATGGCCGACGGCGAACGGGCCATGATCGTCGGCCGAGCCGACGAAGAACGTGTCGTCGAGCTCGGCGAGGCTGTGCTCGGTCATCCACTCCGCAGCGGCGACACCGTCCTGATCGACCCCCGGGCGGGCGTCGTCCTCGAGCGACTGCCGCGCCCCGAGGTCGAAGATCTCGTGCTCGAAGAGGTTCCCGACGTCAGCTACGCGGACGTCGGCGGCCTCGATGCCCAGATCGAACAGATCACCGATGCGGTCGAGCTGCCGTTCGTCCACCAGGCCCTCTTTGCCGACTACGACCTTCCCGCACCGAAAGGCATCCTTCTCTATGGACCTCCCGGTTGCGGCAAGACGCTGATCGCCAAGGCAGTGGCGAACAGCCTCGCCAAGAAGGTTGCAGAGGTTTCCGGCGATCACGAGGCCCGGAGCTTCTTTCTCAACATCAAGGGTCCCGAGCTGCTCAACAAGTACGTCGGTGAGACCGAGCGTCAGATCCGCCTTGTCTTCCAGCGTGCTCGTGAGAAGAGTGAGGAGGGTTGGCCGGTCATCGTCTTCTTCGACGAGATGGAGTCGCTCTTCCGAACCCGGGGCAGCGGCATTTCATCCGACATCGAATCAACGATCGTGCCCCAGCTTCTCGCCGAGATCGATGGCGTGGAAACACTGCGCAACGTCATTGTGATCGGTGCGTCGAACCGCGAGGACCTGATCGACCCGGCCATCCTGCGCCCGGGCCGCCTCGACGTGAAGATCAAGATCGAACGACCCGATGTCGAGGCCGCGTCCTCGATCTTCGGCCGCTACCTCACGTCCGCGGTGCCGATCGATCCCGAGATGATCGAGGGCATCGGCGGTGGCGATGTCGACAAGGCCGTCCAGGCGATGATCGAAGACACGGTCCGGGAGATGTACCGCGATGACGACGCCAATCGGTTCCTCGAGGTGACGTATCAAAATGGCGACAAAGAGGTCATGTACTTCAAGGACTTCTCGTCTGGAGCCATGATCGAGAACGTCGTCCGTCGAGCCAAGAAGCTGGCGATCAAGCGGGAGATCGCTGAAGGCACACGCGGCATTCGCACCGGGGACCTCCTGGCGTCGATCCGCCAGGAGTTCAAGGAACACGAGGATCTTCCCAACACGACGAACCCGGACGACTGGGCGAAGATCTCCGGCAAGAAGGGCGAGCGCATCGTCTACGTGCGGACGTTGATCAACAACAAGGACTCGGCGGAGGGCGGCAAATCCATCGATTCTGTGGCCACTGGGCAGTACCTGTAGCCGCGAGCGCCCGAGGCCGCTCAGCGAACTTTTCCGAGGTTCGCTGGAGTCCTGGGCCATCCGTGTGTAATGTCGCAGCCGCTCGTGCATGCCCGTCTGGAGGTGCGTGCGTCGAGCCCTACTGGAGGAAAAACCCATATGCGCAAGCATTTTCTACTCAAACTGCTCGCAGTGCTTCTCGGCTTCACGCTGGTAGCCACCGCGTGCGGTGACGACGACGGCGAGGCCGACGGTGCCGCTGACGACACCGGCGACACCGGTGACGCTGAAGACACCGTCGAGGCAACGCAGGACTCGGGCGATCTGCTCGTCGACATCCAAGACCGCGGAGCGTTGAACTGTGGTGTCTCCACAGTTTCGATCGGATTCGCGGTGCAGGATTCCAACGGCATCTACCAGGGCTTCGACGCCGACTTCTGTCGAGCCACGGCCGCCGCGATCCTGGGCGACGCTGAAGCCCTCAACATCGTCGGTCTGACCGCAGCCGAGCGCTTCACCGCTGTGCAGACGGGCCAGGTCGATGTGCTCCATCGCAACACCACCTTCACGCAGAGCCGCGACTCCGACGTCGGCATGGACTTCGGTCCGACCACGTACTTCGACGGTCAGCAGTTGATGGCCCGTGTGGGCGACGGCTTCTCGCCCGCTAGTGGCGTAGCCGACATCGACGGCGCCGTGGTGTGCACCAACGCCGGTACGACCACCGAGAAGAACATCGCCGAGGCCGCGGACCAGCTGGGCATCACGATCACGCTCAACACGTTCGAGGACTTCGACATCGTCAGCCAGAACTTCATCGAGGGTGCTTGCGACGTCATCACCACCGACGGATCGGGTCTGGTCGGTCGTAAGGCCGAGCAGCAGCCGGCCGACCAGGAGTGGGTGATCTTCCCGGGTCAGCCGATCTCGAAGGAGCCGCTCGGCCCGACCTACGGCCAGAACCAGTCGCGCTTCGCTGATGCGCAGAACTGGACCGTCTACGCCATGCTCATCGCTGACGAGTACGGCGTGAACCAGGCCAACGTCGACGACTTCGTGGGCGCTGACGGTGAACTCGGCCGCCTTCTCGGTGGCGAGGGCGAGGTTCAGTCGGCCATGGGCTTGGCTCCCGATGCCTTCTACCAGGTGATCAAGCAGGTCGGCAGCTACTCCGATCTGTGGGACAAGCACCTCGCTCCGCTGGGCCTGACGCTCGGCGGCTCGGTCAATGATCTGTGGACCAACGGCGGTCTGATGTACCCGCCGCCCGCCCGCTGATCGCACTGCGTACGTACTGATGCAATCCCCGGGTTGGGCTCCCGCCCGACCCGGGGGGTGTCTCGCCTGTTGAGGTCCGGCTGGATGACCACCGACGGCTGAGACGGGTTAAAGCGGGCGCGAGCCCGCCCGTTCTGAATCGCCAACAGAGTCGTCTTGGGGGACTAGTCGGTGACCGACACACAACCGTCGCTACATGCCGCAGCGACAGCGAAGCCGCCATTTTATCGCGATGCGACCATCGTCAAGTGGCTGGTGCAGATCGCCGCCCTTGCGGCCGTCCTGTTCGCTGCCGTCTTCTTGGCCCGAGAAGCCGGTGACGGCCTGCGGGCCAAGTCCATCCAGACGGGCTTCGGCTTCCTGGAGGTCGACCCGGACATCGCGTTGGGCGAAGGCATCGACACCGATCCCGCCACCGGCGGCCGTGCACTTTGGGTCGGCATGGTCAACACGATCCGGATGGCGACCGCCGGCATCTTTCTGGCGACGATTCTCGGGGTACTGGTCGGTATCGGCCGCCTGTCGAGCAACTGGCTGGTGGCGAAGCTGGCCAGCGCGTTCATCGAGTACATGCGGAACATTCCGCTGCTCGTGCACATCATCCTCTTCTTCGTCACGATTGCCACGGTCTTCCCCGCGTTCGGCGAGGACATCGACTCGGTCACCGGCGAGGTGGAACAAGGGCCGATACCCGGGGTGCTCCACATCTCCAACAAGGGCATCTCCATCCCACGGGTCCACATCGACGATGGCTTCTACCAGTGGCTCCTCATCGTCGTGATCGGCCTCGTGGCCGCCAGATGGGTGGCGAAGAACCGCCACGAGGTACAGGACCAGACCGGCCAGGTGACGTACCCCGTCCTCAGCGCCATCGGCGTGGTGCTCGCGTTCGCTCTTGTGGGCTGGTTCATCCACCCGACCCTCGGCTGGGTCGGCGATGCCATCTTCGCCCCGATACGCGACCTCATCGACGGGACGCCGGAGTCGCTCGTCCAGGCACTCCTCACCATCGTGGCGGTCGCCACCGCGACCTGGTGGATCAAGCGCTTCTTCGATGCCCGGAGAACACCCGGAGGCTCGGCGAAGCTGACCGATGACGACTGGTTCCGCGTCATCTTTGCAGGGGTATTGGCCGCCGTCGCCGGGTTCGTGTTCCTTGTCTTGTGGCCCGGTCTGTCCAGTTGGTTGATCCACTCCAGCCGCGACCTCTTCGACGTTCTTGCGAACAAGTTCGGCGACGGTCGCAGCAGCGTCATCGACAATCCGCCCATCAGCGTGAGCATGCCCGATGTTGAAAAGCTCGGCAACTTCGCCAACATGGGCCCGTCCGGACTGAACCTCACGCAAGGCTTCGCGGCAGTCTTCTTCGGCGTCGTGCTGTACACGGCGGCATTCATCGCGGAGATCGTCCGCGGTGGCATCCTGGCCGTGTCCAAGGGCCAGACCGAGGCTGCACAGGCCATTGGTCTGCGGCGTTCCACGATGCTGCGCCGCATCATCTTGCCGCAGGCGCTCCGGGTCAGCCTCCCGCCGCTCGGCAACCAGTATCTGAATCTCACGAAGAACACGTCGCTGGCAATCGCCGTGGGCTACACCGACGTGGTGCAGGTCGGGCAGACGATCTTCAACCAGACCGGAAGAAGTCTCGAGGTCTTCATCATCTGGATGCTGTTCTATCTCGCCTGTTCGTTGACGATCAGCGTGGTCGTCAACTTCTTCAACGTCCGCCTCAAGATCGTGGAGCGCTGAGATGACCGAGATGGAACACCTCCGTGGCGGAACCGCCGAACTCATCGCCCAGGCAAACGAGCGCGAGGCCGAAGAACGCGCCGTTCGCCCCGACGAGCCCGGCCTCCCGCCGCTCGAGTGGCTACGGGTCAACCTGTTCTCGTCAGCGCTGAACACTGTCCTCACCATCGTGTTCGGGCTACTCGGCCTCTTTGTCTTCCGGAGCCTGCTGAACTGGGCCTTCAGCTACGAACGGGAGTGGAATGCCGTTCGCGTGAACATGCGAGCGCTCTTCACATTCACGTACCCCAGCAGCCAGTACGTCCGGATCTGGGTCACGCTTGCCATCGTGCTCACGTTGGCGGGCGTTTCGCTCGGGATGAGCCGCATGATCGGTCAAGGCTTGTCGATGAAGCGGATCAGCACCTGGGCCATGGCGTGGGGCGGCGCAGTGATCGCCGGCATCCTCCTCACTCAGCCTCACGCCCAGCGCACCGCGGCGGGCGAGGTGGTCCTCGACGACCAGTTCCAACCAGTTCGCGAGAGCTACGGCACCGCCCTCGCCGACCGGGGATGGTGGTGGCTCATCGGTCTCATCCTCCTGGCTGCCGGTCTCGCCATCTGGTGGGGGCTCGGCGACATCCGCCGTCGCACGACGTTCGTCGGCGCCGTCCCGTTCACGCTCGGCATTCTGGCGTTCCTGGTTTCCACCCTCTGGTGGTTCAAATGGGGCAACTACGGGGAACAGGGCGACATCATCGAGCCCGGCCGGACGGTCAACGACTCGGCCAAGCTGCCATGGACCGTGATGTGGTTCGTCTTGACTGGCGCCTACCTACTCGGGCGCCGCCTCGCCACCACGGCTCGCGCTGGCACCGCGCGGGGGCTGGTCAACTTCTGCTGGTTGCTGGCCCCGTTCGTTACGTTCTGGGTGATCCTGCGCGACCCGGCACTCGACTGGGCCCATGTTTGGTCCACCGACGTTCCCATGGCCTTGGCGTTCATCGTCGGTGGTGGGGCGGTCCTCTACGTACTCGCCAAGCCCGACCTCGGGGAGATGGGGCGCGTCATCGGCGTCGTGCTCCTCGGCGTGGCAGTTACCAACTGGGTCGCTGGCTTCTTCGGGTGGTACCCGATGTTGCAGAAGGCACGCATCAGCTTCCTTCTGCTCGCTCTCGTGGCGTTGGCAGCCCACAACTTCGCCGGCGAGCGCAACCAGCGGTTGCGCCTGGTGCTCGGCTGGACCGCGCTGATGGTCATCGTGCACTACATGGTCACGATGATGAACACGCCGTCCACCGTAGACGCTCCCGACGAGTTCGTCGGTGGCTTCCTCGTCACCGTGTACATCGCCACGTTCACGATGATCTTCTCCTTCCCACTCGGCATACTGCTGGCCCTCGGCCGAACGTCGACATTGCCAATCTTTCGGGTGCTGTCGACGATCTACATCGAGGTCGTACGAGGCGTACCCTTCATCACGATCCTCTTCTTCTTCTCGACATTCCTGAACATCTTCCTGCCTGAGGGGATGGAAATCGTCCAGCTGGCAGCCGCCGGCCTCGGGTTCTCGCTGTTCTCCGCGGCCTATCTCGCCGAAAACATCCGCGGTGGCTTACAGGCGGTGCGCCGCGGCCAGTACGAGGCATCCGATGCCCTCGGCCTCACCACGGTTCAGCGAACGGGCTTCATCGTTCTGCCGCAGGCGCTCCGTGTGTCGATCCCGCCTCTGGTCGGTGCCACCATCTCCACTTTCAAGGAAACCTCGCTGTTGGCCATCATCGGCATCATCGACTTCCTTCGCGTGGCCAACTCGGTGATCCCGGGGCAGACTGAGTACCTCGGCATCAAGATGGAGGGCCTGCTCTTCGTCTGCATGATTTACTGGATGGGCGCCTTCAGCATGTCGAAGTTCAGCCAGCGGCTTGAGAAGCATCTCGGCGTAGGGGAGCACTGATGCCTGGATCTGATCACGCTCCATTTACCGGCCCACTGTCCGTCCACTGCACGACCGGCGCAAAACACGCCGCCGACAACACGAGGTACCAATCATGAGTTTCAGCGACGCGACCGCGGCCGTGAGCGATGAACTCGCCGCCCGCGACGACATCATCGTCTGCGACGGCGTCGACAAGTGGTACGGCGACTTCCAGGCCCTGAAGGGCATCTCCGCCACCATCAAGGAGCAGGAGGTCGTCGTCGTGCTCGGGCCCTCGGGTTCGGGCAAGTCCACATGGATCCGGTGTATCAACCGGCTTGAGCAGCACCAGAGCGGCCGGATCGTGGTTGACGGCGTCGAGCTGACCAACGACACCCGAAACATCGAGAAGATCCGCTCGGAAGTCGGCATGGTGTTCCAGCAGTTCAACCTGTTCCCGCACCTCACGGTCAGGGACAACATCACCTTGGCGCCAATCTGGGTCCGCAAGAAGCCACGACGCGAGGCGGAGACCCTCGCCAACCAACTCCTCGAACGGGTGGGCATTCCCGAACAGGCCGACAAGTTCCCCGGGCAGCTCTCCGGCGGACAACAGCAGCGCGTCGCCATCGCGCGGGCGCTGGCCATGGAACCACGGATCATGCTGTTCGACGAACCCACGTCGGCCCTCGACCCGGAGATGATCAAGGAAGTGCTCGACGTCATGAAGACGCTCGCGGAATCCGGCATGACGATGATGGTCGTCACCCATGAGATGGGCTTCGCCCGCGAGGTTGCCGACCGCATCATTTTCATGGAAGAAGGTCAGATCGTCGAAGTCGGTACTCCCGAGCACTTCTTCACCAACCCCACCGAAGACCGCACCAAGCTCTTCCTCTCCCAGATCCTGTAGCCAGAGGGATCGGGCACTCACCGCGGTTGTGTGACTAGCTTCGGTGAGTAATGGCCATTCAGAAGACCATCGGGATCGAGACCGAGTACGGCATCGTTCACCGCGGCACCGACGAACCCAACCCGATTACCGCCTCATCGGTGGTGATCAACGCGTACCTCGCTGCCGCCGGGTATCGCACCGATTCGCGCTCCGACGTGATCGTCTGGGACTTCACCGATGAGACACCCGGCGCTGATGCCCGGGGATACGCCCCAATGGGTGCGTTGGCGCCGGAGGTTGAAACCCATCTCGTGAACGCAGTGCTCACCAATGGGGCCCGATACTACGTCGACCACGCCCACCCCGAGATCTCGACGCCCGAGTGCCGCGACGCATTGAGCGTCGTTCGCTTCGATCGGGCGGCCGAAATGATCGCTCAGGAGTCGATGGCTGCCGCCAATCGCATGCTGCCCGGCGAGCAGGAGATCATCCTCTACAAGGACAACTCCGATGGGAAGGGCAACTCCTACGGTTGCCACGAGAACTATCTCGTCGACCGCTCCACGCCGTTCAACCGAATCGTTCGCCACTGCACCAGCCACTTCATCACCCGCCAGATCTATACGGGTGCAGGCAAAGTCGGAGCGGAGCTGCCAGGCCAGCGGACCGACGAG
>JAJCXZ010000079.1 GCA_029263175.1 Acidimicrobiales bacterium | reverse complement strand
GAGGGGTTCGAGGCACTCGCTCCGGTAACCGGGCTTAGCCCCAAGGCGTTTTACGAACGGCTGGCTATTAACGACATACAAATGGCTGCGGAAGTCATGGTGCCGGTCTACAAAGCCGGCAGGGGACGGGACGGCTATGTGAGCTTTGAGGTTTCTCCACGGTTAGCCCACGATACGCAAAAGACATGCGAAGAAGCCAGGCGTTTATGGACAACCATCGGGCAGCCCAATGCGATGATCAAAGTACCAGCCACACCGGCGGGGATTCCTGCGGTTGAACAACTGATCTCAGAGGGAATCAACGTCAACGTCACGTTGATATTCTCACAGGAGGTTTACGAACATGTTGCGGAGGCGTTTCTGAGCGGACTTGAGAAACGTGTCGCGGTTGGTGGAGATATCAGCGACGTCGCCAGTGTCGCGAGTTTTTTTATAAGTCGAATCGACAGCGCTGTGGATGCAATCATCGAAAAAAAATCAGCCGAGACGCGAGATACTGACCGGTTGCAACTTCTGGACAGTGCTCGCGGGAAAGTTGCCATTGCCAACGCGAAACTCGCTTACCATCAGTATAAAAAGATATTTTCCGGTGGCCGGTGGCGGAAGCTTGAAGCTGCGGGAGCTCAAACTCAACGGTTGCTTTGGGCCAGCACCGGGACGAAAAATCCTGAATATTCCGACGTTCTCTATGTGGAATCACTTATCGGACCAGATACGGTTAATACCATCCCCCCGGCCACCTACAACGCCTTTCGCGACCACGGGGTCGTTCGGTCGTCACTTGAAGAAAATATCAATGGGGCCAATGAGGTCATGAGGTGCCTGACCCGACTCGACATTTCTTTTGAAGACGTGGCCGAAAAGTTGCTTACGGATGGTCTTACGCTATTTGAAGACGCTTTTAACAACCTGTTGTGCGCGGTGGAAAAAGAGCGCGCCTTTCCCAACGAGTTGATAAAACGTCAATCTTACTATCTACCGCCGACATTAGCGTTAAAAGTTGATGCTGCTGTAGACGACTGGCGATCAAATGGCAAAGCTCGATCTCTGTGGGCCCGGGATGCTGCGTTGTGGACGAATAACGGCGAAAATCACTGGCTCGGATGGTTGGGCATAACCGAGGCACAATTTGCTGAACTGGACGATCTCCTTTCCGTGGTTGACCAGGTTAAAATTAATAAATTTTCGCACATCGCATTATTAGGGATGGGTGGTTCGAGCCTTTGCCCGGAAGTGTTCAGGACAACATTCGGAAAGATCAAGGACTATCCGGAATTGTGCGTGCTCGATTCAACGGATCCCGGGCAGATTCGTACATTGGAGGATAAAATTAATCTGGTAACAACGCTGTTTGTGGTTGCCAGCAAGTCGGGCAGCACAATGGAGCCCAATATCTTTAAGCAATATTTTTTCGAACGTCTTGAAAAGAAAGTCGGCAAGGTGACAGCAGGACAACACTTCATCGCGATTACAGACCCCGGTTCAAAATTGGAAGAAATCGCACGCCGAGATCGCTTCTTGCGAGTATTCTTCGGGGACCCGAGTATTGGCGGCCGGTTTTCCGCACTTTCCAATTTCGGGATGGTCCCCGCAGCTCTATCTGGAATTAACATAAAAAGATTTTTAAGGCAGACGGAACAAATGGTCCATGCGTGCAGCGGATGCGTACCTACGGAGGAAAACCCCGGAGTCGTTTTAGGGATAATTTTGGGTGTACTGGGAAATCACAAGTTCGACAAAGTGACTCTGGTGACATCTCCTGGAATATCGGGGTTGGGCGCTTGGCTGGAACAGCTATTGGCGGAGTCCACCGGTAAAGACGGGAAGGCTTTAATTCCGGTTAACCGGGAAATATTGGGAATTCCCGGGAGCTATCACAACGATCGTTTGTTTATTTATGTCCGTCTGGAATCGGATGATGACGCAGAACAGGAAGCCGCGATCAATCATCTTCAGAAAGCCGGGCATCCGATCGTGCGGATCTCGGTTAACGATATCCATGATCTGGGGCAGGAATTTTTCCGGTGGGAGATAGCTACCGCGGTTGCAGGATCGATTCTGGGCATTAACCCCTTTAATCAGCCGGATGTGGAAGCGAGCAAAATCGCGGCCCGGGAATTGACCGACGAATATGAGCGACAGGGTTCGCTGCCACCCGAATCTCCGATTTATGAGGAAGGTCTGATCAAATTGTTTGCCAACCCGGCGTACGTTTCACGTTTATCCGAAACAGCTGTGGATAAAAGGACATTATCTGCTTATCTGCAAAGTCATTTGGAACAAATCGTTGCCGGTGATTATTTCGGACTTCTGGCATACGTCGAAATGAACGAACCCCATGAAAAGTTACTCCAATCCATCCGTCACACGATTCGGGATCATGCGAAAGTCGCCACCTGTCTTGGGTTCGGCCCCCGATTCCTGCATTCAACAGGCCAGGCGTATAAGGGGGGACCGAACACTGGGGTATTCCTGCAGATAACCTGCGATGACGCGATCGACCTGCCGATACCGGATCGGAAATACACCTTCGGCGTGGTCAAGGCCGCCCAGGCCCGTGGCGATTTTGAGGTCCTTGCAGAACGAGGGCGTCGAGTGCTGCGGTTGCATCTTGGCGAAGACGTGAAGGCCGGTTTAGGACAGCTACATGAACTGTTCCAGGGGATGTGTCACGCTGATCGCTAGTGTGGCGTCTCATAAATAAATCGAAATTTGATTACGCTTATTTTGCCACTGAGGTAGGCAGCGATTTCGCGTGCGTACCCGCAGGTACGTATCGAATTCGCTAACGCCGCTCAGCGGCAAAAAAAGCATAACCCGTTAAGGGCGAGTGTCTTTCGGCGCTCAGCAAACATTGCCATGAAACAACGATGCTATGGCATCGCTTTATTCATGGCAATGCACCTG
>JAJCXZ010000078.1 GCA_029263175.1 Acidimicrobiales bacterium | reverse complement strand
GCTGTGAAAACAGGGTAGAGCTGGGCGTTGTGCACCGCCGCGACGACATCCTCCGACGAGAAGCCGGATTCGAGGAGGCGCTGCACGGTCTGATCGAATCGGTTGGTGCGGGCGGCCTTGGTCTCGGTCAGGTGGTCGATGCGATGGACCTGCTCGGCCGTGTTCGCCAGATGAAAGTAGGTGGTGAAGGCACGGACCAGCTGGATCGCTTCGACCAGATCGACGTTTCCGAGAACGTCGGCCAGGGCGGCTGACGTGTCGTCGTCGCGGCGTAGCTGTCGGGCATGTTGGCGGACCCGCTCGACCCGTTCGAGAAGCTCGGGGCCGGCTTGGCGCACGAGCGTGTCGCCCAGCTGAGCGCCCAGCCGACGGATGTCGTCACGGAGGTCGGAGTCGAGTTCGGAGGCAGGAGCGGACACCCACGCACCGTAGCGGGGAGGGCGGGGCGCCAGGTCTTGTTTCAGTCAGGCCGCTGGCCGTGCAGCCGATCGCCTTCGGTCACCCCGGGTAGCGTTGGTTGGACCCCGTGGATACCGGACCACTCGGTGAATCGATCCAGCACGATCTCTTCGGCCTCGAGCCAGTTGGTCGCCCGGGGGGATCGAAGGTCACGGTTGTAGGGCTGGTCAAAGACGATCACTTCGTTGCCGGCGCCGCGCAGCGCAGCGACGTTGCCGGGCGAGTCGTCGACGTAGAGATTGGCCTCTACCTGCGGTTTTGCACCCAGGAAGCAGAGATCCCGGTACGGGATCCGCGCTCGATCGAGCCACTCGACGGTGTCGGTGACCGCCACCTGATGACCCCAGTTGACATACAGCCGGTGGGTGATGATTCGGATCCAGACACCAGCGTCGGAGAGTCGCCACAGTGCTTCGGCTGCGCCATCGATCACGGGCATGTCGCGGAACATCCGTTTCTCGACCACTGCATGACGGTGATGGTCTTCGAATTCCCCGGGGCCAAAGCCCCACTCGGCGAAGTCCCAGTTGCGCTCGAGGGGAAAGTCGGTGAGTGGCCGGTCCAGGCGCGCGGCAACGATCTCGCGAAACCATTCCGTGTGGGCGCCGCAGACGCCGTCGAGGTCGACCCCCAGCACAAATGCGTCGAGTTGGCTCATCGGGGGCGAGCGTATCGGTGGAGCTGCTCCACCTGCGATTCGGTGCGAGCAGCGGTCGTACCGTACGTTGCTGCGAATGTCGGACACGCCCGAAGCCCTCATGGACGACCTGCGAGACCTTCTGGAGGTCGCTCGCACTGCCGACCTCGACGACGTCGCCCTGGCCGGCGTTCGGGCCGCGGTGCAGGGCGCCACCGCCGAACTCACGCCGCACGTCGTCGATGGCATCCGGATGCAGGCGGTGCTCGACTTCTCCAGCTTGCTCACCAACGCCCCGGATCCCGAAGGTCGTGTCGATCGTCTGCGCGAGGCAGGTCCCGCGGGCTTCTTCCCGTACAGCCCCTACATCGGCACGCTGAACCCCATTTCACCTCCGGCAAGGCTCGACCTCTTCGACGTCGAGGCCGGCATCGAGGTACGAGGCGACTGCACGTTCCGTGATCACTTCAATGGTCCACCCGGCGCTGTCCACGGCGGCGTGATCGCTGCGGTCATGGACGACATCTTGGGAACGGTTTGTGTCGTCAACGACGTTGGCGGCTTCACCGGCACACTCACGGTTCGCTACCTCAACCCGACGCCGCTGCAGGAGCGAATCGACCTTCGCGGTTGGGTGACGGGCACGGAGGGTCGAAAGACGTTCGCCTCCGCGACGTTCCATCACAAAGGCGAGTTGATCGCCGAAGCGGAAGGCGTATTCATCGCGGGGTCGCTCGACCCCAAGCTCTAGCTGTAGGTGGCGAAGGGTTCGCCCCAGGCATGAAGGTCGGGCTCAACGCCGAGGCCCGGACCCTTCGGAATGGGGATCTTGCCGTTCTTGGGCCGCACCGGGGCGGTGAGACAAGCGTAGGACTTCGACGTGTAGGGCTGGGCGATCCACGTGCCCTCGTAGATGTGGTCGGGAACGGTGGCGCCCATGTGCACCGTGGCCGCTGCGGTGATGTCGCCACCCCAGGTGTCGTCGATGGTCAGTGGGATACTGCGGTGGATACAGATGTCTCGGATGGCGCGTAGGGGGGTGATGCCGCCGACGCGGGACAGCTTCATCCCGAATCCCTGGGCGACCCCATCGGTGATCGCGTCGATCACAGTGGAGACATCGGTGGTCGACTCGTCGAGGAACAGCGGATGGTGCAGCCTGCCGACAAGCGCCTTGTGCTCGCTGTAGGTGCGACACGGCTGCTCGATCGAGAGCGGAATGTCGCGGCAGGCGATGCTGAACTCCATCGCATCGCGCCCGGTCCACCCGCGATTCGGATCGACGAGGAGCTGTGCTGTGGGGTCGACCTCGGCCGCCACCGCACGAACGGCTTCGATGTCTTCGCTCAGTGGGCGCCCACCGGCCTTGATCTGTAGTCGGGTGTAGCCCTCGTTCTCGCGCCGTTTGGCGCTCTCGGCGGTCTTGGCGGCGCTGGCGGGCATGACGCCGTAGTAGCTGCGCACGGCACGGTATTTGGTGCCACCGAGCAGGTCGCAGAGGCGTTCGTCGTAGGCCTTTCCGGTGGCATCCCAGCAGGCCACGTCGATCGCGCATTTGGCGTAGTTGTGGCCGTTGAGCACATTGTCCATGACGCCGTACACCAGCAACGTACGGCGAGGGTCGAGGCCGATCAGGTGGGGGGCCATCTCTTCGATCGCAGCGCGTGCGCCAAGGGCGTGCTCGGGCTGGTAGCTGCTGCCCAGAGGTGTGACTTCGCCGTAGCCGATGATCCCCTCGTCAGTGACCAGGGCGACCACAGTGGAGTCGAGCTGTTCAACGGCCGAGATCGACATCTTGTAGCGGCCGCCGAGCACATCGAGTCGGTGCCGGTACACGCGCACCTGAGTGATTTTCATCGCGCAACTCTGCCGTGTATCGGCGTCAGTTTCCACTCAGCGCGACGGATCAGTCACTCGGCGCCGAAAGCCTCTGGCTCGTACCACCAGTCGAGACCGGGCCCGTCGGGAATATGTCGAAAGGAAAGACTCATCCGCGGCTCGGCACAGACCATCTTCGGTACCGCGTGTTCCCACGTGTGCTGGCACGCTCCACCCATGACCAGGAGGTCGCCCGAGTTGAGAACGAATCGCTCGGATGGACCTCCGCCCATCGGCCGGAGCGCGAACTTCCGCGGCGCTCCCAGAGAGACGATCGCCACCACTGGATCCACCTCGTGACGCCCGATGCGATCAGCGTGCCAGGCCACCGAGTCGTTGCCATCTCGATACAGATTGGCGAAGCCGGCGTTGATCCCGGCGCCATAACGAGTGGCGAGAAAGTCGCTCATCGATCGAACCACGACGTGGCGTTGGTCGACGCCGCCGAGAGAGGCATGCAGGCGTGGTTCGCGTACGAGCTCGCCGTACATCGGCCGGCTGCCACCACGCCATTCGAGTTCCTGATGCAACGACGCAAAAAGCTCGTCGGCACCCTGGACCCAACCCGGCGCGAGATCGATCCAGGCGGTGTCGTCGAGCTGAATCCGGTGAAATTCCGCGCGTTCGCGCAGGGAAGGCTCACCTTGGGCGAACAGGCTGGACTGGTAGTGAGCGAGAGTCGGCATCTCCCAAGCGTACACGAACAGCTGTTCGTTAGCCAGTGTTTTGAGCGATGGCGCGGTCGTGGCTCGACCCCGCGGGGAATGTCGCCACGACCAGTATCGCACTCACGAAGTAGCAGGCAGCGACCCATCCCCAGGCCCACCGATATCCGGCAAGGTCGAATTCGTCTACCCCGAGCGATATCAGCGTGATGACCACCGAGATCCCGAGTGCGTACGACGCCTGACGGATGGTGTTGAAGGTGGCCCCGGCGACTCCGAACTTGGCTGGGGGGATGTCGGAGAGCCCAGCGCTCGACCATGTCGCAACGGTGAGCCCGATCCCGAGGCCGACAAGGAGCCCGAGGGGTACGAAGTGATCCCAGATGTGTGGCGTCTCGTCCAGGAAGAGGAGGTAGCCCAGGTATCCGGACCCGCACATGGCACAGCCGACTCCCAGCACCCAGCGATGGCCGAATCGGTCGGCCACCGAACCGGTGATCGGCGAGACGAAGACGGCGATGAGCGGCCCTGGCATCAACGCGAGACCCGTCATCCGGATCGACTGGCCCCAGAGATCCTGAAGGGCCAATGAGCCGGCCAGCCCTCCCGAGGTGAATCCGAGGCCATAGAACAACACGCTGAGATTGGTGCTTCGGTAGGAGCGGTAGCGAAACAGGGCGAGATCGAGGAGTGGTTCCGGATGGGTTCGTGAGCGCTTGATCAGCAGCGGAAACAGCACCAATCCCGTCAGGAAGAGGGCAATCACCCGCGCGTCGTTGATGCCCAGTGATTCGCTCTGCACGATCGCGAACATCACGAAGGTCACCGCCGCCGTGCCGATCACAACGCCGAGCAGATCGATCCGGCCGGTGGCGTCGGGGTCGCTGGACTCTCGCAGGAACCGGGGGCCGAGCACCAGAACGAGGATGCAGAGCGGCACGTTCACGAGGAAGATGGCCCGCCAGTTGAATGCGTCGATCAGAAAGGCGCCGAAGGCGGGGCCGACCACCGCGCCAAACGAGCCGGCGGCACCGGCGATACCGATTGCGGTGCTGCGGCGCGCGGGAGGGAAGTCGGGCAACATGACCGCGAACGATGTGGCCATCGTGACGGCGCCGCCGGTCGCCTGGAAGACCCGCGCCGCGATCAGAAGCGATGCATTCGGCGCCAGACCGGACAGCAGCGAACCAACCAGGAAGATCACAACCCCGGGCAGGAACACTCGTCGTCGTCCGAGACTGTCGCCGAGACGGCCGGCGAGAAGGAGGAGCGCGCCGACCGTGACGTTGTAGCCGGAGACGACCCAGCTGAGTTGTGATCGTGAGACGTCGAAGTCTTCGCGGATCGAAGGGAAGGCCACGTTGATGGCGGAGAGGTCGATGACGACGAGGAACGTGACGAGCGTCGTGACGCTCAGCGCAAGCCACGCCTGTCGGGTGATGGTGGTGTCGGGGGCGACGACCGTCGGCTCGGGCATCGAGTCACCCTATGGGGCGACCTCGTTGTCAAGAGATTCGCGGAGTTCGAAGCGCTTGATCTTGCCGGTGGCCGTCTTGGGCAACTCGTCGACCACGATGACGCGACCGGGTCGTTTGAACGCTGCCATTCGATCGCGACAGTGCTGGATGAGTTCGTCGGCCGCCGGTGCCTCGCCGGAGGCCGGAAGCACGAACGCAACCGTCTGCTCGAGGCCCTGTTCGTCACGTCCCCCGACCACTGCTGCTTCGAGCACACTCTCGTGTTCGATCAGCACGTTCTCGACTTCGGCTGGAGAGACCCAGATGCCTCCGGCCTTGATCATGTCGGTGTTGCGGCCGAGGAACGTCCAGGTGTCGTCGACGGAACGGGTGTAGACGTCGCCGGTGCGAACCCAGTCGTTCCGGAACGCGTTGGCGGTCGCCTCATCCTGCTGCCAGTAGCCGACCGCCGCCGACGGGCCTTGTACGTGGAGGTAGCCGGGGGTGTCCGGTGCGACCACCACGTTGTTGTCGTCGTCTCGCAGTTCCGCGACGTAGCCCGGCACCACCTCACCGCTCGAACCCGCGGTCTGGCGCTCCAGTGTGTTGGAGATGAATATGTGCAACAGCTCCGTCGACCCGATGCCATCGAGGACCGGCGTGCCGGCGAGAGCGCTGAATCGTTTGTGGACATTCGCCGGCAGTGACTCGCCGGCGGTGACCGTTGCCCGCACCGAGTCGAACGCTGCGGGAGCGGGTTTCGCATCGAGGAGCGCCGCACAGAAGCCCGGGCTCGAAAAGAACAGGGTCGGCTGCTCGTCCTCGATCAACTCGATCATCGCCGCTGGAGTCGGCGGATCGGGGTTCAGGATCGCGGTTGCTCCAACCGCGAACGGGAAGGTCATCGAGTTGCCGAGGCCGTAGGCGAAAAAGAGTTTGGCGACCGACAGGAACCGATCGTCCTGCGTGATCCCGAGGACGTTGCCGGCGTAGGTGTCGACCGTGGCCTTCACGCTGCCATGGACGTGCATGACGCCTTTCGGCGTGCCGGTCGTGCCGCTGCTGTACAGCCAGAGTGCGGGGGAGTCTGCGGTCGTCGCGGCCACCACTGCCTCCGAAACGTCGACGGCGCTGGCCCAGTCGTGAACCCGCGTCCGGTTTGTGACCGCGCTCCTGATCGTGGCGTCGCGTCCGAGGGCGATGACGTCGGTCACGCCCGGCGCGGCTGCGAGGAGATCGGGAAGAGTGGATGCAAAGACGTCGGAGACGGCGACGATCCGAGCGCCGGAGTCGGCAACGATCTCGCCGAGCGCATGGCCCCGCAGCATTGTCGAAAGTGGCACCGGCACGAGGCCGGACCGTTGGGCCCCCAAGAAGATGGCAGGGAACGTGGCGTCGTCAGGCACGACCATCGCCACCCGGTCACCGGGAGCGGCCCCAAGATCGGCGAGAAGGTTCTGGGCGCGCCACACGTCGATCTGCAACTCGGTATAGGTGGTCGCGTCGCCCCGGCATCGGATCGCAACCCGGCCACCGCGACCTTCTCGGACATGGCGATCGACGAGCCACTCGGCAGCGTTGAACGTCGGCATCGATCCCCTTGGTTGCTCAGTCAGACCCGGACGTATTCATAGTCGACCGGCTTCTGGTGAATCCCTCGCGACGGCGGAGCAACCCACCCGGCCATCTTGCCCGGCTCCGACACTCCTGTCATCAACGAGAGGACGTGGGCGCGGTCGCTGTCGCTCGGTAACCATCGGTCCATGTTCGCTTCCCATTCGGCATCGCTGATTGGCTTGCCGTCCGGCGACATGTGGTGGTCGCGGAAGGTGCCGACCTTGCGGTTGAACGAGGTGTTGGCCAAACGGAACGTGAAGTTGATGCCTGCTTCCTCGAGCGCCCGGTTCCAGCGATCGACCCCCTTCTGGCAATCCTCGGAGTAGTCGTCTCGCAACGTCTCGTTGAGAGCCGCCAGTTGGGTGACCTCACGAGCACCGATCCCGCTCTCGGTCCAATCGGGGACCGTGCGGTAGACGCTCTTGAGGAGGTGATCGTCGTCGCGCCGCTCCTCCTGGAAGCGACCCTTGAGTCCCGAGGCGAAGTAGTTGGCCGCATTGGTCGACGTCTCCGAACCGAACAGGTCGAGGGAGACGGAGTAGTGGAAGTTGATGTACTTCTGGAGCACGTCGAGGTTGATCCCGCCGTACTGATGGATGTCATCGGTGTCGTGCTCGCGTATCAGCTCGGCCGTGCGCTGCACGACCCGGCCGACGCCGGAAGCGCCGACGAACATGTGGTGCGCCTCCTCCTTCAGCATGAACTCGCATGTGCGGGACAGAGGGTCGAAGGCCGATTCCCGAAGCGATGCCAGCTGATACTTGCCGTCGCGGTCGGTGAAATACGTGAACATGAAGAACGAGAGCCAGTCGGGGGTCTCTTCGTTGAAGGCGCCGAGGATGCGGGGATTGTCGGCGTCGCCCGAATGGCGTTCGAGCATCTCGTCGGCCTCATCGCGGCCGTCCCGACCGAAGTAGCCGTGGAGGAGGTAGACCATCGCCCAGAGGTGACGGCCTTCTTCGACGTTGACCTGGAAGAGATTGCGCATGTCGTAGAGCGACGGCGCCGTCAGCGAGAGCTTGCGTTGCTGCTCAACGGAAGCCGGCTCGGTGTCTCCTTGTACCACGATGAGGCGACGCAGGTCGGACCGGTATTCACCGGGCACTTCCTGCCAGACATCTTCGCCCTTGTGGTCGCCGAACGCGATCTTGCGATCCTTCTCGCGGTCGGAAAGAAAGATGCCCCAGCGGTAGTCCGGCATCTCGACATGGCCGAAGTTGGCCCAGCCTTCCTGGCCGACGTCGATCGCGGTCCGGAGATACACCGGGTTGCGGGCGAACGCGGCGGGGCCGAGTTCTTCCCACCAGCGCACGAACTTGGGCTGCCACTGCTCGAGCGCTCGTTGTAGCCGACGGTCGCCGGCGAGATCGACGTTGTTGGGGATTTTGGCGTTGATGTCCACGGCGGCCATGGTCAGACTCGATTCTTGTCGTAGTCGGGGCGCGAGCCGGTGCCGAAGCGCTGGAGTGCGCCATCAGGGCCGACCGCATTCGGGCGTTGGAATATCCAGTTCTGCCAGGCGGAGAGCCGCGAGAAGATCTTGGTCTTCATCGTCTCGGGGCCGACGAATCGATAGTTGGCTTCCATGCCGGTGAGAGCATCAGGGCTGAAGCTGTTGCGTTCCTCGAGCGTGATGCGCAGCTCGTCCTCCCAGTCGAGATCGTCGGGCGTGAACGTCACCAGCTCCGCCTCGGTTGCGTCGTTCGCGAGGAGATCCTTGCCCACGACGGCCGTCGCCTTCTCGTACGCGTCGTCACGACCCCAGAATCTCGTGCGAAGCCGGGTCAAGGCGTTGGGCATGGGGTACCAGCCGAGGCTGGCTTCGGTCAGACGGATGCTCGCCGGGGGAGGGGGGTCGTCGAGATCTTCCCACGAGCCTTCGAGCATGAAGCTGCGATCAGCCACGAGCACGAGTTCGGCGAGCGTGCCGACGAAGCAGCTTCCTGGTTCGACGACGGTCACGAGCGAACGGGCCGACACATCGAGCCGTTCGAGGGTTCGGGCCCAGAAGAGCCGTGTCTCGCGAACCGCCCAGTGGTCGGCATCAGCGCTGAGCACCGCCTCCGCTTGGGCGACCGCGTCGCTTTCGCCGGCGGTGCGAAACACCCACGTGCCGATCCCGGTTTCGTTGAACCGGAGGTGCAGGATCGCATCGTCGAGCTCTCGCACGGTTCGTAGCATCCAAGCGTCCGCCCCGGCCGCGACGAGTTCGTCGCCCGTGGCCGGCTGCGCGCCCTCGGGCGCCTGGATGCTGAACGTGGCGGACCCGGTTGGCCGGTCGATCGTCACGGCAACGGTGGTGTAGGCGAGGCTGTCGTCGGTCATCGTGCGGTCGAGCGGCGACAGCTCGATCCCGGCGCCACCGGAGGGTCGATCACTCTCGGCCGCTCTGGCAGCGATGCGCTCGGCGATCAGATCATCCCAGGTGCTTGCTGGGGCAATGTGATCGACGAGGCCCCATTCGACGGCCGTCTTGCCGCGGATGCCCTCGGTGCGAGTGGAGAAGGCGTCGGCCAGGTCCCGGCGAACGTGGCGTTTCTCGACCACCCGGGTCAATCCGCCCGTGCCCGGTAGCACGGCGAGGAGGGGGATCTCCGGTAGTGAGACTGCGGATGACTTGTCGTCGATCAACAGGATCTCGTCGCACGCAAGCGCGAGTTCGTAGCCGCCACCGGCCGCGGTGCCGTTCACCGCGGCGATCCAGGTCTGTCGGGAGTTGGCTGTGGCATCCTCGATGCCGTTGCGGGTCTCGTTGGTGAACTTGCAGAAGTTGACCTTGTGGCCGTGACTGGCCCCGGCGAGCATCTGGATGTTGGCGCCGGCGCAGAAGATCTTGTCCAGGCCGCCGGTGACCACAACGACGTTCACGCCGGGGTGCTCGAATCGGAGCCGCTGGACGGCGTCATGGAGTTCGATGTCGACGCCCAGGTCATAGGAGTTGGTCTTGAGCTCGTAGTCATCGCGAAGCCCGGCGGCGGGGTCGACGGCCATGGTGAGGATGGCGGTCGATCCGTCGATGTCAAGTGTCCAGTGCCGATACCGGTCAGGCGCGGTCGTGAAATCGATGAGCGGCTCGATCATGACGACACTCTACACATTCTCCGTACCACGTCAAGAACATGTGGAATGAACGACGCAAGTGACCGACGCAATGTCGCATCCCGCCCATCTCCATGCCCGCGATGTCTCGTTCGTTCTCGTCTCGCTGGCTGAGCTCGGGAAACTCCAGGGATATCGCCAGCGCATGGGCTGGAATCTGCCCTGGTACTCGTCAATGGGTACGACCTTCAACGCGGACATGGGCGCCACCGTCGACGGTGAAGAGAACCACATGGTCAGCGTGTTTCTCCGGGATGGTGACGACGTCTATCGCACGTACTTCACTGAGGCTCGGGGCGTCGAACATCTCGGCAGCCATCTGACATATCTCGATCTGACGCCTTACGGCCGACAGGAGGCCTGGGAGGATTCACCCGCCGGTTGGCCGCAAGATCCCGCCGACGCCTGGCACCGCCGTCACGACGACTACTGACGGGCCAGCCCGAGCGCGGTTGAGCAGGAATGGCGGAATCCAAAAAATGTGGCTGTCGGCGTGCCGTCACCCCGTGACCATGTCGCCGTTCAGGAAGTCGACGACGGTGTCAATCACCAGGTCAGGGGCATCGTGGTGAAGCAGATGGCGGAGTCCGTCCAGCAGTCGACAGTCGGCGTTGTCACCGATGGCTGCAGCGGTCAGCGTGGCTTGGCCGGGGGTTGCGAACTCGTCGTCGGTGCCCTGGAGGACAAGGGTTGGAGCGCTCACAGCGTGGAGCATCGGTCGAATGTCCCAGGCGGCGAACTCACGGCTGGTCCAGACGCCGGACCACGCTTCGAACACCGCTGATGGTTCGGCATGGAACCGACCGAGCCGGGAGACGACGTCGTCGGCTCGCTCCCGCATCCCCGCGATCTCGGAGACAGCCTCCTGCTCCAGCCAGCTGTGCGCGGCGAGGAGGACCAGGGGCCCGGCATCGTCTGCTCCAGCCGCGTGGATCGCGGCGATCGAGCCGCCGTCGGAATGGCCGACCAGCACAGGTCGCACGGCGTCGACTGCGTCGATCAGATCGTCGAGAACATGGGCCTCCTGGTGAAGCCAGTCGGCGGGCCACCAGCCCGTGGGAGTGGGAAGCGACTCACCATGGCCAGATCGGTCGTATGCCATGACCGTGCGCCCGGTCGCTGTCGCGAGAGCAGCGGGAACGTCACGCCACTGCGAGATCGACCCGAGACCGTCGTGCAGCATGATGATCTCCGGCGGGCCATCGCCCCAGGTGGCAGCGGTCAGATGGCGTCCATCGACCTCGACCACATGGTGCAGTGCTTCGCTCATCGAACTCCCTCCGCGGTTCCCGCCGACATGTACGATGTTCGTATCGACGCACGTCTGGGTTCTGTAGAATATGCCACTTCGCAGGGGCTTGCCCCGGTACTGGGCGCACGGCGCGATGGCAGCGCCGGCGTCGATACGACTCGTGGGTTGTTGATCACCGCACTCGGCGAATACGTGCTGCCCCATGGCTGCAGCGCGTGGACGCAGACTCTGATTGCCCTCATGGAGCGGCTCGGTGTCCGGGACAAGTCGGCCCGTCAGTCGCTCGCCCGGCTCGAAGAGCGAGGCTGGCTTGAACGCGAGCGGGTGGGACGACAGACCCGATGGAGCCTGACCGAGCTCTCGACGGAGCTTCTCACCGCCGGGGCGGACCGGATTTACACGTTCGGCCAGGAACCGCGCGACTGGGACGGTCGATGGGTCGTGCTGCTGGCGTCGGTGCGAGAACGCGACCGCGGCGCTCGCTACCGAATGGGCCATGGACTTGGTTGGGCAGGGTTCGGTTCAATCGGCCAGGGTGTGTGGGTGTCGCCCTGGCTGGACCAGGAATCGGTGGCGGTGGGCTTGCTCGCCGAGCTGCACATCGAGGCCACCTCCTTTCGAGCCGAGCTCGGCTCGCTGGGGTCGGGACCAGAAGTCGCACGGCAGGCCTGGGACCTCCCCGGCCTCGAAGAGCAGTACTCGGATTTCCTTGGTCAGTTTGGCTCAGAGCCGCACGACGTTGTTGCTGACCTGGCCTTGTTGGTCCATCGATGGCGACGGTTCCCGTTTCTCGACCCCGAACTGCCGGCGCAGCTGCTGTCGAACGATTGGCCCGGCGTGATCGCGGCGGCCCGGTTCGCTGAGGTCCGTGCGTCGCTCCTGCCAGGCGCTTTCGACTGGTGGCGAGAGACCGAGGCTGCCAACGCGCCGGCCGGCTGGACGTGAGCGAATTCAGGAAATTGTCCGCACCGGATCGATAGCGTCTCGTCGATGCGAGATACCCCCACCTTCGTTGACCTGAGCCATGTGATAACCGATGGTATGGAGACCTATCCCGGCCTCCCGACTCCGAAGATCGCCGACCACCTGACCCGTGACGCAGCCGAGCAGATCTATGGCCCGGACATCACCTTCCAGATCGGCCTCATCGAGATCTGCACGAACACCGGCACCTACCTCGACGTTCCGTTTCATCGGTTCGCCGACGGTCACGACCTGACAGGCTTGGCCCTGGAGCGGGTCGCCGACGTGCCTGCGGTCTGTTTCGACCGCCGGGGCGAGCGCTGGATCGACATCAGCACCGAGGAGCTCGATGGGCTCAAGGGTCACGCCGTGCTGATCCACACGGGTCACTCGCAGCACTTCGGAACCGACGCCTATGCGGTGGATCATCCGCATTTGCGCCAGGCGAGCGCCGAGGCACTGGTCGACGCGGAAGTCGCCTGTGTCGGTATCGACTCGCTCAACATCGACTGCACGTCAACGGGCGAGCGGCCGATCCATACGATTCTGCTCGGCGCTGAAATCCCGATCATCGAGCACCTCACCGGCCTCGACGCCCTTCCGGCGAAGGGGTTCACGTTCACCGCCGTTCCGCCCAAGATCGAAGGGGCCGGCACCTTCACCGTTCGGGCCTACGCCACGTTGGCCTGACGGGCAAGTCACGCTGGGGTCTGCGTAGTCGCAGCGAGGACGCTGTCCCCAGCGTGACTTGGTACGGGCGGTACGGTTGGGCATGAACGTGCTCATCGAGGATCGCGGAGCGGTTCGGATCGTCACGATCGATCGCCCGGAGAGCCGCAACGCTGTTGATCGGCCGACCGCCACCGCGTTGTTGGAGGCGTTCGAAGATTTCGAGGCTGACGACACGCTTCGGGTGGCGGTTCTCACGGGAAGCAATGGCGCGTTCTGCGCCGGGGCGGACCTCAAGGCGGTTTCGACGGGTAGGGGCAACCGGATCACGGTTGCGGGCTCCGGGCCGATGGGGCCCACGCGGCTCGCTCTCTCCAAGCCGGTCATTGCCGCCATCGAAGGGCACGCTGTCGCCGGTGGTCTCGAGCTCGCCGTCTGGTGTGACCTTCGTGTCGCCGCGCGGGATGCGATCTTGGGCGTTTACTGCCGGCGCTGGGGCGTCCCGCTCGTCGACGGCGGCACGATCCGCTTGCCCCGGTTGATCGGAGCGTCGCGAGCGTCCGACATGATCCTCACCGGGCGCGCGGTGGAGGCCGATGAGGCGCTGGCCATCGGTCTGGTGAACCGCCTCGCCGAGCCGGGCGCGGCACTCGATGTCGCCGTCGCGCTCGCCCACGAGCTGGCCGAGCTCCCGCAGAACTGCATGCGATCCGACCTCCGCTCGTCGAAGGACCAGTGGAGCCTCGACATGCCCGCAGCGCTGGTGCACGAGACCGAACTCGGCCTCGACGTCGTCGCGTCAGGCGAGACCCGAGACGGCGCCGCTCGCTTCGCCGACGGCGCCGGACGCCACGGCCAAGCAGCGACCTAGGGCCCCGGGATGCTCTTCCCGACCTTCACCTTCGCGGCGTTCTTCGCCGTGGTGCTCCCGGTGAGTTGGGTGGTCCGACAACACGCCACCACGTGGAAGCTCTTCGTATTGGCGGCGTCGTACCTTTTCTACGGCTACTGGGATCCACGCTTTCTGCTCCTGCTCGCCGGGATGACCGTCGTCAACGAGATCGCGGCGATCGCCATCCACCGATCCGCAAACGACCAGGTCAGGAAGGTTGTCCTGGTCGGCGCAGTCCTGTTCGACCTCGTCGTACTGGGGTTCTTCAAGTACTACGGTTTCTTCCTCGACAGTCTCGATTCGGCGTTCGGTCTCTCCGGCCCGGCGCTGAATGTGATCCTCCCGGTCGGGATCTCCTTCTTCACCTTCCAGGCGATCAGCTATGTGGTCGACGTGCATCGTCAGGACTGCCCACCGGCGCCGCTGCTCGACTTCGCCGTCTACCTGTCCTTCTTCCCCCAGCTCGTGGCCGGGCCGATCGTGCGCGCCACAGAGTTCCTACCCGAGCTTCGGGCCAACCGCGTGCCCGACTCATTGGAGACCGGGCGAGCGGTGGTTCTCATCGGGCGAGGCCTCTTCAAGAAGGTTGTCGTGGCCGACTTCCTGGGTCGTGCCGTCGTCGACGATGCCTTCGGCACGCCGGGGGAGTACGGCGCCGTCGACATCCTCACCGGCATCTACGGATACGCAATCCAGATCTACGCCGACTTCTCGGGCTACACCGACATGGCGATCGGCATCGCCTTGTTGCTGGGGTTCCGGTTCCCGCAGAACTTCGATCGCCCGTACGCCGCCGTATCGGTTCAGGACTTCTGGCGCCGCTGGCACATCACGCTTTCGCGTTGGCTGCGCGACTATCTCTACGTGCCGCTCGGCGGGAATAGACAGGGGCGATCGAAGACCTACCGCAACCTCATGATCACAATGGGATTGGGAGGCCTCTGGCACGGTGCAGCCTGGACGTTCATCGTGTGGGGTCTCCTGCACGGTGGTGCGCTCGCGGTCGAACGGCTGATCTCTGAGTTTCGCGGCGAACCGGACATCGAGTTCGATGCTGCCGATGTGCGCATTCGCGAGCTCGCTCGCCTTCACAGCGGGGCGGAGGTTGACGCGTGGCGCGAAGACCCAACCAGCCCCGTGCCCTTCAGCCCGCTCGAGGTGCGCAGACTTTGGCTCGGCCGCCTGGTCACATTCCACTTCGTGTGTGGGTGCTGGGTTGTCTTCTACGCGGGCACGATCGAAGGAGGTGGGCTCTCGGCCGCCGGCGACGTGTTCGCCGGTCTGCTCACTGGCTGGACCCAGGCACCGGAGCTCCTCAACCCACTCGTGGCGCTGGTGATCATCGGTGCAATCGCCGTGCAGTACGTGCCACCGCTCCTCGGTCGCCAGCTCTCTGCCATGTTCTCGACCCTGCAACCGACCGTTGTCTCCATCGGCTTCGCCGTATGGATCATGCTCGTCGTGGCCCTTGGGCCCGAAGGCATCAGCGAATTCATCTACTTCCAGTTCTGATCTGACCCATGGACCATTCCGACCCGCTCGAACGAGCAACGAAACCCCGGGAACGGGGCGAGACCTGGACCGATGAGCAGTTCCGCGCCGCTCGGGAGTCCGATCTCGCGGAGCGCCGAGTCGACGTTCGCAGTTCGGTCATCGCGGCCCTGTCGTGCTTGTTGCTTGCCGCCCTGTTGACGTCGGGGAAGATTGTGGAGATCGCCCAGCGGCAGGAGCTCGGCGACGCCCGCGATCGACAGCTCGCCGTTGCGGAACGGCTCGACCGGGTAGCGAACTTCCTCTCGCTCAATCGGCCCTACGACCTCATCCTCGACATTCGCGGGGCCGGCGAGGACGTGGGGGAGCGGGTTGACGATCTGTCGGCCCTCGTCGCAAGCACGACGACGTTGCCCCCGTCCACGACCGCGCCCACGACCACGGTGCCGCCGGGTTCGACCTCATCCACAACCACCACCACGACGACCATGCCGACGTTGCGGCAGGTCACGGCCGCGCGGCCGCTCACCGTCTATGTCGCCGGCGACAGCCAAGCGGAGTATCTGGGCCAGGCAATCACCACCGAGCATCCGGACTGGGAGCTCGAGGTGGAAGTGTCAGATCGGATCTCGACGAGCTTGGCCCGGCCCGACTATTTCAACTGGCCCGCGGAGCTCGCCGCGGTGATGGATGATCGCTCACCGGAGGTCGTCGTGCTCTTCATCGGCGCCAACGATCACCAGGACATGGCCGCCGCTGATGGTTTGCGCCTGGTCGAAGGAACGGCGGAGTGGCAAGCGGAGTGGACCGCGCGGCTGGAGCTCACTCTCGATCTGCTCGCCGGCGAGAACCGCCACGTCTTCTGGATCACCCAACCCCCGATGCGAGACGGCGACCTCTTGGAGGGGGTGGCGATGATCAACGACCTGGCTGCTCCGGTCGTCGCCGCTCGACCGCACGTCACCACAGTGGACATCTGGGACCTCTTCGGCGGCGATGACGGCTACGTCGAGCACATCACCACCGACGAAGGCGACACGATCGACGCCCGAGTCGATGACGGCGTCCATCTGACTCGGTCTGGCGCGAGCGAGGTGGCCGATCTGGTTTTTGATCAGATGGAAGTCCGTTGGGACTTCGTCGAGTAGCTGTCAAGCGCGGCACGCAAGGTCTCGTCGATCGGCGTCGGCTCGACCCCGAAGCTCTCCGTCGTGGCGATCGAGTCGATCACGAAGGGATGCTCGAACTGGTAGACGACCTCTCGCAGTTCCCTGATTGTGGCGGAGAACAGACCCGCGAGTCGAAGCGCGATCGCAGGCAACGCTCTGACCGGGACGTGCTCGACGCCCGCCAGATCACACATGCGGTGAACGATCTCGCGCTGGCTCATCGGGGCGGCGGTCGGAACGTGCCACGCCTTGCCCCATGCGGCCGGTTCGCGACCGATCATGATCAGCGTGCGAGCAACATCGTCGATTGCAGTCCAGCTGTGGGCGACGTCGAGCGTGCCGAGCAGCGACACCGCCTTGCCGGCCAGTAGTCGGGGGACCACACGGTCACCCATGTGCCCGCTCTCGCCCACACCCGGCCCGATGAAGTCCGATGCCCGAGCTTCTGTGACTCGGACCCGACCAGCCTCGTGGGCAGCCAGAGCCTCGTGCCACATGTCTGCTCGGACCCGTCCCTTGACACTGGTGGCCTCGAGTGGATCGGTTGGCTTCATGGGCGAGGTCGGAGGGGTGTAGCCGTAGAGGTTGCTCAGCGTCACGAGAACTGCGCCCGAGGCTTCGGCGGCCGCGAGCAGGGAAGCGGACAGCGGCGGCCAGTCAGTGGTCCAGCGGTTGTATGGAGGGTTGGCGCAGTTGTACAGGACAGCGGCATCGGCTGTGTGGCGTGTGAGGGCGTCGACGTCGGACGCATCGGCTGTGATCAACTCGATGTCGGGGTGTGTCGGGCCGGTGCCGGAGCGAGAGATGACCCGGACAGTCGTGCCGCCGTCGGCGAGTTGGAGCGCGGTGGCGGAACCGGTGGCGCCGGCGCCGACGACGACGTGGATTTCAGGGGATGGATTCATGATGACTTTCGGAGATGAGATGAAACGTGAGCAGTGCTCTCGTTTCGACTATATGGCTTGCTGCGGCAAAGTCAAGAGCAGTGCTCATGTTTCGGTTCACCGCTCTTGCATTCGAGTACTGGACCCGTCATGCTGAGGGAGTGAGCAAACCCGCCGCCCCCGGAATCCGTGCCCGAGTCCGGGCGGAGCTGACCGAAGCGATCAAGACCACAGCCAGGACACACCTCGCCTCGGAGGGTGCCCCTTCATTGTCGCTCCGAGCGGTGGCGCGTGAGCTCGAGATGGCATCATCGGCGATCTATCGATACTTCCCGAGCCGCGAGGCGCTTCTCACCGCGCTGATCATCGATGCCTACAACACGGTGGGAGCATGCGTCGAAGAGGCCGATGCCGGCCGCGAGCGCGATGACCTCGAAGGACGCTGGATCGCGATCGGTAGTGCGGTGCGAGAGTGGGCACGGGCCAACCCGCACGAGTATGCGCTGATCTACGGCAGTCCGGTTCCCGGTTACGCGGCTCCCGATGACACGATCGTGCCGGCCACCCGCGCAACGCTCGTGATGCTTCAGTTGCTCGCCGACGCAATCGCCATCAATGGCGCCCCCGATGACACCACGGAGATCCCTGAACCGCTTCGATCAGAGCTCGCTGCCGTGGAGTCGTTCGCCGACGGGTCGGTGCCACCCGCTGTCGCGGCCATCGGTCTCGCCGCGTGGGCCGAGATGCTGGGGATGATCAGTCTCGAACTATTCGGCCATCTCGAGAACGTGGTTTATGATCGGGATGCGTTCTACAACCACACCATGCGCGCAACGGGGGCCCGCCTTCTGCGCTAGTTGTCCGAAGGGTCCCGAGGGTAGAAGCGGAGGCGACTGAGCGGGCCCGGTTGGCGACCGATCACCCGCCACCAGAGCTCGTCAGGGTCGGTGGCGTGAATGTCGTCGGCTTCCGCGTCGACGACGATCCAGGCATCATCGAGCAACTCGGCGTCGAGCTGCCCGGGTGCCCACGATGCGTAGCCGGCGAACATTCGGACCTTCTCGATGCCGGGAACCTCGCCCGGGTCACTGTCGAGGTCCACGGTTCCCAATCCGAGCGCCACAGGATTCCAGTGGTGACTGGACTGGTCGGTCGGTTGGGTGGCAAGCGCGATCACCGACGAGGACGAGACGGGACCGCCCACGAAGATCACCGAGGGTTCGGGGCTGAGATCCTTCCAGTCATCGATCGTGCCGGCCACGGGCAACTCGCTCGGACGGTTGAGGACAACGCCGAGAGCGCCCTCGTCGCCGTGTTCGAGCATGAAGACGACAGCGCGGTCGAAGTTGGGATCGGTGAGCGCGGGCGAGGCGAGAAGATGTCGGCCCTTGGTGGACATGGTCTCATCATCGCGTGTGACACGATCTGATCCGTGGCTCTCCCTCGACCGACTGTCGTTCTCTCCGTCGCTGCTCACGATCCGCTCGGCGGTGCCGGGCTCGCAGCCGACCTCACAACCTTCGCGGCGCTTGGGGTTCACGGCACGGTCGCGGTCACGGCGGTGACCGCCCAGACACTCTCGACAGTGAGTCGTGCGCTTCCGATGGAAGCCGCATTTGTTGCGGCCCAGATAGCCGCGGTGATCGGTGAGTTCGAGGTGGCGGGCGTGAAGACCGGGATGGTCCGCGAGGCGGAGTCGGTGGCGCTGATCGCCGAGTTGATCGACGATGGGCAACTCCCGGCTCCGGTCGTCGACCCGGTCCTCGTCGACGGTCGAGGCATCCAGTTCGCGCCAGCCGACGTCGAGGCTGCGTACCGAACTCTTCTCATCCCCCGGGCACGGGTCCTGACGCCCAATATCGCCGAGGCATCACTGCTCACCGGTCGCACGCTCGATTCGGTGGAGGCCATCGAGGCCGCAGCGGTGGATCTGGCGGCCCTCGGTGCGGAGTGGGTCGTCGTCACCGCGGGCTCACTGACCGACGACGCCACCGATATCGCGGTCGACCGGTCCGGCAATGCGCATCGGCTCGGCGGAGAGCGACTCGATACGCCTCACGTCCGCGGCTCCGGTTGCACGTTCGCCGCAGCCACGACCGCACTGCTCGCCCGCGGAGTGGCGCCGCTCGATGCGTTCGCCCAAGCGAAGGCATTCGTCCACTCCCAACTGGTACGGGGTCAGTGCTGGGACCTGGCCGAAGGCCTCGCCGGTCCTGTCGCCCACTGGCAACCGGCCGGGGGTTGATTGCTACTCCTCTTCGTCCTTTTCGATGAAGGCTTCCCACTCCTCGCCGTAGTGAAAGGTGAGTTCATCGCCAGGGCTGATCGCGGCGATCGCCCGCAGGCGAGGGCCATCGAACTCGACGTTCGGGTTCCGGCTGTGGTTGAGCCAGCGGAGCACTCCGGTGCCGTCGATGCCTCGCCAACCGCCGTCGTCGGTCTCGATCCAGAGGACGTGGATGCCGTCCTGGAAGGTGGGTTCACCGGTGTAGGTGCCGACATGATCACCCGGAGAAAAGGCAAGCGTGGCGAATGCTCCCTTGCCATGGATCGCTGATTCTCTGCACTCGATGCCGGGCGTCGACTCGTCGAACGGGCCGGTCACTCTGGCTCTCGCAGCCGGACCACGTCAGCGTCGCTGTCGTTGGCGGGGCGATGGCGTCCGTCAGTGATCATCGATCGTGAGATCGCTCGGCCGGCGAGATCCTCAACGTCGCCGCGCAGCGGGTCGCGGAGAAAGCCATCGACCGAGGTGACATCCGGGAAACTGAACACGACCAGGGCGTCTGGCGCGGCGGGGCCGTCGTCGACCGGACGAACGCGCCGCTCCATGACTCCGCGGTGGCGCGGCAGCATGCTTCGGAGATGGTCGATGTACTCCTCGAATGACTCGGCCGCCCCGGTACTCCAAAGGCGATAGGTCAGCTCGATACGGTCGTCCTCGGACATCAACCCAACGCTACCTGTGCCAGGGGCACCGGCCGGGCCACCGCTATGAGGGTTTGCGGGCGATCAGCTGCACGACGGCGCCGTCGCCGGTGTGACCCGACCCTTCGACAACAGGGCGAACGGTCTCCAACGCATGCTCCAGATCGAGGCCGCTGAGTTCGTCGTTCAGGGCTTCGAGGTTCATGGTGAGCTCGGGGTTGGGAGGGCCGCCGGTGCCGCGGCCGACCTGGTCAGGCGTATACGCCTCGAGAATCAGGCGGCCACCAGGTCGGAGGGCAGCGACGATGTTTGCGTGGAGCGCGGCGCGAACGGGCGGGGGCATGTGAGCGAAGATCGAGACGACGGTGTCCCAACACTCGATGCCGATGTCGTGAACCCCCAGGTCAGCCACAACGGTGGTGAGTTCGACACCACGGTCCGCAGCAAGCCGAGCCGCCTTGTCCATTCCCGACTTCGTCAGATCGATGGAGGTGACCCGATGACCGAGTCCGGCCATGAAAACGCCGTTTCGGCCCTCACCGTCGGCCACGCAGAGGACGTCGCCCAGCGGGAGGTCACGAACGCTTTCGGCGAGAAAGTCGTTGGGCTCGGTGCCGTAGAGGAATCCATCGACCCCTCCGTATCGGGTTTCCCACATTGATCCGGCATCAGGCGTGCTCATACGGCGTTGACCGTAACGCGGGCTGACCTAGCGGTCGACGCGAGCGAGGATCGCCTTCAGGTAGGCGCCGTGCACGAAACCGATCCGATGGTCGAGCGTATGGCCCGTCCGTTCCACTTCGGTCAGGGTCACTCCGGCGAGATCGGCCTGGAGATGTACCGTTGCGTAGAACTCGTCGGCGGCAACTCGGCTGGAGCACGACGCCTGGAAGAGCAACCCACCGTCGTTGACGAGCTGCAGGCCGAGCGCGGTAAGGCGCTGGTACGCCCGCAACGCCATGGCCACCGCCGACTCCCGTGGCGCGAACGATGGTGGATCGATGATCACGACGTCGAAGCGACGACGGTCCCTCACCAGCGCCTCCATTGCCTCGAAGGCGTCGCCGACGGTCGCTTCCGCGGTGAGGTCTCCCCGTAGCCGGGCACGGTTGGCGTCGAGGTTGGCGGCGACCTCGTCGATGGCGTGCGAGGACAAGTCGATGCTGTGCACGAGCTGGGCGCCCGCCGCGGCCGCGTGGACTGTGAATCCTCCGCTGCAGCAGAAGACGTCGAGGACGCTCGCATCCTTGCTGTGGCGGGCCACCAGTGCCCGGTTGTCACGCTGGTCGAGGAAGGTGCCCGTTTTCTGGCCGGTGGCGGGGGAACAGCCAAAGATGAGGCCGTTCTCCTTGAACCAAACCAGCTCGGGTGCCGGTGGACCGTGGAGGATGTGTCCGTCGCTGAGTGGGGTTGCGATGTGGCGAGCAGTGTCGCGGGCCAGGCGCAACAGGATCGTGGTGGGATGGAGAAGGTCCCGGAGGGCGGCGGTGATGGCGTCCAGATGCGTCGCCCACGCCGACGAGTAGAGCTTGATCACCACTACGTCGGCGTACTGGTCGACGATCAGGCCCGGCAGCTGATCGTTCTCACCGTTGACGAGGCGAATACCGGTGGTGTCACGGTCGTCGAGCAAGGGTCGGCGATGGGCCAGCGCCAGCTCCAACTTGGTGCGCCAGAATTCGGCGTTGACCTGAGTGGGCTTGCCGTTGTGAAGAATCCGGATGCGAATGGGGGAGTGGGGGTCCCACAGACCGATCGCGGCGAAGTCCCGCTTGTCGTCGAAGATGACGGCGAGATCGCCCGCTTCGCCCTCATGGGACACGGACTTGATCGATCCGTCGTACACCCACGGGTGTCCGGCGCGAACATGGCGCAGAGCGTCGGCGGTCAGGCGAACGGCGAGACGCCGGCGGTCGGTCACGAGGCAGCTCAGGCGTGGCCGAGTACTGCGATGCGGCGCTTCCGCTCGGCTCGACCCTGGCGCACGACGAGCTCCTCGAGCGCAGATACCGGCTTGGAGGTGATCTTCCAGCGGCCGGAGAAGCGCAGGCCCTTGCCGAGCCAGGTCATGGCCACGTTCTGACGGTGGTACCACCAGGTGCGTTCGCGAGTCGCCCAGAGCTCGGCCCATTCCGGCCAACCCTTGTCGCGCCTGATGTCCCACTTGGTGCAAAACGTGTCAAAGGACTGCGAGTTCCACTCATTGCTCCAGCGCAGTTGCCAGTATCCCCACTCACGCTTCTCGACCACTGCCATCAGGACGTAGACCACAATCGCCGCAGGTTCGTGGTACAGCGAGCCGCCGAGGGCCTCGATCGCCATGGTGACATCTTCGTGGTCCGCCATCGAACGGATTCCCTCGTCGAGCGGAGCGATCTGCTGGAGTAGTTCGTTGCGGATGAGGCAGGAGTGAAACTCGATCTGGCTGGTCGGTTGACGCTCGAGCTTCTCGGGGAGGTCAGCCATCTTGGTGTGGCTGTAGTGACGGTTGTTGCGATCCATCACGCGGTCTTCGGTGATGTGAATCTCGCCCCCGGCGATGTGAATCTCGTCCGTCTTGGTTGACGGGCCGTGGAGCACGGTCGGCGCCACCATCGCGGCGCCGGTGTCATCGGCGCACTGGACGAGCTTCTCGGCCCAGTTGTCCCGAGGAAACACATCGTTGTCGTGAATGATGACGTACTCACGGTCACACTCGGCGATTGCGAGGTTGCGCGCCTCGTTCGGGGTCAACACACAGTCGACCCGTATGTACCGGCCGCCGTACGACTCGACGCGGGCGTGGAGCTCCGCTGCGATATCTGGCGGCGAGCCTCCGTCCACGTACACGAGTGCGGTGCCGTCGGGGGTCTGGTCGAGGGTGGCGTCGAGCGAGTCGACCGACAGGCTCCACCGCTGGCGGGGAACGATTGCGAGGTTGAGGCGTTCGCCGATGCTGGTCATAGGGGGTTCTCCGGGTGGCTGGTATAGATGAGTCGTTCGGGATCGATCGGGTGGCGGAGCCCTCGAGCGAGGCCGACCGCTGCCCACAACGGCTTTCCGAATCCGCTCAGACGTCGCTCCTTGCGGCTGTCCTTCACAGCGTCTGCAACCATACGTCGCATGAATCGCACGGTGTGGGGGAGTCGGCCCGGGGTTTCCGAGCGCGCAACCTTGGCCATCATTGCACCGAGGGCGATGAAGTCGCGCTTGGTGAGGGCGCGAAGCTCTGGACCGGCGGCGCGGTGGCCATGGTGGACGACATCCAAGCCCGGCAGATCGGCAATGGCCCAGCCGTTCATCAGTAGGCGGAGGGCGACTTCGCGATCGTCCGCTGATGGAAAAAGTGACCCCGGGCCCATCTCGGGATCGAATCCGCCGATGGCGACGACCGCCTCGCGTCGGATCGCCATTCCCGCACCGATTCCGAGCATCTCGGGCTCGAGGGTTGAGGAGATTCCGGTCAGGATCGCCCTGCGGGGAATCTTGTGCATGGGTGCGTAGCCCACGCTGTTTGGTGATGGGGCTTCGTTGACCGCGCAGAACGCGAGCCCGAGTGTCTGATCGGCCTTCATCTCGTCGGTGAGCCGCTGCGCCCAGTCCGATGTGAGCTCGCAGTCGTCGTCGGTGAAACAGATGATCTCGGCATCGGTGCTGGCGATCGCGAGGTTCCGGGCTTTGCCTGCCCCGACGCTCGTGGCGCGGAGATGGAGCAGACGATCTCGGTCCCCGAGCCCGGAAAGAGCCTCGACCACGCGGTCGTCGGAGTTCTGGTCGACCAGAATCACCTGCGCACCGCTGTTGGCCAAAGCGGATTCGACAGCGACTCGGACCGACTCTGCGCGGTTCTTCGTGCAGATGGCGATGCAGACGTCGGTGGTCACATAGCCATTGTCGGTCAATTTCGGGACCGATGTCCCGGTTACTGCTAGAACTTTACATAACGACGATTTCCGGCCTTTTCCCGGGATACTGAGAAGTGGCTATGGTCGTCCCACGATGTCCGCTCCTGCCGCCCTTGCGCTTGTGTTCGAGTGGGATGGTCTGACGCTGGCCGGCACCCTGACCCTCCCGGCGGGCCCCGGGCCGCATCCGGCGGTTCTGATGATGCAGGGTTCGGGCCCCGCTGATCGCGACTGCGATGGCTACTTCGAACCGATACGGCAGGCGTTTCTCGACCGCCGCCTTGCGACTTTCAGTTTCGACAAGCCGGGCTGTGGCGCTTCTTCCGGCGATTGGCGGGACTACGGGCTCGAGGGCCGGGCCGACCAGGCGTCGGCGGCCGTCCAACGCCTGAGGGCGCACGTCGCGGTTGATGGGACACGGGTCGGCGTCTGGGGTCAGAGCCAGGGCGGGTGGCTCGCCCAGATTCTCGGCAGCCGGCTACCGGAGCTCGCGTTCGTGATCGCCAACTCCGGGCCATCGATCGGTGTGCGGGAGCAGGACCTCTATGGCTGTGAACACACGATGCGCTCCGAAGGCCAGTCCGAGGCGGCGATCGAAGCGGCGTTGACGTTCATTCGCGCCGTGCACCAGGCCGCGGAGGCTGACCTCGACTACGAAATGCTCGACCCCGAACTCATCGAGGGCGCGAGCGAGCATCCCTACTACGGCGGGCAGGCACTCGACGAGGGCGACTGGCGGCTGATGCGATTGTTCATCCGCGAGGCCTACGACCCCGTCGCTGCACTCGCCCAGATCCGTTCATCGTTCCTGGCCATCTTTGGTGCGTTGGACGTGCTGGTTCCGGCGTGGCAGAGCGCCGAGGAGTGCAGCCGGGCGCTTCAGCAGTCAGGGAACGGCGACGCCGCCGTCGTGGTCTTTCCTACTGGCAATCACCGGATCAAGGACGCGACAGGGGACTTCGTGTCGGGATATCTCGATCTTCTCGGGGATTGGGCTTCCCGCCGAGTGCACTGAGTCGGGTTGGCACTCCCCCCGTCAGCTCAGATCCATCAGCCCTGCGCCCGTCGGCTTGAAGCCGCAGGCGTCGATGTAAAAGGCCCTGTGCTCGTCGTCGAAGTCGACGTGCAACCACTCGCATCCAGCGTCCTTCGCCGCGTCGCGTGCCGCGTGGACAAGGCGTACCCCGATCCCCGATCGCTGCTCGCCGGGTGAAACCATCACGTCCTGAATCCAGGCGTGCACGAAACCGTCCCAGATCACGTTGACGAAACCCACCAGCGCGCCGGATTGGCGCGCGGTCACCCAGCCAAGGCTGTGCCCGGCAACCTGCTGTTGCCAATCCCACTCGGACTCGTCGAAGACACGCGTGCCGAATGCGGCGCCGTGGAGCCGGTTGATCTCTCGGTTCGAGAACTCGCCGCGCCAGCGGTAGGTGATGGGGCCGCTCGACAACAGGCCCTCACAACCCAGCGGGATCGGGCGGAGCGGACCGCATGCCGGTGTCCGGCTCGCTCATCAGTCCTACGACCATCGGCCCGGGTGCCGTCACGACCGCGTAGCGGGCCCCCCAGAACGCGTCGTACGGGGCCTTGAGTGACTGACCACCCAACTCTGGGGCGCGGTCGTGGAGCCGGTCGACCTCGGATCGCTCCCTCACTCGGAGGTTCAGTACAACCCCGGTGAACAGTGGTGAGATTCCGCCCCATTCGTGCGCAAAAACCGCGCTGTCGAGATCGATTCCGAAGGCGGGCTCGGTCAGTCCGTGGGCCCCATGGAGCGAGGTGGTAGAGGGAACGCCGCGGTGATGCTCCAGCCAGTCGGGAGACGTCGCCGGCATCTCGACACCCAGCCCTTCGAGGAACGATGTGGCCGAGGCCAGGTCAGCGACGACGACGTTGATCTGATCGACGCGAGGAGTGGCCACGGCCCGACGCTAGTCGCTCCCCTGGCTGCGAGTTAGGTTTGCGGTATGCCTTCAGGCGACCTCCATTTCCGCCTCGTTGACCCGCATGACTCGATCTTGGTCGTGATCGACGTGCAGGATGCGTTTCTCGAAAAACTGGCGCCGGAGACCGCATCGGCCCTGCTCAACAACGTTGTTTGGCTCATCGAGGTCGCTCGCTGGAAGTGCGTTCCCATCGCGGCGACGGCCGAAGAGGCGGACAGCATGGCGACGGCGGCCGCAGTCGTGGAAGCTCTTCGCGCTGACATCGATCTTGTCGACAAGCGCGTCTTCGGACTCACCGATCAGCCGGAGACGATGGCATCGTTCGCTGCAGTCGCCGGGGAGCGAACGACCGCAGTACTCGTGGGGCTCGAGACCGACGTCTGCGTGTTGCACTCGGCTCTCGGGCTGATGTCACTCGGCTATCGCGTCATCGTCGTTGTTGATGCAGTGGGTTCGCCGGCCCCGGGGAACGAACTCGGGTTGGAAAGGCTTCGCTCAGCTGGCGCGGTGCTCGTCGACGCGAAGGGCTTGTTCTACGAATGGCTCCGAACCGTTGCTGAGGTCGAGCGGTTCCACGACGAACTGCCGCATATGCGCGCCGCAGCTGGGTCGAAGCTCTAACCCGGCCGCAGGACGTGACGGATGCGACACCTCGGGAACCCCACAATGTCTTGTCGGGCTTTCGGGCCGGCCGTACTGTCGGGTCATGCCCGACACTCCTCCCACGACGGTACGGATCGCGTCAACCAGCGGGCGGCTCCGAGTTGACGCCGAGCCCCGCTCGTCTGTGTCCGTTTCGGGGAGTGCGGAGATCACCCGACTGAACGATGTCGTCACCATCGACACCGGCTCGAGAAACGCTGATGTCGTAGTGCCCGAGGGTGTCAACGTCGTTGTCGGCTCGGCCTCGGGGCGAATTCGGATCCGAGGTCAGTTGGGCCACGTGGCGGTTGTGAGCGCCTCCGGGCGTGTCGAGTTGGCCCATGCCCGCTCGGCCGATGTGCGCACCCAATCGGGACGGATCGAGATCGGCACTGTCGACGCCGAATGCCGAGCGCACTCGATGACGGCACGAGTGGAAGTCGGGCATTGTGGGCGCGCAGACATCTCGTCGGACAGCGGGCGGGTCGACGTCGCCGAAATCGACGGCCCGGCCACGGTGCACAGCGTCTCGGGCCGAATCACCATCGGTGTCTCACGCGCCGCCGATGTCGAAGCAGAGACAGTCTCCGGACGAATAGACGTCGCGTTTCCTCCCGGGGTGCGCGTCCATCAAACGTCTTCGAACGAACGGAGCGAGGATCGACCGGTCGGCACCGACTGCATGGTCGTGGCCCGCTCCGGGTCCGGTCGGGTCACGGTCTCTGCCCAATGACTGCCACAGCGGTGCTTGGTTCGGTGCTCTTCACGGATCTGGTCGGTTTCACCGAGTACAACGACTGCTGCGGCGATGAAGCTGCGCTGGACGTTCTGGAACGGCAGCGACGGCTCGTCGACGCAGTGCTCACAGGGGATGCTGGGGCGCGGGTCGTGAAGGAAATCGGCGACGGACTCATGATCTGGTTCGCCGGGTCGGTGGATGCGGTCCGGCTGGCCCGGAACCTGCGCGACACAATCGAGTCGGCGAAAGCAGCAGGAGATTTCCCGCTCGCTGTTCGGATGGGCCTCCATCACGGCGAGGCGCTGGTGCGAGGCGACGATCTCGTCGGCTCCACGGTGAACATCGCGGCTCGAGTGTGTGACCTCGCCGGCCCGGGCGAGTTGCTCGCCTCCGAAGCCGTCGTCAGCGCCCTCGAGGGGGGCGAGAACTGTCAAGAAACACGCGTCGTCGGCCCGGCGCGGGTCAAGGGTGTGAGCGAGCCGATCTGGCTCCACCGCGTCGCGTGACAGTGTGTTCCATGCTTGAACTCCCAACAGCGGACGACATTGCGGCGGCAGTTGAGCGCTTGAAGGGGCACGTTCGTCGAACCCCGACGATCGCCCCGGGGGCCGGAGCATTCAGAACCGAGCCGTCCGTCGACCTTGTGTTGAAGCTCGAGTCACTCCAACACGCAGGGTCATTCAAGGCTCGCGGAAGCTTCAACAGCGCTCTTGCCACTCCCCTCCCCGCTGCTGGTTTGATCGCCGCCTCGGGCGGCAACCACGGTATTGCGGTCGCCCATGTCGCTCGGGCACTTGGTGTACCGGCAGAGATCTTTGTGCCTGCGATCTCTGCGCCCGTCAAGATCGAGCGAATTCGCCAGCGGGGTGCCACCGTTCATGTCATCGATGGGGTCTACGACGATGCACAGCGCGCGTGCGACCTCCGGCAATCGGAGACCGGTGCCTTCAGCATCCATCCGTTCGACGCGACATTGACCCTTGCGGGACAGGCAACCGTGGGCGTGGAGCTCACCGAACAGGCACCGGCGCTCGACACCGTGATCGTCGCGGTGGGCGGCGGCGGCCTCGCGGCGGGGCTGGCGCTTTCAGTCCCAGCCGACGTCCGGATCATTTGTGTCGAACCCGAATCCAGTCAGTGTCTTCGCGCCGCCCTCGATTCCGGGCAACGAACACTCGTCGATGTCGGCGGGGTCGCGGCCGACTCTTTGGGGGCGCGCACTATCGGTGACCTGGCCTTTCGTGTGCTCGAGGGTCGAGTGGAGTCAGTCCTCGTGGGCGATGACGCAATCATGGAAGCTCGTCAGTTGTTGTGGGACGAGGTCGGCGTGGCGGCCGAAACCGGAGGAGCTACGGCGCTGGCTGCCCTCACCAGCGGAGCGTTCGTGCCCTCATCAGAATCTGCGTTGGGTGTCATTGTGTGTGGTTCCAATACCGACCCGTCCGACCTCTCTTCGTAGAACCCTGCGTTCCGGGTCGCTCTATGAGGCTGCGGGCGATACCGTTTTGGGCCGTGGCACACAGGCTCGACATCGAACTCACCTCATCGCTTGGCGACGGCACTTTCACGTGGCGCGCTGCTGGTGCAAAGCAACCGAAGGGTCAGCTGGACGGCGCCCTCCTTCCCGACGGTGTCGGCGTAGGCGACGTGGTGAAGGTGGAGGCCGAAGCCGATCTCGACGGTCTCGTGGTGACGACCGTCTTTGCGCCCAAGGGCACCCGCAAGGAGCCCGAGGTCATCGAGCTGCTTGGCTCAGGTCGCGACGAGCCGTTGGTCACCCAGGTGCTGGCCGGGCGTGGTGGTGGCCGTGGCCGTGATGGAGACGATCGTGGACGTCGTCGCGGTAGCGGCGGCGGTCGTGGTCGTGATGGCGGCCGTGGTGGTCGCGACGGCGACCGCGGTGGCCGTGGTGATCGCAACCGCGGTGAGCGCAACAAGAGCGGCAACCGACCTGAGCGCCGCGAGCGCGCCAAGCCGCCGGCGCGTCCCAAGGCCCCGCGCCTACGCCCGGGCCGCACCCACCGTCAGGCAGCGCTGAAGGCGCTTCCGCAGGCCCAGCAGCAGCTGGCCGACGAAGTGTTGCGTGGCGGCGTTCCTGGCGTACGTCAGGCCGTCGAACGCATGAACGACAAGGCTGCCGCAGAAGGCATGCCGAAGATCAAGGTGCAGCCCCTCGTTTCGCTCGCCGAGAGGATGGCCCCGACCTTGAAGGCAGCAGAGTGGCGAGACCGTGCCGAGGCAGCCGTCGCCGGTATGGCCGAGATCGATCTGCGCGACATCCGCAGTGTCGTCGCCGCGGCGGAAAATGCCGCTCGTGACGAAGAGTCACGGGCCCTGGCCGATCAGGTCCGCGCCGGTCTCACCGCTCGCGCCGAAAGCGAGCACCGCAAGTGGCTCGACGAACTCGCCGGCACCATCGCCGACGGTCGCACCGTTCGGGCGCTGCGCCTCAGCTCGCGTCCGCCGAAGGCCGGTGCACCGCTGCCGGTCGACATGGCTGCAAAGCTCGCAGAGGCCGCCTCAGCGTCACTCACCGCCGAGGTCACCTCTGACCGTTGGGCCACCGTGCTCGACGCCGTGGCGTTCTCGCCAGTGCGAGCACAAGTCGTCGCCGAGGGCGTTCCCGCCAAGCCGACGGCCGAACTCCTCACTGCCGTGAAGAAGCTTGCATCCCGCACGCCGGAGATCGCCACGCTCTTCGGTATCGAGCCGCCTGCGCCGAAGGGCCGAGGCCGTGGTCGTCGAACCCCTCCCCCGCCGCCGGCACCTCCTGCCGCGCCGGTAGCAGAAACCGCGCCAGCAGCTGCGGTCGCGCCAGCAGCTGAAGCCGCGCCCGCACCAGTAGCAGAGGTTCCCGCCGCCGCAGCCACTGAGCCCCCGGTCGTCGAGGTCGCGGACAGCGAAGAAGAGTGATCGACTTCCAGGTCGAAGGGCGGGTCGCCGTCATTCGCCTGGATCGTGTCGAGGCGCGCAACGCGATCAACCAGGAGATGGCGCAGGCCATCGAGTCGGCCATTGATCGTTTCGAAACAGATGACGACTTGTGGGTTGCCATTCTGAGTCACCGTGGCCCGGTGTTCAGCGCAGGCGCTGATCTGAAAGAGATCGCGGCCGGCAACGCCGATGCACTCTGGACCGAACGTGGCGGTTTCGGCGGCATCGTCGAACGTGAACGCGTCAAGCCGTTGATCGCTGCCGTTGATGGCCACGCGGTCGCCGGAGGCACCGAGATCGCGCTCGCCTGTGACCTTCGCGTGGCAACGAGAGGATCGAAGTTCGGTATCCCTGAAGTGAAGCGATCGCTGGTGGCTGCTGCCGGAGGTCTCGTGAGGCTGCCCCGCGTGCTGCCCCCGGCCATCGCCATGGAGCTCGCTCTCACGGGCGACACGATCGACGCTGAACGAGCGCACGAGCTCGGAATGATCAACGATCTCTGTGAGCCGGGTTCGGTCGTCGACTGCGCCATGGAACTGGCGCGGCGCATCATTGCGAACGCGCCGCTCGCCGTTCGCGCCAGTCGCCAGCTCGTCCTCGATGCCCCGAACCAAACCGACACCGAGGGAATGCGCGCCGCCGGCAGGGCCTTCAGCATGATCGCCAGTACCGAGGACGCCGCTGAGGGGCCGCTGGCGTTCATCGAGAAGCGGCCACCTGTTTGGAAGGGCCGCTAGCGCTCAGTCGTTCACGACGTCGTGCCGGCGAAGGAACTCCAACAGACCTGGTACGAGGCGCACGCTTTCGATTGAGTCGACGGGGACCCATGCGGCATCCGCAGCGTCGCTCCCGGCTACCGGC